>JAKLJY010000074.1 GCA_023150895.1 Myxococcota bacterium | reverse complement strand
GCAAGTCGGGATTCAGCGGGCTGCGGAGCCGGCGGACAATTTCCGCCGACCCTCGCAGCCGGCACGGAGGGCGCCGTCGTCGCAGGCCTCACCGGCCTCGAGCACGCCGTTCCCGCAGACGGCGGGCGGCGCGGCATCGGGCGCCGGTACCGGCGCGACGGCGGCATCGCGACCGGGCGCCGGCGGCGTCGCGTCCGGCTCGGGGACCGGTACCGGTGCGACGACGGCATCCGGCCCGGCGCCGGTGTCCGGTTGCGGCGGGACGGGGGTCGACGCGTCCGGCCCCGCGGACCCGCCGGTGTCCGGGGGATCGCCTGAGCCGACGTCCGGGGGATCGCCTGAGCCGACGTCCGGGGAATCGCCTGCGCCGCCGTCGACGGGCACCACCGTCGCATCGCGGGGCGTAGCGTCCGCGCCCGCGTCCGGTCCCGGCGGGAACGCCCCCTGCCCCGCATCGCGATCGCTCGCGACGCCGACGGTCCGGACGCCCGCCGCCCCGTCGTCGCAGCCGGGCGCGGCGACGAGCGCGACGGTGAGCGCACCGGCGGCGAAAGAGAAGCCTTTCATCGAGGACGGGGGCTTTGCGACCATGCGGGCAATCTACCGAAACGAGAGTCGAACATGCGAGCACCTGCATTCGCCACGCCGGCACGGCCCCTGCCCCACCGAACCGGGTCGCTGGCCGCCTTCGCCCTCCTCGTCTGCGCGTGCGGTGGGGGGGGTGACGGGGCGGTCGCCGGCGACGGCGCGACGGGCGGGACACCCGTGCCCACCGTCGACGCGGGCGGGACACCTTCAACGGCGGACGGCGCGGTCGACGCGACGGCGACCCCGACGGTCGACGCCCGCCCCCCGGCGCCGGACGGCAGCGACGGCTTGGCCGACGCGAGCCCGCCGCTCCCGGATGCCGCTGCGCCGCTCTGGCCCCTGGCCCATCCGGTCGACGAGGTCTGTGCGGACGACCTGCGCCCGGGCGAGGCCGTCGTCTTCGCCGAGGGCTTCGACCGGGGCTCCGAGGGCATCGCCGCGGGGCCCGACGCGCTGTATGTCAGCTCACCCCGGGCCGGCGAGATTCGCCGTGTGCTCCCGGACGGGACGTCGTTGCCCTTTGTCACCCTCCCCGACGCGCTCGGACTGGCGTTTCTCTCCGATGGGCGACTCGCGGTCGCCGACATCGGCGCCACGAACGACCCGGGCGTGCCGGACGGGGGCGTGTGGCTCGTCGAGCCCGATGGCACCGCGACGAAGATCGTCAGCGGACTCGACAGCCCGAACTTCGTGACCGTGCTCCCCGACGACAGCCTCCTGGTCTCCGACGACTTCGACACCCGCGTCTGGCATGTCGGCCTCGATGGCGAGGTCACCCCGGCGCTCTCGGCGGTGCCCTCCCCCAATGGCATGGCGCTCGACCTCGCCCGGACGCACCTGTGGGTCGTCTCGACGTTCACACCCGATGGAGAGGTCAGCCTCTACCCGCTCGGAGAAGGCGGCCTGCCCATCGAAGCCATGGGCACCGTCGTCGCGCGCGGCGGCGCCGGCATTACGCAGGATGGCGTCGCGCTCGATGCGCACGATCAGCTCTACGTCGCGCGCAACGTCGCCGGTGTCATTGCGCGGCACGCCCCGGAAGAGCCCGAGACGCCGACGCTGCTGAAGCCGGACGGGATGCGAACGCCGGCGAGCCTCGCGTTCGGGCGCGCGCCGGGCTTCGACCCGTGCTCGCTGTACGTGACCGAACTCTTCGGGACCCGCGTCTGGCGGGTGGCCGTCGGGGCCCCGGGGGCGCCGCTGCCCTGAGCGCCTGCCGGAGAATCGCCCGCCCGGCGTCAGCGCGGCGACACATCGTCCGGGGGATTCGCCCACCGTGCATCGCACGCCCCGCCCGGCCTGCCGTCCGCCGCCGCCTGTTCGACGAAGAGGCTCCCCGCCGGGTCGTCGGCCCGGGCGAACGGATCGACCACCTCGCCGTCGGGGCTTTCGACCTGAAAGTGCAGGTGCGGCAGCGTCGACCGGCCGCTCGAGCCCACGAGGCCGAGGACGTCGCCACACGCGACCCGTTGGCCGACCGAGACCGCGACGCTCCCCTGCTTCAGGTGGTAGTACAGCGACGACCACCCGTTCGCGTGGCGGAGCCGTACGAAGTTGGCCCGCATCTCGTGCCCGTCGCAGGTGACCTCGAGCGTCTCGACGTTGCCCCGACAGCGATCGTAGTGACCATCCTCGGCCACCTCGACGACGCCCCCGGCGGCCGCGACCACGGGCGCCGAGCCGGCGTCCATCGTGGCAAAGCCGCCCCCGAGCATGAAGTCCGAGCCCGTGTGGCCGTCGTAACACGCGGGGAACGGTTCGCCGGCGTAGTTCGTGCACAGGGCGGGGGCCTCGGGGTGTTCCGCCGGGTCGCGGTCGACGTGAAAGACCGGGCGCACCATCATCTTCGCGCGATGACTCTCGGCGATGGCGTACCGAAACCGCGGTCGGTCACCCGCCCCCGGGCGCGCGGCGTCCGGCAACTCGCCGTCGCTCGCCGCCACATCGCCGGCGGCATCGGCCGGTGCCTCGCGGGGGGCATCCGGGGCACCCGCGGTGCCGTCGCGCGCCGGTTCCGGCGGCACGTCGGCGGCGTCCCCCCGCGGCATCCCGGCGCGATCGTCCGTGTCCGCCGACGAGGTGCAGCCCGCTGCATACGCGAGCGCAAGCGCAAGTGCAGCGAGCGCGCGGTGGTCGGCTCGTGGGCGACACATCAGAGGAAGTCCTGCGGATCCACGTCGACGATGATGCGCACATCGGCGGGTCGGGGAAAGGCCGTCGGTTCACACGCGTCGAGCAGCGCCCGCAAGCGGTCTCGCCGCAGCGCGGTCAGGAGCAGCGCCCAGCGGGTCCGACCTCGCAGCCGCAGAAGGGGCGCGGGCGCGGGGCCGCGCAGCCGCACGCCCTCCCCCGCCGGCCCCGCCATTTCGGCGCGCAGGCGCTCCGCGAGTGCCCGAGCGACCTGCTCGACGACCTCGGGCTCCCGGGCGTCGAGTCGCACGCCGACGGCATGCTCGAACGGCGGGTACCCGAGCGCGCGGCGCAGCTCGAGCTCCTGTGCTGCGAAGGCGGCGTGATCGTGACGGCGAACGGCTTCGAGGCACGGCACGGCCGGGTTCCAGGTCTGGACGAGGACCCGCCCGGCCCGCTGACCCCGCCCCGCCCGCCCCGCGACCTGCGCGAGCAACTGAAACGTCCGCTCCGCCGCGCGAAAGTCCGGGAACGCCAGGCCGGCGTCCGCCGCCAGAACGCCCACCAACGTCACCGCCGGAAAGTCGTGTCCCTTCGTGACCATCTGCGTCCCGACCAGGATGTCGATGCGCCCGTCCCGCATGGCTTCGAGGACCGAGGCGAGGCCGCGACCCGTCGCCGTGTCCCGGTCGAGCCGTGCGACCCGCGCCGCCGGAAAGAGCGCGCGCAGCGCCTCCTCGACGCGCTCCGTGCCGTGCCCCGGCAGCCCGAGCTCGCCCCGTCGACACTCCGGGCACTGCCCCGGCATGGCCCGGACGGCGTCGCAGTAGTGGCATCGGAGGAGCTGTGGACCCCGGTGCCACGTCAGCGCGACGGCACAGTGTTCGCACTCCGGCACATGGCCACAGGTGCGGCACTGGACGTAGTTGCTGAAGCCCCTGCGGTTGAGGAAGAGAATGCTCTGCTCGCCCCGACCCAGCGCATGGGCCAGCGCGTTGCGCAGCGGCACGGACAGAAAGGGCGCGGCGTCGCGGGGCGGGCGGTCCAGCCGGAGATCGACGAGCTCGACGTCCGGCAGATGACCGCCGGTCGGGCGCTCGGCGAGGACGAGCCGCCGCAACTTGCCCACCGCCGCGTTGTGGGTGCTCTCGAGGGAAGGCGTCGCCGAGCCGAGAACGACGGCCGCGCGCTCGCGGTGGCCCCGCAGCAAGGCCATGTCCCGGGCCTGATAGCGGACCCCGTCCCCCTGCTTGTAAGAGGGGTCGTGCTCCTCGTCGACGATGATGAGTCCCAGCGCTTCGACCGGGGCGAAGATGGCGCTGCGGGCCCCGATCGCGATCCGGACGTCGCCGCGACGCAGGCGCCGCCACTGATCGAACCGGGCCGCGTCCGAGAGACCGCTGTGCATGACGGCGAGCGCGTCGCCGAGCCGGGCACGGAAGCGCCGCACGAGCTGCGGCGTCAGCGCGATCTCGGGCACGAGCACCAGCGCACCGCGGCCCGACGCCAGGCACCGCTCGATGGCATGCAGGTACACTTCGGTCTTGCCGCTGCCCGTGATGCCATGCAGCAGGAAGCCCTCGAAGCCCGAGGCCTCCGAGATGGCCGCGACCGCCTGGCGCTGCGCCGACGTCAGCGCGGGTGGCGTGTCCCGCACGACCGGTTCGCCGAAGAACGGGTCCCGGAGGACCTCGGCGAACGTCTCGACGACCCTGCCCTCGTCGAGGAGCGCTCGCAGATGGGCGGCCGCCTGCGGAAACGCCTCGCGCACCTCGCGCACGGCGACCGGACCACGACCGATCAGCCAGGCGAGGAGCGCATCCCGCTTGCGCGTTCGACCCGCCGCCCCCGGCATGGGGGGCGCGACGGCCGTGACGCACCGCTCGGTCTTGACGGCCACGCGCGGGGCAGCGACCACGTGGGTGCGTTCGACGAGGCCCGCGTCGGCGAGCTTGCGGATCAGCGACGGCGACGGGGCCGGCGCAAGCGCTTCGAGGGCAACCGGTGCCTCGCCGAGGCGAGTCAGCACGTCCCGCGCGGCGGCGGAGAGGTCCCCGGCCACCGAGAGGGCGTCCCGGCCGGCGGGCGTTCGGACGAGGGCGCGCTCGAACTGAACGTTGGCCGCGCTGGGGTGGGCGGCGCGCAGGGCCTCACCGAGGGGGGCGCGGTAGTACTCCGCGAGCCAGCGGACGAAGCCGAGGGCCGCCTCGGAGAACGTCGGCGCACCGGGGGGATCGAGCCGCTCGAGCACGGTGGCGAGCCTGACCCCCTCGGGCGGGATCGCGCGGCGCCCGACCACGTAGGCGACGAGCTGGCTCGAGCCGAAGGGGACCCGCACCCGCGCCCCCACCTCGGCGACCCCAAGCGCCGCCGGCCACGCATAGTGAAAGGCCCGCCGCACGGCGACTGGCACGGCGATCTCGACGACCTCCCCCGCCGCGTCGTTCACGGCGCACCCCGCCGGCGCGGTGGTTCGGCCTCGTAGGTCCGGACCGGGCGGGCCCCCTCGCTGACGACGACGCGGCGCGGGAACAGCGGGCCGTTCCAGTCCAGGAGGTCGAGGCGCCAGAAGCGGCCGTCCGCCGACCTGAAGACGACCCTCGCCGGGCGATGGGTCTCGTGATCGAGCCAGATCTGGGGGGCGTCTCGTCCGCCGCGGTCCGCGCCGAGAACATCGACCACGCGCTCGCCGTGGAGCGCAAGGTGGCGGCGTTCTCCGTCCACGCCCAGAGCCAGGGCCAGGCCGGCAGGATCGGCGTCCGCGAAGAGTCGCGGAAGGAGCACGAGCTCCGCCTCGGTGGGTGCGGTCGCCCCGGGGGGTGGCATCGGCAGACCGCGCCGCCATGTCATCGCCCTCCCACGCTCGTCGCGCCACGCGACCGCGGCCGTGCGCGCGCCCCGGTCGAACGCCCACCGGAGCGCCAGGGGGGTCGTCGCATCACCAGCCGACCCGCGGGACCGGCCGACGAGCGCGACCTCGTAGGCGCCTTCGCCGGCGGGTGCGGCCAGCGCAGCGCTCGCGCGACGCAGCGCGTGCCGTGCCGGCAGTTGCCAGGCGACGCCTTGCCCGGGCATCCCCATCAGGAACGCGAGCACCCATCCGCACAGACGCGGGCGGGCGAGACGTTCGAGCGGGGTGAGGCACATCGGAAAACCTCCGGAAACGGACCATTTCGATTGCACGATCGAGGGCGTGTGTATATCAATTTCCGCGCGGCGCAAGCATCCGCACCGCCCACGCAACGATCTCCGGGCACGGCAGGACCGTACGCCCTCAAGGTAGGCAGCATGGCCATCAAAGTCGCCGTCGCACTGAGCGCGCTGAAGAACCCTCGTACATCTTCGGCCGTTCGTGATCTGATCCTGGCTCTCACAGAGTACCTGCACGAGACTCAGTCTCCGCCCACGGCCGCCGCCCCGCTCGGGCGTGCCACGGCCGTCAGCGCCGAGGCCTACACGCAGATGCCACTCGTGACGCCGCACGCCGACGAGCCCGCCGAGGCGGATGACATCGAGGCGCGCGAGCCGGCGGAAGCCCCCGCGCCCGCCCAGCCGGCGCCCACGCCCGTCGCCCCGAAGCCCGAGCCGGTCGTCGCGGCGACGCCCGCCCCGGCACCGACGCCGGCCCCCGCTCCGGTCGCCGCGCCCGCACAGGCCCCCGTGGCCGCGGCCGCGCCCGCACCGGCCCCCGTCGAACCCGCCTCGGCCGCCAGCACGCTCGGCGAGCGGTACCACGCGTTCGTTCGCAACCTGCCACCGCGCTCGCAGGAGTTCCTGCGGCTCGTCGAAGAGCGGGGCACCGTCACCATCGGCGAGGTCATGCGCGCGCTCGGCCTCCATCAGCCGAAAGCCATGGGAGGCATCACCGGCTCCATCGGCCGCTGGGCGCCGGTGAAGCAGGTTCCGCTCCCCTACGAACAAACGGAGCGCGACGGCGAACGCGCCTGGCGCTGGGTGGGCATCCCGGGCGTCACCCGTGGGGCGCACGTCGCCCCGCCGAAGCCGCGGTCCGCCCCCGCCATCGCGGCCGAGCCCGAGACGCCGCCGGTGCCCGTCCGCCCGGCTCCGGCACCGGCCCGTCCGGCGCCCGTCCCCCCGAAGGCCGTCGTGCCGGCAGCACCGGTGGTCCCCGCACCGGCGCCCGTTCGCCCGGCGCCCGCCCGACCCGCACCGGTGCCCCCCGTCGCCCCCCCGGCTGCGAAGGGGCGCCCCCGGCTCGGCACCACCGCCCCGGTCGTCGAGGTCAAGGGCCGCGGCGTCATCGCCGAGCCGAAGCCCGCCCCGGCCCCGGCCCCGGTCGCCGCCCCTGCACCGGTCGCGGCGCCCACGCCGGCCCTCAAGCCGGCGCAGTCGGGCCGACCGGATCGCTACTTCGGGGCCCTGCCCGAGTCCTCGCGTCAGTTCATGGCCCGCCTTCAGGCCGACGGCAACCTCACCATGGCCGATGCGCTCAAGATGTTCGGCCTCAACCGCCCGAAGGCGCTCGGTGGCATCCTCGAGCCCATCAAGCGCATCGCCCGGGAGCATGGGATCGACGTCCCCTTCGAGGTGGGCTCGGGCCCGGACGGCAACCGCGTCTGGTACTGGCCGGGGACCGCCCCCGCCGCCGCACCCGAGGCGCAGACCCCGCCGCCCGCCCCGGCGCCCGAGCCCGAGCCGAAGGGACCGCCGCCGGGCGTTCTGCGCCGCAAGAAGAACTGAGAGGCCTCGGCGCGGCGGTGGCCACGGCCCGCCCGGGCGGTGAAACCCGACGCGCCCCTTCTCAGATGTCGAGTTCTTCGACCTCGGCTTCCCGCGCCATCGTGGTCACGAACTCGTAGCGCGCGCCCGCGTCGCGCCCCATCAGCTCGGTGATGACCGTCTCGGTCAGGAGCTGTTCGTTCTCCCCGATGCGCACCTTGTAGAGGCGCCGGTGGTCGGGGTCGAGCGTCGTCTTGTAGAGCGTCGCGGCGGGCATCTCACCGAGCCCCTTGAAGCGGGTGACCTCGGGTTTGCCACGCTTGCCATGGGATTTCAGCAAACGCGCCTTCTGGGCGTCGTCCGCCGCCCAGAACGTCTCTTTGCCGATGTCGATGCGATAAAGCGGCGGCCGCGCGATGTACACATGGCCGGCGTCGATCAGCGGTCTCAGGTAGCGATAGAAGAACGTCAGCAACAGCGTCGCGATGTGATTCCCGTCGCTGTCGGCGTCCATCAACAAGACGACCTTGTGATATCGCAGTCGGTCGAGGTCGACGTCCCGGCCGAGGCCACAGCCGAGACACTGCACCACGGCGTTGAGTTCGGCGTTGCCGAGAACCTTGCGATCCGTCGCCTGCTCGGCGTTGAGGACCTTGCCGCGCAGGGGCAGAATGGCCTGCGTCTCGCGGTCCCGACCCTGCTTCGCCGAGCCACCGGCGCTGTCGCCCTCGACGAGGAAGAGTTCACACTCGCGCGGATCGGTGCTCGAACAGTCCGCGAGCTTGCCGGGCAAGTTCAGGCGGTGGCTCACCGGGCTCTTGCGTCGCACCTCGGCGACGGCGGCGCGGCTCGCCTGCCGGGCGCGTGCCGCCTGAACGATGCGCACGACGATGGCCTGCGCCTGCGTCTGGTGGGTGTGCAGCCAGCTTTCGAGCGAGGGCTTGACGACACCCGCGATGAATCCACGCACCTCGGGGTTGTTGAGCTTGTCCTTGGTCTGACCCTGGAACTGAGGCTCCCGGATGAAGACGTTGAGCGCCGAGGTCAGCCCCTCGCGGATGTCTTCCGGGGTGATCGTCACCCCGCGGGGCGTGAGTTCATGCGCGTCGATGTAGTCGCGCAGCGCCCGGCCAATGGCATCGCGCAGCCCGGCTTCGTGCGTGCCCCCGTCCTGCGTCGGGATGCCGTTGACGAAGCTGTGGACGACGATGTCGGTGGCCTCCGTCCAGGCGAGGGCGACCTCGACGCGGCCTTCCTTCTCGTCGTCCTTTTCGAAGGCGAAGAACTCGCCGGTGACCGACCGGCGGTCCCGCGCGCGGATGAGATCGTCGAGGTACTCGACGATGCCCCCCTCGTGTTTGAACTCCCGCCGGCGACGCTCGGCCTCTTTGGCCGTCTCGTCGGTGAAAACGATGCGCAGCCCCTTGTGGAGGTACGTCTTGACTTCGAGCCGTCGCGCGATGAGTTCGGCGTCGAAGTCGATCTCGCCGAAGATCTGTTCGTCGGGCTCGAAGTAGATCTTCGTCCCGGTGCCGCGGGCGGGCTCGACCTCGGCGATGGGCGCCACGGGCTTGCCGCGCTTGAAGCGCTGCTCCCAGGTGCGTCCGTCCCGCTTGATGCGGGCCACCAGCAGGCTCGACAGGGCGTTGACGACGCTCGAACCGACACCGTGAAGGCCACCCGCCGTCTTGTAGCTGTTGTGGTCGAACTTGCCGCCCGCGTGGAGCGTCGTCAGAACGACCTCGAGCGTGCTGCGTCCGGCTTTGTCCTTGGGGTGGGGTTCGACCGGGATGCCTCGCCCGTTGTCTTCGACGGTGACGGCCTTGCCGCCGGCGTGCAGCGTGACCTGAATGCTCGAGGCGTGCCCGTTGATGGCCTCGTCGACGGAGTTGTCGACGATCTCCCAGACGAGGTGGTGGAGCCCCTCTTTGCCGACGCCGCCGATGTACATGCCGGGGCGCTTGCGGACGGGTTCCAGGCCCTCGAGGATGGTGATGTCCTGGGCACCGTAACCGCTGCCCGGAGGTGGGGAGGTCTGCATCACGGCTTCTCCACGGCGGCGTCGGCGTCGCCGCCCGCCTCTTCGCTGCCCTCGGGGGGCACGAGAATCTCGACGGGCCACTCACAGCGCACCAGGCGCCCGCGTTTGAGGATGCAATGGCCCTTGCCACCGCGCGCGGAGGGCTTGTAGCTCGTCTCGCGCACGATGACCTCGGCGTCCCGGTTGGTGTAGGTCTTCAGGCCGTCCCGCTTGCGCGTGCTGAGCTGGAACCCGAGCACGCGGTCGTAGCCCTCGAGCTTGATGGCGTTGACGCCCTTCGCGGCGTTCGCCCGCGGGGGAATCTCATGCACGGCGAAGATGAGGACGTGGGCATCCTCCGTCGCGAGGGTGACCATTTCGTCGCCGGCACAGGTGGCCACGGCGAGGGCGACGTCGTCGCTGGCGAGGCTGACGAACTTGCGGCCGGCCTTGGTGGAGACGTCGCGATGGGCGGCGAGCGGGAAACGAACGGCCTTGCCCTGCCGGGTGACGCAGACCGCAAACGGGGGGCGGGGGTCCTCTTCGGTCAACGTATGCAGATCGACCTCGGCCGGGGTCGGCAGCAGTTTCGGATCGCTGGAGGACAGGCCGATGATCTTCTCGCCGTCGGCGAAACTGAAGAACGTCTGGACGGCGTCGCCATAGCCCGTCGTCGCGGGGATGGCGTCGACGCGCATGACATAGGCGCTGCCGTGCTGAGTGTAGAACGTGACGGTCTGCTTGGTGTCCGTGCGGAGGACCCAGCCGACCTCGTCCCCCTCCGGCACGCGGATGGCCGCCACGTCGCTGAAGCCCTTCTGTCGTTTCACGCGGCCGCCGCGCGACACGATGACCCAGGTGTTCTCCTTGATGATATAGGCCTCGGGATCGAAGTTCGTGGTCACCGGCGGGCCGACGAGCTTCGACCGGCGGGCATCCCCGTACGTATTGCCGATCTCGATGATCTCCTGCCGCACGAGCAGCCAGCGCTCCCCCTCGTCGGCGAGCAACCCCTCGATGCGGGCCGCCTCTGCCCGCTTCGCCGCAAGCTCCTCCTGGATGACCAGGATCTCGAGCCGGGCGAGGCGGTACAGGCGCAGCTCCAGGATGGCGTCGACCTGGGCCTCCGTGAGTCCGAAACGCAGCACCATCTTCTCGGCGGCGTCGGCCTTGCCCTCGCTCGCACGGATGATGCGGATCGTCTCGTCGAGCGCGTCGAAGACGATCGCGAAGCCCTCGAGAATGTGGATGCGCTCCCGCAGTTTCTCGAGCTGATGCACCAGGCGCCGGCTGACGACCTCCATCCGGAAGTCGAGGAAGTGGCGGAGCATCTCGCGCAGTCCGACGCGTTTCGGGATGCAGACGTTGGTGTCCGGATCGGGCACGAGGCAGGTCAGGTTGACGTGAAACGTCTGCTGCAACGGCGTGTGTTTGTACAGATACGCCATCGCGACCTCGGGCTCTTCGCCGCGTTTCAGCTCGATGACGATGCGGACGTCGTCGGTGCTTTCGTCCCGGATGTCGACGAGCTGGGGCACCTTGCGGGCCTCGATGAGCTGACCGATCTTCTCGACGAGCGCGCCCTTGTCGGTGGCATAGGGCACGCTGTGGACGATGACGCAGCGCTTGCGCTGGACGATCTCGGTCGTGTACTCGCCGCGCAGACGGACGGGGCCCTGCCCCGTGGCCATGATCATGGCCAGCTCGTCGGGCGTATTGAGAATCTCGCCGCCGGTGGGGAAGTCCGGGCCCGGCACGAGCGCGTAGAGGCGCTCGTCGGGGACCTCGGGCTCGTCGATCATCGCGACGAGGGCCTGCACGACCTCGGTCAGGTTGTGGGGCGGGATGTTGGTGGCGAGGCCGACGGCGATGCCCATCGCGCCGTTGACGAGCAGGTTCGGGAGCTGGGCCGGCAGGACGACGGGCTCGGCGTGCTGGCCGTCGTAGTTGGGTCGGAAGTCGACCGTGTTCTGTTTCAGCTCGCTGAGGAGCTCCTCCGCGAGGGGCTGGAGCTTGCACTCCGTGTAGCGCATGGCCGCGGCGGCGTCGCCGTCGAGGGAGCCGAAGTTGCCGTGCCCGTCGACGAGGGGGTAGCGCAGACTGAACGGCTGGGCGAGGCGCACCATCGCGTCGTAGATGGCCTGGTCGCCGTGGGGGTGATACTTGCCCATCACCTCGCCGACCACGGCCGCACACTTGCGGTAGCGCGCGTCCGGCGTCAGGCCCATCTGGAACATGCCGTACAGGATGCGGCGCTGCACGGGCTTCAGGCCGTCGCGGACGTCCGGCAGGGCGCGGCTCGTGACGACGCTGAGGGCGTAGTTCAGATACCGCCGCCGCGCGGCCTCGACGAGGCCGACCTCCTCGACGCCACCGCCCGGGCCGCCGTCGTCGCCGCCGTCGCGTCCGCCACCACCGCCGAAGAGTTTGAGCTGCATCGCGTCGCCTTTCGCTCCGGGCCTTGAAGCGGCGCACGGGTAGCACAAGGCAGATCACTACTCAACCGTTCAGTCGCTCGTGGTAGCGTGCGGCCATGTCTCAGCGCGGCGCCCCCTCCGAGGCCGTGGCCTCCCGCCCGACCGGCCGTGCCGGTGCCGAGCAGCGCGCGGCTCGCATCTGGGACGTCATCGGCCTGCTGACGCTCGCCCTCTTCGCGACGACGCTCTGGACGATGAACCGCGGCGCCTCGCGCCGGGTCGAAGCCGAGGCCGCGGCGCTCGCCCCGGGGGCGGAGATCCGCGCCGGCGACGAGTGGATCGGCCTGTACTTCCAGGACCGGAAGATCGGGCTGACCCGCATCACCAAGGCCCCGGACGAAGGCGGCGGCTGGACCTTCCGCGTCCACAGTACGCTCAAGCTGGACACTCTCGGGGTGGCCGCACAGGCCGAGCTCGACCTGCGTGCCCGCCTCGGCGCCACGCGCGCGCTGCGCGGGTTCGAGCTCGCATTGCGGACGGGCGCGCAGGACTTCCGCGGTGAGGGCACCGTCGAGGGCGACGCTCTCCGGCTCCTGCTGAACACCGGCGGTGAGCGCATCGAGCGGACGCTCCCGTTGCCGGCGCCGCCCGTCCTGCGGGACCTCCTCGGGCCCGTCATCGCGCAGGGGCCCCTGACGCCGGGGCGACGCTTGTCGCTGCCGGGTTTCGACCCGTGGACGCTTTCGGCGACGCCCGTCGAGATTGAAATCATCGGCCCCGACACCCTGGTCCTGATGGGGCAGACCCTCCCGGCGACCCGAATCCGGCAGCGCCTCGACGGTCTGACGCTCGACGCCTGGATCAACGAACGGGGCGAGATGCTCCGACAGGAGCTGCCCCTCGGTCTCGTCGCGCTTCGTCAGTCGGAGGAAGAAGCCCGCTGGGGCATGGCCGACGAGGGCGGCGTTTCACTCGCGGACGCCGTCGAACTGCCCGTCGCGCCCCTGCCGCCGCCCGACGCCCGCGCCCGACGTCTGGTCCTTCGCTGGCGCGGACCCGGACAGGACCTCCTGGCCGCCCCGCCCGCCCAGATTCTCGAGCGCGAGCGCCTGGTGCGCACGCCCGAGCCGCCGGCGACCGGGCGACCGCTGCCGGTCCGGCTCGAGGCGCAGGACACCGAGCTCGCCGCGGCGCTGCGGGCCGACGGCGTCGTGCAGGCGGACCACAAGAAGATCCGCGAACGAGCGCGCATGCTGCAGGGCGACGCACGGGACACCCTCACCGCCGCCCGCGCGATCGCGACCGCCCTGCATCGCGAGCTGCGCTTCGAGCGCCGTGGCGGCCTGCCGAGCGCCCTCGAGACACTGGAGTCCGGCGCGGGCGATTGTACCGAGGTCAGCGTGCTCTTCGCCGCGCTCGCGCGCGCGGCGGGCATCCCGACCCGCCTCGTCTTCGGGCTCGTCTACAAGCCCGAGCCGACGCCGCGCTTCGCCTGGCACGCCTGGAACGAGGTCGCCGTGGAGGGCGGCTTCGTTTCCGTCGACGCGACCTGGGGCCAATCCCCGGTCGACCTCACCCACATCGCGCTCGCGCGGGGCGATTTTCGCGCCCAGATCGACCTCTTGCGCATCATGGGACACGTATCGCTCGAGTTCGTCGAGGCGGAGTAGCCGCTCGCCCCCACCCGATCCGGAAGCGGCGGGCCGCGCGGCGACCTGCGGCCATCCCGGATCGCCGCACTGGCGTTCCCGAATCATCCGAGCCGCCCGAGGACGTTTGCAAGGACCGCCAGGAAACCCCACAATACGCGCTTCGAATCGTCGGAAACGTGGGGAGAGGAGTCGAACGTGAAACTCAGGAAGACCATCGCGCAGGCCTCGACGCTGACCGTCGCAAGCCTGCTGCCCGGGGCGGCGCTGGCCCTCCCCGAGGGGACGCCGCAGCTCGGTCCCACGCAGGGCCTCGCCGGCTACAGCGTGCTGCGCGTCGACGTGCGACAGCCGGGTGAAATCATCCGCCTGTGCTCGAGCGACGACGGCTTCAAAGAGGCGCCCGCCGACGGGTTTCGCCTCGAGAGCGATCCGCCGGGCGTCGAGAACCCGATCGTCGAACCCCGTCGGGTGGGTGCGGAGATTCTGCTCGCGCCGCCGACGCTCGACTTCTGCATGGCCGACGGCGACTGCGACGCCGGTGCCCGCTGCTACACCGCGGATCTCTTTCCGGTGGCGGTCGGCGGCATCCAGGGGGTCTGCGCGTACCCGCTTTCGGTGACCCGCAACGGCGCCGGCTACTGCGACTGGAACTCGGGCGCGGGCAACTGGCAGACGCACATCGCCGACGTGCCGGGCGCGTGGTGGGTGAACTTCGTCTCCGAGCCCGAGACCCTGACGCCGAGCGACGAGTCGACGCGCTTCTTCGCGGTGGACGTCCTCCAGGTCAACGGCAACCCGGCGCCCGGTGGCCGCCTGCACACGCCCATCTGGCGCATCAACGCCCACCAGTTCGCGTACGGGACCAACGGAGACTTCTTCGTGGTCGCGCCCGTCGAGTCCGCCGTCGAGACCGGCGCGCGCATCTTCAAGATCGACCTGCAGGGCGTCCAGGGTTTCCAGTACCAGATGCTCGCCAATCAGCAGGGCATCGAGGGCTTCGAAAACCTGAGCTGGTGCCAATTCGGGGATCCGGACCCGGTCACGCGGGACTGCCCGTTCTTCCAGGGGGGGCAGACGCGCAGCGCGTTCCTCGACTTCGACATCTACCTCAACTACCCGGACCTCGCCCCGCCCGTCGCTCCGGCACCGCGCATCTCGTCCGTGACCTTCAACGACAGCGCGGGCTCGAACACGATCACGCCCAACGGGGATCGCATCCAGGACACGGGCACGTTCACGTTCGAGAGCAATGTCAGCGGGACGTTCAAGATCACCATCGACACGGACCGCGACGGCACGTTCGACGCCACGCAGGACCGCCAGCTCACCGGCACGGCCTCCCCCGGGGTCAACCAGGCCGTGTGGGACGGCCGCGATCACGACGGTCAGATCGTCGCCGACGGCCGCTACCGCTTCCAGCTCGAGCTCATCACGGCCGAGACGCACTTCCCCATGGTGGACATCGAGCGCAACCTCGAGGGCTTCACCGTCTGGGAGCAGTCCGGTCCGAACGCCGCCCCGACCCCCCGCCGGATGTACTGGGACGACACCCGCATCCGCGGGCAGGCCGACCTCATGGCCAACGGCGACGACGCCGTCGAGGTCCTGCCCGAGGGTTCCGTGGTCCCCGGTGGCGGAGAAGTGCGGCACCAGCGCCGATACTGGCAGCAGCCCCGCCGCGCCAATCCGGCGCTCGATGATCGTCTCGACGACGTGCCGCAGATCTACGACACGTGGGTCCTCGGCGATGCCGATGCGGCCACCGAGGCCGTGTGCGAGCGCTGCGGCGAGCCCTTCGACGAGATCATCGTCGGTGGCGAGGACGAGATCGTCGACTCCGATGGCGACGGCATCCTCGACCACGAGGAGGACGCCGACGGCGACGGTCGCGTCGACCCCGAAGAGAGCGATCCGAACAATACCGACACCGACGGCGACGGCCTCCCCGACGGCATCGAGGACGCCGACCAGGATGGCGTGCGCGATCCGGGCGAGACGCACCCCAACCGCGACGACTCGGACGCCGACGGTCTCGATGATGGCGTCGAGGACGAGAACCGGAACGGCACCGTCGACGAGGGTGAAACGGATCCGCGCAACCCCGACACCGATGGCGACGACGTGCCCGACGGCACCGAGACCAACACCGGCACCGACCCCCTGAATCCCGACTCCGACGGCGACGGCCTCGACGATGGCGTCGAGGATGCCGATCACGACGGCAACCTCGACCCCGGTGAGACGAACCCCCGCGATCGGGACACGGACAACGACCTCATCCCCGACGGCGTCGAGCAGAACACCGATCCGACGTCGCCCGATTCGGACGCCGATGGCATCCCCGACGGCATCGAAGACGCGGATCGCGACGGCGTCGTCGATCCGGACGAGACCAACCCCGCCCTGCCCGACTCGGACATGGACGGCGTTCCGGACGGCCTCGAGGACACCAACCACAACGGCGTGCTCGAGGGCGGCGAGACGGATCCGCGCGTGCCGGACACCGACGGCGACGGCATCCCCGACGGCGTCGAGGACGCCAACCAGAACGGCATGCACGACGCCGGCGAGTCCGATCCGCGCACGCGCGACACCGACGGTGACGGCCTCACCGACGACGTCGAGGACGCGAACGGCAATGGCCGCCAGGACGCGGACGAGACCTCCGCCGACGACGCAGATACCGATGGTGGCGGCGAGCCCGACGGCAGCGAGGTCGCCGGCGGCCGCGATCCGGTCGACAACCCGGCCGACGACCAGCGTGCGATGAACGACCGCGATGGCGACGGCCTGACCGATGCCGAGGAGGACCTCAACGGCAACGGCACGTTCGAGCCCGGCGAGACCGATCCCGACGATGACGATACCGACGACGACGGCATCCCGGACGGCACCGAGGTCAACGGCGAGAACCCGACGTCGCCCACCAGCGCGGACACGGACCGCGACGGCATCCCGGACGGCATCGAAGACACGAATCACAACGGCGCCGTCGACCCGGGCGAGACGAACCCGACCCTGCCGGACACCGACTCGGATGGTATCTCCGACGGCGTCGAGGACACCAACCACAACGGCATGGTCGACGAGGGCGAGACCAATCCCCGCGACGACGACACCGACGGCGACGGCCTCGAAGACGGCCTCGAGGACGGCGATCACGATGGCGTCGTCGACGAGGGCGAGACGAACCCCCGCCTGAACGACACCGATCGCGATGGCCTCGACGATGGCGCCGAGGACGCCAACCAGAACGGCCTGCGCGAGCCCGACGAGACGGATCCGCTCGATCCGGACACCGACGACGGAGGCGAGTCCGATGGCAGCGAGGTCGCCGGCGGCCGCAACCCGCTCGACGACCCGAACGACGACATCGTCCAGGACACCGACGGCGACGGCCTGCCTGATTTCATCGAGGACACGGACGGCGACGGCGCGTTCGACGTCGGCGAAACCGACGCCAACAACCCGGATACCGATGGCGACGGCCTGCCGGACGGCGTCGAAGACGCCGATCACGACGGCATGGTCGATGTCGGTACCGAGACGGATCCCCGCAACCCGGACACCGACGGCGACGGCCTGCAGGACGGCACCGAGGACGCGGATCACGACGGGACGGTCGACCAGGGCGAGACCAACCCGCTGATCCCGGACACCGACCGGGATGGCATTCCCGACGGTACGGAGGTCAACGGCGAGAACCAGACCGATCCCACCGATCCCGACACGGACGACGATGGCGTCTGCGACGGTGACCGCGACGTCCTGCCCGCCTGCGAAGCCGGCGAGGACCGCAACCGCAACGGCCGGGTCGACCCGGGCGAGAGCGATCCGAACGACGAGGACACCGACGGCGACGGCATCCCCGACGGCGAGGATCCCGAGCCCCTCGTGGCGGGTGAAGGTCAGACCCCCGACGCGGGTCCGACCGGGACGGACGCCGGTGCGACGCTCGACTTCACGGGGACGAACCCGGCCGACGGCTGCGCCTGCAGCGTCGGCGAGCGCGGCCCCGGCGCTGCGTCCGGTCTGCCCCTCTTGCTGCTCCTCGCGCTGCGCCCGCGCCGCCGTCGCCAGCGCTGAGTCGCCCCCTCGGCGGGGCTGCCGGCCGGGGCTCCGATCGCCGCCGATCAGGCCCCGCCGCCCTTCGCCCTCGCCCCGTCGTGTGGTGCGGGGGTCTCACACCCAGGCCCGAAAGGGATGACCGGGTGAACGGGCCGCCGTACCCGGTCTCGCGCGTGACGTCAGTCCGGCCGTGCGCCGTGCCGCGCGACCACAATCGTGCGAATGCCGCCGCGCACCATGAAGTCACCCTCGACCTCCATGAAGCGGGGGTCGATGAGCGCGACGAGGTCATCGAGGATGCGGTTCGTCACGGCCTCGTGGAAGTGACCCTCGTCGCGAAACGCCCACAGATAGAGCTTCAACGACTTGAGCTCGACACACTTCGCCGCGGCGACGTATCGGATGCGAATCGTGGCGAAATCCGGCTGGCCGGTCACCGGACAGAGGCAGGTGAACTCCGGGCACTCGAAGCGGATTTCGTAGGGACGTTCGGGCTTCGGGTTGGGAAACGTCTGGAGGTCGCGGGAGGGCGTCGTGGCCATGGGCGGGGATTTCTTCCAGATCAACGGCGCGTGCGCAGCCGGTACGTGGAGCGGGCCGAGTACCCGCGCACGAGCATGTGTACGGGACCATCGGATGTCACGCGGACGGTGCAGGTTTCGTTGGCGTCTTCGAGGTAGGGGCGGCAGTCCCAGATCGCCTGCGTCGGGGCGGCGCCGGCGCGAACATAGAGGTCGGCATCGCCGGTGCCCGTCAGGGTGACGACGAGCGTCTGGCCGGCGCGAGCCGACACCTCATGGCGGGCCTCTGCGCCCGAAGAGAGTTCGCCCGAGACGTCGATCTCCTCCCCGGCCGCCGGCGGGACCGGCGGTGCGGGCGGCGGCGGCGCTGCGCCCGTCTGCCACGTCACCGTCAGATCGAACGCGTTGCGCGCCTGATACCCGCGGACCATCAGATACAGCGGCCCGCCGCCTTCGACGCGGGCATGCTCGCAGGTCTCGGCGCTCGTTTCGGCGTAGGGGCGACAGGCGAACGTCTCGAGCGTCGGCGGCGTCGAGAAGCGCGTGTAGAGATCCGCGTCGCCCGTGCCCGTCAGGGTCACGCGGATGTCGCGGGCGTCCGCCGGGAGCGCGAGGGGAAACCGAACCTCCTCGTTCTGGGCGAGCTCGCCGCGGGTGTGCCAGGGAGAAATGAGCCCCGGCGGCTGCGTGGGCGGGGCCGGCGGCTGCGTCGGCGGGGCCGGCGGCTGCGTCGGCGGGGCCGGCGGCGGTGCATCCGGATCGGGTTCGCAGGTCTGGAAGCAGGGCGCCTGCAGGCACCGGCGCGTCTGGGGGCAGACGTACCCGTCGCCACAATCGTCGTCGGCGAGGCAGCCGAGCCCGAAGACCCGCACGGCCTCGATCCGATAACCCCAGGCCGCCACCGAAGCATCCGAGCGGAAGCCGAGCTCGACGAGATCGCCCTCGACGGTGGCGCTCGAAAAAGCGCCCCGACGACCGGAGTAGCGCGCCACGACGCGTCCGTCCGCGTCCCGCAGCTCCAGCGGGTCGTACTGAGACTCCGTCTCGAACCGCGTGAACTCGACCTTCATGCGCTCGGCGCCCGCGACCTGGAGGGTGTGGGTGCTGCGGGTGTTGTGGGCATAGGGGTGTGCGCTCTCCACGACCGGGTAGGGCACGCGCGCCCAGACACCGACCGCGGGGTCGTCCGCCTTGCCCCCGACGGTATCGCCGGCCTGCGCCGTCGGCGCGAACTCGACTCCCGGCGCGTCGACCTCATCGGACGGCGAACACCCGGACGCAGCGACCGCCAGCACGCCGGCGGCCGGCCTCAGAACGCATCGAAGCGGGAGACGGAAACGCATTTGGACACCCCCTGATTCGCGGCGTTCGCACCCGGACGCACGCCGACGTGCCGCGCGACCTACCACCGCGCCGTCCAGACGTCAACGGTCCCCGCACGGAGCATCACGAAATGTATGCAGATATCCGCCGGCCGCACGCGGGACCGACCCCGCGGCCGATTCTGAGCTAGAGTGCCGCCATGCAGCACGCCCCACCCGACCTGGAGGTCGCGGCCCCGATCGTGGCCGTTTCCGTCCACCGAAACGGCGCCCTCGTCCGCCGTCACTTCGAGACCGAAGCCCGCGCCGTCGTGGTGCGGGGCCTGCCCCTGCTGTTCGCCGCCGACAGCCTCCGCGTGCGACCGACACGCGGCCGCGTCGCTCACCTGCGCGAGTCGTGCACCCTCGCGGCGGCCCCATCGCCCCCGCCCCCGGACGCGGAGCAGAGGGCCGCGCTGCAGGCCGCCGCCGCTCGCCTCGACGACGAGGACCGCAGCATCGCCGTGCGCATTCAGCTCCTCGAGAAGCTGGCGCCGACCCCACCGACCGCCCCGGCGGCGGGCGGGCGCGGCCGGCTGCCCGACGCCCCCGGCTGGGCGACGCTCGGCCGCTGGGTCGAGGCGCAGCTCACTGCGCTCGACGCCGCCCGGGCCGACGTGCAGGTCCGCCGCCGCGCGCTGGCACGGGAACGCACGGAGCTCGACCGGCGCGCGCGCCCCGAAAGCACCCCGCCGCGCTTCTTTCGCGCGGTCCGGTTCGATCTTCTGGACGCCGGCCCGCCGGGCACGCCGGTTTCGGTCTCGGTCGAGTACTTCGTCGAGGCCGCGCGGTGGCTGCCGGCGTGGCGCCTCGAACTCGACGGCGCGGCCGCGCGACTGAACCTCGAGGCGCTCGTCGCACAGGCCACCGGCGAGGACTGGGAGGGCGCCCTGCTGACCTTCGAGACCGCCGACCTGCGACGGGAGACCCACCTGCCCGAGCTGCGGTCCTGGCGGCTCGGCCCCGCGCAGCCGGCCCCGCGCCCCGCCTTTCGGCCGCTGCCCCACGGTCTCGATGCGCTCTTCGCCGGTTACGACCAGGCCCGCCGGGCCGTCGCACCGCCGGCGCCGCCGCCCTTCGCGATGCCCATCGGGGCGCCGTCGGCGCTGCCGCCGCAGTCACCCCCGCGGCCCGCCGCCGACGAGGACAGCGAGGGCTCCGTCGAGCTGCACGAAGACACCGCCGTCGCGCCCCCGCCCCCTGCCCCCCTCCGCGCGCGGGCGTCGGCGAAGATGGCGCCCCCGCCCGCCGCTGCGCCCCGCCCTGCGCCGGCCCCTGGTGCGCCCATGCCGGTCACGATGTCCGTGAGCCGCGCGTCCCTCGCCGACGCCGGGCCCGACGGGGCCCTCGGGGGCGCTGCCGAACCGGCCCCGTCCGAGTCCCCCCGCCTTCCGCCCCGCCTGCGGTACCCCTGGCTGCGCCTCGCCGGTCCCGACGAGCCCCACCGCGGCACGCTCCAGCCGATGGATCCGTTCACACAGCTCTGGACGCTGGTCGAGGGCGCCACGCCGGCCGCACCGGATCAGCTCCGCCGGGCGGTCGAGGCGCTGAGGCAGGCCGCGCGCCTCGTCAGCGACGGCCCCGCCCCCGCCGGGACGCGCCCGCTGACACAGGGCCAGTTTCACGCCCGGTTCGCGGCGGGCAGTCCGCAGTCCGTCGCCGGCGATGGCCAGTATCACCGACTGCACGTCACACAGGAGGCCGCGCCGGCGCGCATCGAATTCCGCGCCGTCCCGCGGGAGAGCAACGACGTCTGGCGCTTCTGCATCCTCGCGGTGACCGGCGACGCCCCTCGCCCGGCGGGCCCCCTGGCCGTCTATCGCGACGGGCGATTCCTCGTGACGTCCACCCTCGATCCCGGCGCGGTCGGCCCCGGCGGTGCCCTTACGCTGAACCTCGGGATCGAGCCCGACCTCCGGCTGACCGAACGCCACGTCGCTCTCCATCAGGAGGACAAGGGCCTCGTCGGACAGGTCACCCGCGTCACGCACCGCGTCCGGCTCAAGGTCCGCTCGACGCGTCCGGGCGCCGAGACCCTGGTCGTTTTCGATCGGCTGCCGGTCCCCGCCGACGCTCGGCAGGAGAAGGACATCGGTGTCGAGCTCATCGAGAGCCGCCCCGCCCCGGTGCGGACGGATCGCGGGCCCCGTGGTGAGCCGCTGGCCGGCGGTCTGTCCTGGACCGTCGAGGTCCCGCCGGGGGAACACGTCGTCGTCGAGCACGCGTACCGCATCACGCTGCCCGCACGCTTCGAGCTGGACGGAGGCAACCGCCGTGAGAATTGACGTGCCCCTGCGGCGCATCGTCGCCTACGAAGACCGGGCCGCCTTCGAACGGGAGGGCGACGTGACGCTCCCGGGCGGGAGCGCCGTGTTCACCGTGACCGGGCTGAGCCCCCTCGTCAGCGACGCCCACATCGCGGCGGCACTCCTCGAAGCGCCGGCCGGGGCGTCCGTCGACGACGTGCGGGTCGAGCGACGCGCCGTCACCCGGATGAATGAGACGGCCGAACGCATCGCGTCGCTCGAGCGCGCGCTGGAAGCGGCCGCCGACGCCCGCTTCGTCGCGGAGCAGGCCCTCGCGCGGGCGGTCGAACGCCGCGCCGCCGCCGAGCGCGACCTCGGTCGGTTCGCCGAGGCCGTCGGACGCGCAGCATGGTTCAGCGGCCACCCCGCGGGGACGGAGCCGGGGTTCGACACCCTCACGGGGGCCTTGGCCGCCGCCGATCTCGCCGTCGATGAGATGCGCCGAGGGCTTCAGCGTCGCACCGAGGAGGAGCAGCGCCTTCAGGGCCTCGTGGCCGACGGCCGAAGCGCCCGACAGGTTCAGGAGACCCACCTGCGGGTCCGCGTCTCGGGCCCGGCCGGGCCGGCGCTGCTCCGGATTCGCGGCCTGTACCCCTGCGCGCTCTGGCGACCCTCGCACGAGGCGCACCTCGTCGAACACCCGGACGGGCGGACGAGCGTGCGCTGGACGACCTTCGCGACCCTGTGGCAGCGGACGGGCGAACCCTGGGAGGCCGTCGCCGTCTCGCTCAGCACCGCCCGGCCGGGGGAGGGCGCCGACCTGCCGGGTCTCGCCGAGGATCGCCTCTCGATAAGGGAGCGCATCCCGAAACCGAAGACGACACGCCTCGCACTGCGCGAGGTCGACGCCGCCCGGCCCGATCTCGACAGCGCGGCACCGGGGGTCTACGACGGGGGCGAGCCACGGGTCTTCGACCCCCGCGAGCCACTGTCCCTGCCGTCCGACGGGCGCCCGCGGGCCCTGCTGATCGGCCACTTCGAGGTCGATGCGCGGACCGGATTGACGGCCGTGCCGGAGGTCTCACCGGTGGTCCACCTGCGGGCGCTGCTCCGGAACACCGACCACCCGCTGCTGGCCGGTCCCGTGACGTTGTTGCGCAACGGCGCGCACGTCGGACACGGCGACCTGCCGTACGTCGGCCCCGGGGAGGCTTTCGAACTCTCCTTCGGCTCGGACGACCGCGTGGCGTTCCAGTACGAGCGCACCGTGGAAGTCGAGGAGCGCATGCTCGGCCGGGATCGCGCCGTCTACGTTCATCAGCTCGAATTCACCTCGATCGCGTCGGAACCGATCCGCCTCGAGGTCCTCCTGCGCGTCCCGGTCTCCGAGCTGGCCGGCGTCACCGTCGCGCTGGCGGAACGGCACACCACGGAAACCGGCGCCACCCCCGACGCCGACGGGCGCGTCCGCTGTCCGGTCGAGGTCTTTCCGCACCGCCGCCGCACCCTTCGGCTCGGCTTCGGCATCGAGGCGGGCGGCGACGTCGTCGTGCCCCCGCCCTGGTGAGCCCGGTCACTTTTTTCTTGAAATCGCTGCGAGCGTGAATAGTTTGACGTCGAATGATTGTTCGACCGAACACCTGCCGGCCCGTCTCGCCGGCCTTCACGCCCCCAGAAAGGCAACACCCTCGATGAAGTCCACGCTCCGTACCCTCGCGCTCGCGCTCTCGTCCTCCGCCCTCTTCTCCGGCGCCGCCGTCGCCGCCGAGACCTACACGGTCGACAACGGCCACACCGCGGTCCTCTTCTTCGCCGACCACTTCGGCTTCAGCAAGGTCGTGGGGCGGTTCCTGCAGACGAGCGGCGAGTTCGCCATCGACGGGGCGAACCCGGCCAACAGCAAGATCTCGCTCGAGCTGAAGGTCGACAGCCTCACGACCAACGACGGCAAGCGCGACGAGCACCTCAAGGGGCCGGACTTCTTCAACGCCAAGCAGTTCCCGACCGCGACGTTCGTCAGCACCGGCGTGAAGAAGGCCGGCGATGCCTTCGACGTGACGGGCGACCTGACCATCCACGGCGTCAAGAAGTCGGTCACCGTCAAGGTCAAGCAGAACAAGAAGGGTCAGGACCCCTGGGGCACCACCCGCACCGGGTTCGACGGCGAGATCAGCCTGAACCGCAACGACTTCGGCGTCAGCGGCGTGCCCCCGATCCCGGCCGACATCAAGCTGTGGTTCTCCGTCGAGGGCGCCCTGAAGAAGTGAGGCGGGGGCACGCGGGCCGGCCGATTCGCAGGCCCGCGGCGCACCCGGTGAGGGACGAGGTCAGGCACCCATGGACGTCGGTACACAACTCAAGCTCGATGCCTTCCTGCATCTCATCCTGTATCCGGCCCTGGCCCTGACGGGCGTCGCCGCGGCGGGCCTTTCGGTTCGGCGCGGCGCCACGACGCCGGAGCGACCCGGCGTGCTGGCCGTGTCGCTCGCGGTCGCGCTGGCGGTCTCGTGGATCGGGATCGTCGCCTTCCCGACGATTCCGCCCGTCGACACGCGCGACTGGGCGCCGATCTTCGCCGTCGCCCTGCCGCTGCCGTTCCTCTTGCTCGAGCAGCGGCCGCGCCTCGGCCTTCTGGCCCCGCTCGCCGCCCTGGCCGTGCTGGTCATGCTGCGCCTGTACCTTGCGCCGATTCTGGGCGGAGAGTACGCGGCGCACGATCGCGTCGCACAGGCCGGCGGGGTCTTGCTCTTCGTCTGGCTGGTCGTCGACCGACTGGCGACCTTCCTGCCCGGTCCGACGATCCTGGCGAGCCTCTGCTCGACCGCCATCGGCGCCTCCCTCGCCGCGGTCCTCTCGGGCACGGCGCTCATCGGGCAGGCCCTCGGCGGGGTGGCCGCGGTCGCGGGCCTGGCCTCCCTCCTGACCTGGCGACTGCCCCGGCTCACCGTCGGGCGCTCCGCGGTGGCTGCGGTCAACGTGGCGCTCTTCGGCGGCGTCGTCTACGCGCACTTCTACGGCGACCTGCCCGCGGGGCCCGCCGCCGTCGCATTGCTCGGGCCCCTCGGAGCGCTCGCGGCCCTGCCCCTGCGTACCGTCGTGCCGGCGACGTTGCTTGCCGCTGCCGTCAGCGCGCTCCCCGCGGCGGGGGCCGTCCTCTGGGCGAAGTCCCTGTCGGACGCGAAACACGCCGTCGAGGCCACCCCGACCCCCGGCGTCCCCGCGCAGGACTGGGGCAGCCTGATGGGGAAGTGACGCGCCGTCAGCCGAGTCCGGCGGCCCGCAACCACTTCCACAGCGTCACACGGTGCACGCCCAGCGCTTCCGCGGTTCGGGTACACGAGCCCCCGTGGGTGGCGAGCGTGGCTTCGAGGACGGCTCGACCGGGGCCCGCGACCTTGCGCCGCCGTGTCGGTGAGGTCGGCTCGACGGTCCCCTCGACGCCGGCCTGCCCGTCCCTCACGGGCACGTGCCCCGTGACCGGGCTCGAGACGGCCGCGGGCAAGGCCCCAGCCTCGATGACGCCCTGCGGACTGAGCACCCACGCGTACTCCAGCGCGTGCTCGAGCTCGCGGACGTTGCCCGGCCAGGGGGCATCCACCAACGCAGCCAGGGCGGACGCCGTCAGCCGCGGAACCGGCCGCCCGGCGCGCGCGGCGAGGCGGTCGAGGAAGTGCGAGACCAGCAGCGGGATGTCGCTGCGGCGTGCGCGCAACGGCGGCACCACGAGGGGCATGACCGCCAGGCGGTAGTAGAGGTCCTGCCGGAACCGACCTTCTCGACACAGTGCCGCGAGATCGCGGTTCGTCGCCGTCACCACCCGGATGTCCACTTTCACCGTGCGGTTGTCGCCGACCCGCTCGAACTCGCGCTCCTGCAGGACGCGCAACAACTTGGCCTGCAAGGCCGGCGAGATGTCGCCGATCTCGTCGAGGAAGATCGTCCCGCCGTCGGCGGCCTCGAAGCGGCCGACCCGACCGCTGACCGCGCCGGTGAACGCTCCGCGCACGTGCCCGAAGAGTTCGCTCTCGAGGAGCGACTCGGAGAGCGCGCAGCATGCGACGCGGACGAACGGGCCGCCCCGTCGGGGGCTGGCGTCGTGAATGGCCCGGGCGACGAGCTCCTTGCCCGTCCCCGTCTCGCCCTGCACCAGGACGGAGGCCTCGGTCGCGGCTGCCAACGCGATGATCTCCCGGAGGCGCGCCATGGAGGGGTGCCCGCCGATCAGACCGCGCATGCCCTCCGTGGCCGCGACGGTGCGCCGCAGCGCCTCGAGATCGGCTTCGAGCCGCTCGACGGCGCGCAGATCGGTCACGGTCTCGAAGGCGCCGAGGGGTGCGCCCGACGTGTCGAGGACCATCTGCGCGCTCTTCAGAACCGGAATCTGCTCGCCGCCGCGGGTCCGGATCGTACACCGGCGGTCGCGCACGCCCCCCTCGCGAAAGAGCGCGCAGGGCGCGCCGCCGCCGACCGGACACGGGCCGCCGCCGCAGGTCGAACCATCGAGCACCTCGCAGCCCTGCCCGAGCACGTCGTCCCGTTCGAAGCCGGTCAAGGCCTCCATCTGCCGGTTCCAGGCGGTGATGCGACCGTCGAGATCGATCGCGAAGATGCCGCAGGGCAGACCGTCGAGCAGCGGGTCCAGGAACTGATCGGCCGTCCCCCCGGGGAAGAGACGCCGCAGCGCCGCCAGCATCGAGGCATCGGTTCGGGTCGGTTGGGTTCGCATCGGTGGCCGCGCTCGGTTCTGCAGTGCGTTGTGTCGTGTTGCGTGATGTTGCGCAACGTTGCCTGTCACCATCGTCGCGCCGGCAACACGACGCAACACCACGCAACACAGGCCGGCATGACCCAGGACAAGTGATCCGCGCCGAGCCGCGTGGCGCGCGGACTTGCGGGTCGTCCGGCACCGGCCGTTCGGGTCGGCACGCCCGGTGCAAATGCCCGGCAGCGCCCCTCTCGGGGCCGGGAGCGATCCCGGCGCCCCCGTCCCCGGGAGTGGCGCTCTTCGTCGAATCCCCGGCCTACGGCCCCCGGCTGTCTCCACCCCCCCTGCGAAGGAGTCTCCCCCATGTCCCGCCTGCGACCCCGGCGCTCGCTGACGCGCCTGTCGGCCCCGGCCCTCCTGACTTCGACCGTCTTCGGCTTCGGCCTCCTGCTGCCCGCGTGCGGCGACGACGACGGCGGCGGTGGGACCGCCGGCACGGTGACCCCCCCGACCGGCGGCAACGGCTCGGGCGGACAGGTCGCGCAGCCGGACGCCGGCGAGGGCGGCTCCGTCACCCCGCCCGCCACCTGCACCCCGGCGTGCGACACGAACGGCTGCGAAGCGTGCGACACGAGCGGCGAGGCGCCGGCCTGCATCTCCTTCTGCGGCGACGGCACGACGTGCGAGAACGGCACCTGCGTTGCGGCGGTCGTGCCCCCGCCGACCCCCGAGACGTGCGAGCCCGCGTGTGATGCCTGCCAGACCTGCGACACCAGCGGTGAGACCCCGGTGTGCGTCGACAACTGCGCCGAGGGCCTCGTCTGCGAGAACGGCACCTGCGTCGCGCCGGTCGTGCCCCCGCCGGCGACGTGCACCCCCGCCTGCGACGCCTGCCAGACCTGCGACACCCGCGGTGAGACGCCCGTCTGCGTCGACAACTGCGCCGCCGGCCTCGTCTGCGAGAACGGCACCTGCGTCGCGCCGGTCGTGCCCCCGCCGGCCACCTGCGAGCCGGCGTGTGATGCCTGCCAGACCTGCGACACCACCGGTGAGACGCCCGTGTGCGTCGACAACTGCGCCGCCGGCCTCGTGTGCGAGAACGGCACCTGCGTGGCGCCGATCGTCCCCCCGCCAGCCACCTGCGAGCCGGCCTGCCAGGCCTGCCAGACCTGCGACACCAGCGGTGAGACGCCCGTGTGCGTCGACCACTGCGCCCCCGGCCTCGTGTGCGAGGGGGGCACCTGCGTGGCGCCGATCGTCCCGCCGCCAGCCACCTGCGAGCCCGCCTGTGGCGACTGCCAGCGCTGCGACACCAGCGGTGAGACGCCGGTCTGCGTGAACAACTGCGCCGAAGGGCTGCTCTGCGAGGCCGGCCGCTGCGTCGCCCCCGTCGAGCCGCCGCCGCCGGCCTGCGAACCCGCCTGCGGACCCTGCCAGATGTGCGACACCACCGGCGCCGCGCCCGCCTGCGTCGACACCTGCGCCGATGACGAACTGTGCATGGCCGGTCTGTGTCGTCCCGTGGGCATGCACGCCGGATTCGAGGCCCTCGCGGGCCCGTTCGCCGACGGTCCGGCGGTCACGACGCAGTGCCTCGAGTGCCACCCCAACGAGGGTCACGACTTCCTGCAGACCGCGCACTGGAAGTGGGCCGGCCCCACGCCCAACCTCGAAGGCCACGAGGGCGAGACGACGCAGGGCAAGCGGACGCTCATCAACAACTTCTGCATCGCCACGGACTCGAACGAGACCCGCTGCACCCAGTGCCACGCCGGGTATGGCTGGCGCGACGACACGTTCAACTTCGACGACGCCACGAAGATCGACTGCCTCGTCTGCCACGCGGACGGCGCATCGGGGTACGCGAAGGCCACCGGCACCGCCGGCGCCCCCGTGCCGGCCGCCGATCTGACCCTCGCCGCCCGCAGCGTCGGGCGCCCGACCCGCGACAACTGCGGCGCCTGTCACTTCTACGCCGGCGGCGGCGACAACGTGAAGAAGGGCGACATGGGCAGCGCGCTCAAGAACGCGACGATCGAGATGGACGTCCACCTCGGGCGCGGGATGGAGTGTTCGGACTGCCACGCCGCGGACAATCACCTGATCCTGGGCCAGGGCGCACACATCGGCGTGACCGAGGGTCCTCTCGACTGCACGAACTGCCACGGCGCCTCCCCCCACGCCAACGGTCTGCTCAACAACCACGCGCAGGATGTCGCGTGTCAGACCTGCCACGTGCCGGCCTTCAGCCGCCAGCAGCCCACCAAGATGAACTGGGACTGGTCGACCGCCGGCAACCGGACCCGCGGCAACAACGGCGTCGAGCAGGGCGTCACCGCGGACGGCACACCGGTCACGGTCTACGACGCGATGAAGGGTGACTTCGTCTGGGAGAAGAGCGTGCGTCCCGAGTACGCGTGGTACGACGGTCGTGTCCGCCGCATGATGACCGACGACACCTACCCGGCCGGCGCCGGCAGCGAGGCCGACCCCATCATCCTCGGCACGCCGGTCGCCGACCATGCCGACGCCGCTGCCAAGATCTGGCCGTTCAAGGTCATGCGCGGCCGCCAGGCGGTCGACCCGGCTCGGCAGCTCGTCCTCGTGCCGAAACTCTTCGGACCGGGCGGCTTCTGGCCGGCCATCCCGGCGGCCGCCGCGTACACCCCGGAGGCCGTGCGCGCCCTCTGGACGAGCAGCCTGACCGCGGGCGCCCGCGTCGCCGGCCAGATCGGCCCGGACGTGAGCTACACGGACGACGCCTGGACGTGGGCCTACACCGAAATGTGGATGGGCATCGAGCATGAGGTCGCCCCGCCGGCCGACGCCCTCGGCTGCCAGGATTGCCATGCCAATCCGGCCTTCGATTTCACCGCGCTGGGTTACGCCTGCGACCCGCTCATCGGGGCCAACTGCGGCAGCCGCCACTGAGGTCTTTGCCGGTTCTCGGGTTTCCGGGTCGAAACGTGGACGCCGCCCCCCCGGCGCACCGCGTTTCCCCCCGGAAACCGGGACGACCGTGCCGTCGGCGCGCCACAGCGGCACGCGCGATGCACGCCGGGTGAGGTTTGCGCCGACGGGCGCGTGGAGCCTCCCATGTCCCTTGCAGCCCCCTCCCCCGAGTCCTCGAACCGCGAACATGTCATCGCGCGAGACTGGCGCCCCCGGACCTGCGTCTGGGAGCTCACGCTCGCCTGCAACCTGCGCTGTCGGCACTGCGGCTCCCGGGCGGGCCATGTTCGTCCCGGGGAGCTGAGCACGGCCGAGTGTCTCGACGTGGCCTGCCAGCTCGCCGCGCTCGGGACGGAGTTGGTGACGCTCTCGGGCGGCGAGCCGACCCTGCGGCGCGACTGGGACCAGATCGCCCGAACGCTCGTCACGCGCGGCGTCCGGGTGAACATGGTCACCAATGGCGTTTTCCGGGACCGCGACGCGGCCGCAGACATCGCCCGTCGGGCGCGGGCCGCCGGCCTGTGCAACATCGCGGTCAGCATCGACGGCCCGCGCGACATCCACGACGGCGTCCGCGGCGAGGGCACGTTCGACGCGGCGTTCGAGTCCGTCGAGGCGTTTCGCGCGGCCGGATTGCCGGTCACGCTGATGACCACCGTCAGCCGACGCAACCTTCACGCGCTCGAGGCGGTGCGGGATCTCGCCCTCGCCGCCGGGGTCGAGGGGTGGCGTCTGCAGCTCGCCAAGCCCATGGGCACGATGGACGCGCATCGGGACGAGGTGCTCGCCCCCCGGGACCTCCTGTACCTGGTGCCCCTGCTGGCACGCATGAAGCTCGCCGTGAAGGCACACGGTCTCACGCTCACGGTCGGCGACTCGATTGGCTACTACGGGCCGCACGACGACGTCCTCCGGGGCCGGGGCTGGCGAGGGCGCGACGAGTGCTGGCGCGGCTGTCAGGCGGGCCTGCAGGCCATCGGCATCCAGGCGGACGGCGGCGTCAAGGGCTGCCTCTCACTCCGCGCCGATGCCCACGGGGAACGCCGGTCCGCGCCCGGGGGCTCGAAGCTCGACGGCGAGACCTTCGTCGAGGGCAATGTGCGCCACCAACGGCTCGACGCGATCTGGTACCGGCCCGGGGCCTTCGCCTACAACCGCGACTTCCAGCCGGGGCAGCTCACCGGGGCCTGTGCGGCGTGCAGTCACGGTGCGCTGTGTCGGGGCGGGGCGCGCTGTGTCTCGGCCGCCGTGGCGGGCACGCTGACCGAGGACCCCCTCTGTTTCACGGCTCAACGCATCGCGAGTTCGGCCGCCGCTGCGCAGGCGGGGCACCGGGCCGGATTCGTCGCCGTGGTGATGGCCGCCGGCGTCGCCCAGGCCTGTGAGTCGGCCGGCTCGGGCCCGGACCCGGCGTCCGACGCCTCGCTCCAGCCCCGCGATGCGCATCGCCCCCACGACGCGACGTCGATGGACCGCGGCGGGCTCGCCGACCGCGGCCTCCCGGTCGACGGGCGCCCGACGACGCTGGACAGCGCGCCGGTCGACGGGGCTCCGACGACGCTCGACCAGGCGCTGGTACCCGACGAGGGCGTGCGCGGGGACGCGCGCCCGGACGCCTCCCCGCCGACGGACTTTCGCCTCCCCGACATTCGCCTCCCCGACGTCGGCGGCAGCCTCGACGCAGCGCCCCCACCGCCCGATCTCTCGCCGCCGGCCCCCGACGCGAGCATCGACTGCGCACAGGTCTGCTGCGCGTGCGAGTACGGCGTGCTGCCGCCCGACGTCTGGGAGACGTGCTGCGCGCCGTGCGCGAACGTGTGCTGCGAGTGCGACTACGGGATGCCGCCCCCGCCGCAGTGCTGCCCGTGACGGGGTCGCCCGGTGGGCGACGGGCGGCCCGGCCCGTCAGACGAGATCGGCGTAGAGGAGTTCGACCGACAGCCGCCGTGCACGACCGGCGCTGAACCAGCCCGCGAGTTGGCGCCGCACCTCGGCATCGTCGGGCGCCAGGCGTCGTGCCTCGGCCGCCGCGGCAGCGGACTCGGCCCGGCGACCGCAGAGTGCCAGCGCGAAGGCGAGGCCGGCCTGAGAGCGCGCCAACCGGTGCGGCCGGGTCTCGCGCGAGATCGCGTTCTGAAAGCAGACCTCGGCCGCCGACGCGTCGACCGCCCGCAGCGCGAGCAACCCGGCGGCGTGGTGCACCGTCGGATCGGCGTCGTAGGCCGCGAGCGCCCGGTCGAGGGCGCGACGGGCTCCCTCGACGTCGTCGTCCTCCATCAGGGCCCGCCAGGCCGCTGCATAGGCGTTCACCGCCTGGACCCGCGGTGTCAGGCGCGTCTCGCCCGACTCGATCGCCCGCGGCTTGCCGGCGGGCCCCTCGACGCGCAGGTCGAATCCGAGGTAGCGCCCTGCCGCGGTCGGCACGGGACCGAGGCCGACCCAGAAGCGGCGGTCGGTCGGCCGGAGGACGACGGAGAGCACCGTATACGGCGTGCAGATCGGATCGCCGGCGACCGCTGGCACGGTCAGCCCCGGGACGGAGGCGTCGGCCAGGATGCCGGCCATCGAGGCCTCGGTATGGGCCGAGCCGCCCGCCCGCAGTGCCGCCCAGACCCGCTCGTGTCGGGCGTGGTTCGCGCGAACGTACGCCGGATAGACCGCCCGCTCGGCGTCGCGCAGATCCGGGTGCTGATAGACGTTGGCGTAGCCCAGATACCCGTCCGTCATGGGGACGATGCGCCGCATGCGCGGGCTGACTTCGTAGGCGATTGCCCGCTCGGCGTCGGCGAGGATGTACGTCCAGCCGCCCATGGGGTGATGCCGGTCGAGAATGCCGATGGCCTCGTCGAGGGTGCGGGCCTCCCGCAGCACCTGCTCGCCGGCCAGGCCGACGGGCTCCCCGTCGAGGTCGACCTCCGACGGGAAATGCTGGTGGACGGCGAACGTCAGGCCCGCCTGATTCATGCCCGTGATGGCCCCCCCTGCGATGCCGGCCGAGCCGAACGCGACGTAGGGTTGCCCGTCCTCGGGGCGGTGGAAGGCGACCACCGGCTCGGCGTCCCACCGGCCGGGGCCGACGAAGTCCATGTTGCGCGCGTGCAGGAGCTGCCCGCGGGACGTCCGCCCCGGGGCCACCACGGCCGAGGTGCACCCGAGCGGCGGGCACGCGCAGCCGGGCGCGATCGGCGCCCGGGTGAGCCGCCCGAACAGCGCCATCGCGTAGAGCACGGCGTCGGGCATCAGGTAGGCCTTGAGCACATCGGCTTCCCGCAGCCCGGCCCCGTCCGCCAGCCCGGCGGCCGTCGCCCGGAGCGCCGCGGGCAGACGCTTCTCGAGCCGACGTCGCGTCCAGGCGTCGAGGAGCTCGGCAACGACGCCGGCGGCGGGTCCGAGGGGGGAGTTCTTCAGGAACAACCCCAGATACCGCTCGAACAAGGGTAATGGCCCGTTCGGGATGGCTTCGCGCAGCAATGCTCCGTGCTGGAAGGCCATGTCGTAAGGACCGCCGGACAAACGAAGCACGTGCAAGCCGTCCTGCCGGACGTGGGTGGCCGGGCCGAGGCGGCGAACCCCGTCGGCGTCGGTCTCGATGCGGACCTGCGGATGAAACGGCGTCATGCTCAGCCCTCGTCGTCGCCCCCGAGGGGCGCGCCCTGGTCCCGCCAGCGCGCCAGCTTCGCTTGAAGCGCCTGACGGCTGATCCCCAGCGCCTGGGCGGCGCGGGTGCGGTTCTGCGCGTTGTCCGCGAGGCAGCGGGCGACGACGCGACGCTCGAGCTGCTCCATCACGTCGTGCAGCGGACCGACGGGCAGGTCCGCCTCGGCCACGTGCGTCGTCGGCAGCGGCGTCCCGCCCGTGACCGCGGCGCTGAGATCGGACAGCCCGATTGGTTCGCCGTCCATGGCCAGAATGACGGCGCGTTCGATCTCGTGCTCGAGCTGACGCACGTTCCCCGGCCACGGAGACCTCGACAGCGCGCCGAGCGCTTCGGTCGTGAAACCAGGCACGCGCTTCCCGTGGCGGGCGACCGCCGCCTGTCGGAACTGCTCCGCGAGCAGCTCGACGTCTCCGCGGCGCTCCCGCAGCGCCGGCAGCCGGACGGGGAAGACCGCGAGGCGATAGTAGAGATCCTCGCGGAAGCGCCCAGCCGCCACCTCGGCTTTCAGGTCGCGGTTGGTGGCCGCGACGATGCGGACGTCGACCTTGACCGGCCGCGTCGCCCCGACGGGCTGCACCTCGCGCTCCTGCAGAACCCGCAGCAGCCGAACCTGCACCGCCGGGCTGATCTCCCCGATCTCGTCGAGGAAGACCGTGCCCCCGTCGGAGGCTTCGAAGAGCCCCGCGTGATCGCGAACCGCCCCGGTGAACGCCCCTTTTCGATGCCCGAAGAGCTCGCTCTCGAGCAGATTCTCGGGCAGCGCCCCGCAGTTCAGCGCCGAGAAGACGCGCGCACCGCGGGTGCTGTAAGCGTGGACGAACCGCGCGGCGAGCTCCTTGCCCGTGCCGGTCTCGCCGGTGACGAGCACCGTCGTCTGGGTCCGGGCGACACGCTCGAGCTGACGCAGCGTCTCGCGCAGCGTCTCGCTCTGACCGAGGATGGGTCGCGGCAGCGCCTTGAGCGCCGTGTTCTCGGCGACGAGTGCCTGCCGGTCGAGCTGCATGGCCCGGAATCGCCGCGCCGAGCCGAGGCTGGCCGCCACGTGCGCGCCGATGATCGCCAGGTACGCCTGATCGTCGGGCGTGAACGCCCCGGTCAGGGTGTCGACGTGCAGAACGCCGATGACCTCCTCGGCGACGACGAGCGGGACGAGCACGGCCGCGGCCACGCCCATGACGCTGGCCGTCGGCGACCCCTGCCCGGCCGCATAGGCGACGAGCTCGCGCCGGTCGACCACCCGCCGCACGAGGGTCTCGCTCGGGCGCCCCGCAGGCCCGGCCGCTGCGCGGACGCGGGTCGTCTCCGGGACGAAGAGCCCTTCGGCGTCGGCCATCAGCACCGTCACGCCCCGGGCCTGGGGAAATCGGTCGAGCACGGCCGTCGAGATGCGGGCGAGGACCTCTTGTGGATCAATCCGCCCGCTGAGGTCGCGCAGCAGCGTGAAGAGGCTCTCGAGCGTCGCCGCGTCCTTCGGGGCGGCCGGCACGCCCGGCGTCAGCGCGCGCGCCGCGACGACCGTCCCGCCCGCCTCGCCCTGGTCCTCCGAGCCGGCCGGCGCCGCCTCCACGACGAGGACCACCGGGGACGTGAGATCGCCGAGGAGAAGCCGGGTGCCGACGCCGATGGGCACGAGCTCTGGCGGGTGCACGACGGTGCGCCGGCCGTCCCGCTCGACGAGGGAGCCGTTGCGCGAGCCCAGATCCTCGTACGCATAGCCCTCCCCCCGTCGGACGAAACGCCCATGTCGGCTCGAGATGCGGGCATCGGAGACGACGAGGTCGTTGCCCTCGACCCGGCCGAGGGTCACCACGGCGCCGCCGGCGCCGACGAGCACCGGCGGCCGGCCCTCGATTTCGATGCGGATTTTCAGACTCACGGCAGTGTCGTACATCCACGCGCCCGCAGCTCGGTCCATCCGGCCTGGGGGGCGCGTGCCTCAGTACCCATAACGGACGCCGACTTCGAGGGGCAAGACCCACGAGAACGCCGCCCGGTCGTCGCCGTCGGCGACGGCCACGACCATCACACCGACGCGCGCACCGATCCCGAAGCCGGCCCAGACTTCGGCCGCGACGTCGACCGTCGTCTGCCCCTGAAAGCCCCAGTAGGCCTCGGAGCCCGTGACGCCCTCGGCCCCGACGTGCAGGGCACCGAGCGTCACCCCCGGCGCGACGGTCAGGAAACCGGCGTCGAGGTGGGCGCGGCCGCCGACGAACGCCGACCACAGGGACAAGCCGCTCAGCTCATAGGTGCGGGGGCGATGGTCGCTGAAGGCGACGCCCGCCTCGAGGCCCCAGCGATCCCGCAGGACGCCGCCGAGTCCGGCCTCGAAGCCGAGGCCGTCGGACCACCGCTCGGCGTCGTGTCCGAACAGACGCCAGGACGTCAACCCGGCGCGGCCGGCCAGGCGGAAGAGGGGCGGCGCCGGGGGGCGCTCCTCGTCGAAGAGCGCGCGGAGTCTCGGCGGCAGGCGTTCGTCCGCGGTGAACTCCGGGTCGAGGGAGAACACGGCCCGGACGGCCTTGCGGGCCCGCGGCTCGTCCCGCCGGGCCAGGGCGAGCTGCGCCTCGAGCAGGCGGGCCCGCAGCGCGGCGTCCGTCTCGAGCCCGCCGCCCCCCCACACGGCCGCGAGGCGCTCCTCGGCGCAGTCGTAGTCGACGGCGTCGAAGCAGGCGGCCGCCGCCTCGAGGGCGACCTCGGCGCTGGCCGGTGGGGCGAAGAGCAACACGCCCGGATATTGTGTCAATTGGGCGACGGGCGCCAGCGGGCCGCCCCCGTCAGTACACGTTGATCTCGCCGTGCGCGAGGAACTCGCCGTAGGCGTTGATGAACCGCACGGTGAACGTCCGGGTGCCGGGCTCGGCCTCGGCGTACCGCTTCAGGTAAAGCTCGACGACGAACTGGCTCTTGAAGAGGTAGCCGCTCCCGCTGATGCGTACGCCGGGGCCGAAGTCCGCCGAGACGATCGAATTCTCCGCGAGGTCGGCGGTGTCGTCCGCCGCGCCCGCCGTCGCGCCGGTGTTCAGCGTGAGCGTCCAGACGGAGTTGGGGTCGTCCTCGGTGATGAACGGCGGCACGAGGGTCGCGTTGAGGTCGTTGGGGTCACCCAACGACAGCGCGGTGCTGTCGCACGCGAGGGCGCCGAGCACGACCAGCCAGGCGGCGCGGCGCACCCGGTCTCGGAGGCCGTGGCGCATCGCGGGGAGGCTACCACAGGTCGCGCCGGCACGCCGCGGGTCAGAGCGCGTCGGCCGAGCGCAGCAGCTCGGGCCGGAACGACGGGCGCACGACGATGAGGCTCGGCCGCGGCGTCCGGGCCTGGCCGGTGACGACCTCGCCGCCGGGGCCGTGGCGGGTACCCTCCACGGATTCGACCTCACGGAACTCGATCTCGGTCACAGGCGCCTCGACGGTGCCGGCGTCGGCGGGGTCGGCCACGCGCCGCCCCTGCGCCTGGGCGGCCGCGGGCAGCAAGAGCGGGACGATGACGAAGATGGCGGGGCGGGTCAGAAATCGGGACATGGCGCAGCCTCCTGGGGTCTGCCGGTTCGAAACGGGCGGGCCGCCGATTCGATCCAATCGTCGCGTGTGATCTGTCCACAATTCCTGTTTTCGCTATCGTTCGCCGCCCATGAGCGTCCCCCCCGCATCCGCCGCGCCCCCTGACGCCGCCGGCCCCCCGGCGTTTCTGGCGCTTCTCGGCGTCGAGCTCCGCGTGGCGCTCGTGCTCTTTTTGCTCGGCGTCTGGAGCTTCGTCGGTTTCTCCCGCGGTCAGGACGACGCGTTCACGGCGCTGGCCACCGGGGCTCACCTCGGTACGGTCGTCGGTTCGCAGGTTCGGGTGCTGCCCGCCTATCTGCTCCTCTCTTTCGCGTACGCGGTCCTGCTCTTCCCGCTCCCGATCGCCCGCCGCGCCCTCGGCCGGCGTCCCCTTCGTCGATTCGCGACGATCCTCGGGCTCGATGCGGGTCTGTACCTGCTCTCGCTCGGCGTCTTCTTCCACACCAATCCCGGCCTCCTCGACGGCACGGCGCGCAAGGTCGCCCCCTTCGCCCCCGGGCTCGATCTCTACGTCCTCTATCGGTGGCACCTGCTCGACGCGGCGGCGGTCGGTTTCGGTCTCGTGTGTGCCGCGGCACTCGCCTTCTACGCGCGGGCCTGGTTTCGCGCCGCGCGGCGCGCCGCCCCCGCCGGCCGCCTGGGCCACGCCGCCATTGCCCTTGCGCTCGTCCTGGGGACCCTGGGGTGGTCGCGGGCCACGTCGCCGCCGACGCCGCCACCCCGCCAGGCCGACACACCGCCCAACGTGCTCATCATCGCCAGCGACAGCCTGCGGTTCGACCGCCTCGGGGTTCACGGACACCATCGCCGCGACATCAGCCCGAACATCGACGCCTTCGCAGCCGGGGCAATCGACCTGACCGGACTCCATGTGGCGACGGCCAGCACGCTCGAGTCCTGGATGACGTTCATGAGCGGTCAGTTCCCCCCCACCCACGGGGTCCGCTACATGTACCTGCGCCGGGACCAGGCCGAAGCGGTCGGACGGCGGGAGGACCTCCTCCCGCGCCTGTTGAATCGGGCCGGGTACCACACCATCGTGAGCTCGAACTGGGCGGGCAACTGTTTCAAGCTGATCGACGTCGGTTTTGCGCAGAACATGGCCAGCGATGTGCAGAACTTCGACGCACTGGTCATGGAAGGCGCCGTCTGGAGCCACCTGATCTTTCCGCTCTACTTCTCGAATGCCCTCGGTGAGTGGATGCTGCCCGAGATTCAGCGCATCTCGGGCTATCTACGCCCCAACGTGTTGACCGAGCGCATGTTCGGCGCCATCGATGAGGCCACCGCCCGGGGGCAGCCCTTCTTCGGCCTGCTCTTCTACAGCACCACCCACCTGCCCTACACGGCGAGTCATCCGTACAACCTGAAGTACACGGATCCGCACTACGACGGCCCGCATCGTTATCAGATCGACGTGCGGGTGCACGAACTCATCACGACGGGGTTCGCCCCCACCCTGCCTGCACCGGTCATCGACCACATCCGCGATCTGTACGATGGCACGGTCTCGGAGTTCGACGCCTATGTCGGCGAGGCGCTCGCGGCCCTCGAAGCGCGCGGACTCGCCGACCGGACCATCGTGATCGTCACGACGGATCATGGCGAGGATCTCTACGACCCCGGCAGCACGCTCGGCCACGGGACCAACTTCTTCGGGGGGGACCAGAGCACGCGCATCCCCTTCTTCCTGCGCGTGCCCCCCGCCGACACGCCGCCCGGCTGGCAGCCGGCCGGTGCCCGCCTCGACGCGCTCGCGCGCAACGTCGACCTCGCGCCGACGCTGCTCGAACTGCTCCGGCGACCGGTGCCGCCCGCCATGGAGGGCCAGAGCCTCGTGCCGCTGCTGACCGGCGCACGGGCGGACCTCGACCTGCCGATCTTCGCCGAGACCTGCTACCTGTTCTTCCCGAAGTCGAAAGCGATGGGCATGCTGACGCCGGAAGAGCGCGCACGACTCTTCGAAGTGCCTGGCGCGGTGGAGACGCTCGACGTCGATCCGGCCTTCAACAACAACCTCGTGCTCCGGGCCGACCTCCATGAACCGGTGCTGCGCGCGAAAGACCGAATGGTCCGCACGCGCCGCTGGAAACTCATCGAGCTGCCCGGCACGCCGGCGCCGGTGCTGCGGCTGTACGACATGATGACCGATCCGGGCCAGACGACCGACCTGTCGGCGGTGCACCCGGCGCTCGTCGAACGCCTGGGCACAGCGCTCCAACGCTACGACGCGGGCACGGGTGGCGCCGTGCGATGGCCGGTCGCAGCCGAATCCCCGGACGGGGCCGCTGCGCCAGTAACGCCCGGTGAAGAATTCCAGGAGACGCCCGTGCCCCGCTCTGTGCCTGGGGCGGCGTGGCGGTGAGATGGGTAGATAGCGCGTGCACGGATTCGCACTCGGAGCGGGTGCGGAACTCCTCTTTCGCGCGAGCACGCGCGCCCGCGCGTGAAAGTGCTGGCGGTGGGGCAGCCGATGGGCCAGAAGAACCGGTGTAACAAAAGCGGGCTCATCAAGGCGGCCAACCTTGTCCGGCCCGGACGACCACACCGCCAGCGACGTCAGGCAATACCACGACATCGGCGTCTCTGGCTCCTGGAAACCTGAAGGAGTCGAGGATGACGAGAGAGGACCGGAAGATTCGTTCGGCGGCGGGCATGCTCGCGGTCGGACTGGCGGGTGCGGGGCTGGGCCGCATCGAGGATGACCGTGGCGCGCGAAACCGCCGCTGGTCGGTGCTGTCGCTGGCGAAGGGGTTCATGGTCGGCCTGGTCGTAGGCCTGCAGGGGCTCAAGCAGCTGGAGGCGCTGACCGACGGCCTCTCGCGCGGGATGCGCGAGAAGTTGGGCATCGGGCGCCGGCTGTCGGATACGACGGCGCGGGACTTCCTGGTCCACGCACGCCTGGGGTCGTTGCTCGCGGCGATGCATCGCCAGGTCCGCACGGCGTCGCGCAAGAAGCAGCTCGTACCGGTCGGTCTGCCGTGCAACATCGTCGCCTTCGACGGCAAGACGACGATGACGCCCTACGCCGGGGGCCCGTATGCGCAGGAGCAGGGGGCCAAGAAGCACGCGATGCGGACGATGACCTGCACGCTGGTGTCGTCGCGGGCGCCGATCTGTATTCATGTCTCGCCGATTCCCAAGCAGACCAACGGTATGCGTTCGACCAGCGACGCCCTACCGCCTGACACCAATTTCCGCGATGTTCGCGTGAGAGCGGATGGACCGC
>JAKLJY010000073.1:17418-40353 GCA_023150895.1 Myxococcota bacterium | reverse complement strand
CGACCGGGACCCCGGGTGCAGCGTCCGACGTCCCCACGTCGGGCTCGGACCCGCGCGCATCCGGCGTGAAGACCGCATCTCCCGCAGACGCATCCGGCAATGGGAACATCGCATCGGCGACGGCCCCCGCGGCGTCCATCCGCGCGGCAAAGGCGTCCTCCTCCGGACGGGCATAGGCGTCCCGTCCGCCTTCCGTGTCGCCGCCCGCGCCCTGCCCGGCATCATCGGGCGGCGTCGACGCGCATGCGGCCAAAAACAGGGCGGCGGCCCCGCGGGACACGGTTCGGAGCAAGGACGACGCGGGACGGGATCGGGTCATGGCAAACTCGCGAGTCGGGGGCGCCTCCACCCGGCGCCGGCCGCAGCATAACATGGGCCCCGGGCGCCGACGCGAATCGGGCCCCGGACCGCTTCAGCGCGCCGCGAGGAAGTCCGCGACGGCGCGGCCCGTGCCCATCGGCCAGGGTCGGAGCTTGCCGACCGGCACGCGCTTGAACGCGGCGAGCTCCTCGCCGAGTGTGACGCTGCCGGTGGCCCGGACGTGCCACGCCAGGATGACCTGATTCATCTCCGGGAACCCGTAGACGCCGATGAATCGGACAATCTCTCCGGTCAGCCCGAGTTCCTCGGAGAGCTCGCGCAGGACCGCCGCGGCGGGCTCCTCGCCCCGCTCCAGAAACCCCGTCACCAGTCCGAACCAGCTCTCGGGCCAGCCGACGTTGCGCACCAGGATGATCTCCCCCTCGTGCTCCACCACCGCGGCGACGACGGGCGTGGGGTTGTCATAGTGGGTGTATCCGCAGCCCTCGGCCGCGCAACGCCGGCGCACCTTCTCGGGCTCGACCGGATCGCGGTGGTCGACGAGGGGCTGACCGCAGACGAGGCAGAAGTTGGGCGAAAAGCGCATCGGCGGACCATGACACGTTCCCCCCTTGCGGACCAGGGCGCGCGCACCGATCCTCGCCGCCATGAACGCCGACGCCCTGACGCCGACCGCCGCACCGTCGAAATCCCCCGGGTTCATTGCCCGCTGGCTGCGGCTTTCGCCCCCGGATGCCGCCGTTGCACGCTGGCACGTCAGCCCGGTCGTCGACGCGCTCGCCTACCATTGGGGGTGGCTGTTCGCGCTCGTGCCGGCGCTCCTCGTGGGCGGGCCGGAGCGCAACTGGTGGCCACTGCTCGTCTTCGTGCTCGGCGTGAACTTCAGCCATCGCCTGCTGACGCTGCCCTATGTGTATCTGGACTCGGCGGTCTTTCGGGCCCACCCGTGGAAATTCACGATCTTCCCCGGTCTGATGCTCGTCTGCATCGCCCTGTGTCCCTGGGTCGAGAAGAGTCTGCCCGGCGGACGCACCGTCATCGGCGTCGCCGCGGGCCTCTCCGCCGCGTGGAATCTCTGGCACGTTCTGATGCAGAAGTACGGGCTCTTGCGCCTCTATGCGGCCAAGAGCGGGCTGCCCGACGCCGCGCGGACGCCCGCCTGGGTGGACCGCCTGCTGGTCTTCGCGCCGCTGCCCGCGCTGCTCGGCTGGGTCGGCCCGGAGAATCGCGACGCCGTCGCCCGCTACTTCAAGAGCGGCCGCAGCTTCATGCCGACGGTGATCGACGGGCTCCTGGCGGCCCGGCCCGTGCTGCTCGGGTTCGGGTTCGCGCTCGTCGCCGCCGCGGTCTTCCTGTGGCTGCGCGCCGAGTGGCGGGGCAACCGGCTCCGCTCGACGCCCCGCCTGGGCATGGCCGCCGGGACGACGTTGCTTGCAGGCGTCTTCTTCGTCGTGGATCCCATCAAGGCCTACCTGGCCTACGGGTTCAGTCATGCCCTCGAATACACCGTCTTCGTCTGGGCCGTGCAGCGCAAGCGGTACCACGCACCGTTGGCACACCGCCCGCTGCTCGGCCGCCTGCTCTCGCGCCCGGCACTCTTCTACGCCGTCGTGCTCATCGGACTCGCGGCCTTCTACTCGCTGTCGAAGTGGTGGAACGACTACTTCTTCCCGGGGGCGCCCGAGCCGATGTGGGCCGGGACGCCGGCAGTCCGATGGGTCTTCTACATCGCCATCTTCCAGAGCATGACGCACTTCTACTTCGACGGTTTCCTCTGGAAGATGCGCCTGCCCGAGGTCCGCGCGCAGCTTTAGAAGCGAGTAAAGGCAACGCCCGCCGGCGGCGACCGCCCGGGTTCAGTTCGCGGGGTAGTACTGACGGCAGGCGTCGAAGTCGCAGCCGTTCTCCAGCGTGCAGGCGATCCCCTCGCCGTAAAAGCAGATGCCATTGCAGAACGCCTCGGTGACGGGCGCGCCGCACGCGGTGACCTGTGCGCACGCGCGCTCGCAGTCCGCTTCGCTGGCGGGCTCGAGCGCGCAGAAGGCGCCGAGGCCGGGGTCCTTGATCAGCTCGGCGGCGATCGCCGGGCAGCCGTAGCCGCGGAGGTTTTCGACCTGCTCGGGCGTCACCCCGCTGCAATCGCGAAAGCAGGCGGCGCCGAACTCGGCACGCGCGGCCGGGCTCAGGCGGTCGAAGTTCGGACATCCGGTGGGGAGGCAATTGAGCAGCACGCTGCAGAAGGCGCCGCAGGCGTCGCCGCCCTCGGGCTCGATCTCATCCGGGACCGCGCCGGCGTCCGTGCCGCCCGTCCCGTCGGTGCCGCCCGTGCCGCGCGCGTCGGTGCCGGGGAGGCCCGCCCCGGGGCCGAAACCGGACAGAAGCGACGACAGCGGGGTGCCCGCGTCGGCCGCCACGGCATCGTCGTCGTCGTCCCCGCAGGCCGGCACGGCGAGCGCGAGAGCGGCGAGTACGACGGGGCGGGTGACGCTGGCCCCGGGCAACCGGATGCTACGGGCGAAGCGGGATGGGCGGGGGCGGATGGACACGGCAGGCTCCGGTCGAAGGGGCGGCACGGGGCCGCAGCGCCTCAGTCCTACCACCTCTGCGGGGTCAGGGTCGATTTTCCCGGAACCACGAGACCGTCTCGGACAGCCCCGCGTCGAGGTCGACGCGCGCCTCGAAACCGAGCGCGTCGCGGGCGCGCGTCACGTCGAGGAACCGCCGGGGCTGCCCCTCCGGTTTCGTCGTGTCCCACAGCGTTTCGCCCGTGAAGCCCGCCGCGCGCGCGACGGCCGCCGTCAGCTCGGCAATGGAGGTCTCGCGGCCCGTGCCCAGGTTGATGGGGGCGACGCCGGGCGAGCGTGCGGGGTCGACCGCGGCGACGATGCCCGCGGCGGCGTCGCGAACGTGCAGGAACTCGCGCGTGGCCCGGCCGGAGCCCCAGTTGACGACCGAAGGTGCCCGCGTGTCCGCCGCCTCGACGTAGCGCCGGATGAGCGCGGGCACGACGTGACTCTGCGCCGGGTCGAAGTGGTCCCCCGGGCCGTAGAGGTTCGCCGGGACGAGCACGACGCTCTGAAAGCCGTACTGACGCTCGTAGGTCGCGCAGGCCTCGTGCAGAAGGCGCTTGGCCATGCCGTACGGGCCGGTGGCGCCCGTGGGCGGGCCGTTCCAGAAGTCGCGCTCGTTGAGGGGCAACGGCGCGTCCTGCGGGTACGCACACGTCGTCGAGATCAGCACGAGGCGGGACACGCCGACGCGCCGGGCCTCCTCGAGCACCATGAGACCCATCAGCGCGTTCTCGTACAGAAACCGCCCGGGGGACGCGACGTTGGCCTGAATGCCGCCGCACGCTGCCGCGAGGTGCACGACCGTGTGCGGGCGCAGATCGCCCATCATGGCCTGCACCGCGGTCTGCCGCGTGAGGTCGTAGTCCCGGCTGCGCGGCGCGTCGACCGCGTGCCCGGCGGCCCGCAGCGCCTCGACCGTGAACCGCCCCAGAAAGCCGCCGCCCCCGGTGACGAGCACGCGCTCACCCATGGGCGGCGCGCTTTGCAAGGAAGTGCTCCGCGTACCAGCGCGCCGAGCGGGCGAGGCCCTCCTCGAGGGGGACCTCGGGATGATAGCCGAGGCCGGAGAGCTTGGTGATGTCCGGGCAGCGCCGATGCGTGCCCCCGACCTGCAACGGGCCCGGCTCGAGCTCGATTTCGACGCCGAGCGCCCGGCCGAGGCCCCGGACGAGGTCACCGATGGACGTCTCTCGGTTCGTGCCGAGGTGATAAATCTCACCGTCCCCGCCGGAGAGGCCCGCGATGGCCGCCCCGCGCGCCCCGTCGTCGATGTAACAGAAGGCCCGGGTCTCGGTGCCGTCCCCCTGGATGGGCAGACGGATGTGTTTGCGGGTCAGCCCCTCCGAGACGGCGACGATGCGCTCGACGATCTCGGGGATGACATGCTCGAAGCCCATGTCCGGCCCGTAGATGTTGTGCGGGCGGAAGATGACCGTCGACAGACCGCGGCGCCCCCCGATGTGCAGCGTCATCAGCTCGGCCGCGATCTTGCCGCCACCGTAGCTGAAGCGCGGGTTGCGCACGTCGGGAATCATCAGACGCTCGGCCTCGGTGGTGGGCACGTGCGTCGGTGTATTGTACGTCTCGCTGGTGCTCGCCAGGACGTACCGCCGCACGCCATGGGCCAGCGCCGCGTCGAGGGTGTTCATCGTGCCCTTGATGCCCACCTCGAGCACGGCATCGGGCTTCTCGTAGAAGAAGCGCGTGCCGTTGATGTAGGCGAGATGCCAGACGACCTCGCAGCCCCGGGTGGCCGTGTCGACCGCGGCCGCGTCCCGAACGTCGCCCTGCACGAGCTCGATGCGACCGGCGTCGACGAGGTCGGCGAGGCGCGCCGGGCGGCCCCGGCTGTGATCGTCGAGCACGCGGACGGCGTGACCGCGCCCCAGGAGTTCGCGCACCAGGGCGGCGCCGATGAAACCGCTGCCGCCCGTCACCAGATGAAGTCCCGCGCTCATCGCAGCAATGCTCCCGCCTGATAGAAGATCTGGTCGATGCCGCCGACGTTCCAGATGTCCGCCACCCAGGCGTGGGGCCGGGTGAGGGCCAGCCGCTGCAGCGCCGGACCGTACTCGCGATGGTTGGTCGCGACGAAGACGCAGTCGACCTCGGCCAATGCCTCGTCGAGCGGCCAGTTGCGCAACGGCGCGGTGCCGGACTCGGCGGGCGTCGGATCGGCCAGATTGCCGTCGGACACCCGGATTTCGAGGGGCGTCTCGCGCTCGAGGTAGCGATACAGTTTCGGCGCGAGGCTGTCGCGCACGTCGTCGGTGTCCGCCTTGAAGCTGTAGCCGAGCATCGCCACGCGGCGGTCCTGCAGCGGCGTGCGTTGCCGCAGATGCTGCACCAGGAACGCCGGAATGTATTCGTTCATCTTCCACGCCGAGAGGAGCAGATCCGGGTAAGGGCTCCACTCGTTGATCATCCCGAAGTCCTTGCGCAGGCACGTCCCGGCCGTCAGCCCCGGCGCGGCGATGTGATTGCGCGGGTAGTGATGGTTGGCCATGTGCCGGATTTCGTGGATGTTCGCGCCGTGCGTGTCGGCGATGAGCGCGAACTGATTGGCGAGCGCGAAGTGAACGTACCGGGCGATGTTGTTGAACAGTTTGACGAGCTCGGCGCTGACGAAGTTCGTGCGCATGATCTCGGGGGCGAGTCGACCGAACAGCACCGCGGCGGCCTCCTGCGACTCGGCGTCCTCGGCCCCGACGATCTGCGGCAGCGATCGGATCTCTTCGTAGGCCTTGCCCTCGGCGATGCGCTCCGGACAGAAGGCCAGCAGAAGATCGCGCCCGACCTTGAAGTCCGTGTGGCGGTGCAGCCACCGCTCGACGAAGTGCGTCGTGCCCGGGGCCACGGTGCTGCGCAGACAGACGAGATGCCCGCGACGCAGGTGCGGGGCGACGCTCTCGAGCACGCGCTGGATCTGCCGCAGATCCGTCTCGATGTGATTGTGCAGGGGCGTCCCGACGGTGATCACGATGGCGCGCGCGCGGGCGACCACGGCCGGATCGGCGTGCACGACGAACCGCCGGCTGGCGATCAGCGCCTCGTACCCCGGCTCGTGAAAGGGCATGCGGCCCGTGTTGACGGCCTCGCGCAGAGCGGCGTCGACGTCGACGCCGGTGACGGCGACGCCGGCCTCCAGAAACGAGAGGCCGAGGGGCAGACCGACCCGGCCGGTGCCGACGATGCAGACGTCGAGGTCGAAGGGCGGGTGATCGGCGGCGAAATTGTCGGCGGCGGCGGGGGGGGTGTGCGTTGCGCTCATGCGACCTTGGACCCTTCCGGAGGGCGGTCTGTTTCAAGTCGGCGGAGGGTGGACCGCCCTGCCCGGGCTGTCAACCGGGCCAGGCCGGCTCGATCCAGGGGGAACGCCACCCATCGCCGACGATGCGGGCGTGGTGCAGGTGAAACGCGCCCGGGGCCCCGCCGTACTGACGGTCCCCCGTGAGCGCGAGGCCGACGAACGCGGCGTGGACCCTGACCTGGTGCGTGACCCCCGTGTGAATCTCGGCCTGCCAGGCCGCGCCGCGGCGGGTGAAGCGCGTCCAGGCGGGGTACCACTTGCCGCGATGGGGCGTGTGGTCCGGCGTCGGACGGTCCGGCCACGGGCACACCATGCGGTCCTTCCGGCTCGGGTGGTGCGCGATGGGTGCGGTGACCAGGCGTTCGGTGAAGTCGACCCGGCCCCGACTCTCGAAGACGTAGAACTTGCGCAGGGTCGCGGCCGCAAAGGCCTCACGCAGCCGGACGAGGGCCTCGGGCGTGCGCGCGGCCACGACGACGCCGCTCGTCGCCGTGTCGAGCCGGTGCGCCAGGCCCCCCTCGAATCCGGGCGGCCAGGGACCGGCGCCGGCCTCGCCCGAGGCCAGGAGGCGGGCCGCGAGACAGTCGCCCTGCGGGTCTCCATGCGGCGCGAAGACCGGGAGGCCGGCCGGCTTGAGGACGTAGAGACGTTCGGCGTCGCGGTCGAGCACGAGCGGGGCGGTCGGCACCGGGGTGGACATGCGCGCCTTTTCGCGCACCCCGTCCGGACACGCAACGGGATCCGGTTGCACCGGTCGAGCGCCGGCCCTACGGTTTCGAGCAGATGCTTCGTCATGCCCCATCGAAGGCGGCCGCCGTCGCCGCGTTTTTCGTGCTGACCCAGGGCTGCGCCAGCGGCGAGGGCCACAACATCGTCATCGACAATGGCGCCGTGCCTGCGGGTGGCGCCGCGGCGAGCGCCGCCCCGAGCGCCCCCGGCACGTTCGTCTTCACCGCCGACGCGGGTGACGAGTCCCTCGACGCGTTCGTCGGCGACGCGCGCGGGGCCAACCCGCCCGAGGCCGACGGCGGCGAAGACGGCCCGGATGTCGGCGCCGTCCCCACGGCCCCTCCCACGGGCCCGGCCACCGAGCCACCGGCACAGGACGACTACGAGTTCTGCGTGTCGGAGACCAATCGCTTCCGCGCCCAGGCCGGTCAGCCACCGGTTGCGCGCGCGCAGGCCCTCGAGGCTTTTGCCACCGAGGGCGCCCGCGAGGATCACGAGAGCGCCACACCGCACGGTCACTTTCAGCGCACGGGCGGCGGCGGGGTTGCGTTTGCAGAGAACGCGTGCCCCGGCTGGCTCGGCTGGTTCGTGCAGGGCTCGGTGCGCGCGACGGTGGCGAACTGCCTCGCGGCGTTCTACTCGGAGGGGCCCGGTGGCGGCCACTACGACAACATGATGGGCCCGTACGCCACGGTCGGCTGCGGCTGGTACATCGACGCCAACGAGAGCATCACGATCGTCCAGAACTTCGGGCGATGAACCGGCCGCCGGCCGCGTCGGGCGATCTCAGTCGCGGGCCCCGCGCACGCCGATGGTCATCTCGAGCACGCTGTTGCCGTTGTAGGGCTGCGGAAAGTACAGCGCCTCGCGGGAGAAGCCGCCGAGGCCCCGCCCCCACTCGAGCCCGTGCCCGTACTGCGTGCGATCCCACTGGAAATACAGACGCGCGTCACCGTCGGGCGTGACCCGGTAGAGGGCCGACTCCTCGTACCGCGGCAGGTAGAGCTGGCCGCACGTGTCCACCGTGAGACCGTCGAGAAAGGCCCCGCCGCCGACCACCGCCAGAGGCCGCGGCTCGGCGAGGGGCTCGAGATCCGGCCCGACGGGCATCGAGTAGACCCTGTCCCCGAAGACGCCGAAGTAGAGCAGGCTGTGATCGGGGTCGAACGCGATCGTCCGGGGTGCGATGCCGCGCCCGGCCGCGTCCTGCCAGTACGGCTCGACCTCCAGCGTGTCGGCGTCGACCCGCCAGATGGTACCGCCGTTGTCGCCTGCATAGACGCGGCCGTCGGGTCCGACCGTGACGCCGTACGCCCGCACGTCCGGCGCGATGACGAGCTGCGCGCCATTCGGAAAGACGCGCACGAGCCCGGCGCCCGTCGCGACGACGATGCTCTCGTCCGGCAGGCGGTCCATGCCCTCGGCGCCCTGGAGTCCGGCGGCGACGACCGCCGTCTGACCGGCGGCGTCCACGGAAACGAGGCTTGCGCCGTCGAAGCCGATCAGGAGGCCGGTCGCGTCGAACACGACGTCGTGATAACCCCGCCCGCCGGGGACGGGTCGTTGTGCGACGGGGGCATCCGGCGCGGCGAGGCAAGCGGCGGCACGCGCGTCCGGGCGGCCCCGCGGGGCGACGACGTCGATGAGCGGGCGGACGGTCGGACGGGCCGGGCGCGCAGCGGTCAGCGCGAGCACGTCGGCCCCGCCGCGCACGACCGCCAGCAACTCACCCGCGGCGTCGGCGCCCGGCGGCGCCCACGTCAACGTGGTGACGGGACCGCGCCAGGGGGCAGCCATGCGCTGGCGCTCGCTGCCGTCCGGGCTGATGCGCCAGACGCTCTCGGTCGCGTCGTCGGTGGCGTAGACATGGCCGCACACGTCGGTCTCCAGGGCGAGGACGACCCCCGGGAGCCGCCCGACGTCGCACGAGGGCGCCTCCCCCGGCGCTCGCACCGTGCACGTCCCCGTCAGGCCGGCGCGGGCCTCGCACGCCTCGCCTTCGGCCAACGCCGCACAGGGCTCCTCCGGCAGACACAGCCGCGCATCCCCGGCGCCCGCGCCGCAGCGCCCCGGCGCGCCGGTTCGCGGACTGCGACAGGCGCCACCGTCCGGAACCGCCTCGCAGACCCCGACGGGCAGACACGTGCCCTCGACACATTGGCCGGCCCCGAAGGCCTCGTCCTGGCACGGGGCGCCGTCGAGGGCGCCGAAGCAGAAGGCCGCGCGGCAGAAGAGCGCCCCCTGCGGATCGGGCTCGCACGTCCCGGGCTGACCCTGGGCCGCCGTGCAGGCTTGTCCCTGCTCGAAACAGGGCTCGGGATCGAAGCAGATCCGGGCCTCGGTCGTGTCGAAACAGAGCCCCGGCCGGCCGGCCGGCGTCACGCAGAACTGGCCATCGACCGCACCGGCGCAGGGCGCGTCCGAGGGCGCAAGGCAGTAGAGGCTCGCCGTGGTCAGATCCATCGCGCACAGACCCGCCCGCCCGTCGAGCGGCGACGTACACCGCGCGCCCTCCACCTCGCCGTCGCAGGGGTTCGTCGTCGCACAGTAGAGGTCCCGCCGCCCCGCCCGGGTGCAGATCCCCCGGAGATTGCGGGCGCGGTCGAGGCAGGCGGCGCTTTCGAGGCGGCCCTCGCACGGGGTGTCCGATTGGCAGTAGAGTCGACCGGCGAGATTGTCGGCGCAGCGCCCGGGCGCCCCGGCAAGGTCCGTGCACGCCTCGCCCGGCGAACGACCCGTACAGGCCGGCGGGCCGCAGACGAGCTGCCCCGTCACCACCTCCGGGGCACACATCCCGGGGAGCCCGAACATGACGCAGATGTCGCCGGCGCTGTGACCGTCGCAGGCCGTGTCGCCTCTGCAGGCCACCCCGCCGAGCCCGTCGGCGAGACAGATCCCCCCGCCGCCGCAGGGCTGCCCGATGTCCTCGGGCCGACAGATGCCTTCCCCGATGCAGGCGAGCACGCCGTCGATGCCCCGCCGGCACGCGGCCCCGGGCCCGCATGCCGCGCCCTCCGCCAACCCGACGCAGCGCAGATCGTTCTCCGCGAGCCGCGCGAAGGGCCGCAGCTCGCCGAAGTCCCCCGCGGCGTCCCGCTCGGTCACGAAGACGGTGCCCGAGCCGGAGAGCGCCACGAACAGCTGCCGCTGATCGGCCGAGAAGGCGAGCGCGCCGGGCGCGACGGGCAGCGCGTCGATCACCCGCCGGCTCCGCCGGGTGATGGGGTCGACCTCGCGGATCGCGCCCCGGGTCGCTTCCGAGACATAGACGAAATCGCGCGCGTCGATCTCCACGTCCATCGGGGCGTCGAGGTCCGACGAGAGCGTGCGGACCTCGCCCTGCGGGTAGACGAGTACGAGCCGCCCCAACGCGCTGTCGGCCAGGACGAGCTCGCCCGTCGACAGAAATGCCATGCCCCGCGGCTTGCGGGCGACCCCCGCCACCCAGAGGGACCGCGTCCCGTCCGGGTCGATGCGGTAGAGGTCCCCGGCCCGCGTCGCGACCACCAGCCGACCGGCGGCGTCGTGGGCCGCGCCTGCACCGCCGAACAGCCCGGGTACGTCTGCCTCGACCCGCAGCCGCGCCGGCGCTTCGTCCCCGGGGGCCACGGGCTCGGCACAGGCCGCGGGCGGAGGGCCCGGCTCGGGCCAGGGGGCGGGCCGCGAGACATCCCCCCAGTCGGGGATGTCCGCCGGAAAGCCCAGATCCGCGGCGACGGCCGCGTCGACCTCACCCGGCGCCGCGTCGCCGGAGGCACCATCAGCGCTCGCGCCCTCGTCGGGGCGACCCCGTGCATCGTGCTCGGCGTCGAAATCGCCTGGGACCGCGTCGGCGGGCGGGCCGGCGTCCACCGGGGACACGTCTCCGGCAGCGGGCCGGTCGGGTGCGGGCCGCTGCGCGTCCTCGGGCAACGGTCCCACCTCGCGCGCCACCTGCGCATCGCGGCGCAGGCGCTCGCCGCCTCCGCCGTCGCTCGTTTCCCCGCCGCACGCGGCGAGGAGCACGACGGTCCACGGGAGGAGGGCCCGGCGGGCCAGGGCATTGCGCGTCATCGCCTCACCTTCCGGGTCAGTGACATTGCTGGATGGGCAGATCGCAGGTCTGCGGTACCGGACAGTCGGCGTCCCGGGCGCAGGGGATGTGACCCTCGACCGAGACGGGCACGGGCCGCACGGAGGTCACGGCGAACTCGACGCAGCGGTCGGCGTCCTCGCTCGAGTCGACGGTGCGCCGCGTCAGCCGCCCGGACGGGAACCCGGTCACACCGGCGGCGATGAGCGCATCCGTCGCCGGGACGGGCAGCAGCGCCTCCCCCGTGTCGGGCAGATCGCAGACGAGGGTCAGCGGCGATCGCCCGTGCTGATCGATGTTGATCTCGACGAGAACCCGGGCGCCGTACGCCATCACGGGGGGTTGCCAACGCAGCGTCAGCCCGGCCCCTTCGACCAGCGTCCAGGTGGCATCGAGGGCCGTGACGGGCTCGACGCCGACGCCCGAGAGGGCCAGCGGTCCGAGGTAGCCGGGCGTATTGCTCAGGTGAACCACCCGCCCGACCGTGAAGCCCGGATGCGGCAGGCGGGTGTAGAAGTATGTGTTTCCCGGTTGCAGGGGCAGCAGCTCGAGCGGGGCGACGAGGCCGCGAAGGACCACCGGCCCCATGTCCTGCCCGAGGGGCTGCGGGACGCAGGTGGCCTCGGTCCCGCAGGTCGTGCCCGCGCTGCAAGGCGGATCGCAGACGAGTCGACGGGCGCGGAACAGGCGGCAGTCGCCCTCCGCCCCCGCCACTTCCGGCACCATCCCGGGCGGCACCCCGTCGCGGACGACCCCATCGACGGCCGTGTAGCCTTCCGATTCGTTCGATTCCACCTTGAATCCGCCGAATCGGCGCTCGGCCGCACAGGGCCCACGGAGGTTCAGGCGCGCCGGATCCCGTTCGAAGTCGGCGTCCGGCGTGGAGACCGCGTCCTGCCCGCCCGCATCGTTCGCGAGCGCGGCGTCGCCGACCGGGACGTCCGGTGACCCGTCGAGCCCGTCGTCGGTGACCGTCGGCGCGGCGTCCGGGGCCGCCCCGCGGTCCACCGCCCGTGCAGCGTCGAGGGGCGGCGAGGCCGCGTCGACCCCAGGCGTGGCCGCGTCGACTCCCGGGCGGGCGGCGTCGGAGACGGCGACGGGGTCGCTGGCGCCCCCCCCGCAGGCGCCGAGCACGAGGGCAAGGGCGCCGGCGAGCCACTCACGACCTCGGCGGGCGCTCATCGGCCGCGCCCCGGGTAGGGCCGGGCCTGTTTGATCACGAGCTCGGAGGGTGCACCCGGACGATTGCCCTCGGTGTCGAACTTGAACTCGATGTCCATGCCGTAGAAGCGCTCCGGCGTGTTGGGGCCGTAGAGGGGCTCGAAGAAGCGGTGAATCGCCGTCAGGGCGGTCGAGAGCGTCTCGACCTCGGCGCGGGTGAGGACCGTCTCGCCCGGCGGAACGAGACTCGAGTGGGAGAGATAGACGATCGGCTGCCCCGGCAGATCGGCGTGATAGACGAACGCGTCGCTCGTGACTCCGGGGGGCGGCAGCACGACGGAGACGTCGCCCCGTTGCACGTTGACGTACTGCCCGGGCTCGACGCCCAGCGGATCGAAGATGTTGGCGGTGATGGCCACCCCCTGCGCGTCCTCGTCGGGGAAGGCACGGTGAATCAACACGGCCATGCCCACCTCGCGATGCGAGATGCTGCGGTAGGCGCGCTCCTCGAACGCCCGCAGGCGCCACACGGACGCCCAGACCGTTCGCAGGGCGTCCTCGTACGGTTTGTCGGGATCGCGCGGATCGGCCGCGGCGGATTCATAGAGACCCGCCCCCGTGAACCCGTCGAGGTCCTCGCAGTTCGTGCTCGACCGGAACTTGAGGCGCACACCGGGGAAGTCGGCGGTCAGTCGCGCCCGGAGCGTCTCCAGGAAGGCGGGGTCGACGGGCGCGGCCTCCATGTCGTCGCGCAGACGGGCGAGCTCGCGCGCGCGCACCGCACCGTCGTCGCGGAACGCGGGATCGGCGAGCAATGCCTCGACCCGGTCGTGAAACCCGTGCTGCTGCATGAACTGTTCGTAGTGGGCGATGGGCACGACCACGGCCTTCGGGTACGGAATGGTCACCGGCTCGCGGATGTGCGGGAACGCGGCGTAGTGGCTCGCTTTGCCGCCAAACGCGGGGATTGCCCGGGCGAGCGCATCCCGCAGCCCGAGACCCGCCACGTCGAGCAGCGTGTCGACGTCCTGAATCGCCGTGACGGACAGATCGGCGCGGGGGACCGCGACCGCCGCGGGCCGATGGCTCTCCCACCACGCATCGGCGGCCTCCCGCGTGACCTCGTGGATCTCCCAGGTCTCGGGACCGACCGTCAGCGAGACCCAGCGCCCTTCCAGCGCCCGCAGCGCCGGGTCGTCGAACGCCCCCCGCAGCCCCATGTTCGGCGTGCCGCGGTTCTGCGCCAGCACGTTGATGTGGGAGAGCGGGGTCTGGAACGCCTCGGTGATGGTGCCGACACACACGGAGAGGTCATTGGGGGCGGCGCGCAGAACGGCGATGTCCCGGAACGACATGGCCTGCGAATCGAGCTGCGCCTGCGTGAAGAACCGCAACCGGCCCATGGCGGTCGCCAGGTTCAGCGGTTGGTAGTCGATGCCCGCGTAGAGCGACTCGGTGTCGATCACCGGCACCGAGGGGGGCAGGGCCAAGGCCTCCCGGGCCACGGTGTCCGACGTGGGATGGAACGCGAGCGCGGCCGCCGCCGCGGGGAAAAGGTGCGCGCGGATGGTCTCGAAGGCGGCGCCGATCATGGCGGCGTCGGCGGTGTCGTAGGGCGCGATTTCGTAGGCCCAGACGCCCGGGCCTTCGTAGTAGTTCAGGGCCCCGAGCAGGAAGCGGCGGTCCGGTGTGAAGTACTCCGTCTGATTGAACTGACCGAGCGGGGGCACGATCGGCAGGCCGCGCCCGGAGAGGTGCGTGCTCGCGAAGTCCCAATGGAGCGGATAGCGCCGGCTGTTCTGAAAATACAGGCGACCGCCGTCGAGCCGGTCGACGATGGTTTTCGACGAGCGCACGCCGGGGAGGTTCGAAACGAGGGGGGGCGCGGCGACGGCGTCGTGGTCGGCGGCGCACCCGATGTCCGCCGTGAAGTCGGGATCGGTGTCGTCGGGCGCGAGCGCACAGGCCTCGACGAACGCATCGGCCGTGGGCGAAGCCCCCCCGCCACCCGCGTCGGCGCCCGGCCCCGTCCCGCCCCCGCCGGCATCGGCGGACGGCCCCGGCAGGCCACCGCCCCCGTCGATCGCGGGCGACGTCGACCCGCCGCCGGCCTCCGCATCGGGGTTTCGCCCCCCGCTCGCGTCGGCCACCGGCCCCGTCGAACGACCGCCGGCCGCGTCGGCGTCGGACGGCGTGGCCGAGCCGCCGGGCGAACCACAGGCCGCGAGCATCGCGAGCACGAAGCCCAGCGCCCGAAGCGGCATCTGCGTGGCTCGGGTGGATTGCAGCCCGTCCCTGGCCTCGTCTCGTCCAGTCACCGCTGCACCTCCACGGTCAGGGTGTAGGGGTTGCCCGCGTTCCCGAAGCCGTCGACGAACGCGTAGACCGTCTGCCCGCCCTCGAGCGCCACCACGACCCGGCTCCCGAGGTCGACGGCGTCCGGGCCGTCGTCGTTGCACCCGAGCTCCGCCTCGGGGGTCTCGTCGCCACAGTTCGAGCGCACGTACAGCACCGTGTCGCCCCCTTGCGGCAGGGTCGTGCGGAACACGTACAGGCCCGCGACCGGCGCTCGAAAGGCCAGGACGTCCTCCGGCGCCATGCCGCCACCGCAGGAGCCCGCCGTGTCGTTCCCCCCCAGACCAGTGTCGCCGTCGAACTGCCAGAGGCCATCGGCGATCGAATACTGGGGATCGTCGAGATCGATGACCTCGCCGAGCTCGGGCGGGCAATCGACGAAGGCCTCGAGGCAGATGCCTTCGGGATCGGGCACCCGCGCCAGGGGCCCGCCGCAGCGGTCGGGCGCCACACATGCGAAGAAGGCACCGTCGACGTCGCAGAGCGCGCCCCGCGCCGCGGGGGGCGTCGGCAGGGCGGCCACCGCCAGGCTCGCGCTGCGGGCGCCGAACGCGTCGACCAGGGAGACCTCGACGAGGGCGATCGCCGCACCATCGAGGGCGAGGCGGCGCGAGGCCCGGACCGCGACCTCGCCGCCGGGGCGCAGCGTCGACTCGCCGGCGACGAGGCGGAGATCGGCGGGCAGGCCGTCCCCGAGCAGGTCGGCCCCGTCCTCGTCGAAGAGCCGCACGCCGACCGCGCGCACGTCGCCGTCGGGATCGCGCCCGACGACCCGCAGGCCGAGCGCCTGCGCCTCGGGGTTGACGAAAACCTCGGCCGAGTCGATGACGGGGGCCTCCGGGCGCAGGACGCGGACGGAGAAGGCGCCGCCGCTGTCCGCGTCGAGGGCCGTCACGAAGGCGCTCACCGTCTCGCCGGCCGCCAGGTCGAATCCGAGCTGCGCCCGTTCGCCGCGGCGCGGCGCCTCGCAGCCGAGCGACGCGCCCGGATCCTCGGCCCCGCAGGCGGTGCGGGCGAAGACCAGCGGCCGCACGTCGGGATCGGCCGACCAGGCCTCGACGACGTAGAAGCCGGCCGACTCGGCGGTGAGCTGATAGACGGCGTCGCCGCCGGCCCCGCCGCAGGGGGCGTCTGCCACGTCCCGGGCGCGCAAAGTGTCTCCGGCCAACGTCAGGCCCGGCCGGAGTGCCGCCGGGGCGAACGCCTCCGGGCAATCGACGCCGGGTGGCCCGCAGATCCCATCGTCGCAGAGCAGGCCGTCGACGCAGGCGTCGAAGATGCGATCGGGGTCACAGACCTCGCCTCGGTCGGGCCGGAGCAAGGCCGAGGGCTCGACCCGCAGGGGCGCGGAGCGCAGGCCCGCCGCGTCGACCACCTCGACGATGACGGCGGCGATTTCGGCGACGGGCGACGCCCCCACACCGCGCTCCGTGCGCAGGGCGAAGGCACCCGCAAACGCGCCCGCCGCGCGGGTGATCGCCGTGAAGGACCGAACGCCGCCCGGGGGTTGCGGCCCGAGGGAGACCGGCTCGCCGGCCGCGTCGACCGCTTCGAGGACCAGGCCGGTGACGTCGTCCCCGGGGTCCTGCCCCTCGAGCCTCAGCCCCAGCGTGCCGGCCCCGGGCTCGACGACGAGCCGCGCCGAGGTGACGGCCGGCGCGCCGACGACCCGACACCGAGCGTCGCCGTCCACCGGCAGGCAGCGCAGCTCGGGCGCGCATGCATTCGGGTCGCCGGCGGGCTCACAGGCCTCGCCGGGCGCGCCCGGCGGATCGACGGTGACGTCGAGGACGAAGGGACCGCCGATGAAGGCGTCCACCGCATCGACGAAGACCAGGACGCTCTCGTCCGCGGCGAGCAGGCGGGTGACGATGGCCGGTCCCCCCTCGGCGCCCGCCTCCGGCTCGGCGCAGGCCAGCTCGGACGTGGGATCTTCGCAGTTCCGGCGCAGGTAGACGGCGGGCCGAAACGGGACGCCGCCGGCCCCACCCGCCTCCGCCGGTGCCGCCGCGAACGTGTACGCACCCGGCCCGGGGGCGGTGAACGCATAGGCAAGCTCCCGACCATCGCCCCCGCAGGACCCGACCTCCGTCTGCGCGGCCCGTGCCGAGGTCGCCTCGACCCGCCAGCCCGCCGGCACGGGCTGCGCCGTGGCCAACAGGTCGACGACCGCACCGCACGTCCCGAAGACCGGGGGTCCGACCCGCGCGTCCGGCTCCGCCCCGCCGACGGCCGCGTCGGGGCCACGCCCCCCATCCGCGAGCGCGCCGCCCGACGGCGACCCGTCGCCGGCCCCCCCGTCGACCGCCTGCGTGCCGGCCAGCGGCCCGGCATCGGCCGGCGTCCCGGCGGACCCGCCGGCCTGCCCGTCCGATTCGGTGCCTCCGGAGGCGGTGCCCCGGTCGTCCGTTCCGCCGGCCGCGTCGAGGGCCTGCCCGCCACCGTCCGCCTCGCCGCAGGCGAGCCCGAGCGCCAGACCGGTCATGGCCAACCACGGGCGGCGAACCGACGCAACGGCTGCGGCGCTTGGCGACATCCCCGACCTCCCCGTCCATGCCGGTGCAAGACGCGACCGACCCCGGGAGCATCGGCAAGCGGGGCCTCGGGGAAAAGGGCAATTCCCTGCCCCGCCGTGTCCCTTCGCCCGCGCGGTTTTCGGGGCGCGCCCGTTGACCTGTGGGGCGCGCGGGGCGAGACTCGGCGCCGTGAGCTGGTACGAAAACGAGGTCGCGCCCGAGGGCATGCTCGACGCCGAGCGCATCTACCGTGCGCTCGAACGCGTCGCGACGGGCAGCAATCTTTACGAGAGCGCCACGCAGAAGTTCCCGGACAAACCACCGGAGACGCCCGGCGACCCCTACGATGACGAGGCGTTCCTGTACCTCGTCGAAAACGAATTCGTGGACGTCCCGACGGACCTCCGCAACGCCATCGACAAGTTCCGCCACTTGCAGCGCGACGGCGAGCGCACCCGGAACGAACTGTCTTCGCTCTACCGGCGCCTCAAGACGCTGGCCGTGCAGCTCAAGAAAGCCGACCGCGACATGACGAGCGGTCTGGGCATCCTGAAGAGCAAGAACCAGCAGTGGGAAGAGCGCACCCGCCGCGACGCGCTGGCCAACGACCTTCAGGAGAGCACGATGAAGCGCCGGCGCATGGAGAGCGACCTCGAAAAGGCCGGCACGCTCTACAAAGAGCTCATTGATCGCATCTACGCCGATCAGGTGCTGCGGGACGCCTACTGGTACCAGGAGATGCCCGTCCTGGTGACGAAATACGGGCGATTCCTGCTGGAGTTCCTGGGTGAGCTGAACCCGGCGCACTTCCGCGGCCGGACGCTCGCCGAAATCATCGAGATCGGCGCCTCGCTCGCCTGAGACAGGAGACCGCCTTGGACCGCCTGGCCTACCTCGAACATGCCGGCGCGCTGGTCGCCGCGGGGGTCGTGGAGTCGTACGGGCACGCCCCGGACGAATACCGGGCGCTCACGACCGGTACGGCGTTGCTCGACGCCACCCCCGAGGCCCGGCTCGACGTCGCCGGCCTCGATGCCCCGACGTTTCTCCACCGCCTGCTGACGGCCAACGTACGCCACCTCGCGCCGGGACACGGCACCCCCGCCTTTCTTCTGAGCTCGACGGGGCGCATCCGGTTGGCGCTCACCGTGCTGCGCGAGAACGACGCCCGGTACACGCTCGTGGCTGCGGGGGTCGAGCCGGCCGACCTGCTCGCCGAGCTCGACCGGTACCTCTTCACGGAGCGCGTGGAGCTCGCGCCGCTCGAGTCGCTGCACGGGCAGCTCGCCCTCCAGGGTCCGACGGCCGTCGCGACGCTCGCCGCCGCGGGCCTGCCCCGCCCCGAGGCCCCGTTCGCCCACGCCGAGGGTCACCTCGCCGGTTTGCCCGTCCGCGTGGTCCGGCACGACCGCTTCGCGACCGAGGGGTACGACCTCATCGTCCCCGCTCAGGATTTCGAGGCCGCCTTCGGCGCGCTCGTCGGCGCCGGCGCCCACCCCGCCGGCCGCGTCGCCGCCGAGATGCACCGCGTCGAGACCGGGCGCCCCGCTTTCGGCGCCGAGTGGACCCCCGAGGTCAGCCCGCTGGAGGTCTCGGGCCTCTTCGGCGTGACCGAAGGCAAGGGGTGCTACCCCGGGCAGGAGGTCGTCGAGCGCACGCTGTCGATGGGCAGCCCGCCCCGCGCGCTCGTCCGCCTGCAGGCCGAGGCCGCCCTGACGCCCGGCACCGAGGTCTCGGCCGCCGGCGGGGCCATCGGCCACGTGACCAGCGCGGCCACCCTCCCCGACGACCGTCACCTCGCCCTCGCCCTGGTCAAGCGCCGTTTCGGCGAGACCGACGAACCCCTGCGCGTCGGCGGCATCGCCGCACGCCGCCTGTCCTGACCGGGAGCCCGCGTGGCCGACGAGAGCGAGACCCCCCCCGGCGCCGGCGGCGCACCCACCACCGGTCGATTCGGCCGCGCCCTCAAGCTCAGCGGCCTCGCCACGCGGGTCACCGGCTCGGTCATCGCCCACTCCGTGAAGCGGGCGTTCGGCGGCGGCAGCAGCGACCCGGACCACCACGCCGGCTCGGCTGCACTGCTCGCCAACGCCGAGCGCATCGTAAAGACGATGGGCGAGATGAAGGGCGCGGCGATGAAGGTCGGTCAGCTCCTCAGCGCCGATCCGGACCTCATCCACCCGGACTTCGCCGACCGCCTCTCGTCCCTGCAGCGCAACGCCCCGCCCATGACGTTCGACATGGTGCGGTCACAGATCGAGGCCGCGTTCGGGCGACCCATCGGGCAGCTCTACGCGGAGTTCGAGCCCGAGCCCATCGGCGCCGCGAGCATCGGACAGGTGCACCGCGCACGGCTGCACGGCGGGCGGGTCGTGGCCGTCAAGGTGCAATACCCGGGCATCACCGCCACGCTCGACTCCGACCTGCGCAATCTCGGCGCCGTCCTGAGCATGGGACGCGTGTTTCTCTCCCGCGAGCGCCTCGACCAGTTCATCGAGGAGGCCCGCGGCGCCATTCTCGACGAGGCCGACTACGAGCTCGAGGCCCGCACCCTGGCCAGGTTCCGCCGCCTGCTGGCCCACCGGCCCGGCTTGCGCGTGCCCGAACCCTTCCCCGAGTACACCGCCAGGACGGTCGTCACGATGGAGTTCATCGCCGGGGGCAAGCTCGACGAGGTGCTGTTGACGCTCGACGATCAGGCCGAGAAGGACCGCCTCATCACCCGCTTCGTCGAGACGTTCGTGTGGATGTTCCACGAGCACTACGTGCTGCACGCCGATCCGCACCCGGGCAATTTCCTGCTCGACGAGCACCACAACATCGTCCTGCTCGACTTCGGCTGCGTGAAGGCCTTCGACCCCGAGCTCTGCGACGGCGTGCTCTATCTCCTGCGCCACTTCTGGGAGGGCGACATGCACGCCCTCGAACAGCGGTTTCGCATGATGGGCTTCGGCACCCCCGACGCGAAGTTCCCCGATCACGAGGTCCTGCGCGCCTATCACGACCTCATCCTGGCGCCCATCAAACACGACGCGCCGTTCGACTTCGACGGTTGGTCCGTGCACGCGCGGCTGCGCACCTTCCTGCGGGAGAACTTCGAACTCATCCGCATGATCCCGCCGGCGGGGCTGATCCTGTATTTCCGGGTGCTCGCCGGGCTCAAGGGGCAGATGACCCGCATGAAGGCCAACATCAACCTGCGGGCCATCGCCGAGGAGCAATGCCGGCGCAAGGGGGTGATGTGACTCGGGGTCTCGGGCTCTCCCCCGCCGGCACGCCGCCCGCGCCCCCGCGCGACGCTTCGACGCTCTTGCTCGTGCGCGGCGATGCGCCCGAGATCTTCATGGTGAAGCGCACCGGCCGGGCGAGTTTCATGGCCAATGCCATGGTGTTTCCCGGCGGCCGGGTCGACGCCGCCGATCACGACGCCGCCTGGGCGACCCGCTGCGCCGAAACGCCGACCGCCGCCGCGCGCCGCCTGGGCCTGCCGCCCGACGAGGGCCCCTTCGCATTGGCGTTGCTGGTCGCCGCCGCCCGCGAGACGTTCGAGGAGGCGGGGCTTCTCCTGGCCCGCCCGCGCACCGGTGGCCCGCTGGTCCGGTTCGACGCTCCGGAGACCATGGCGCGGTTTGCCGCCCACCGCGAGGCGCTGCAGACCGAGGCCGCGCGATTCGGCCCGCTGCTCGATGCCGAGAATCTGACGCTCGCGACGGATGCGTTGGTCTACCTGGCCCGCTGGATCACCCCGGCGGTCGAACCCAAACGCTTCGACACGCGCTTTTTCGCCGCCCGCGCACCGGAGGGGCAGATCGGCACGCACGACGCCACGGAGACGACGGCCTCGACGTGGACGAGCGCCGCCGACGCGCTCGCCGCCTATGCCGAGGGCGCGCTGCAGCTCGCGCCGCCGACGTACCGCATCCTGCTCGAGCTCTCGGCGCTGCGGGGTACCGACGCGGTGCTCGGCCTGCGGGGCGGGGCACAGCCCGTGACGCACGCACCGCTTTTCGATTCGACGTCGGGCGAGCTGACGCTGCTTCTGCCCGGGGACGAGGCCTTCGACGGCCCCGCGGGCCAACGCAATCGCATCACCCTGCGCGGTGAGCGCTGGGTCAGCGAGGGTCGCGGCTTCTGAGGACGGGCGGGTGGCTCAGAAGGTGATGCCGGCCGCCAGCAGCATGCGGGACGCGACGGCGTCTTTGTACTCGGCGTCGACCTTCACGCCCTGAATCTTCAGGTCACCCTCGATGGACGAGATGCCCTGATAGTTGAAGTACAGACCGGCGATGAACCCGACGGAGTCGCTGACCGCGCCTTGTACGCCGCCCCCGGCCAGGACGTGGAAGCCGATGCCGGTCGCGTCGAGGTCCACGTCGTCGTTCTTCAGCATCACATAGGTGGCCCCGAGGCCGCCGGCGATGAAACCCCGCCACTTGCCCGGGTTGAAGAAGAAGCGGCCGATGCCGCCGACGTCGATCGTCCGGGTGATGTTTTCGCTGTCGTCCCCTTCCGCCGTCATGAAAGCCAGACGCGGCCCGAGGGTCAGCGCCGGCGACATCTCGAACTCGTAGGATGCCGCGAGACCGAAGTTGCTCTCGAGGTCTTCATCGTCGACGTCGAACGTCTGCGTCCGGCCTTGCGCTTTGACCTTCGCTTCATCGGCGCTGCCCTCGGCCATGAAACCGACGAGGGCCTGCACCGTCCCCATGCCTTCCGCAGCGGCGGCCCCCGAGAGGCTCAGCCCGAGGGCCACGGTTCCCATCAATAGTGCGACTCGCATACGCGTTCCTCCGCTGATTGTCCGTGCCGGCGCCCGACGCGGGCGCTTGGATACGGCCGACACCATACGCCCGTGCGCTGCGAGCGCCAACCCTGCGTGCGACGACGCGTGACGCGGCGCAGGTCGTCAGGGGGCGGGCAGAATCACGGAGATGCGGGTGCGCTCGAGGCGGTCGTACTCGTAGATGAACCGCGCGGTGCGTTCGAGCAGGTTGCGCATGCCGGCGTGGAACAGCAGCCGCTGCGTTTGTGCCTCGGTGCCCCACTTGTGCCATTGCCCGATGCGCGGGTGCGGTCCGTGTTCGTTCGTCGGCGCGCTGTCGGGGATGCCCGTCCAGTCGAGGACCTCGCCGGTGAAGAAAACCACCGTCTTCTCGATCTCGCGGCCCTCGCGCCGGTAGGTGTAGCGCACCTGATCGCGGAAGTCGGGCAGCACCCGGATCTGCGTGACGGTGGTCTCCTCGCGCAGCTCGCGCAGCGCCGTCTCGATGTCCGTCTCTCCCGGATTCGGGCTGCCCTTCGGGAACTCCCACGCGGCTTCGGGGTTGCGCACGAGGGCGCTGTGGACGACGAGGAACTGCACGCCCCCCTCGCCGACCCGGCGGAAAGGGATGACACCGCACGACCGTTCGAGGTTGGGCGTGTTCGGATCGCGGCCGTGATTCATGGCGTCGCGACCACCCGGAAAATGGGCCGGCGGTGCGCCGCGACGGGCGCGGCGATGGACATGGGACTCGAGGCGGGCATGGGCTCGCGGATCGTATCAGGTCGCGCCACGCGACGGAAGACGGCGCACCGTCAGGCGTGGAACCGAAGGGGGGAGAAGGGTTCGAGATCGAGATCCGTCCGACCGGTCTGCAGGTACTCGACGAGCAGCGTGGCCACCAACGGCGCGACCGTGATGTCGTGTTCGCCGAACCCGCAGGCATACAGCAGGCTGACGGGATCGGTGCTGCCGAGCAACGGGCGGCCGTCGGGTGTCGTCGCGCCGAAGTGCATGCCGAAGCGCCGCACGGGCAGCTCGGACAACCCCGGCGCCAACGCCATCGCCGCGCCCATCAGTTGGGCGAGCACGGCGGCGGGCAGGCGGTCGTCGAAGCCGCCCCCGCCCGGGGCGCCGGC
>JAKLJY010000073.1:0-17408 GCA_023150895.1 Myxococcota bacterium | reverse complement strand
GCAACACGCGCCCGTCCGGCAACGGGGTGATGCGCACCTGCGGATGCCACAGACCGTGCCGCAGGGCCCGGCTCTGGCCGAGCTCGACGACGGGTGAGCGCGTCGGGGTGACGGGGGCGCTCGGCAAACCGCCGACCCCGCTGTGCGCCCCGGCGGTGATGACCACCGCCCCTGCGGCGACCGACCCTTCGGGGATGTGAACCCCGGTGACGGCCCCCCCCGCCCGCGCAATCGCGAGCACGGGCGTCGCCAGGTGGAGCTCGACCCCGGCGGCGACGCACGCGTGCAGGAGGGCCGCATGAAGCGCGCCAGCGTCCACGGCGGCCTCGTCCGGCAGGTGGAGGGCGGCGACGAGGTCTTCGGGCAGGCCGGCCTCGCGGTCGCGCGCCGTGCCCCCCGTGATGCTCTCGAAGACGAGCCCGCTGCGCCGCTGCCAGCTCGCGCGGGCGTGCAGCACCTCGAGCTCGGCCAGGGAGCGCGCCGGCAAGAGCAAGCCGGCGCCACGCCGCGGGACGCGCAGTCCGGTCTCCTCCGTCAGCGCTTCGAGCAGGGACGGCAACAGGGCCCGGCCGCGCATCCGGAGATCGAAGAGGGCGTCCGGCGCATCGGCGTCGCACTGCGCCCCGACGAGGCCGGGGTGCAACGCCCGCGAGGGCTCGGCCGAGCGCTCGACGAGCAGGACCCGCGCCCCGGCCCGGGCCGCCTCCCGGGCGACCGCACAGCCGATGAAACCGGCGCCGACGACGATGACGTCGACCGGACGGCGGTCATGATGGTCGTCGTGCAGGCTCACGTCCGATTACTCCGCCGGCCGGGCATGTTTGGCATAAATCGCCTCGATCTGCGCCGCGTAGTGTTTGACCACGGCCTTGCGTTTGACCTTCATCGAGGGCGTCAGAAGGCCGTTCTCCTGCGTGAACGGCTCGCCGAGGAGCAGGAAGTACTTGATCTGCTCATACCGGGCGAGACCGGCGTTGACGGCGTCGACATCGCGTTGCAGGAGGTCGACCACCTTCGGGTGCGCCACGAGTTCGTTCTGATCCTTGAAAACGATCCCGTTTTCGTGGGCCCACGGCAGCAGGTTCTCGAATCGAGGCACCAGAACCGCGATGCAATACGGCCGTTGGTCGCCCACGATGCACGGTTGCTCGATGAATTTCTGCAGCTTGAGCTGATTCTCGAGGTGCTGCGGGGCGACGTACTTGCCGCCCGCCGTCTTGAAGAGGTCCTTCTTGCGGTCGGTGATCTTCAGGAAACCGTCGCGATCGACCTCACCGATGTCGCCGGTCGCGAACCAGCCGTCGGGCAGCAGGACCTCGGCGGAGGCCTCGGGCTTGTTGAAGTAGCCCTTCATGATGTTGGGGCCGCGGGCGAGGATCTCGCCGTCCTCGGCGATGCGGATTTCGACGTTGTCGATCGCCTTGCCGACCGAGCCGAAGCGGTACGCCTCGACCCGGTTGACCGTCAGCACGGGAGACGTCTCGCTCAGGCCGTAGCCCTCGAGGACGAGCAGCCCGGCCGCGTGGAAGAACTCGGCGATGTCCCGCGAGAGCGGCGCGCCACCGCTGACGAAGAATCGGATGCGGCCGCCGAGCTTCGTCGCCAGCTTCGAGAAGACGAGCTTCGTCGCCAGCGCATACTGCGCCGAGAGCAGCGCCCCCGGCTCGCGACCGGCCTGCCGCAGCTTGCTGACGTCGACGCCGACGCCGATCGCCCAGTCCATCAGCGCGCGCTTGACGCCGCGGGCGTTGTCCCGGTTGGCCATGAACCCGGCGTAGACCTTCTCGTAGATGCGCGGCACCGAGGTGACGACCGTCGGTTTCACGTCGCCGATGTTCTCGACGAGCTTCGCGATGCTTTCGGCGTAGTAGACCGTCGCCCCGGCATACATCAACGCCAGGTAGTACCCGGCCATGCGCTCGAAGCTGTGCGACAGGGGCAGAAACGAGACGAGGCTGTCGTCCGGATTGATGGGCAGCGCGCGCTGACACGCTTCGCAGTTGGCCATCATGTTGCCGTGCGTCAGCATCACCCCCTTCGGCTCGCCCGTCGTGCCCGACGTATAGATCAGCGTCAGCAGGTCGTCCCGACCGAGCGCGGCCACCCGGGCGTCGACCGCGGCGCGACCGACCCCGGGGGTGTCGCGCCCGAGCGCCTCGAGCTGCGAGCAACTGAGAATCGTGAGTCCATCGGCCTGCCCGCGCAGGCCCTCCTCGAACGTCACGACGTGCGTCAGCCCGGGCATCTCCGCCCGCGCGCGGAGGAGCTTGTCGAGTTGCTCCTGCGTGCTCGCGAAGCAGACGCGGCTCTTGCTGTCGTGGACGACGTAGGCGCACTCCGCCGGCGTATTGGTGGCGTAGATCGGCACGTCGGCGGCACCCGCGCTCAGGATGGCGAGATCCGCCAGCATCCACTCCGGCCGGTTCTCGGAGAGCAGCGAAACGCAGTCGCCCGGCGCGACGCCGAGCGCGATGAGCCCGGCGGCGGCGAAGTCGACCCGCTCGCGCACCTGCGCCCAGGTCAGCGGCGACCAATGGCCCTGCACCTTGCTGTACACCATCGGCCGGCTCTGAAATTTGGCAGCCTGCTCTCGAAAAATGGCGGGGATCGAACGCGACTCGCGTTGCGGGACCAAGCTGGGCATGGAACGAACCTCGACGACTGTGCCTCGACGCTGGGGCGGGCGCCCCGGCGGCATCATGGCGGCCCGGTGACGGGGATTCAACATGAACGAGTCCCGCGCGGCCGCCCCTTTTTGCTATGCTCCCGCGACCATGAAGCCCACGGACTTCCCCCAAGGCTATCGGCCGCGCCACCTGCTCGGGGAAGGCTCGATGGGCACGGTCTGGCTGGCCTACAGCGGGCAGGCCCGCGGACACTGCGCGGTGAAGGTCCTGCACCTGCGGGACGACCGCAAGGGCAGCGCGGAGCGCTCGTTCAACCGCGAGGTGCGCGCGATGGCGCGCCTGCGGCACCCGGCCGTCATCGAGATCCTCGACTACGGGCGCACGCCCCAGGGTTCGCCCTTCGTGGCGATGGAGTACGTGCCGGGCGTCAGCCTGTCGCAGTACATGCTCGGCCGCTGGACGTGGCCGCGCCTCTACACGCTGCTCGACGCGCTGCTCGCCGGCCTCGCCCACGCGCATGCCCGTGACCTCGTGCACCGCGATCTCAAACCCGGCAACGTGCTGGTCATCCCGCATCAGGCCTCGGGCGGCATCAAACTCGTCGACTTCGGCATCGCGCTCGCGGTGAACGAAGCGCAGACGGCCAGCCGCCGGATCGAGGGCACGCCCGCCTACATCGCCCCCGAAGCCGCTTCGGGCGAGGTGGCCGCCATCGGCCCCTGGACGGACCTCTACTCCCTGGGGGTGATGCTCTTCGAGTTGGCGACGGGCGAGCTGCCGTTCCACGGTCGCCACTTGTTGGCGCACCACCAGCGCACCCCCCTCCCCCCGGTCCGCATTCGCTCGGACGTCTCGGCCCCCGCCGGCCTCGTCCCCATCATCGAGCGCCTGCTCGCCAAGGTCCCCCTGCACCGCTACCGCACGGTGGCCGAGGTGCGCGAGGCCCTGCGGGCCCTCGGCCCGGCGCCCGAGTGCCCGGTCGCGCTCGGCGAGCCGCCCGAGCAGTTCAGCATGGACGAGGACGACACGCGCAGCACCATGGGCGAGGACGACGTCGCCCCGGCCGTCGGTCCGTCGGGGCCGGGTCTGTTCTTCCTCCGGGAGCCCGCCCTGGCCGGACGCACGGCGCAGCAGGCGGTCATCCACGAGGCCGCAGAGGCGGCCCTCGCCGGCGAGGGCCCCCGCGTCGTGCTCCTCGAGGGAGACGCCGGCCTCGGCAAGTCGAGCCTCGCCGCCTGGGCGCGCGAGTGGCTCGAAGAGGGCGGCCTCATGCGCACGCTGGTCGTGCGCTCCGAGCCGCATACCCGCGCCGGCGGTGGCTTGCGGCAGGCCATCCTGCGCTACGTCGGGCTGCCGACGGCCTCGCGCACGGACGCCGAGCAGGCCCTCGACCTCATCTTCCCGGACGCCGACGCCCGGCAGAACGCGCTCGACGTTCTCTTCTCCATCCAGGACGCCAGCGACCAGGCCAGCGAAGCGCACATCGCCCGGGCCGCGCGGTTGGTGCGCGACCTCGCGGGCGAGCAACCGTTCCTGTTCTGGGCGGACGACGCCCAGTGGTCGCCCGAGGGCAAGGTGCTGCGCCTCGTGCACCGCCTCGCCCGCGGCGGGGCCGACGCCGCCCGCCGCCTGCTCATCATCGTCACGCTGCGCCCGAGCAGCCGCACGACGGTGCGCGCCGCGCGCAAGGCCCTGATGGCTCTGCCCCGCGTCGACCATCTCGAGCTCGGCCCGGTCGGCCCCCTCGAGCTCGCCCCCGCCCTCGAAGCCCTCGCCCCCCTGCCCGACGGCGTCGCGACCGCCGCCTGCCTGCAGGCCGCCGGCAACCCGCTGATCGCGCTCGAGGCCGTACGCAGTTACCTCGAGGACGCCGGCCTGCACCTCGTGCCGACCGACCCCAACGCGGTCCTTCAGGCCCGCATCGACGGCGTCACCAAGGGTGAGGGCGGCGGCGCGTTGCGTTCGGCGCTCGCCCGCGCCACGCTCCTCGGTCGCAGTTTCACGGTGGGGCCGCTCGCCCGCCTGTGCGCCGTCCCCGGCGATCCGGAGGCCCCCGATCTGCCCGTCGAGACCTCCGAGCTCGAGGGCCTGCTGGAGAAAGGCGTCAGCGCCGGTCTGGCCATCGAGCAGGGGGCCGGGCGCTGGCGGTTCAGCCACGACCTCGTGCGCGGGCAGCTCCGCCAGGTCTGTCGGCAGCTTCCCAACTGGCCCGAACTCAACGAGACGGCCGCCGAGCTCAAGCTGGCCAAGGCCGAGCAGGACCCCACCGGCATCGAACTCGAGGTCGTCGCGCGCCACTACGCGGAGGCCGGGCAGATGAGCCATGCGCTGCGCCTCGGCCGCGAGAGCGTGCGCCGCCTGCACGTGTCGGGTCTCATGGGGCACGCCACGTCGTTCACTCGCCGCCTGCTCGAGTGGGACGACTTCGGGCACCTGCTTTCGGCCGAGGATCGCGGCGAACTCTGCCTGCTCGCCAGCGAGTCCGCCGAGCACGCCGGGCAGCCCCACGAAGCCGAGACGTACACCCAGCAGGCCGTGGGCATCGCGCAGCGCAACTACCTCTTCTCGCTGGCCGCCCGCGCCGCCAGCCGCCTGGGCGTGTTGCGCGTCCGCGCCGACCGCACGGACGATGCCGAGACGTGGCTGACGGACGCCCTACGCTTCGCCCGTCGCTCCGGCGATGCCGTCGCACGCAGCAACGCGCACCTCTCCCTGGGCCATTTCTACCAGCACCTCGGCCGGCTCGAGCAGGCCCGCGCCGCCTTCGAAGCCAGCCTGGAGAGCGCGCGCGGCGCCGAAAACCGACCTGCCGAACTCGCCGCGCGCCTCGCGATGGCCCACCTCGACCGCCTCGAGGGCCGCCTCGCCCGCGCCGAGGACGAATTCACCGAGCTCGCCGAACTCGCCGCCGAGTGTTCACTCGAGGTCAACGCCCTGACCGCCCGACTCGAGCTCGGCGTCTGCGCCTGGACGCGAAACGACGCCCACGCCGCGCGCGGGCAGTTCGAAGAAGTCCGACAGGCCGCCCACGGCAACCTCTTCGCCATCGAGTTCTACGCCGCCCTCGGCGAGGCCTGGGCGCAGGGCGCCCTCGGTCACTGGGGCGAGGTCGAGCTCCTGCTCATTCAGGCCGAAGACCTCCGCTACGACGTCCGGATGCACGACGCCGAGGCCGAGCGCCTGCGCCGCGCCCTGCGAGAACTCGCCCACGGCGCCGCCCGCCACGACCTCGTCGAGCGCATCGACCGCCTGAACATCCTGCAGACGCGCACGCACTCCACGACGCAGGGGGCCGAGATCACTCGCCCGTAGGCGAGTGTCTCACGGTCCGTCGGAAGACAACCGTTCAGAGATGGGCCGTGAACGACGAGACAGCTCGGGAGCGCGCCCGGACCAACCGACCGAGCCGTAGCAGCGCGACGGCGACCGAGGGCGGGAGGACGAAAGCCCCGAGATGGCCGGCGGGTGCGTGCCCCGATCGAACGGTTGTTGATCGACGGACCCTCACTTGCCCTCGCCGTCGAGCCCTTCGACGGCCCAGGCCACGTCCGGGACCTCTTCGAGTTCGACGCTGCCGTCGGTGATGAGATAGGCGTTCTCGCCCCGCCGCACGTCGGCCAGCGCCGTCAGCTTCTCACCCAGGGTCGCGGCCGCGCCCGAGATCTTCTGCCAGTCGGCCGCCGGCAGGTGCAGCAGGATGCCGCCCTCGGGCATCACGACCGCCGCGGTCGTCGGCTCCCCCGTCAGCAGAGACATCTCACCGAAGGCGTCGCCCTCGTGCAGCTCGGCCACCTCCGCGGCGTTGCCGTCGGCGTCCGTCACCCACACCTCGCAGTCGCCGTGCAGCACGAAGAAAAGACCGGGCGGCGGCGCCCCCTGCTCGATCACCGTCGCGCCCTTCGGAATGGCGCGGACCGTGAACGCTTGCACCAGCGCCTCTTTGTTCGGCACGTCGGCCAACACACGACTGTGTTCCAGCAAATCCGCCAACAGTCGCTGTTTCACCAGCATCTTCACACGCTCGACCAGCGCCGGCCGCTGCAGCCCGAGCTCGACGATGCGTTCGGCGTCCATGCGCCAGGCGATGCCGGGCCCGAGGGCCGTCATCGTCGAGCGACGCGGCACCTCGGTCAGCAGAGACATCTCACCGAGCAGCGTCGGCCCGCGACGCACGCCGATGTCCACCGTCTTGCCGTCGCCCGTGCGCACGCTCGTTTTCGCCTGACCCTGCACGAGCAGGAACACCTTGCGTTCGACGGCGTCCTGACTCAGCAGTTCGAGCCCGTCGCGCAAGAGCACCGGCTCGACCTCGGCCCCGAGCGCCACGAAGTCATCCGCCGGCAGCTCCTCGAAGATGGGAATCGCCGGCATGCGCGCGAACTTCGGCAGGGCGATGTGCTCGATCTTCGTCCCGAGGCGCAGCGCCACGAAGACCTGCTCCTCGGGATCGTCGGGCACCGACACCGCCTCCGGCGGCGGCACGGGCGCGGGCATCAGCGGCCCCTGCCGGGGGCGCCCCGCCCCGAAGCGGGCGGCGAGATCGACCAGCAGCGCCCCGAGCCGCTCGGCGTTCAGATACCGGCGCCCCAGCGCCAGCGCCACGAAGAATTCGCCGCGCCCGGCCGCCGCGCGGGCCGTCGCCTGCCACACCGCGTCGGCCTCCTCCTGAGCGCCCGCGCGCTCGAGGGCCTGCGCCAGCTCGGCGCGGTGTCGCAAATCGGCCGGCGCCGCCGCCACGGCGGCAATCGTCTGAGCAAGGGTCGGCTGCATGGGTCGCGTCACTCCTGCGGTGTCGGTTTCCGGAACGAATCACGGGGGGGTGAGCGACGACACTGCGGGATGCGCGGGTGGGGTGTCAATGGGGGGTGGCAGTGTCAGGCCGCCGGACTTCCCCTCAGCCCCCCAGCCCCTCAGCGCGAGAAGATCTCTTTCGCGATGATGACACGCTGGATCTGGCTCGTGCCCTCGTAGATCTGGAAGATCTTCGAGTCACGCAGGAGCTTCTCGACGGGGTATTCGCAGTTGAAGCCATTGCCGCCGAAGATCTGCACGGCGTCGCTGGCGACGCGGTGGGCGACGTCGGCGGCGAAACACTTGGCCATGGCAGCCTGCTTGGTGTTGCGGATGCCCTGATCGATCGTCCAGCCCGAGAGCCACACGAGCAGGCGGGCCGCCTCGATGTCTTTCGCCATGTCGGCGAGCATGAAGGCGATGGCCTGGTGGTTGTAGAGCGGCTGCCCGAAGCTCTTGCGCTCTTTGGCATAGTCCGCGGCGTACTCGAACGCGGCGCGGGCGAGGCCGACGGCGGCGCCGGCGACGAGGGGGCGCGTCTTGTCGAAGGCTTTCATGGCAATCTTGAAGCCCTCGCCCTCCTCGCCGAGGCGGTTCTCGACGGGGACCTCGACGTCCGTGAACGTGATGCCGCGAGTGTCGCTGGCCCGCTGACCCATGTTCCAGAGCTTCTGGCTGACGCTGACGCCGGGGAGATCCCGCTCGACGATGAAGGCCGTCATGCCCTTGTGGCCGGCCGTGGGATCCGTCTTGGCGAGGACGAAGTACCAGTTGGCCTTGTCGCCGTTGGTGATCCACATCTTCTCGCCGTTGATCACGTACTTGTCGCCCCGGCGCTCGGCGCGGGTGCGGATGGCGGCGACGTCGGAGCCGGCGTCGGGCTCCGTGACGCCGTAGGCGCAGAAGAGGCACTCCTCGGTCATGCGGCCGAGGTACTTCTTCTTCTGGGCTTCCGTGCCGGCCACGATGACGGGCACCTGCGCCAGAGTGTTGGCCTCCATCGCGGTGCTGATGCCGGTGCAGCCCCAGCCGTTCTCCTCGGCGATGAGCACGCCGTCGAAGGTGCCGAGGCCGAGGCCGCCGCACGACTCGGGGATGTGCGTGTTCATCAGCCCGAGCTCCCACGCCTTCTTCAGCGTCGCGTAGGGGTACTCGCCCGTCTCGTCGTGGTGGCGCGCGACCTTGCGGATCTCGTTGACGGCGAAGTCGCGGGCGAGGCGGCGGAGGGCTTCTTGTTCGCTGGTGAGCTTGAAATCGACCATGTGGGGACTCCCGAAGTCGGTTGGGGGGTGGGGTGGGCTCGAACGGCGCGCGGATGGTAGTCCCCTGCCCGGCCCGTTGCCAGCGGTTCGACGGGTGCTTACGGCCGCGGGCGGCAGGCCTCAGGGCCGCGGCCGGCAGACCCGGATCGCCCCGCCCTCGCCGTTGTCGGTCAGCGTGCACATATGGCCGGCCGGGCAGTGGGCGTCTTCGCAGCAGGTGTCCTCACACTGACCTCGAATACACAGGCCGCTCTGGCAGCCTGCGTCGCTCGCGCAGCCCTCGCCCTGCGGGGCCTCCCCCGGGGTCGAGGGTCCGCAGGCCATGATGTAATCGCCGACGGGGTTGATGACTTGTTGGCAGGCCGTGCCGCCCGGGCAGTCGGCGTTGCTGCAACACATGTCCCCGCAGACGGGGCCGTTCGGGCCGAAGAGACACACCATGCTCTGACAGTCGAACTCGGAGCCGCAGGGCTCGCCCGTTCGGCCGAAACCGAGCAGGTTGATGTCGCAGATCTGGGCCTGTCCGTTGCCGGTGGGCTGCCACACGCAGGCGCGCCCACCGCAGTCGCGGTCCGTGCAGCAGGTGGGCAGGCAGCGATCGTCGCCCGTGTCGCAGAGCATGCTCTGGCACGCGCCGCCCCCGCGCCCGCAGGACTGCCCCGCGGCCGCGTCGAAGCTGTATGCCCCGTTCGGGAAGACCGTGCTCGGGATGCAGAACCGCGGCCCGCCCCCGCTGCCGCAGGCGAACCCGATGGGGCACTCGCCCTCGCTGCAACACAGGTACGAACAGAAGAAGTGTGGCTGCCCGGCGACCCCGAGACCCGCGCAGAAGTGACTCTCGCAGTCCGCGTCGGCGACACACTCGGCGCCGAGGCGGCCATCGGGCGGGCCGACCGGGACCTCGCATCGTCCGGTGGCCTCGTTACACGTCTGTCCCGCGGCGCAGCCCGTGTCCCGGCAATCGCGGGGCGGTGGGGGCAGGCCCGCGTCGGGGTCGGGGCCGGCGACCTCGCAGAGGCCGTTGACACACCGCTCGCCGTCGTCACAGTCGCGCGCCTCGCGGCAGTCAAACGTGCAGCGGCCCTCGCCGCAGTACTGTCCCGGCGGGCAGTCGCTGTTCAGGCGACACTCGGGCAGCGCGTCCGGGGGGTCGGGCGGCGGCTCGGCATCGTGCGGTCGCACGGACGCGTCGGCCGGCTCGGGCGGGCGCTCCGCATCGGGGGCCGCGTCCGCCGGCCAGACGCGCAGATCGACCCGCGCATCCACGAAATTGGCGTCGGTGGGGATGACCGGCGGCAGGTTCTGATCGCGGCCCGCGGGGGGCCCCGTCGTGCCACTGCCCGCGTCGTCACATGCCGTGCCGAGCCCGAGCACCGCGGGCAGAGCGAGCCCGAGCAGAGCGACCCTCCGGGCGCACACGCTCACGGGTCCTCCGAGAACGTCAGGGTCAACAGACTGCCGATGTAGGGGCTGCCCTCGCGGTACGGATCGACCGCGAACACACCGCCGAGCACGGCGAGTGTCGGATCCCCCGTCGACCACCAGTCCGTCGGCGGTTTGGCCACGACGGCGAGTCCCGGCAGGTGCCGAACGACCTCGGTGTCATCGGTCCGGAAATACTGGTGCAGGCCGGCCACCATCAGACTGCCCGGGCGCTGGACCTCGCCGTGCACGACGACCCCGAGGGTCGCGCGCACCTGCGTCAGCGCGTCGTCGGCGCTCACGAGCAGGTCGCTGACGGGTTCGTGCACGGGCCCCGGTGCTTCGAAGTCGAACACCGAGCGTTGCCCCTCGAGGCTGAAGACGAAGCGCCAGACCTTGCCGCGCAACGTCGCCCGCGCGTCGTACAGATACCCGCCCGCCCGGTCGCCGCTGTGTTCGCGACTGCTCTCGGTCAGGCGCGCCGGCGACCAGTCCCCGTCGGGATACGACGAGAGACCACCGAACCAGCCGAAGTACTGCAGGCGCTGCACGCTGGCCCGCAGTTTCAGGACCGCCACCGGCACGACCTCGACGAACACACCGGGGTGCAGCGTCGCCGGGCTCAACTGAGAGACGACGCCGACATCCAGCGTCGTATCGCGCAGCAAGACGTGCTCGCTGTCGAACAGGCGCCAGCGCCAGGCCGTGTCCGAGAAGACGCCGAGGCCGAGGCGGTCGTTGCGCACCCCGAGGGCCGAGGTGTGGCGCAGACCCGCCGAGGCCGGGCGCGGAAACCCCGCCGCGAGCAACAGGGCGGCCGCGAGCAGCGTCCGGGCGGCGAGGGGGCGGCGCGAGGGCATGGGCGACACCTAGCCCGACCGGGGCGGCCGGCTCAAGCGCGATCGCGCGGGCGGGCGGCCACCTGTGCGAGAAAGGCGAAAAAGGACGCCGCGCGGGCCTCCCAGGCGTCGGGCAGCACGCTGTCGCGTCGGGCGCCGGCCGACTCGGGCGGGGCCGCGAGGGCGCGCGCGACGGCCGCGCCGAAAGCCTCGGGGCCGTCCCCGGTCGCGACGAGGGCCCCGCAGGCCGAGACGATCTCGGGCAATGCGGTCGCGGCCACCGGGCGGCCCGTCGCCAGGAACTCGCGCAGTTTCAGCGGGTTGATGGTGTCGGTCTGTGCGTTGCGGCGGTAGGGCACGAGCAGAACGTCGGCGGCGCCCAGATACGCCGGCACCTGCGGATACGGCACGCCGGGCAGCACTCGGACCCGTGGATGTGCGTCCAGGGGGTTGGGCGGGGCCGTCCGCCGCCCGACGAGCGCCAGATGCCAGGTCGGATGGGCATCGAGGATGGCGCCGAGCAGCTCGGTGTCGACCCGTTCGTCGTACAGTCCGGCGCTCATCAGCAGCGGCGAAGGCAGGCCGGCGAGCGCGGCCGGACGCGGCCCCCCAGCGGCGAAGAGGCCGACGTCGACCCCGTGCGGCAGGGAGAGCAGCGGCAGGCCGGGGCGTCCGCGCCGCTCACCGAGGGCGGCCGCGGTCACTACCAGGCCGTCGACCCGGGCGAGCAGCTTCTCCTCCATGGCCCGAATGGCCCCGCCGGCGTACCCCGGCCAGGTCTCGAAGTCGTCGACGCAGTAGTAGATCGCGGCGCGCTCCCCGAGGCGCCCCACGAGACCGCAGGCGTTCGGCACGGTCGTCACCAGCACCGGCCGGTCGAATCCGAGCGCCGCGAGGCGACGCCGCAAGAGCCGAACGAGCAGCGCGTCGTTGCTCGCCGCGCCCGCGGGGCTGCCGTAGAACGGGTGCATCGGGGGGGCGTACCGGACGAGTCCCGCCGGCGTCTCACACCAGGGCGGCTCCGAGGCGGGCGAACCGGGCGAAATCCAGCCGCGGACCTTCTCCAGAATCCGGCGTGCATCGTAGGACGTCAGGCGGGGTGGCCGCAGGCCGATCGTCTCCACCCACAGCGCCCGGGACCCCGGCGGCATCCGTCGGAACAGGTGCTGCGACGACGACGGATGGCGTCCCCAGTCGTCCGAGAACACGATGAAGTCCACCATGACCGTTATCCCGCTCACAATTTGATCGTTTGAGTATGATGGCACGCAATCATGCGACCTGAGGTCCCCGAAACCAGCACGCAGCGCAACGTCACGGTCGCCCGACGGTATGTGCTCGTCGATCGGCTCGGGGTGGGCGGCATGGGCGAGGTCTGGCGGGCGCTCGATCAGGTGACGAATAAACACGTCGCCCTGAAGGTCCTCCTCGCGTCCATCGCCGGCGCCCCCACGGCCGAGCTGCGGTTTCAGCGTGAGATCGAAGCCATGTCTCGGCTCGATCACCCGCGCATCGTGCCGGTGATCGACGCCGGGCGCGACCCGAACGTCGGGCTGTTTTTCGTCATGGTCCTGCTCACGGGGCAGCCCCTGCACGAGGTCGCCACCCGCTGGCAGAGCTGGGCCGAGATGTGGCCCGTCGTCGATCAGGTCCTGGACGCGCTCGGCCATGCCCACGCGCGCGGGGTCATCCACCGGGACATCAAGCCCGACAACATCATCATCGATCCGTCGGGCGAGCCGGTGCTCCTCGACTTCGGCGTCGCACGCCTCAAAGACCAGGCCCGCAGCGGCACGTCGGCGCACGACATGCTCGGCACGGTCGACTACGCGGCCCCCGAGCAGGCCACGGGCAACCGCCGCCGCATCGGCCCGTGGACGGACATCTATGCGTTCGCGATCGTGCTCTACGAGCTCATCTGCGGACGCCTCCCGTTCCAGGCGCCGAGCGCCGTGCAGTCCCTGATGATCCGGCTCGACCACGGCTGCCCGCCGCTGGATCCGCGGGCCGGTTTCGCCACGCCCGTCGGTCTGTGGCAGGCGCTCGACGCCATGATGCGGCCGGACATCCACGACCGCCTGCACCACATCTCCGAGGTCCGGCGCACGCTCGGCGCTCTGGTCGACGCACCGCAGGAGATCCTGAACCCGGCGCCGCGCGTGAGCCTCTTCGGGCGGCGGCCCGACGCTGCGCCCGCGGGGGCCGACCCCGTGACCGACGAGATGCGGACGGACGATCAGTTCACGGACGCCGAGGCCGCCAGCATCCTCGAACGCCGCGGGACGCGCTTCGCAGAAAACACCGACGTACGCCTGGCGACGCGACCGCTCGAGCCGCCCCTGCGGCCCCCCTCGATGCTCGGCCGCGACCAGCTCCTGATGAGCCTCTCGCGCGGGCTCGACCGCTGGTACCCGGCGCCGCAGCCGGGCGTGCTCGTGATCGCAGGGCCCGCGGGGAGCGGAAAGTCGCGCCTCGTCGAGGAGCTGTTGCTGCCATTCCAGGCCGCGGGCCAGATCGACACACAACGTCTGCCCTGGCCCGCGCTCAACGTGGATGGGCATGGCCTTCGCGACCTGGCGCTCGCCCTCATCGGCGCGCTCGGCATGGAACCGCAGCCGATGCGCGACCAGATCGACTGGTGGTTGCGCGGGCGCGGCGTGTCGAGCACGGAACAGAAGCGCGCCTTCCTCGATTGGCTCTTGCCGGAGCCGGGCACCCCGGTCCTGGCCGCGGGCATCGAACACCAGCGCCTGGCGTCGTTTCTCAAGCTGTGCCCGACGCGCGGACGCGCCTTTGCTCTCTTCCTCGACGCGCTCGAGCGGCTCGATGCCGAGGTCCTATCGCTCGTCGGTGTGGTCCGGGACAACAAGTTGCCGATCGTGGTCATCATCACCTGCCGCGAGCCGGTCCCCGCCGACGGACGCGCCGCCCCGAGTTGGCTCGCGCCCTCGACCCGCGCGCTGACCCCCCTCGAAGACGCGAGCATCGCCACCATCGCCGATGAGATGGTCGGGCTCGAAGCGGCGGAGCGGGATGGCCTGGTCCAATCGGCGGCCGGCAATCCCCAACGCCTCGTCGACGCGCTCAACGATCAGCGCGCCCGCGGGTACGTGCTGCCGGCCTTCCCACGGTGGGTCAAGGCCCCCGCCTGGTGGCGCATCGGGCGCTGATCAGGGGCTGTCGGAGGGCGCCGCGGCGAGGACCTCGAACACCACGGCCGGGCTCGCACGCTCGGGCGATGCCGCTGGCCAGACCCGGACCCGATGGCGTCCCGGTGTCGCCGGCCAGAAGAAGGGCCCCTTTGGGGCGGCGGGACCGACGATCCCGTCGATCTCCCAGACCAGCGACTGTTCGGCCGCCCCCAACGGCAGGCGATCGGCGCGTTCTGCCCGGAAGGCCACCCGCGAAAAGTCCCCGGGCACGTCCGGGCTCAGGCCGAAGACGTCCCCGTCGTCGGGGTAGGCCACCCGCAGCGGCGTCCCGGCGACCCCGGTCGGCCCGCCGGTGTCGGTCGCGGGGGCGCCGCCACCGGTCGCGTCGCGCAAGGGCGCCGTCCCGGGCAAGAACCGCTCGACGATGGTGTGCTCGCACCGACCGACCGGGGAAAACGCTTCGGCACACAGCGACGCCTCGACCAGCCCCCGGCGCGAGAAGGCCCCGCCGGGCGCCCGCGCGCCCAGGCGCCGCATGACCCGGTGCCAGAGGCGGCCCGCCCCGGTGATGCCGCTGACGCCCTCCATGGGCCGGCCGTCGAAGTTGCCCACCCAGACCGCCACCGTCACGGCGGGCGTGTACCCGACCGTCCAGTTGTCCGTGAAGTCCGTGCTCGTGCCCGTCTTGGCCGCCGCGGGGAACGGCAGCTCGAGCGCGTTGTGTCGGCCGAAGGCCGGGGCGCGCGCGATCGGATCGCTCAGAATGTCCGTCACCAGGCGCGCGACCGCGGCCGGCATCACCCGCTCCCCGGCCGGCGATGGCACCGCGGTCCGCCACCGCACCGGTCGGTGCTCGCCCTCGTTGGCCAGCGTGCGGTAGGCGTTGGCGAGCTCGAGCAAGGTCACCTCGCCGTTGCCCAGCGCCAGGCCGAGCCCGTAGTGAGACGGCGCCCGGCGCAGGCTGTCGAACCCGAGCCGGTGCAGGCGCTCGTACAGCGCGCCGACCCCGATCTCGTTGGCAAGGTGCACGGCCGGCACGTTGTAGCTGCACGCCAGGGCCTCGCGCAGGCTCACCCATCCGTGAAACCGCCGGTCATAGTTCTGGGGCCGGTAGTCGCCGGAGAGCGTCTCGAAGAACATGGGAAAGTCCGGCAGGCGTGTCGCGGCGGTCTCGCCCTGCTCGAGCGCGAGGCCGTAGAGAAAAGGCTTGAGCGTCGAGCCCGGCTGCCGCTCGCCACGCACCATGTCCACCTGTCCGTCGTCGCCGAAAAAGTCGCGGCTGCCCACCCAGGCCAGGATGTCGCCCGTCGGATTGTCGAGCACGACGACGGCGGCCTGCCCGACGCGCCGGTCGGCGAGCGTCGGTAGAACCTCTTCGATCGCGGCCTCGACCTCGGCCTGCAGCGCGGCGTCGAGGGTCGTCACCACGTCCCCCGGGCCCGGCGTCTGCGTCAAGACCCACGTCGTGAAGTGCGGCGCGGCGAAGGAGCGGTCCCGGCGGGCGAATCGCAACGGCTCGGCGAGGGCTTGCGCGTGCCGCTCCGCATCGACGAGTCCGAGCGCCTGCATCCGGTCGAGCACCTGTCGCATGCGGGCGACGGCGCGGTCCGGGTGGGAGAACGGGTTGTTCAGCGTGGGCGCTCGAGGCACCCCGGCGAGCAGCGCCGACTCGGCCAGCGTCAGGCCCACGGCGGGCTTCTCGAAGTACAGCCGCGCCGCCGCCTCGATGCCGATGGCGCCGTGCCCGAACGGCGCCCGATTGACGTAGGCCTCGAGGATCGCCTCCTTGCTCAGCGCGCGTTCGAGGCGCAGCGCCCAGACGGCCTCTCGGGCTTTGTTCGCAAACGTGCGCGGCCCGGGGAAGACCAGGCCGGCGAGCTGCTGGCTGAGTGTGCTCCCGCCGGCCACCACCCGGCCGGCGAGCAGGTTGTCCCGCGTGGCCCGGGCGATGCCGCGCAGGTCGAGGCCGAAGTGGTCGCGAAACCGGTGGTCCTCGATGGCCAGAAACGCCTGCGGCACCCACGGCGACACCCCGCCCTCGAGCGGCACGGCACGCGCCCGGCCGGCGTCGTCGCTGAGGGCCTCGCGCAGCACCCGCCCGTGGCGGTCGCGGATGCGAGTGCTCTCGAAGGCCTCGGGGCGCAAGCGGTCGACGGGGAACGGCTCGGCGCGCACCCACAAAACCAGGCCGGCCGCGCACGCGAGCGCGACCACCAGGGTCCATGCCATGAATCGTAGAAAACGTCGGCGCATGTGGGTCGGGTTTGCAGGCGGCGTGCCACGGCGGCGCTTTCACCCCGCCGGCCCCGTGCTTATCATCCCCGGACCATGAAACGCATCACCCAGGGAACCTTCCACGTCTTCACCTACAAAGACGGCCTGCTCTCCTCCGTCGCGCACGACCTGCGCCTGAGCCTCGAGCGCTTCGAGGTCGAGGTCGACGCCGACGCGGGCACGGTCAGCGGCCGCTTCTGGCCGGCTTCGTTGCGCATCGACGGCTCGGTGAAGCACGGGGCCGTCGACCCCAAGGGCCTCTCGGACCGCGACCGCCGGGACATCCACGACAACATCACGGAGAAGGTCCTGCACACGGACCGCCAACCCGAGGTCCGATTCACGGGCAAGCTCGCCGTCGACGCACCGCTCGGCCGCGTGGACGGCACCCTCTCGCTCGCAGGACGCGACGCGCCGCTCAACGTCACCCTGCGCCGCGAGGGCGGGCGCTATCAGGGTGAGGCCGAACTCGTGCCCTCGAAGTGGGGCATTGCGCCCTTCAAGGCGCTGATGGGGGCCATCAAGCTGCAGGACCGCGTGCGCGTGGTCTTCGACCTGCCGGCGGCCTGAGGGCCCGGCGGGGCTCAGCCGCCCTGGGGGAAGTAGCCCTGGAGGCACTCCTGCGCGGCCGCGGTCTCGCCCCAGGCCTCGCATTGCATGCAACCCTGGCCGTCCTGGCCACAGTACTGCTGCACGCACCCCACGACGCAGTTCTGGTCTGCACCGCAGCCGAGCGCGCACCGCGACGCGTCGCAGCACAGGTCTCCGGTGGCGCCGCCGCCCGTGCTCCCGCCGCCCGTGTCGCCGCCGTCGTCGCCCGTGTCGATCTCGCCGCAGGCGTCCTGGAAGCTGCCGATCTCGAGGAGCGCGGCCACCTCTTCGCAGGACGACTGGGGCGAAAGCGGAATGCCGCTCTCGACGCCCTCGCACTCGGGCGTGCAGTCGCCGGTCGTGAAGTCGCTGCCACACGCGGAGTTCAGGCAGGTCACGACGAGCGTGCAGGCCGCCTCGCAGCCGACGCCGCCACCCGTGGCGCCGCCG
>JAKLJY010000072.1 GCA_023150895.1 Myxococcota bacterium | reverse complement strand
ACATCCGCGGACGATCTCACGCCGTGTCGCGTGCGTCCATACGCGCGTGCGCGCGCGAGGTTTTTACGAGGGACTCAAGGATGGCGTGATCGCGAACCGCTGCACCGTCGACTCGGTCCCGTCGCAGGCGAACCGGCTCGAGGCCCGGCTGCTCAAGTACTCGGGGACGTCGATCCCGAAGGTCACCATCTCGGGCAGCCGCGTCGGCCAAGGATCGATCGACCTACTCGAGGTCGGCCACCGCGTGGGCGATGCCGTCGTTCGCTATAGCAAGAACGGTGACAAGGACGGCTTCGAACCGTTCGAGGCGGCGCTCCAAGCCTACGTGAAGGGCGACGCCGCTCCGCTCGCGAAGCTCGCACCGACGTCGCTCGTGTTCGGGCACTGGGACAGCCGCGACTCGGCCACGAAGAAGTCGACCAAGTCCAAGGCGCGCAGGCTCATCCGCAGCGAGATCGTCGCCTTCAACGTGCAGAAGGTCACGAAGCGCAGCCAGTACTGGTCGAGCATCGATCCCGAGGTGAGCCAGGAGCTGGAGCAGATCCTCAAGGAGGCGAAGGAGGCGGCGCAGAACAACACGGAGAGCAAGAACCCTGCGTCACAGCTCGGCATGACCGACGTCCCGGCGCCCGAGTCTCCTGGCGGTGTGATCGCCTTCGGTCCCATCGAGCGCACGACGATCATTGCGCTGTCGGGCGTGCGCGCGCTTGCGACCTTCAAGCCCGCGACCGATTCCGGTGTGACCGAGATCGACGCCGGCAAGACCCTCGCCTTGCGTCGGTATCTGTTCGCGATCGCGCTCGCGTCGGCAGCGGACCCCGGTGTCTGGGACCTTCGTGAGGGATGCATCCTCGTGCGCGAGAGCAAGAAGGAAGGCGAGCAGACCGTCGCCGATCCGACGGCCTTCACCGCCGTGACCGTGAAGCACTCGGGCGCGGAGGACGCGTTCGCCGCTCCGGCGAACGGAGCCGCCAAGCTCTATCTCGACGCAGCGGCCAAGGCCTTCTTCGGAGACGGCGCGTTCCCCGCGCCCGTCACGTTGGTGTTCGATCCGGTTGGCGCGAAAGCAGCGGTCAGCACGAAGGGTGGAAACAACGCGGGAGAGCCGAAGAAGAAACCCGAACTCGTGAAGGCGCTCCTCGCGCTGCCCGCCTACGAAGGCAAGGAAGCCGAGCTCAACAAGAAGAAGGTTGGAGAGCTGAAGAAGCTCTGGGAGGAAGTCAAGCCGAAGAGCGGTGATGCGCCTGTCACGAGCGAGGCGTCGACCGATGCCGAGGAGAGCGCGACGGGCGACGACGACGCGGAGTCCTGATGCCTCTCGCGATCCGCGTTCAGTTCCTCGCCGGATACTCCGGCCGTGAGTGGCCGCCGAGCCCTGCGCGCCTCTTCAAGGCGCTCGTGTCTTCGGCGCGCGCGGGCTGGTCGCACAGCAACCGCAAGGCGATCGACGACTCACTTCGCGTGCTCGAGCGGCAGGGCTGGAGCGAGGGCACGAAGCCCGAGATCCTCGCGCCTCACGCCAAGTGGCGCCCACCGCGCCAGCGTCGGTTCGTGCCCAACAACTCGAAGAACTGGCCCACTGAGCGGAAGCTCAACCCCGAGAAGGGCATCGACCTCGAGCCCGAGCCGATGGTCGGCCGGGACATCGAGGCCCCAAGCACCGTCTGGTACTGGTGGCCGGACGTCGACGCCTCGCACGTGCCCATCATCCGCGATGTGTCACGGCATGTTTCCAGCCTCGGCAAGGGCGAAGACCTCGCTGTGCTCGATGCCTTCGATGTGGAACCACCCGCCGACGCAATGCGCTGGCGGCCAGCTGCGAGCGGCAAGTCGCTGGAGCTGCCTGAGGTCGGGTGCCTCGACGTCTGCGACGCCGCCTTCGCTCGCGACCTCAACGAACTGCCCCTGGCTGCGGCGGGCGTGCGAGCCGTACCGTACGCGTCGGATGCTCGCGGTGCTGACCGGGAGGTTCCCACCTTCGTGCTGGGCCTCTGGCGCAACGGCAAGCGCCGCTCGTGGGATGCTCGCTTGCTTCGGCAGGTCGTCGGTCCCGTGCGCCACCTCCTGGACGAGATCCGCAGTGAGGTCGTGGACCTGCTCGCGAGTAGCCCGAGCGATCGTCTCGCGATGGAGGCGCTCGTTCGTCGAGTGCTCGTCGGCCACGACGACAGCGACAAGCCGATCAGCGAGCCACACCTCGCGATCCTGCCGCTGCCGAGCGTGCTCGGACCGTACCCGGATGGTCGCGTGCGCCGCATCGCCCTCGCAGACTTCGGCGCGGGTGACGACCCGACTCGGCGCGCGATCATCGAGACGGCGCAGGTACTCCTCCACGGTCGCGAACTGGTCGACAACGGGCGACGTACCGGAGTCGTTCTCGACACGGAGCCCGACGGTCAGTGGCTACGCGCCATCACCGAGCGCTCGCGCACCTGGGCGACCGTCACCCCGCTCGTGCAGCAGACCAAGGAACTGACGCGGGACGAGTGGAAACGCCTCATCGAGGCGCGTCGCAACGCCGAAGGAGAGCCCGCGAAGGCCGCTGCCCGCGAGTTGCACCTGCAGAAGCGCCGTCGCGAGCTGGTCGAGCGCAGCATCCGGCAGGCCATCGCAGGCCGGGGGGCGAGCATCGAGTCCATTGAGGTCGTGGCAGGTGGGCCGCTCGCTGGCGTTCACATCGCGACGCAGTACCGCGCCAACGGCTACCTCGGCGAGACGCCCAAGTTGCATGTACGCGTCACCTTCGACCGGCCGATCGCGGGCCCGATCGCCATCGGCAGGGGCCGTCACGTCGGCTTCGGCGTGCTCTGGCCGGTCGACGAGGCTTGACCGACACGCGCGTCATGAGTGAGGACCTGCGCGAGGCCGAGCTGTAGTCCGCGAGTGGACGGGCCGCGAGACTTTGCCTCGGCATGGCGCCTCGCACCCGCTTTCGACACTCCTCAATGTTCGGCGTGCGCGACCAACTCGCGCGGCGTGTCGGAGAAGCTGCCCACCCCCAAGCGCCATGCGGTCGAGACGCGATCACGTTTGACCCACGTCAAGGTCAGGGTCTCCCCGGCTTGCCGCCGCCGGTCCCCGGGCGTACATCCGTGCTCAGACATATCGATGAATCGAGATATGTATGTTCATGAATCTACGCCGCTGCTCGCACGTCGGAGGTGCGCAATGACCCTGAAGATCCTGGCCGCCGGCGGCGTCGTGGCCGTGCTCGCACTCGCAGGCCTCGCCCTGCAGGGCGGCGGCGACCACCGAGAGCAGGCGCTGTCGACGGCCGTGCGCGTCGCCCCGACGAACCCCATCGCCGGCATCACGCGCCCGCACCTCGACCACTCGGCCTACTTCAAGGACAAGATCGCCACCCCGCAGGAGGTCACGCGCAAGTGCCTCGAGTGCCACGAGAACGCGGCCAACGAGGTCATGAAGACCCCCCACTGGGAGTGGCTCAGCGGCGACGTCGAGCGCGACGGCAAGACCGTGCGCACCGGCAAGCGCAACCTGATGAACAACTTCTGCATCAGCATCTCCGGCAACTGGGAGTCCTGCACGCGCTGCCACGCCGGGTACGGCTGGGGCGACGACAAATTCGACTTCACGAAGAGCGAGAACGTCGACTGCCTCGTCTGCCACGACGGCTCCGGGGGCTACAGCAAGGGCAAAAAGGGCCTGCCCGGCGACAAGGTCGACCTCGCCGCCGTTGCCGGCAGCGTCCGGATGCCCAACCGCGAGAACTGCGGCATCTGCCACTTCAACGGGGGCGGCGGCATGGGCGTCAAACACGGCGACCTCGACGACTCGCTCATCAACCCGTCCGAAGAGGTCGACGTCCACATGGGGCGTCTGAATTTTCAATGTGTCGACTGCCACAAGACGGAGCACCACCTCGTCCCCGGCAAGGTGAACGCGACATACACCGACGCCACCGTCACGAGTCGCTTCGCCTGCGAGAAGTGTCACACCGAGACGCCGCACGCCGATGCGCAATTGAACAAACACGTGGCCAGGGTGGCGTGTCAGACCTGCCACATCCCGGCCTTCGCCCGGAAGTACGCCACGAAGATGGAGTGGGACTGGTCCCAGGCCGGGGATGCGGCGCGCAAGGACGACCCGCACGAGTATCTGAAGATCAAGGGGTCGTTCAGATACGACGAGTCGGTCCCGCCGGCCTATGCCTGGTACAACGGCAAGATGGAGCGCTACATCGTCGGCGACAAACTGACCGCGGACGATCAGCCCGTCAACTCGCCGAAGGGCGACCGCAAGGACCCGACGGCGCGGATCTTCCCGTTCAAGATTCACCGGGCGAAACAGATCTACGATCCCGTCAACCGCGTGCTCATCCCGCCCATCACGGCAGGCGACGGCGGTTTCTGGACGAAGTTCGATTGGGCGTTCGCCGCCGAGAAAGGCATGCAAACGGCCGGGCTGCCCTACAGCGGTCAGTTCGATTTCACACCGACACATATGTACTGGCCCATCAACCACATGACGACGCCGGCGAAGAAGGCGTTGACCTGTGTCGACTGTCACTCCGAGGGCGGGCGCCTCGACTGGAAGGCCCTCGGATACGACCGCGATCCGGCGGGAGGGAAACCCCATGGAACCTAAGCCCTTCATCAACCCCTACCTCGCCGGTGTGATGCTCGGCGTGGTGCTCTTCACCGCCTTCGCGGTCACGCACAGCGGTCTCGGCGCCTCGGGCGCGGTCAGCCGCCTGCAGGTCGCCGCCACGAGCGCCGTCGCGCAGGACTACGTCGACCGGGTCGGCTACTTCGCCGCCATCGGCGGCGGGGACCGCAGCGCCCTCGACCACTCGAGCGTGATGATGCTGCTCGGCACCTTCGCCGGGGGCATGGTGTCCTCCTGGCGCAATCGCCGGCTCAAGGTCGAGGTCTGCCATGGCCCGAGCATCAGCCCGCGCCTGCGTCTTCCGCTCGCCCTGCTCGGCGGCATCATCATGGGGTACGGCGCCCGCCTCGCCCGCGGCTGCACCAGCGGCAACGCGCTGAGCGGCGGCGCGGTCCTCTCCGCCGGGTCCTGGGCCTTCATGTTCGCCGTGTTCGCCGGCGCCTACATGCTCGCCTATTTCGTCCGCAAGCTCTGGAACTAGGAGACGGCCATGCTCCCCCTCGACATCGGCCCCCTCGGCAAGGCCCTCAACTACCTGGTCTATTTCGCCATCGGTCTCGGCTTCGGCGTCTCCCTCGAGCTCGCCGGGTTCGGCAACGCCCGCAAGCTCGCCGGTCAGTTCTACTTCAAGGACATGACCGTGCTGAAGACGATGTTCACGGCCATCCTGACCGCCTGCCTGCTGATCTTCCTGACCGCGGCGCTCGGCTATCTGGATTTCTCGAAGATCTACGTGAACCAGACGTATCTGTGGCCGGGCATCGTCGGCGGTCTGGTGATGGGTGTCGGGTTCGTCGTCGGAGGGTACTGTCCGGGCACGTCGATCATCTCCGCGGCGAGCCTGAAGCTCGACGGTCTGATGTTCTTCATCGGCACGACCATCGGTGCGGGTGTGTTCGGCGGCACGGTCTCGTCGATGCAGAAGTTCTGGAACTCGTCCTATACCGAGCGCCTGCTGCTCTCGGACGTCTTCGGCTGGTCCCTCGGCGGCGCGGTCGTGGCGGTCACGGTACTGGCACTGGTGTTCTTCTACGGCGCCGAGAAGGCCGAAGAGTTCGCCCGCGACACCTCGAAGGCCCCGCAGTGGCGCCCGACGAACCGGCGTTACATGGCCGCGGCGGGGGTCGCGTTCGGCACGGCGATGGTCATCTGGGGTCTCGGGCAGCCGACGCCCGAGGCGAAGTGGGCGCGCGTCGGCGACCAGTATCAGCCCCTCCTCGACGGCCGCGACGTCTTCATTCACCCGCTGGAGTACGTCAAGACCTGGAACGACGCGACGATCAAACTCGTCACGCTCGATCTGCGCTCGAAAGAGGCGTTCGACGCGTTCCATCTCGACGCGGCGCGCAACGTCACGTTCGAGGGGCTCGCCGACGAGAAGTTTGCGTTCGAGTTGAATCAGCTCCCGCCGCAGGGCGTGGTCATTCTCATCGCGGACGACGAGGGCGAGGCCGTGCGGGCGTGGAAGCGTCTCAAGGTCGAGGGCGTGACGAACCTGTACATCCTCGAGCACGGGCTGACCGAGTGGAAACACACCTTCGAGCCCGCTGCACATGCGGCGCATCACTTCGACTTCGCGAAACCCTCGGCGAAGGTCCTCGAGGCGTTCCCGAAGGACGCCTACACCCCGAAGATCAAACTCAAGACCGCGCGCCGCGCGGGTGGCCTCTGCGGCTGACACAGCGCTTCTCCCTCGACTTCGCGCGTCGCCGCCGGAAAAGGCGTGGCGCGTTCACGGAGCCATCGTGACGACTCATCCCCTTCCGGGCGCCGGGTGGCCGGCCCTGCTGCTGGCGCTGTTCACCTTCGCCGCCTTCCCGGCGCGCGCCGCCGAAGAGAAGTATGACTGCGCCGGGTGCCACACCGTCGACGTCAATCCGGACGCCTACGCCGGCGCCGTTCACAAGGATCTCGCCTGCACGGCGTGCCACCCGGTCGAGGGGCCGAAGCCCGCGGCGGAAGATGGCTCACCGACCTGCGCCGCGACCTTCGGCAAGGCGGACTGCGCCCGCTGCCACGAGAACGAGGCCAAGGAGTACGCCGGCAGCGTGCACGCCGGGCAGCGCCTCCCCATCGCGTGCGAGAAGTGTCATCAGGACATCCACACGCTGAAGAGCCACAAGGACGACAAGCTCGCGATCGCCCAGATCTGCAGCAGTTGTCACACCCGGCAGGAGGACTACTTTCAGTCCGCGCACTACGAGAACCTGAAGAAGGGCGGCAAGGACGCGCCCTCCTGCGCGGACTGCCACGGCCTGCACACGGTCGCGAAGATCGACAACGATGCCAAGGGCCGCGAATTTCACACGATGGCCTGTCTGAAGTGCCACGACGACCGCGAGATGATGGCGCGCAACGAGGTGACGCCCATCGCCGGCGCCACCTATCTCGCGAGTTTCCACGGCAAGAACGTGCGCCTGGGTTACCCCGAGAAGGTGGCCGGCTGTGCGGACTGCCACACGGCGCACGCCATCCGCGACGCGGAGGATCCCAAGTCGACGGTGCACGCGGACAACCTGGCACAGACCTGTCAGCAGTGTCATCCTTCGGCGGGCGCGGGGTTTGCGAAGTACGTTGCACACGCGGACGACTACGACGCGGAGAAGTTCCCCTCGCTCTACTGGACGCGGGTCTCGATGACCGGCCTTCTGGTGGGCACGTTCCTCTTTTTCTGGATTCACTCGGTGCTGTGGGCGCTGCGCTCGTTCGTCGACCGGCAGCAGCGGCGCGCGGCGGGCCTCCTCCCGGCCGCCCATGACCATTCGGGAGAGGGCAAGAAGACCTACCGGCGCTTCACCAAGGTGCAGATCGCGCTCCACCTCGTCGTCATCGTGAGCTTCCTGACGCTGTCGCTGACGGGCCTCCCGCTGAAGTTCAACGGCACGTCCTGGGGCAAGGTGATCATGGACCTGCTCGGCGGCGCGGTGCGGGCGCGGGCGATTCACCACGCGGCGGCCGTGATCACCTTCGGCTACTTCCTGACGGCGGTGGGCATGAGCCTGCGGTTCCTGTTCGCGAAGCGCCCCGCGGGACAACCCGATGCCACCCTCCGGCAGCGTCTGTTCGGCCCGGACTCGCTGTTCCCGAACATGCGCGACGTGCAGGACGTGAAGGCCATGTTCAAGTGGTTCTTCTTCAAGGGGCCACGGCCGACGTTCGAGCGCTGGACCTACTGGGAGAAGTTCGACTTCATGGCGGTCTTCTGGGGCATGTTCGCCATCGGTCTCAGCGGTCTGATGCTCTGGTTCCCCGAGCCCTTCTCGGTGGCGCTGCCCGGGTGGATGTTCAACATCGCGACCATCGTGCATTCGGACGAGGCGCTGCTGGCGACGGGCTTCATCTTCACGGTGCACTTCTTCAATACACACTTCCGGCCGGAGAAGTTCCCGATGGATACGGTGATCTTCAACGGACAGATCAGCCACGAGGAGATGATGGAGGAGCGCGCCGATCAGTGGCGGCGGTACGAGGCCGAGGGCCGGGCCGACGCGCTGGTCATGGACGCGAAACAGAACATCGCGTGGGAGTTCGGTTATCGCATCTTCGGTCTCGTCGCCGTGTTGATCGGCCTCTCGCTCGCGGTGTTGATGGTCGTGTCGATGATGGGGGGCGCCGGACACTGAGCGCCCCGGGTCGAATCGCTTGCCGGGTCGAGGATCCGGCGTCTACAGTCCGCCGCGTCGGCGCTTACCGGAGGGGCCGTGCGCCCCCGCCGACACCTTGCAGGAGTCACGAGTCGCGATGAGTACACCCTCTCCCGTTGCTGAACTCCCGAGTCGCGCGCGTTCCACTCAGTTCGACGAACTCGACCTCGAAGCGGTCGCGGAGTGCCTGAAGGTGGTGGCGCACCCGGCGCGGCTGCGGCTCATCGACCTTCTGCTCGCCGAGGACCTCACCGTCAACGAGCTCGCCGCGCGGGTGCAGTTGCCGCAGCCGGTGGTGAGCGGGCACCTGCGGCGGCTGCAGGCCCATCGCCTGCTCGCGCCCATCCGACGCGGCAAGAACGTATACTACCACGTCACCGCCGACGTCCTCGTCGATCTCTGTGGCTGCATTCACGGCCACTTCAGCGCCTGTGCCGTGCCCCGACCCCGGGGCGGCTCGCGGGCGGCTCCCTCGGCGCTGCGCCCGGTCGACGAGTGATGTATCCCGGCAATCGGCACGCGGTCTGGCCGTTCATCCTGGTCATGGCCGGACTCGTGGCCGCCGTGCATTGGGGGGCGTTCTCGCCGCGGCACGAACCGACCCCCGCCGAAGAGGCCGGCCCCCTCGACGCGCACGCGTGCGAGCGTCTGATGCTCGGCCTCGCCCTGGGCGTGCTGGCCGACGACGAGGCCACCGTGCGTCGGCATCTGCACCCGGCGCTGATCGCGCGCCTGCCCGCCTCGCCGCCGCTGACGGCGCAGATCCGCGAGATCCTGCCCGACGCGCCCGTCTTGCGCCGCTTCGACGACGCCGCGTTCGCGATCGACCCGCCGGCCGCCGCGGGCGACGACGGTCGGGCCCGCACCCGCCTGCGGGTGGACCTCGGCGGGGGCGCACGCTTCGAGACGACCCTGCTCGCCGCACCCCACGACGGCCACTGGAAGCTGCTCGGCCTCTCGGAGTGAGACCGGCCCGAAAGGCGAGTGTCAATCCACCGGCCGCGTCCGCGTGCGGAACCACTTCCGGTAGCTCTCCATGCGGGCCTGCTGCGCGGCGGGGGCGCGCCGGGCACACGTCGCCACCTCGGGCGAGCCCGGGGCGGCGCCCCAGCGGACCTCGGGGCAGTCGTTGGGGTTGTAGGCGGCCTCGAAGGCGGCCTCGCGGGCGGCGACGTCGGCCAGAGAGAGGCTCTGCGGGCTGCCATCGCTGCGGGGGTACGTGAAGCGCCGCGTGCGCAGACCCTCGTCGATCCGGGTTCGCAGGGCGGCCACCACGCCCGCGACGGCCTCGGGGCTCGTCCCGTCGAGTCCGTAGGCGGCCGGACGCCGCGCGACCGCGTCGGGGAAACCGCGCACCGTGTCGAGCGCGATCAGGAGGCGGAAATCCCGCGAGGGGGTGGAGAAGTCCTCCCACGGGCCTTTGGTCTGGAAGATGCGCGCCCCCTCGGGCATGGGAATGACCCGTGGCGTCTCCCGCTGGAACTCTTCTCCGTTTTGGACCGACTTGACCCGCCGCACGGCGGACTCCTCGAAGGCGGCGATCAGCGCCTCGGCGCGGCGTTCGGGTGCCACGGGTCGGGGGTCCGTCAGGCCCGAGACGGCGTCGTAGAAGGCGTCGAGGTCGCCCGTGTACTGCTGGCGGCTGAACGGCGCCCGCCCGCCTCCACCCCGTAGGGCGGCGTTGGACGTGACCGTGACCGTGCCGTCGGCCCCGATCGTCACCGGGCGGAACGCCTTGAATCCCGACCCGCCGCGCGTGGTGTCCGGCGTGTGCAGAAACGCCCCCCGCCAGAACCGGCGCCGCCCGATGGTGGCGTCCGGCTGCGCCTCCGCTCCGATCAGCGCGCCCGTCCCGCCCGCCGGCTGCGGAAGCCACTGCGCGACCACGAGCAGATGGCCGTAGGGGTCGGCGAACACGGTGCCCGGCGGCAGCGCCTCGCGCGTCAGGGGCACGGGGTAGAGGTCGGTCGCCTCGTCGTCGGGGTGCGTGCGGCCGCCGGCGGACTGCACGTGCCCCCGCAACGTTCCGTTGGCAAAGGCCTGGAAGCCCGCCGCGCCCGCGGGGCCACCCCCGAGGCGAGGCATGGGGGAGGGCTCGCCGCAGCGGGGCGGGCGACCGGCGCCGGCCCGGCTGCACGGCCGCACGGCAAAGGCGAGGCCGAGTTTCCACGCGAAGTACGCGCGCAACGTGAACGGCAGATCGGCGCAGTCGGGGGCGAGGCGGAGCGCGGCGTCTTCGTCTGGTCCACCGTGGTCGAGAAACAGGTCGGCCCGCATCGCCGAAGCGCACCGTGTACTCGCCCGGGGACGCCGCCGAGAACGTCGCCGCCCGACCGAACGGGGGCCCGCCGAGGGACACGGCCGTCGGCAGGTGGAGCTGACCATCGGGGCCCGTGATCGCAAACCGATCCGACCCGAGGGGCGCGTCGTTGGCCGCGATCAGCCGCAGCGGGCGGCCGGCCAGGGGACGCCGGGGCGAGATCGTGAGATCGACTGCGTTCTTCTCCGGGCAGGGGCCCTCGGGGGGGACACCGGGCCGCGGTCGCGCGACGCCGGCGAGCGCGGCGGGCGCGGGGTCGCCGAAGACCGTCAGGTGGACGATGCGCTCGAGAAACGACCGCCGCGACGTGCCCCGCCCGAGCTCGAGCGTGCTCACCCCGACGCGGTTCACGTCGCGCAGCGTCTCGCCGCCGCCCGCGCAGGGCTCGACGTACTCTGCAAAGGCGTGCAGCGCCATCGGCACGCCGTCGGCGTCGCGCCCCAGGTAGAACATGATGTGCCCCGGCAGGTGCAGCAGCACGAGGCCCGAGGCGTGCGCGGCGTCGAGCAGCGCCAGGCGCTCGCGGTCCGGCGTTTCGGGGGCGACATCGACGGTGAACGTGCCCGTCAACCCCTGTTGACCGCTGTTGCGGGGCAGGTCGAGACCGAAGGTGCCCAGGACCTCGAGCACGAACTGCGAGCAGTCCCGCCCGCCGTCGGCGCCACCCCAGCCGTAGGGACCGCCCAGAAAAGAGAAGGCCTCGGCGAGAAACGCGTGCCGGGTCAGCGGTCGAGGCGTCGGCCGCAACGCTCCGGGGTCCGCCGGCGTCGCCGTGACCAGCCCGCGCTGCGTCGCCCAGAGCACGGCGGCCGGTTCGGTACCCGGGGCGGCCCCCGGATCGGCGGCCGGCACGCGCATCCCCGGCGCCAGCGTGCCTTCACCACCGGCGAACCGGACCGCCAAGGGGGCAATCGCCGTCACGGGGCTCGATTGACCGTAGCGGGTGGCCTCGTCGGCGGAGAGCGCCGGCGAGAGGGGGGCGTCCTCGGCCACGAAGCCGAGGGCGGCGCGCGACCGCACCAGCACGAACCCTCCGGGCCAGCGCGCGACGACCCGCAGGGCCTCCTGCGCGGGCAACGTGCTGCACAGATTGCGGTCGAAGGCCGGGTTGGGCGGCACGGTGTAGAGACCGGCCGCCGTCGGGGCGCAGCGCAGGGGCACCGGCGCGAGCGTGACACGCAGTTCGTCCACGGCGCCGAGCGGGGCGGATGCGGCGAAGGGACCGGAGGGCGGGCGCCCCCCCGCCCCGTCGACATGCTCCCCGGAGGCGATGCGGGCGCGCATGAACGTCAGACGCTCCCGAATGGCCGCCACCGTCGTCTCGACGGGCTCCGGCACGAAGACGTCGGCCGCGGCATCCGGGGGGCCGGGCGCGGCCAGGGCGGCGGTGTGCGCCGCGACCCCCGCCGCATCGAGGAGAACGGCGTCGGGGGTGCGGGCTTGCCAGTAGGCGAGCGTCGCGTGCTCGGCTCGGACGCCGGGGAGACCCTCCGGGGCAGGCAGGCGGGGCGGGCAGCGGCCGGCGTCGGACGATGCGGCCGAGGGGGCCGGCGCGGCCACTGCGCTCGACGGCGTCGCCCCCGCCACGTCGTCGGCCGGTTTCGGGGCCGCGCACCCGAGGAGCGTCGTCGCGAAGACCGGCAGCGCGCGTGCAAGCACGAGCAGCATCCCAGACGGTGGCCGGCGCCGGTCCGCGCGGAGGTTCATGGGGGCGGCGCGGCCGGGGTCAACGCAGGACGGGGCGCGAAGTGTCGTCCGGTGCCTGGAAGTATGTCTGCGCGCACGTGACGGCGTCGTCGCAGAGGCTCTGCCCGCCCGTGCCGCAATACATGCACTCGAAGAACAACGTGTTCTGCGCCTCGCAGATGCGTTTGCAGGCGTCGTTCGTCATGCCGAGCAGCCCGCACCCGGCGAGGCCGTTGGCGCCCGACTTCGGGTCGCACAGCGCGTCGCATTCGTCGAGCAGCACGTCGCAGGCGGAGTCGTCCTCGTTGAGGACCGACTTGGCGACCTGCTGACACTCCCCCGGGTTCTGGATGCTCTTGAGCTGACTCGAGGTCAGCGTACCGAGGTCTTTGCAATCCGACGCGCACTGGACGACGAGCGCCTGTTTGTCGGCGCCGGGCTCCGGCGTGCAGATGCCCGATTCGCCCGAGTCGCCGGGCAGGGCCCAGAGGTAGTGGCACTCTTTCTTGTCGGCGAGGCAGCCGACGTAGGCCTCGCAGAAGTTCGTGCACGCGGTCAGCAGCGCACCGCCCGTCAAGGGGACCTCGCCCTCGTTGGGCGCCTTGATGTGCGCACTCGGGAACGAGAGGCCCGTCGGTTTCGGGTAGGTGCGGTCGAAGTCGAGCGCGATCGAACACCCGCCGACGGCGGCACCGAGGGTCACGGCGCAGGCGAGGACGGCGAGGGTGGCGAGGTCGGGTCGACGAGATGGCATCGGGGCGAATCTTTGCGCGCGGCGGGCCTGCGGGTCAATTTGGGTCTGCGGCGGCCGCGGCGATTTCTGCCGCGGGGGTCAGCGGGCGGGTGCGCAGGCGCCGCCAGAGGACCACGCCGACCACGATCACGCCGATGCTGATGAACTGACTCGTCGACAGGAACGTCACCGCGCCCGGCTCGAGGCCGAGCAGGCGGTTGAGGGGCTCGACGACGATCTCGGTGACGAACTTGCGGTCCTCGTCGCCGCGGAAGAGCTCGTTGAGCGAGCGCGCGACGGGGTAGAGCAACAGCCAGCTCACCATGACCTGCCCGTCGAAGCGGCGTCGGCGTCGGATCCAGAGCAGGGCGGCGAAGAGCACCATGCCGGTGACGAAGTCGTAGAACTGCGTCGGATGCACCGGCAGCGAGAGCTCGGCCGCCGGCGTGATCAGGTGCTCGGCGACGTGTTGGTCCCAGGGCATCGTGTGCCGCGGGAACTGAATCGCCCACGGGCCATCCCACGTCTTGCCGAAACAACAGCCCGCACCCAGGCAGCCCAGACGGCCGAAGGCCTGCCCCAGGGCCAGATACGGGATGATCAGATCGGCAACGGGCAGCGCCGGCAGCTTCTCGCGCTTCATGAAGACGAAGAGCGTCAACAAGCTGGCGATGGGTGCCCCGTAGAAGACCAGCCCCCCCTGCCAGAACCGGATGAGCCGGAAACAATCGGGCTCGGTGAGGGGCGGGTCGATCTTCAGGGAGTTGTAGTACTCGAAGTCGACGCAGGGATAATAGTACTGCTCCCAGTTGGTGACGATGAAGGCCAGGCGAGAGCCTACGAGCCCCATCACCAAAAGCCACCAGAGGAGATCCAGCACCATCTCGCGGTCGTAGCCGAATCGCGGGGCCTCCCGAGCGACGAAGAACACGCCCACGACGAAACCCGTGGCGATCATCACCGCGTAGGTGTGCACCGGGTAACCGAAGATCGAGAACAGAACCGGATGCATGTCAGACCTGCTCCGGCGGGGCGAGACCGTACGGATCCGTGGTCGGGGGGCGACGCAACCCCTGGTAGAGCATCCAGGCCGAGACCGCCATGATGGGCAGCGCGATGATCTGGCTCGTGGAGAGGCCTAGGGCCCAGACACCGCGGTCGTCGTTGCGGAAGATCTCCACCACGAAGCGGCCGAGCCCGTAAAGCCCGCACATCTCCCACCACACCTGACCGGCGAAACGGGTGTGTTTGCGTCGCCAGAAGAAGAGATAGAGCGTCAGGGCGAGGCAGAAGCCCGCTTCGTACAATTGCGTCGGGTGAACGGGCAGACTGTGGTGCACCGGGGGGTGGATCAGGCCGGCCTCGATGTGTTGTTCGAACGCGGGGCTGCCGATGGAGCACATTTTGTCGCCCGTCGACGTCGTGACCAGGTTGTAGAACTTCGGGCACTGACCGTCCGCCCCCGGCAGGCGCGCGCCCCCGGGGAAGCTGATGCCGAGCGGCGACTCGGTCACGGTGCCGAAGCAGCACCCCGAGAGGAAACACCCCGCGCGGCCCCAGATGAGGCCGAACGCGATGGAGGGCGCGCAGAGGTCGGCCATGCGCGCGAAGGTGATGCCGCGTTTGTAGATGAACCGCACGCCGATGGCGACGGCCAGGATGAAGCCGCCGTAGAAGGCCAGCCCCCCGCTCCAGAACTTGAACGCCGCGAAACAATCGCGCCCCGGCCGGCAGGTGAGGGCCTCGGGGTGACAGAGCTCGCCCGCCTCGGCCGCCACGCAGTCCGCGTCCACCCGACACGGCACGTGGATGAAACTCGGCACCTCGACCTGCAGGGGGTCGGTGCACAGGTGCACGTAGTCCCAGAAGTACCCGTCCGCGAAGACGTGCAGGATGCGCGCGCCGATGAGCCCCGCCGCGAACATGTACAGGCTCATGTCCAGCAGGTCGTCCGGGTCGATGCCGAACCGCGGCGCGGCCCGCCATGCCAGAAAGATGGCGATCATGAACCCGACGGTCAGCAGCGTGAAGTAGGACGACAGCGGGAACGGGCCGTCCGGCGACGTCAGCCAGGGATACACGTCAGGTGCCGGCGCCCGGGGCGGTGTCCGAAGGCTCACCCTCGGTGGCGGGCTTCTTCTCGAACAGGATTTCCAGCGCGAGCAGGCCCACGCCCACCGAAATCGCGATGTCAGCGACGTTGAAATTCGGCCAGCGGAAGTCGCCGTAGAACCATTCGACGAAGTCGATGACGTAACCGATGTAGAGGCGATCAATGAGATTGCCGATGGCGCCGCCGAAGATGCACGTCAACGCCAGCTTGTAACGGAGCTGATCGGGCCGGGCCTGCTTGTAGAAGTGCAGCATGAACCACAGCGCCGCGCTCGTGATGACCACGAAGAAGGGCACGCGGGCCCAGTCCGGGAAGGCCCGGAACATGCCCCAGGCCGCGCCGGGGTTGCCGACGACGCGGAACCGGAACCAGGTCTCCGAGACCGTGTGGACCTCGGAGCGGATCATCGCCGCGGTGTCGGGCAGGTCGCCCTTCACCAGCCAGTCGACCATGGCAATCTTGCTCCACTGATCGAGGACGACCCAGATCAGGGAACCGAGGATGAGCAGGCGGTACCTGGAGAACATGGCGCTCCCGACGAAAAGACGGCGCACCTTACCCGAACATCGGGCTTCGGGCGACCCGGATCGAAAGGGTCAGCCCGGGCGTGCGCGCGGCGTGTTTCGTCGTGAACCGCGGGCGAGCGCCTTACAACTCCCAGGCGAGGCCGAAAAAGCCATTCTCGCCGTCGTAGCCGATGATCGGCTTCGGGCGGTTCATCGCGGTGGACTCGACCTCTTTGCGGATCTGCTCGTTGTAGTCGGCGACGGTCAGGCCCGACCACACCGCGCCGAGGATCGAGGTCGCGGCATAGGTGGCCGCCAGGATGATGACGCCCGTCTTCTTGCCGTCGAAGTCCTCGCCGGTGGTGCGGACGTCGTAGTTCGACGCGCTCTTGTTGTAGGGCTTGCCCGTGCCCTGGTAGTCGATGGAGTGCGTCGTCAGGCGGCCGTCGGGCTCGCGCTGAGAGGCATCCGGGTTGTCGTCGACGTCGCCGGGGAGCGGGTCGTCGTTCGTCGAGCTCGTCCACTTCGCGTAGGTGCAGCGGAAGTCCTGCACCTTGGCGCCCGTGCCACCGGCCGCGGGGTCGGCGAAGAAGTAGCAGGCCGAGGACTTGGACGTGTCGAACGAGCCGAGCAGGTACAACGTGCCGACCGCGTACCCGGCCACCGAAAGCAGGAAAGGCACCGCAGAGGCGGCCTTCTTCTCGGCGTAGATGAGGCCGAAACCACCGCCGGGGATGAAGCTGAGGCCGACGGCCGTGCCCGTCGACCAGGCCTTCTTGTCGATCTCCTCCTGGTCGAGATCGGCGAGGCTCTCCTCGGAGGAGAGGTCGGAGTCGTCGACGGGTTCGCCGTTGGCGGCGAGCAGCAACTGGGGCGAGGGCGCCATCTCGGGCGGCACGGACTGGGCGGCCACGGTGGCCGGCAGGGTCAGGACGAGTGCAGCGGCGGCGAGGCGACGGACGACCATGGAGACCTCGGTCTGAAAGGGTCTGGTGAGTCTAACATCGGTCGAACGGGGATCAAGCTCGACCACCGGGTCCGGGAAAGCGCAAAAGAGTGCGTCGGGCCAAGGCCGAGGAGGAGGTCTACAGCTGATAGAAGATGTTGAGGTGCAAGCGGGGCTCGGCGCGTGAGAACACCGTCTCGCGCAGGGGCACGCCGACGTCGAGCCGCAGGGGAATCTGCCCGGTCACCAGCCAACGCAGGCCACCGCCGACGGAGGGGTAGAAGCGGTCCTTGCCGTCGGCGGACAGGTCGGCGTAGGTGGGCGCCACGGCGGCGACGTCGGAGAACGCGGCGAGCCAGAAGTCCTCGAAGACGAACGTCGGGAAGCGCACCTCGAAGCTGCCCCCGACGTACGCGCGCCCGCCGACGGTGCGGAGGATGCGGTCGTCGGTGGGGTCGACGGCCGAGCTGCACCCGCGGCGCCGGTAGCGGCCGTTGCAGGCGTCGATGGCGGCGTCGGCGTATCCGCGGACGGGGTGCGAGACGGCGTCTCCGCCCGCCTTGAAGAGGAAGTCCCGCAGGCGCTCGTCGGAGACGTCGCGCGTTTGCGCCGCCCCGATGCGCACGGTGGGGACCAGGATGAGCTGCCGGTTGAAGAGGGCCTGCACGTACTGCCCGGTCAGGGTCTCTTTGACGGCCGGCTCGAGCAGCGACGGCACGAGGGTGTTGCTGTTGAACCGCGCTTCGCTGTCGAGGGCGGCCAGAAAGCCCCGCGTCGGGTGCAGGGGGTTGTCCCGTTTGTCGAGGGTGAACCGCGGCTGGAACGAAAGCTCGTTGACCGGATCGCCGAAGTCCGGGATCTCGCCGCGCCGCGTCAGCTCGCGGAGCTGCTTGCGGCCGTAGACCGTCTTGAAGCTGGCGAGCATGCCCCGACCCCAGTCGCTCGGATACGAGAGGTTCGAGAAGTCGTAGCTCAGCGTGCCCGTGAGGTCGCCGCGGCGCTCGTAGAGGTCCCGCTGCGAAGTCAGGCCCGCCTGCACGATGCCCTCGAGGCTGCCGACGAGGCGCGTCGACAAAAAGCGGCGGTCCGTCAGACCCGGCCCGAAGAGCCAGCGGGACTCGTCGCCGTAGAAGTTCGTCGGGTTCGTCAGCCGGTTGGCATGCCGCGCGGACAGCGTGGCCTCGAGACCCTGGCGGAAGAAGTTGCGGTCCCGCAGCGTCGTGCCGAGGACGAAGAGCAGGGGCAGCTCGTCCGTCGTCAGCGGCGACGACTCGATGCTGAGGCCGAAGCTGCCCTGAATCTGGAAGCGGGGGCTCTCTTCGACGCCGACCTTGACGACGACCGGCGCGATGGCCTCCGGGCCGGCGGCCGCCTCGGTCGCGCCGATGGTCTCGACCTTGACGGACTCGAACAGACCGAGCGACCGCAGGTTGGCCTGGCTCGTGAAGAGATCGTCCGTCGGCAGGGCCTCGCCCTCGGAGAACAGGAGCTCCTTGCGGATCGTGCGATCGCTCGTCTGCAAGTTGCCGCGGATCAGGATGCCCTGCACCACCGACTTGGGGCCCTTGGCGATGCGGAACCGGATGTGATCGACCTTGCGGCCGTAGAGCGCCGACTCGCTGCACGTGGGGTCGGGGTCGGCCGGATCCGGGGGGGGCAGGGGGGGGGCACCCTTGACCTCGGGCTCGTCGGCGCAGTGGGCCTGCACGACGGCGTGGGTGTACCCCTGACCGCGGTAGAACCGCAGGATGAAGCCCTCGAGGGAGACCACCTGCTGGCGGTGGAGGCCGATGTTGCGCTGCCAGCCCCGCTGCCGGTCGGTAAAACCGAGGTTCTCCAGCAGCTCGTACGCGTCGTCCTGCATCTCGGGCGGCATCTCGCGCAGGATCTCGCCCATTGCGACCCGCTTGACCGTCGTCCTCATGCCCTCGTCGACCTCGACGACGACGTCGACCAGGCGGGGGTCGCGGTCGGGCAGGACACGAAAACAGCGGCTCAGGGCCGGATCGTCGCTCCAGACGTCGAACTGACCGCGCAGGCGCCCGTGGACGTCCTCGTCGGGGGGGAGCGCCCGCAGCGCCTGCCACACGGCGGCATCCTGCCCGGGGGGCATGCAGCGGAAACGGATGCCGGCATACCCGCGCTCGCGATAGAGCGTCCGCACCGCCAGGAGATCGTTGCTCATGCGGGCGTCCTGCAGGATGGCCGTCGAGGCCGTCGTCAGGCCGATGACCCGGCCCTCGCCGACGCCCTGCGTCTCCATCACCGCCGCGAGCTTTTCGGTCTCGATCGAGGGATTGTTCTCGAACCGGACCTGCCGGACGTAAACCTTGGGGCCCTCGTCGATGTGAAAGGCGATGCGCTGGCGAAGGCCCTCGCGGTCGACGCGGTCGCGCCGGGGGGCAATCTGGACGTGGTAGTGACCCTGCGCCTGGTAGGCGGCGATGATCGCGAGGCGGCTCGCCGCAATCTCCGTGTCGTCGATGGCGCCGTTGGTGCCGAAGGTGGTGACCGCGCGCAGCGCCTCGTCCGGCAAGGTGTGATTGCCCTCGAAGAGCAGCTCGACGCGCGGTCCCTCGAGGATGCGCACGAGGGGGTAGACCTCGCCCGCCTGCCGCAGCACGTCCTCGAGGCGCACGCGCGCCGCGAAGAAGCCCTCGTCGCGATACTGCTGCTCGAGCGTCTTGAGCTGTTCGCGAAACCGGCGCCGTTCGTAGGTACCGACCCCCATGAATCGAAAGAGGCGCTGCCAGAAGTCGACCCGCTCGCCCGTCTCGATGGGGGCGATGGCCTCGGTGTAGGAACGGGCGCGGTGTCCCTGGAGCAGCACGCCGCCGATGGGGTCCTGCGCGCCCTCGTGGATGTGCACCCGCACCCGGACCCGTGCATCGCGGTCGCCGTGGAAGCGCGGCTCGATCCGCACCTGCGTCCCGCGGTAGCCGAGCCGCTCGTACAGATCGAGGATGTTGGCTTCCTGACGGGCGATGGCCTCGGGATCGTCGACGGGGTAGTTGCCGCCCTTGCGCAGCGACAGCCGCTTCTTGATCTGCGTCTCGAACTGCTTCGGGTACCAGAAGCTGGCCGCCTCCGCGTATTCGACGTCCACCTCGGTGATGACGACCTGCCCCTTGCCGTCGAAGGTGAGCGTCGCACCTCCGTCCGCCGTCGCCTCGAACCGCGGTGCGAGGGCGCGGAACGCTTCGGTCCGCAGCAGGCGGTTGCAGGCGGCGACGACGGCATCGGGCACGACGGGGGCGCCGACATCGAGGCGCAACAGGGCGGTCAGCAGCGGCTGCGCCTCGGGACCGCACACTTCGGGATCGTCGCACGTCACCGCCGCCGTTGCGACCGGACGCCCGGCGAGGGCCTCTGCGGCGCGCCGGAAGTCCGCCTCGCACGGATCGGCGACGCGCTCCGTCGCGGCGGCGGGTTCAGGGGGCGTCGGCGCCGCGGCCTCGGCGGGCGACGACTGCGCCAGCGCTCGCCCCGCGAACAGGAGCGCGAGCGCGACCACCCGGGTGAGGGCGCTCACGCGCGAAGCGGCGGTGGGGGGACGCGGAGCGGACACGCCCGTCAGTCCAGGTTCAGGAGGAGGATCATCTGACCCGTGGTGTTGTTCTCGAGGCCGATGCTCTGGTTGCTCAGGTCCCCAAAGGCGAAGTTGTTGAACTGATACTCCAGACCGAAGCGGCGCGGCATGGTGGCATCCTCGTCGGTGCCGACCGGCGCGTAAGAGTAGAGGCGCAGGCGGGTGGACAGGGCCTTGTCGGCTTCGACGAGCAGCGTGCCGCGCCCGCTCGGCGTGAGGTTCAGATCGATGTCGAGGGTCTCCTTGAGGGGGTCCTCGATCAGGTTGAGGACCGGGGTGAAGGCGGCCTCGAGGGCCGGCTGCGCGCTCGACGCGGCGGTGAGCTGCGACGCGCAGGCGCCCGTCAGCACCAGCGTCGCGACGTCGATGGCGCTCGACCCCGAGTCGCTCGAGAGCTGCAGCGACGGCACCCCCGTTCCGTCGAGGGTGGGCAGGCGGTAGCGCAGCTCGAGCGTGACGAGCTCTTCCTTCTGGCCATTGCCGGGATCGGTCGACGGGCCGCCGGCGCCCGTGGCGCCCGAGCCCGACGAGACGGACTGACAACTGCGGAAGGCCCGCCGCGCGACGAGGGTGGCGTCGAGGAAGTCCCCCTTGCCGAAGTCGACTTGTCCGTTGGTCACCTCGAACTCGCGCCCGCTGTAGACGATGTGCGAGGTGTCGGGGAGGGTGGCGATCTCGCCGTCGATGCGCAGCCGGCGACTCTCGTCGAGATCGGCTCGACCGTAGAGATTGCCCCGGAGACGAATCGACGGCCGGATCTCGAGGTTCAGCGAGACGACGGAGACGTTGTTGCGCACGAAAATGTCGTTGTCGCCGTCCACCTGCAGGTCGACGTCGAGCCGCTTGAGGATGGGATAGCGCTCGAACGCGCTGACCGTGCGGGTCTGTGAGACGCCGCGCAGGTTGTCGCGCAGGCCCTGGTTCAGACGTGAGGAGGGCGCGATGTCGGCCGTGTACGTGGCGCGCTGGATGTAGACGCGGCCGCCGACGAGCATCTCCGTCCGCGACGGGCGGAGCATGTCCGTCATCGAAAACCGCAGCGCGTCCGCATCGAACGTGGCCCGGACGACGTCGGGCACGTGCAGCGAGATGTTGTCGGCATCGAGCCGGACGTCGAGGCGCGCCGGCAGGAAGTTCTCGAGCGCCACGTCGAGCGCACCGATGACCACACGCCCGTCGTCGCGCCGCAGCACCAATCGGTTCTCCCGAGGCCCGCGCGGGTCCGGGATGCGGGGCGGCAGGGTGACGACGAAGGCGCCCCGCGGTTCGCCGCCCTCCGCGCCCGGGGTCGGCGCCGGGGCGGGTCCGGTGAAGCTCTGCACCCACAGCTCCGCCGGCTCGATGAGCTCGAGCTCCGCCCCGATGACCGCGGAGCGGGGCACGAGCAGGGCCCGGGTGAGGCGGATGCGCCCCTCGGCGCTCGGATCCAGCACCGGCCCGGTCACCGCGAGGTCCACCGTCGCCTGCCCCTCGACGCGGGAGAAGGTACCGCTCAGGAGGCCCTGCAGCAGCCCGAGATCGAGATCGCCATCGACGTGGGCGTCGAGGAAGGCGTGGTCGCGCAGCGTGCCCTCCGCGCGGATCTTCTGGCCGGCGGCCTGCAGGCCGAGCCGCGAGACGGTGAGGTTGCGGTCGCGATAGCTGGCGCGGACGGGCTCGATGTTCACGAGGCTCAGACGCTTGTCGTCGACCCGGAGGTCCGTGAGTTCGAGGTCGACGAACGGCGCGAGGGGCGGCGGGGCGAAGAGGTCGATGCCGCCCGACAGGGTGCCGGTCAGGCGGGCGCGCAGATCGCCCATCGGGTGCGCGGGCGGGGGCGTGCCGGCGGCGGCCACGGTCGGCTCGGCCCCGACGGGCACCGCCCGCAGGATGCGCTCGGGCGCGAGGTCCGTGAAGCGGATCGTCACCGTCGCAGGCCCCTGCCCCCGGGTCGTGGGGAGGCTCGCCGCAACCAGCGTGTCGTCGAAGAAGCGGCCGTCGAGCCTCAGGCGCTCGTCCGCGGCCTCGACCGTCAGCGTCGCGTCGCCGATGGCGTAGCGGTCGTAGGCCACGTCGTGGAGGCTGATCGAGCCGTTCGCCGCGGGACGTTGGGGCGTGCCGCGGCCGACGAGGTGGGCCGAAAGGGCGCCCTCGACGGGCAGCGGTTCGGCCAGGAAGTGCCGTGTGAGCCCGAGCGGAATGCGGTCGAGGTCGAGTTCGCCCTCGAACGCCAGGTCGGGCCACTGCAGGGAGAGGTCCCGGATGGTCACGAGGTTGCGACTCGTGTCGGCGCGTGGTCCGGTGGCCTCGGACGTCGTCGCCGCCGCCCCCGCCCCCATGCGGCGCGCGCGGGCATCGGCGACGAGGGTGGCGTCGGTGCCGACGGCGCTCAGGCGATCGACCTTGATCCACGGCGGGGACCAGCGCCCGGTGAACTCGAGCGCGTCGAGCGAGAGGCTCTGGTAGCGCGGGGCCGTGAGGCCGACCGTGCCGCCGACGGTGGGGGACCGCAGCGTGCCGCCGAGCTCGAGCTCGGCACGCGCGCGGCCGCTGACGTCGACCGGCAGGCGCAGGGCACCGAGGGCGAGGTCCTCGACGCGGGCCGTCAGCGCGAGGGGAGCGTCCGGCGAGAGCGGCGCCAGGTCCCCGCGCACGGTGACGTGGCCGGACGGGGCGGTGACGGCGAGGGACTCGATGTGAACCGCGGGCCGCTCGAGGCCGACCGACCGGGCCCGCAGGTCCACCGCCGCCGACGGCAGGTCCCGGAAGCGCGCCTCGGTCACGGCCAGCGTGACGTCCAGCTCGGGGCGGTCGAGCGAGCCACGGGCCGTGACCTCCGCCCGGGCCAGGCCGAAGACCGGCACGACGTGCACCCAGGTCGAGACGTCGAAGCCCTCGACGCGGGCGCTCGCCGAGAGCGCGCGCCGGGGCCGGAAGAGATCGGCGGTGCCCTTCGCCGTCAGCGTCGCGCCCCCGCTGCGGACGTCGAGGGCGTCGACCCCCAGCCGACCGGCCTCCAGGCGAGCGCGCAGATCGACGTCCGCGGACGGAAACGACGCCCAGGTCAGCCCGCGGCCACGGACCTCGGCCGTCGCCTCCGGGCGATCCCAGGGCCCCGAGAGCGCGGCGTCGGCCGTCAGCGCCCCCCGGAGGGGGAGTCCGGCCAGACTCGCATACGGCGCGAGGTCGGAGACCACGGCCGAGAGGCGCCCGGTGATGCGCTTTTCGTCCAGGGAGACGCGCCCGCGACCTTCCAGGTCGTCCGTGCCGGTCCGCAGGGCGACGTGCCGCACATCGATTGTCTGGCCCTGCCAGAGGGCCGTCGTTTCGATCCGCGTCTCCGGGGGCAGCAGCGAGGCCTCGCGGCCCCGCTCGATGGAGAGGCCCGCCGTCGCGGCGAGGGTCGGCGTCTCGGTGAAGAGGCCGGTGACGGTCGCGCCGAGTGTCCCGCCGAAGCGGGCCTCGAGCAGGTCGACCAGCGTCGGGGCGGGCGGCGAAAGGCCGGTCGTCGCCGGCACCACGTCGTCGAGCGCGAGGTCGACCCGGGCCCGTCCACGTTCGCCGTCGAGGAACCCGTGCCCCTCGATCCGCCCTCCGCCAGCCGAAACCGACACGCGCTGCAGGTCGACGCGGTTGTTCTCGTGGCGGACGTGCAGGCGCCACGGCCCCGTCGACAGCCCGCCCGGGAGCGCGAGACCGGGGCCCTCGAGGGTGCCGCCGCCGGCCTGGCTCATCAGCTCGCCCGCGGTGCGCAGGTCGATGACGGCGGGCCCGGCGAGGCCCTCGATGCCGAACATGGCCAGGTGGCGGCCGATGTCCTTCGTGTCGACCTGCAGGTGCCCGCCAATCGAAACGCCGCGCACCTCGTCGAGGTCGAGGGCGAACCCTTGCACGGCGAGGGTGTCCTCCCCCAGACGGCTTCGAAAGCTCTCGGCCCGGAACGACCAGTCGCGCCACGAGTAGTCGCGCAGGACCACGCCCTTCGGTCGCCAGCGCCAGACCTCGGCGGTGGGCCGCCGCGAGGCCGCGATCTCCCCGGGCGTCTTCGGGATCGTGACGGTCACGTCGCGCACCTGCAGGCTGTGCGCGCCCATGTCCATCGAGACGGGCCCGGCGCCGGCGGGGTTCGCGCGCAGCTCGAAGAAGGCGTCCTCGACCCAGACGCCGCGACAGTCGACGTGAATCGACGGCAGATCCATCTGGTAGCGCGCGTTGCGGATCTCGGCGACGCGGAAGCTCATGCGCGGCGGTCCGCCCGGGTGACCGGGATCGGGCTCACGCTGCGGCGGCAGAAACATCGCGGAGATGTTCAGCGCGCGCGACGGGTTGCCCCACTCGTCCTCCACCGGGACCTCGCGAAAGTCGACGACGGGCGAGTCGATGATGATGTCCTCACCGACGATGGCCCCATCGGTCAACGCGAGCAGGTTGAGCGAGACGTCGACCTCGGCCACCCGGATGACCGGTCGACCGGTGGAATCCGCCAGCACGGGCCGCTGGATGTGCAGCTCGCTCGGCCAGGGGCCCCAGGTGATGCGCTCCCACTTGATGCTGCCCCGAAAGACCTGACCGTTGACCACCTCGTTGAACACCTGTCGGGCGTAGTTCGAGTTGATCGTGAAATAGATCAGAAAATAGAGCAGCCCCAGGAACGCCAGCACCAGAATGAGATCGCCGGTGATGCGTTGATACAGGCGGACACCGGCCCGCACCACCGTTCGGGTCGTCGCGACCGCCGCCTGCGTGATCGGCGAGTCCGGTGGGTCCGACGGGCTGGGCGGCGAGGGCGTCATCGCGGCGGGAAGGTATCAGGACCCGGGGCGAAGAAGAATCGGCGCGCGCCCGCGACGATGCGCGTATGCTCGCGCGGTGATCGTGCGACTCCCAGAGACGCCGGGGACGCGCGCGGCGGTGGCGCCGGTGATGGCCGAGCTCGGCCGCGCGGGCCACCTGGTCGTCACCGACGGCCCCTGCGACGTGGCGCTGTGCGGCACGGTCGCCGACGCGCTCGCCTTGCGCCGGGCGGGGGTCGGGCCGGTCGCCTACCTCCCGCAGCGCAGCAACCCCGGGCGCGGGTGGGGGGCCGAGCTGAAGGGCGCGGCCGCCGCCGTCGACCTCGTCTGTCTGCCGGGGCCGGTCTATGTCGATGTCCTGCACGTCGTCGCCCCGGAGGTCCGCCATTTCGTCGTCACCGGCCTGCCGCGCGCGGATGCGCTGCGGGCCGCCCCGGATGCCCGCGCGCGGGTGATCGCCGCGCACGGCCTCGACCCGGCCCGGCCGCTGGTGGTTTTCGCGCCCCGCTGGCACCAGCGTGTGGCCCTCAGTCCCCGGCGCGCCCGGGGACACGGCACGTTGCCGTGGCTGACGGACGTCGTCGAGGCCGTCGCCGCCGTCGGCGCGCAGCTGATCGTGTTGCCGCACCCGCGGGAGCACCGCAGCCGGCGCCTGGCGCTCGCCCCCGTCGTGGCGCGCGTGACCGACGCGACACCCTACCTTTGCGCCGCCGACGTGCTGGTGAGCGACTTCTCCCCGGTCGTCGCCGAGTTTGCCGTGCGGGACCGCCCCATCATTCAGCTCGTCGACGCCATCGCGCCCCGGGTGCATCGGCTGACGGGGCCGGCCAACCCCCGCAGCCACGAACTGTTCGACGTCGGCGAGCAGGTCGTCGCTCGAGGTCTCGGCGGGGCGCTGACGGCGGCGCTGTCGGGCGCGGACCCCGCCGCGGCCGGTCGCCGCGCCTGGGTCGAACGCCTGTTCGCCTACCCGGGCGAGGCCGCGCGGCGCGTCGTCGTCGCCCTCGAATCACTCGCCGGTCTCACTTCGGCGGCGAAATGAACCCCTGCAATTCGAGATAGCGGCCGAGCAGGCCGACGGCCGCGTCGCAGGCCGTCGGGTCGACCGGACACAGGTTCCGGGTTTCCGCCGGGTCGGCGTCGAGATCGAAGAGTTCGCGGGTGCGCTTGCGCCGGTTGTCGATGACCTTGCGGCCGTCGGGCGTGACGAGGCCGAACATGTCCCACGTCGAGCTGTAGAGCGGGCGTCCGCAGAGCACGGCGTCGCCGCGCAGCGCCGGCACGAGCGAGTGTCCGACGACGTCGCCGGGCGTCGGCCGCCCGAAAAGGTCGAGAATCGTCGGCGTCAGATCGAGCAGCGGCAGGTCGCACGGACTGCGGGCGGGGCGCACCGCGGGTCCGTAGACGATCAGGGGCACGCGGATCTGCTCTTCGTAGGGCGCGCCGCCGTGGTAGGGCCAGCCGTGCTGCCCGAAGGCCTGTCCGTGATCGGCCGCCACGACGAGCAACGTGCGCGGCCAGAGCCCGCGTTCGGTCAACACCGCATCGAGGCGCGCGAGGGCGGCGTCGACGTTCTCGAGTTCGGAGACGAACCGGTCGTACGGCTTGGCGTCGGCGCCCGCCGTGCGCCCCGTGTCCCACGGGTGATGCGCGTCCATCAGGTGACTGAACACGAAAAGGGGGGTCTTCGGCCCCGCGGCCGCCGCGCGTTCGAGCCGGGCCGTGATCGCATCCATCACCGCGGGTGCGTAGGCCACCCGGGCACCCTCCGCGGGCGGCACGACGAGCTCGTCCGCGAACCCGCGCCCGATGGCGTTCGCCTTGATGTTGACGAGCTCGTACTGCGTCACGACGTGCAGCGTCTCGACGCCCCCGGCACTCAGATGCTCGGCCAGCCGGCGGCGCGGTTCCTTGACCAGGGACCCCTGCGTCGCGCTGTCGCGGACCCAGCGCAGGCTCGGCACGTTCAGGCCGGTGAACAGGCTCGCCATCGTGAAACGCGTGACCGTCGACGGCGACACCGCGCGCGGCACGAAGAAGCCGGCGTCCCGGAGCCGGTGCAGCGTCGGCAGGCGCGCGACGTTGGCCGGGTTCGCGAGGACCTCCGACCGCATCGAGTCGACCGTCAGCAGCAGCACGATGGGTGCGGTGTCCGGTCCGAAGAGCGGCGGCGTCGTCGGGGGGCGGGCCGGCTCGGCGGGACCGCGCTGGAAGTGGGGTCGCAGGGCCTCGGGGACGTCTACGGGCGCCGTGCCCGCCGCGGTGTCCCGATCCGCGGTCCCCCAGGGCGGCAGGTGATCGGCCAGCACGGCGGCGGAGAGGGGGGCCAGGGCCAGCCGGGCCGTCGGGGGGGGCGGCACCAGCACGGCCGCCGCGGCGAGCGCGCCCGCACAGGCGAGGGCGACGGACGTTCGACCCCGGGGCACTGCGGGCGGAGCAGCGGACAGGGCGCCCCGACCCGCAAGCCCCGCGAGCGCCAGCAGAGTCGAATGGACACCGGGATAATCCCCGGGCAGCAGGCGGGTGTTCGCCAGCGCGACGGCCAGCGCGCCGACGGCCGGCGGCACCCACCCCCACCGCCGCCGGCCCGGCGCGGACAGGCGCTGCGCGAGGGCGAACGCGACTACGAGACCCGCCGCGGTGACGGCGACCAGCGTGCCGCGCAGCCAGAGTTCGCGCGCGCGCCCCACCGTCCGCAGGGTGAAGTTCTCCAGATCCGGGGCCAGCACGAGCGCGCCGAGACCGAGCAGCAGCGCGAACAACGCTCCCCACCGCAGCACCGGGCGCACGGGCAGGACCCGCCGCGCCAGACCCTCCACGACGGCGGCCGCCAGGCCAAGGGACAGCATCTGACCGAGCACGAAGGCGAACGCGAGCGCCCGCGGGCCCGGCCCCCCCGCCCCGGGCAGGGGTCCGAGAAGGGGCAGCGCCGACACGACGCCGAGGGCCGTCGCGACGACGAGCCAGGGAGCGAGAATGGGACTGGACGCGGCTCGCGACGGCATGGGGGGCGCTCTATACTCAATCCCGCGCCGCACGTCGACGTCGGGCGCGGACGAGGAGTGACGAACCGTGCCGAGATGCGAGCGCAAAGGGTCGATGGGGCGGGGCGCCGCCGCCGTCGCGCTGCTGGCCACCGCCTGCGGGCGCACGCCCCTGCCGGGGATCGACCGCGAGGCGGCCGACGGACGTGTGCCGACCGGCGAACCCGGCGAACCCGGTGAGCCACCGACGGTCGACTCGTCGACCGGGCTGGTCTGGGTGAGGATCCCCGGGGGCGTGTTCACGATGGGGGTCGCGGCGGGCGAGGACGACGGGCGAGCCGCGCCCCGGCATCGAGTCGTGGTGCCGACGTTCGAGATGACCCGGAGCGAGATCACGAACGGCCAGTACGCGCGGTGCGTCGAGGTCGGGGCGTGTCCGCCGCCGCACGTGGCGGATTTCACGTGTCGGCGCGCCGAGGTCGAAGGGTGGCCGTTCGACGTCTTCAGCGGGGCCTTCGTGGCCGCCGACGCCCCCGTCGTCTGCCTCGACGCGGCCGAGGCCGCCGCATTCGCCGGCTATGCCGGGGGCCGCCTGCCCTCGGAGGCCGAGTGGGAGTACGCAGCGTCGCGGGGGCCGGCCGGCGACGACGCGCCCGCCTGCCCGGACGTTCAGATGCGCGATCTCGCAGGGCCGGGCTGCGGCACGTCCGCGCCGGCGACGGTCTGCGCGAGACCCGCGGGCGTGAGCGCGGATGGCGTCTGCGACCTTCTCGGCAACGTCTGGGAGCGAACCGCGGACGACTTCGTGTTCGGTTACACGGACGCGCCGGCCGACGGCTCCGCCCGCCGCGACTCGACGGCGGACCGGCAGGTGCAGCGCGGGGGGTCCTACAGCAACGACGCCGACGTCGTGGGGGTGACCGTGCGGGGGACGGGCCGGTCGGGCGACCGCTTCTCGAACCTGGGCTTTCGCCTGGTGCGCTGAAGGCCCGGCGCGCCCGGGGGCGGTCGTGTCACGTCGCCCCCGGTGCGGGGCCATCTCGGGAGGTCTCCGCATCGACATCGCTGACGCCCTCGCCCGAGAGCAAGGCCCGGGCGGCGCGGACGGCTTCGGCGGTGCCCGCGAGGGCCAGGATGTCGCCGCGCTGCAGGACCTCGCCGGCGCTCGGCACGAGCACGCCGTGTTCGCCCCGGACGATGGCCAGGACCGTCGCCCCCGTCTGACCCCGCAGGTTCAGCGCCGCCAGTGAGTGCCCTTCGGCCGGGCTGCCGGCGTCGACGACGAAGGGGGTCGGCTCGCCGAGACCCGGCAGCAGCGTGGCGATGCGGTGCGCGGCCTCGGCCTCGGCGGCGGCGCCACGCTTGACCCCGCCCTTGGCGACGACCTCCACGATGAGCTGCGCGCCGGCCTGGATGTGTCCGTGCAGATCGGCCGCGCTTCGCCAGAACGCCAGCAGTGGCACCAACAAGAGCAACGCAAGCAGAAACAAGGATTCGGCGCCGGGCAGGAACGGCGCCGTGACGACCATGTACGGCAAGCCGATCAGGAGCAGAATCGTCAGCTGAATGAGCACGAGCAGTGTGCTCCGGGGCGCGTTCGCCGTGTCCATCCCCTCCCGCGGGGGGAACGCCACGTCGGCGAGGGCCGTAGCGATGCGCCGCGCGTTTCGCATGATGCCCAGGCAAACCGGAAGGACGACCACGGCGCCGAGGGTGATCACGAGGCCCCACGCCACCTCGCGCTCGAGCCCGGTGTGTGCCTGCAACCGTTCGACGACGAGACCCCCGAGCCGGGCGACGGCGATCGTCCACCCGATCAGGAGCGCCGTGTCCACCGCCAGCGCCCGGGCGAGGCGGCGTGTCGCGGGGACGGTGTGGTTCGGGCTCGCGCCGAGGCGCGCCACCCAGGTGCCGTACATCGAGGCGACGACCTGAAGCCGGTGCGGCAGCTTGCGGTCGATGAACGAGGCCGTCGGCGCCGAGGCCCGGATGAGCCAGGGCGTTGCCAAGGTGGTGAGCACCGAGACGGCGACCGCGATGGGGGGCAGGCGGGCGCTCGTCGCCCCGGTGGCGACCCCGAGGCCGGCGATGATGAACGAGAACTCGCCGATCTGCGCCAGGCTCATGCCGGCTTGCAGGGACGTCCGCACGCCGTTGCCCGTGAGAAACCCGGCGACGCTGACCCCGGCGATCTGACCAAAGAGGACGACGCCGGTCAGGGCGGCGATGGGGCCGAGCTCGGACAGAATGACCCCGGGCTCGATCAGCATGCCGACCGAGACGAAGAAAATGGCCGCGAACACGTCGCGCACGGGTTCGACGAGGCGTTCGAGGCGCCGTTCTTCGCCGGACTCGGCGATGAGGCTGCCCGCCAGGAACGCCCCGAGCGCCACGGAGTAGCCGGCCCCGTGCGCCAGGCTCGCCAGCGCGAAACACAGGCCGATGCCCGCGATGAGGCTGACCTCGGGCCGATGGTTGCGGATGATCGTGCGGGCCAGCCTCGGCACGACGATGAAACCGATGCCGACGAGCGCGAGCAGAAACCCGCCGAGGCGGCCGAGCGTACCGAGCAGCGCGGCCCCCGAGACGTTCTGCCCCGAGGCGAGGGCCGTCAGCGCGGTCAGCAGCAGGATGGCGATGAGATCCTGCACGATCAGGATGCCGAGCACGAGCTCGCGCAGGCGGCCGCGGACCTTCTGTTCGTCGAAGGCCCGCAGGACGATGGTCGTCGACGAAATGGCGACCACCGCGCCGACGAAGATGGTCTCGAGCCCCGGCCATCCGAACAGGCGGGCGACGCCGAACCCGAGCCACCCCGTGACGCTGCAGGCCATCGTGGCGATCACGGCCGCCGGTGCACCGACCTTCGCGAGTTTGCGCAGGCTGAAGTCGAGCCCGAGGGAGAACATGAGGAGCACGACGCCGAGCTCGGACAGCGCCCGCACCAACTCTCGGTCGGCCCACAGCGGCACGAGCGGGTTCGGCCCGACGAGGAACCCGGCCACCAGGTAGCCCAGGACGACGGGGAGCCGCAACGCATGGCTCGCGACCGTCGTGAGCGCCGCCGTGCCGAGGACGACGGTCAGCGTGTGCAGCAGGTGGTCGGGCGTCACTGACCGCGGACGACGAGACTGTAGGGCACCACGCCGAGCGCGCTGACCTCGATGTAGGTGACGCCGGCGTTGAGGGTCGCGCCATACCGGACCCAGACGCCATTGCCGCCGATGCTCGTCTGCAGGCGGTTGCCTGCGGCGTCGTAGAGATAGACGTCGAAGCGACCGTACGAGCGATCAGGGGTGATGTAGACGTAGAGATCGCGGCGCGCCGGCAGGTTGAGGGCGAAGACGTCCCGCGCGTCGGCGCCGGAACACACCGCCAGGTTCGCATACTCGACGTCGACGTTGATCGGCCGCGCCGAGGCCCGCGCATCATTGGGGTCGAGTGCGTCGACGCAGGAGATGCACCCCGGGAAGTTGCCGATGTGTTCGCACGCCGGGCTCGGCGTCACGTCGACCTGGAAGCGGTAGTCGAAGCGGTTGACCTGACTCGAGAGCTCGAGATGGGCCAGATACTCGCCCGGCGTCTCGATGAAGCTGATGCGCTGGCGGACGTCGACGGAGGGGCCGCTGCTGTTGAGGCCGTCGAGCGTCTGGAAGAAATCCTCGAAGTTCATCGTCAGGCCCTGCTGGTTGGGCACGAGCGAGGTCGAGGTCGCGACCACCAGCGACGGCTCGTCGACCGTGAAGGCGTAGTAGTCGTGCGGATCGCGCGCGCCGCAGAGCGTCATGACTTCGTAGGGGGCGCCCGTGTCGATGGCGGCCGCGTATGCCGCCTGATCGTTGACTTCGAGGTCGTCGGTACACAGGCGGCAGAGCGCCTCGTTCTCGGGGATGCAGCGGTCGGGCAGGCACGGACCGTACGGCGCCCAGGCGCCGGCGACGCAGACGCGCGACTGGGTGCCGCCGGCACACGCGACCGTCTCCACGTCACCGTCGAGACAGTCGCCGGCCGACCGGCTGATGCGGACCGGCACCGGGCCGTAGTCGTTGCTGCGCCAGCTGTCGACCATGAGCGTGTACTCGCCGGCGGGCAGGTGTGTCTCGATGCGGGGGTTGTAGCCCTCGCCGCTGTCGTCGTCGCAGGCGATCTCGGAGCCGTCGTCGTTGCAGGTGCTCCGCAGCGTGAAGGCCGCGTCGCGGTCGCCGAAGGCTTCGAAGACGTAGAGCCCGTCGGCCAGCAGACGTACGGGGAGGGCGACCTCGGCCCCGCGCGCTCCGGACGCGCAGGTGGCGCCGTAGGTGGCCAGGTAGCCCGTGTTGTCGACCACGACCTCGACGGCGGCGTCGCCGACGACGACGGCCGGGGCGGGGACGGCGCAGGCGTCGAAGAGGTCGGGGCACGCGCCGGTCGGGGCCCACTGTCCCTGCACGCAGGTCTCCTCGCGCTCGCCGCCGGTGTCGCAGGCCGTCATCTGGACGTCGCCGTCCAAGCAATCGTCCGGATCGGCGCAGGCCCCCCACGGTTGCCAGATGCTCGTATTGCCGCAGGTGCGTCGTTGCGTGCCGCGCCCGTTCAGTCCGCAGGCGCGGGTCTCCTGCGCGCCCGGCTGACAGACCGGCTGGATGATGCACTGACCCCAGGCGCCCCACGCGCCGTCGACGCAGGTCCGGGTCTGTTCGCCGCCGTCACAGGCGCGGCGCTCCATGGAGCCGTCGACGCACTCGTCGGCGCCGACGCACTCCCCGTAGGCCGTCCATTGGCCGGCGACGCAGGAGCGGGTGCGGGTGCCCGTGCCGTTGAGACCGCAGGCCTGCGCCTCGACGGCCGCGTCCACGCAGCGATCCGGATCGTTGCACGCGCCGAACGCGCCCCACGCGCCACCCGCGCACGTCCGCACTTGCTGACCCCGACCGTTGATGCCACAGGCCCGGAGTTCCTGCATGCCATCGCGGCAGACCGGCTGCGCCACGCACGCCCCGAACGGCGTCCAGGCGCCGTCGACGCAGGTCCGCGTGCGCTCGCCCCCGGGGCAGGCCTCGGTCTCCGTGTCGCCCGCCAGGCACTCGTCCTCGCCTTCGCACGGGCCGAACGCGCTCCAGCGCTCGCCCTCGCAGATCCGGATCTGGATGCCCGTGCCGCCGAGGCCGCAGGCGCGCATCTCGGTGGCGCCGGGGGCACACTCGGGGGGCACGTCGCAGACGTCCCCGACCCCATCGCCGTCCGTGTCGCGCTGATTGTTGTTGGCGGTGTCGGGACAGTTGTCGCAGCGGTCGACGATGCCGTCGTCGTCCCGGTCGGGCTCGCCGGCCATGGGCAGGCAGCCGACGGCGGCGTCCGGCTCGGGCGGTGTCGGGCCGTCGAGCGGGCCGGGACCCGCGTCGGCGGGGGGGGCCTCGCCGCCGAGGGGCAGGGCGTCGGGGGTCGGCGTTGCGCCGCCGGTGGGGCCGGCGTCGGGGGGGGGCACCGCGCCACCCGCCTGGCCGATGTCGGGGGTCGGCATCGCGCCGCCCGTGGGGCCGGCGTCGGGGTCCGGGGGGGTGGCCGCGTCCGGTTTCGGCGTCTCACCCCCGGCACCGCCCGTGGGCCCGGTGTCCGGCTCGGGCGGACGTTCACCTCCGGCTGCGGCGTCCGGCGTCGTGACGGCCCCGCCCGGGGCGGCATCCGTCCCGCCCGGCGAGCCCCCGGAGGCGGCATCCGTTCCGCCGCCGCCCGCGCCGCCCGTGACGGCGTCTCCGTTGGTGGACGTGCAGGCGGCCGCCGCCAGGCTCGCCGCCAGAGCGAAGGCCAGGGTCAGACGGGTCGTCGAAGGGGTCCTGCGGACGGTCATGCGCATGGTGGGGCTCCCAAAGCCAGGGGCGTCGAAGCGTCGAAAGGGCGGAATTCGGGGAGAAGCTCGGGGTTTGTCTTTACCGTTTCGAACCCGGCGCCTGCAATGGCAGGTAGACGAAACGGCTCGCCAGATACCCGGCGAACAGCGCGACTTCGTGGTGCAGCGCGAGCCAGCTCTCCTTGGCGACGCAGACCCAGACCCCGTTCAGGAAGAACGGCAGCAACAACCACAACGGCCGGCGCATGAAAGCCGCGAGGGCGCCCACGAAGGCGTAGATCGCGTTGCTCGAGCCGTAGTCGACCTCGCGCAGGAAGTTCTCGTAGCCCTCGGGCCAGAGCGCCGCCAGGGGCCCGGCCGCCAGCAGGACCGTCAGCGGGTTCGACAGCCAGAGCCCCGCCGCCGTCGCCAGACCGTACAGCAGGCGCCCGGTCAGGAGTTCCAGCAGCCCGCCGAAGACCAGGAACGACACGAGGTCGCCGAGCAGGTGAAACAAGTGGTTGTGCCAGAGCGGCCCCAGGAGGAGCCCCAACGCGGTGGGGTCGCCCGGGACGAACCCGCTCGCGCGATGCAGATCGGCGACCGCCGGCACCCGGAGCCGCAACACGTGCAGCACGAGACAGAGCGTCACGAACGCGACGGTCAGACGGGTGCGTGCGGCCAGCTCGGCCGTGCTCGCGGGCCAGGGGCGCAGCGCGACATCCCGTCGCAGGACGGCCGCGACCGGACGTGCCGCCCACGTCTGCGACAGGGCGTGCACGATCCCGCCGGGCAGGTGGACGTCGAGCACGGCCCGCAGCGTCGACAGCGTCGGCGGGGTCGGGGTGACCAGGTACAGGGGCTCCCAGCGGGTCGGCTGGAGCTTGCGTTTGAACGCGGCGTTGCCCCGGAAGTCGTACAGCACGCGGCGGCCGGCGGCCCAGGCCAGGGCGCGCCCGGGCAGGCTGCGCGTCTGCCGTGGATCGAGGTCGGCCAGCGGCGCCATGCCCAGCCGGACCTCGGCGGCACCGTCGTCGTAGAGCCGGCGCATGGCGGTCAGCAGCAGCAGCTCCATCGTGCCGGCCTTGGCGGTCGGTCGGCGAACGAGATCGGCGAAGTACCAGCCCTGCACCGCGGGCACCGGCACCGCGCCGGCGAACGCCTCGACGCGGCCGTCGACCCGCAGGGCGAAGACGCGTTTGTCCGCCAGGGATTCGAACGGGGCCGGCCGCGACAGAAAACCGAGCCCGGGGGCGCGCAGTGCCTCGCGCCACGCGGCGAAGGTCTCCTCGAGGGCGACCCGGTCGGGGTGCCCCGCGACCAGCGCCGACGTCTCGAGCTCGACGACCTCCACCCCTTTGCGGGCGAGGGCGCGGGCGCGCGGGTGAATCAGCAGGGGATCGGGCCCGGCGAAGACCTCGAAGAGGTCGAAAATGGGCTCCGCCCCGACCTGCAGGCGGTGACACCCCCGCGTCGTCAGGGCCAGGGAGAGGCCCGCGCCGACGGGCAGCATGACGGGGCGCAGGCCGCTCGCCCGCGCGGTCTCGAAGAACGACAGGGCGGCCGCGACGCGGTCCTCCGGCGCGCAAAGCGGCTCGGTCGCGGCGACCCAGTGTCGGCCGCCGAGCGCCGGCACGTAGCGAACGATGGGCGTGGCAAGGCCCTCGGCAGCGTCGGGGGGCGTGAACGACCGAAACCCCGCCCCCAGGGTGAGAAACGCGCTCGTCCGGTCGCCGAACCGCTGGAACGCCGCCTTCGCGATCGCGTCGGTTCCGGCTTCGGGCGAATCGCTCGCGGGCGCGGCGAGGGGCGACGGGGGAGGGGCGGCCATGGGGCGCGCACATTGCCACGGGCGCCGCCGCGCGCAAAGGGTTGGCAGCGGGGCGACCGCGTGGAACGATGCGCCGCCCCGCGCGTCGATGGCGTCCGGGCGCCCGGACCCCCGGGTCGCCTCACCCGAGGCGAATTCCGGGGCCCGCCCCCGCGTCGACGTGACGAACCCGAACTGCAGGAGACCCCGTGAAGAACCGCGTCCTCGTCGTGCTCGCCGCCACCGCCCTGTCCGTCGCCGGGCTCGCGGTCACCGCCGCGACGGCCGCCGCCGCCGAGCCCGTCAAGGCGTGGCAGGGCAGCCGCACCGTCGTGAAGTCCAAGCATCTCTCGCCCGCCATGAAGGCCTCGGGCGACTACTGGGACAAGTACACGTTCAACGCGAAATTCCCCAATGGCAGCTTCTATTTCAGTTATGCCATCGGAGATGCGATCACCGACGCCAAGAAGATGGAGTCGAAGGGCCGGCTCACCATCGACAAGAACACCTGGAGCTGGCGAAACGACTTCAAAGAAGGGCAGTGGAGCCACGTCGGTGGCGAGCCGATGTCCATCACGGCCGGCAAAGCCTCGATGAGCGGTACCCCCCAGAGCCTGCTCTTCAAGGGCGAGACGGACGGTGCCGTTTTTGAGCTGACGTTCACGCCCATCGCCAATGCGTGGCGTCCCAAGGCCGGTCAGGTCCAGTTCGGTACCGAGAACAAGGCCTACGACGTCACGTTGTTCCCCCACATGAAGGTCACCGGGCGCTACAAGGCCGCCGGGGCCGACTGGGTCGACGTCGAGGGCACGGGGTACGGTTCCCACGTCTGGGGTGAGCTGGCACCCTACGACATGAACCGCTGGACGCTGGATTTCCACGCCCACACGGGCGACTACAACCTGTACATGCGCGAACTCGGCACGACGGACACCTACGGGCAGCAGCGCATCCCGTATCTGCTCATCACGAAGGGCAATCAGGTGTTGGTCGAGTCGTTCGACTACACGATGACCCCGACGGACGTCTTCACGGATGAGGCTCACGAGAACAAGTACAAGGTCCCCGTCTCGTTCCAGCTCCAGGGGCGCGATTCCGACCCCGCCGGCCCGCAGTTCCGGGCGGTCGTGAAGAAGAAGAAGCTCGACAAGCGCAAGGACTACCTGGCCGAGATGGGGGCCGTGAAGGCCGCCGTCGCCGGCCGCATGGCCAAACCCGTGCTCTACGACTACGACGTCGATTTCACGTTCGAGGTCAAGACGGCCTCCGGGGTCGAACAGATCAGGACGGGCGCCGAGGACGGCGTCCTCGAGATCAACTGGCTCAACCAGTAACCCGGACGCGGGTGGCGCTTCCGGCGGGCGGTTTCTGCGCGGTTCTGTTAGAACGCGCGATATGAACAAGGTCCTGATCATCGCCCTCGTGGCGGCCGCCGGCGTGCTCGGCTGGCTCGCCCTCTCGAAACCCGAGGCGCCCCCGCCGAGCGCCCGGACGCCCCGCGGCGACAGCATGTCCGCCGACGAAGCCCCGGCCGGCACCGCCGCGTCCGCCTCGAACGCCGCCGCGCCGGCGAGCCGCCCGAAGGTCGTGATGCCGCCCCCGCCGGTCACGCAGGCCCCGGCCCTGGCCCCGCCCGTTCCGGCCGCGGGCGGGCCGGCCGTCGTCGGCGATCCGAACAAGCCCTCGCCCTACGGCCGTCGCCCCGAGCAGGGCATGGTCGAGGCCCCCACCGCCGATTTCAAACAGACCGTCCGTCGGTACTGGGGCAACCTGCCCAAGTCCGGGGCCGTGCCCGCCGTGATCACCGCCGAGGAGCTCCTCCCGCCGAGTGTCATCGCGGCGCTCAACGTGCCGCCGCAGAGCCGGGTCACGATGCTCGGCGACTACCCCGTCGGCCACCCGGAAGCCTTCAAGGCCGTGTTCGACAAACCCGATGGCATGCAGACGATGGTCGGCATCACGGTCATCGCCCCCGACGGCAAGGAGATCCGCGACTACGTCCGCCTCCTGCCCCCGGCGAAATAAGACCCCCGGGAGCGCACGGCCGCCATGCTTCTCACCATCGACGTCGGCAATACCAACATCGTGGTCGGTCTCTTCGACGGGCCCGACTTCGTTCATCACTGGCGCATCGCCAGTCAGGCGCAGCGCACGGCAGACGAGCTCGGTGTCCTGCTCCTCGCGCTGTTCGCCACCCACGATCGCCCCATCACGGTGGACGCGGCGATGCTCGCCAGCGTCGTGCCGCCGGTCACCGAGACACTCGTGCGAATGGTCGAGCGGTACTTCAAGGTCAAGTGCCGGGTCGTCGGGCAGGGCCTCAAGACGGGCATGCCCATCCTGTACGAGAACCCCCGCGAGGTGGGGGCGGACCGCATCGTGAACGCGGTCGCCGCCTACGAGTCGCTGCGGCAGGGCTGCATCGTGGTCGACTTCGGCACCGCGACGACGTTCGACGTCGTCACCCCGAAGGGCGAGTACCTCGGCGGCGCCATCTGTCCCGGCATCGGCATCTCGTCCGAGGCCCTGTTCATCCGGGCCGCGCGCCTGCCGCGCGTCGAGTTCGCCCGCCCCAAGACGGTGGTCGGCCGCAACACCGTGGCGAGCATGCAGGCCGGGCTCGTTTTCGGGCAGGTCGGTCTCGTCGACGGGCTCGTCGCCCGCATGCGCGACGAGGTCGGTTTCCCGTGCGCGGTGTGGGCTACGGGCGGGCTCGCCCCGCTCATCGCCGCCGAGAGCAGCACCATCGAACACGTCGACGAGCTCCTGACGCTGCGCGGTCTGCGCATCCTGCACGAGCGCAACGAAGTCTGAGGGCGAACGCCCCGAAAGCCCGGCCCATGGCTCTGCCCGAAGATCGTGTCATCCCCGAAGAGAAGTTCCCCGAGAAGCTGCGTGCGCTCATCGGCCGGGACGCGCCGAAGTCCGCGCAGCTCATGGTGGCCCGCGGCGCGCTGCCCATGCCGCCGGTCGTGCAGATTGCCGCGCTGTATCAGCTCTCGCGCATCGGCGACGACGAGCTGAAGACCGAGGCGCAGGGCACCTTGCGTCGTCTGCCGCCGGGCGTCGTGCGTCAGGTCGCCGCCGAGCCCATGCTCCCCGTGGTGCTCGACTGGCTGGCGGTCGTCTTCCAGGACGTGGGCGACGTCCTCGAGACACTCGTCCAGAACCGGGCCACGGACGACGAGACGGTCGTGCTGCTCGCGCGGACGGCCAACGATGCGCTCTGCGAAGCCATCGCCCGGAACCAGGCCCGCCTCGTGCGCACCCCGGGCATCATCGAGGCCCTGTATTACAACCGGAACTGCCGCGCTTCGACGGCGGATCGCATCGTCGATTTCGCGGCGCGGTCGGGTGTCGATCTGTCGCATCTGCCCGGCTTCGACGAGGTGCTCGCCGCGGTGCGGGGCGAGGGGTACGTGCCGCAGGACGCCGTCGCGGCGGCGGCAGCGGACGAGGCCGTCGCGGCGCTGCATGCCGAAACCGAGCGCATCGTCGCGACGACACAGATCGACTTCGAGGACGACGAGCGCGTCGACGAAGTCATCGAAGAGAAACGCGAGAGTCTCATCTCGCGGGTCTCGAAGCTGAATGTCGCCCAGAAGGTGCGTCTCGCCATGCTCGGCAATCAGATGGAGCGTGCGCTGCTGATGCGCGAGCCGAACAAACTCGTGCAACGGGCCGTCATCCGCAGCCCGGGCGTGACGGACAATGAAGCCATCGGGTACGCCAAGAACCGCGGCCTGCCCGAGGAGATCGTCTCGTTCATCGCCGGCAATCGTCAGTGGACGCGGCACTATCAGATGAAACTCAGCCTGGTGAAGAACCCGAAGTGCCCGCTGCATTTTGCGATGAGTTTCATGAAGATGCTGCGGACCAACGATCTGCGCCTGCTCGTCCGCGACAAGAACGTCTCGCCGACGATCTCCAAGATGGCCAAGAATATGCTCGCCGGCGCGAAGTGAGCCGCGCGCCGGCGTCATTCGCTGGCCCAGGCGGCGTTTTCACACGGTCGGCGCGCATCGTTCGCCGGTCGGCTCGCATCTGTCTGCGCACTCAACCGCCCCCCGATCCGGAGTCGATGCCCGTGAAGTCTTCCCGTTCGTTCCTCGCCGCGCTCGCCGTCACCGCGAGCCTCTCCGCCTGCACCAGCGCCCCCACCGAGCCAAAGGCCAAGGTCGGGCCGCCCGCTTCCGCAGCGGCCACACAGGCCGCCAGCGCCGCCGCCCCGAGCGCCGTGGCGACGCAGGCCGCCAGCGCCGCCGCCCCGGCCGGGCCCACCGTGACGCTCGCGCTCTCCCCCGAGAAGTCGAAGGTCGGTTTCGTCGGCGCCAAGGTCACGGCCTCCCACGAGGGTCACTTCGCGCAGTTCACCGGCAGCATCGACCTCGTCGGCGACAAACCCGAGAGCAGCAAGGTGCGCCTCGAGGTCGACATGGGCTCGCTCGTCATCGACCCGCCCAAGCTCGCCGGGCACCTCAAGTCCCCGGATTTCTTCGACATCGCGCAGTTCCCCAAGTCTTCCTTCGAGAGCACCGCAGTGACGGTCACGCCGGGCGGCGAGAACGGCGCGACGCACTCGATCACCGGCAACCTCACGATGCGCGGGGTCACCAAGTCCATCACCTTCCCGGCGAAGATCACCGTCTCGCCCGCCGGCGTCAGCGCCACGGCGGACTTCGTGATCAACCGCAAGGACTTCGGCGTCGTCTACGCCGGCATGGCCGACGACCTCATCAAGGACGACGTCGTGCTGAAGCTCGCGCTCGAGGCCCCGCGCGGCTGATCCCCGGGGCGGTGCAGAACACTGCCCTTCCGGTCGGGGCGTCGGCCCGCGAGCGTGGAGGCATGCACACGACCCGCACCCGAATCGGCCTCGGCCTCGCCCTCCTGCTCACGATCGTGCCCGCGTCGGCCTTTGCGCAGCGCGAGGCCGCCGGCGAGCCGCCCGCTCGAACGGTGACGCCCATTCGTTTCATCGACATGGGCGAGCTGCTCATGGTCGGCCGCACGGCTCGACCCGCCGTCACGTTCGTCGACGCCCGGCAGCGCGCGAAGTTCGAGCGCTTGCTGAAGCTGAAGCTCGACGTCGTCGGTGGTCTGCGTGCGACGGCGCGGGACGCCTCGCTGCGTTGAGCGGGGCGCCGCGTCAGTTCGGCGCGCCGCCCGCACCGCCCGCGCCGCCCGCAGGCGC
>JAKLJY010000071.1 GCA_023150895.1 Myxococcota bacterium | reverse complement strand
AGGGGGCGCGCCGACGGGAGCGGGCGCGGCGATGGCGACGGGCGCCGGTGTCGGCTCGGGGCTCGAACGGGGCGCGGGCTCGGCGGGCGGCGCCGGCGGGAGGCGCGCCGCGCGCAGGGCAGACGGGCCGGCGAGCCCCTCGAGACGACGCAGCAGCGCAGGCGTCATGGCCAGCTGCAGGCCGACGAGGTCCGACTGTTTGTGGACGCCCTGCGCGCTGATCTCGACGTCCCCCGAGACCCCCGCGACCCGCACTCGAAACGCGCGCGACCGATGGAGCGGGATGCCCTCGAGGTCGATGCAGAGCAGGCGCCCGTGGGCCAGCTCGGGGTCGATCAGCGCGGCGAGCGCCTCGCGGCTGGCGAACTGCACGACGTCCCCGGCCATCAGAATCGGCGGCGCGTGTGCGGTGTAGTTCTCCCAGCTCATGCGCGTGATTGTGTGAAATCGGCCGCCCGGCCGTCAACGCGCGGGGTGCGTCGGCGGCGAATCAGCGCGAGCAGTCCGAGCAACGCGGCGGCGGGTCCGCCGAGCGCGCGGGCTCGACCGACCGCGGCCTGACACCCGGCGTCGGGCCCCGCCGGCGCCGCGTCGGCCAGGACGGCGGCGTCCGCTTCGACGACCGGCCCGCGGGCGGCATCGGCCCATTCGGCGCCCGCATCCAGGCCCCCCTCGGGCGCGCCCCGCGCAGCGTCCGGTCCGCCGTCGCCGGTAGACGGTGCCCCGGCGTCCGTGGCCGGTCCGGTTCCGGGTCCGGGGGCGGCGTCCCGCGTCGCAGCGCCGGCGTCGACCGGCGGTGGTGCCCCCGCGTCGACCGGCGGCGGTGGCGGCTCGCCCTCCGCCGGCCAGAGTTCGACATACCCGAAGGACGCCGGGTGCTTCTCCAGCCCGATGCCCGGCGTCCACTGCAGAAAGCCATCGCGTCCCCGACCGTCGGCGTCGTTGACCAGAAACGAGAGATGCACCCGGGCGCCGGGGGACGCATCCGGCGCGGCCCCGGGCAGGCGGACCTCGTAGAAGGTGCGTCCGTCCTGTCGACGGGCGGCCGCCTCGGCCGCGAGCGCGCCCGGCGAGACGAAGACCCGCGCGTCCCCCCCGACCAGCCCGACCGTGATCTCGGCGTCGTCGGGTCCGTAGGCCGCGCCTTCGAGCGCGTCGTCCGCCGGATCGATCGCGATCTGCACCGAGTCGCCGAGCCAGAGGCGCTCGTCCGGCTGGCCGTTGTCGTGCCGTTCGTCTACGACCTCGAAGGCGAGATACAGGGCGTCCGGCGTCCAGCCGGCGCAGGCCATCACCCAGAGGTCGTCCTCGCCCGTCCGCGGCGCGGTGAGGGCGATGTAGTCGGGCACGACGAGGCAGCTCTCGGCCGCGTAGGCGGCGCGATCAGCCATGAGGGGGCCCGCCCGCCGCGGTCGCGCGCCCAACGTTCGGGGTGGGGGCGGTGGGGGCGGCGGCGCGTCGTCCTCGCCCCGCAGGACGGGGTCGTCGGCCAGGCGGTCGCGCAGCGCCTCGAAGACCGGCTTGAGCAGGAAGTTGTCGTCCCAGGTCGCGTCGGGACCGCCCTGGCGGCGCATGAACCCGAAGCCGTCGATGGGACAGTCGGGCTGCACCGGGCGGCAGTCGAGGGCCTCGTAGAAGAAGGTCGCCGTCCACCAGGGGGTCGCGCGCTGCAGGTCGAGCACGCCGTCCATGTACTGCACCTGGCGCCGCTGCTCGACGTCCGAGTCCCAGGGCTCGGCCTGGTGACCGGTTTCCGTGAGCCACACGGTCTTGTCCCGCGTGGTGGCGAACTCGGCGAGGATCTGCCGCAGCCCGGGCTTGTAGAAGCAGATGGGATCGGCCGAGTTGTCCATCGCGTGGGCGAAGTCGTCGCAGATCCAGCCGCCGTGCACCGGGGGCGGCGCCGCATAGGTGTGATGGCTGATGATGTCGAACGCCGCGCCGCCCCGTGCGAGCACGCGCTCCATGTAACTCTGCCAGCCGCCGAGGCCGGCGAGATCGGGCCCCACCACGACACACTCGGGGCAAGCGGCATGCACGGCCGCGCTGCCGGGCAGCACGATCCGCTCGACGTAGTCCTCCGCGCTGCCGGACCAGAACTGCTCGAGGTTCGGCTCGTTCCAGAGGCCGTAGTGCTGCACCCGGTCGCGATACCGCGCGACGACGGCCGACACGTAGCGCTCATAGAGGCCCGCCCGGGGCCGCGCCGCCTGTCCGCCCGGATCCCCCGGCTCGGCGGCCCAGGCCGGCGTGTAGGCCACCGTCATGAAGACCCGCTGCCCGTGGCCGATGATGCGGTTGACGGCCCGGTCGAGCTCGCCCCAGTCGTATCGGCCGTCGGCGGGCTCGTGGGCGAACCAGTTGTTGTCGATGCGGACCCAGCGCACGCCCAGCGCGGCGACGGCGTCGTAGACATCGTCGGGGGCGAGATGTGCGTTGACACCGACACCGTCCTCGGCGGCGGCGCGGGACGGGACGAGCCCGCCCGTGAGCCCGAGGACGACGAGGGCAAGCGGGGCCACCCGATCGACGAGGTCGGTACGAAGGCCGGGGGTGCGAGCGTGCAGCATGCCCCCACTCCACCCCAGTGCGCCCCGCCGCGCAAGGGCGGTCTCAGGGCGAGCCGGGTCGGTGCCGTTTGTAGCCGTCCATCAGGCTCGTGAAGATCAGCGCCCCGATGCGGTCCGCGCCGAGGCGGGTCGGGTGCGTCATGTCGCCCCCCCCGAGCCGCGAGCGGTACCACTTCGCCATCGAGCCCTCGCCCCCCATCGCCCGGAACGTGTCGAAGAACGCGCAGCCGGCCATGTAGGCCACCCGCCGCTGCACCTCCGTGATGCGCTGCACCACGGGCCGGCTCACGAGCTCACCCGCCTCGTTCTTGTCGGCGCGGTCCATCGGGCCGACGAGCAGACACGGCACGTGCGGCAGCCCCGCGCGCAATCCGCGCACCACCGGCAGAAGGTCCTCGCGGTAGTTCTTCGTGCCCAGCTCTGCGGCCTCGCCCTCGTTGGTGCCGTAGTGCAGCACCAGAAGCTGCGGATCCCGCTCGCGGAGCTGCCCGTACCAGTGCGGCGCGTCGAAGAACCGCAGAATCTTGGCCCGGGTGCCGTCGACGCCGAGGCTGTCGTAGATCACCCCGGGCGTCGTCCGCTCGAGGGCGACCCCGAAGAGGCGCGCGACGCCGCCGCCGACGGTCGTGAGGCGGACCTTGTGCGGTCCGTCGGGCACGTCGAACTGCGCGAAGACCGGCCCTTCGGTCGGCTGCCGGGCCTCGACCCGCCCGGCGACCTCGCCGTCGACCCGAAGCTCGTAGCCGGCCGCGCGGGGCCCGCCCCAGGCGAAGACGCGGATGCGACCGATGTTCTGGTTCAGCCGCGGGGCGGCGTCGTCCCCGTCCGGGGCGGTCCCGTCGGGCTTCCCGTTCTGGTCGCGCGGCGCGTACTGCACCCAACTGCCGGGCGTCTCGCTGCGAAAGGACACGGCCCCGAGCCCGTAGGTGCCGTCGGCGAGCTGCGGACGCGTGATGCGGTTGACGTGCCAGTCGTCGCTCGTACTCAGGTCCAGGTTGTTGCGGCGATACCAGGGCGAGGTGAGCCCGCCGAGCACGAAGCCGTGACCGGCGTCGCCGAACTTCTTCTGCAGCAGGCGCCGGAGCGTCTGGGTGATGTAGTCGCCCGTGATGAGCGAGTCGCCGTAGTGGACGACGCGCGTCTGCCCCTGCCCCGCGGCCGTCCGCGCGAGCGCGTCGTAGAAGCGGGCCATGACCCCGTGCGGATCCTCGATGGGCACGAGGTTCAGTCCGTTGCCCAGATCGCGGACGGGGGGCGCCGGGGGCAGCGGCGTGTCGGTTTCGTAGGTCCGCGCCAGTGGAATGGGCGTCGCGTCCGGGGTGCCCGAGGGCCCGGGCGCGCTGGACGCCGGAGGGCCGCTCGTCGGGCCGGCCGCGGGTGCCGGGCTGCGCGTGGCGGCCGTGTCGGGGGCCGCCAGAGCGAGCAACGCCGCGTCGTCGACCGCCTCGGGGGCCGCCTCGGTAAGGCCGGCACCGCCCTCGACCTCCCAGGGCAGCGCGTCGGGCTCGAACCGGAGGAACCGCGGGATGATCTGCGAGAGGTCGTCCGGCAGCCAGCGCACCCAGGGCACCACGGTTTCGGGCACGGGCGCCCACTGCGCCAGCGCCGCGAAGGCCATCAGGAAGGCCAGCGTGCGGCCCGTTTTGCCGACGCGCGCGCCGAAGGTCGCCGCCGGATCGGGCGGACCGGCGCCGTGGACGGAAGCCGGAACGGGGCCGGGCACGGGAACGATGGTTTCAACGGGAGCGGTCACGCGGGTGCTCGAATCGAGAGAGGCCGACGTCAGAACTGGAAATAGATGAACGGAACGACCTTGGACTGCGCCACTTGTCGCAGCGCGAGCCCCAGACCCAGCAACAACGCGGCCTGCGCCGCCGAGGGCAGCGCGATGAACCGCCGGAGCAGAGCCTCGAACGCGGCCCGCGGCCAGAGGTGGGTGACGAACCCGACGGCCATGACGGCCAGCACCGGGCCGGTCAGGTTCGTCGTCCCCGCCTCGAAGGCGACGACGCGACCGAGCACGTCGAAGGCCTCGTCGAAGGTGTGGGCCCGGAAGAACACCCACCCCAGGCAGACGAAGTGGAAGGTGAACAGCCCGGCGAGCGCCGTGCCGAGCCCGCCGAAGCGCCCGTCGAGCAGCGGCCCCCGCCCCGAGGCCTCGCGCCGCCGCTGGACGAACCGGAGCACCGCCAGGCCCCCGCCGTGGAGCGCGCCCCACACGACGAAGTTCCACGAGGCCCCGTGCCACAGGCCGCCGAGCAACATCGTGATCATCAGGTTGCGGTACGTTTTGGCCGGACCCACCCGATTGCCGCCGAGGGGCACGTACAGATAGTCGCGCAGCCACGTGGACAGCGAGATGTGCCAGCGTCGCCAGAACTCCTGCAGGTTGCGGGACTTGTAGGGCGCGTCGAAGTTGGCCGGAAACTGGATGCCGAAAAGCAGCGCGGTGCCGATGGCGATGTCCGAGTACGCGCTGAAGTCGCAGTAGATCTGGAGCGCGTACCCGTACACCCCGAACAGGACCTCGACGCTGCTGAACTGATAGGGCAGATCGAACGTCCGGTCGACCAGGTTGACGGCCAGGTGGTCGGCGACGAGGGTCTTCTTGAAGAGACCGATGGCGATCAAGGCCAGGCCGTGCCCGCCGAGGGCATCGGTCAGGGGCGGGCGGTCGCGCAGCGCCGGAATCAGGTCCCTGGCCCGCACGATGGGGCCCGCCACGAGCTGCGGGAAGAACGCGACGAACGTCAGATAGCGCACATAGCTCGGTTCGGGTTCGAGCTCGCGCCGGTAGACGTCGATCGTGTAGCTCATGGACTGGAACGTGAAGAACGAGATGCCGGCGGGTAGAATCAGGCTCAGGTGGGGCAGTTCCAGCCCGATGCCGGCTGCGCGAGAGGCCCCGTCGACCGAATCCATGAAGAAGTTGAAGTACTTGAAGACGGCCAGCACGCCCAGGTTGTAGGCGACGCTCAGCAGAAGCCAGCGCTTGCGGGCCGTCCCGTCGGCGGTCAGCGCGATGCGACCCCCGCAGAACCAGTCGATCGTCGACGAGCCCAGGATGAGCAGCAGGTACCAGCGGTTCCACGAGCCGTAGAAGACGTAGCTCGCCACGAACAGCAGCACGGCCGGAAACATGCGCGTCCGGACGGTCGCCCAGTAGAGGCCGAAGAGACTCAGGGCGAAAGCGACGTATGAGAGCGAGTTGAACTGCACGGCGAGCGCGGGTTCGGGGTTGGGGGGGGCGCGCGGGGCCGGACTCGTTACCGCACCTGCCGCGCCCGTGCAAGCGATGCGCGCGCCGCCGCGCGCCTGTGGTAGCATCCGCCGCGATGCACGCCCCCCCCTACGAAACCGCCCGTGACGCCGCCTCGCACCTGCAGTCCCGCTTCGGAGACGCCCCGCCCGTAGCGGTCGTCCTCGGCAGTGGCCTCGGCGACTTCGCCGACGGTCTTTCCGGGGCCCGCGGCGCCGCCTATGGCGACCTGCCGGGGTTCCCGCCCGTCGGGGTCGAGGGGCACGCCGGCCGCCTCGTCCTCGGGCGCATCGGGGGTCCCGACGGGACGCCGGTCGCCGCGCTCGCCGGCCGCGCCCACCTGTACGAAGGCCACGACCCGACGGCCGTGGTCTCCGCCGTCCGCGCGCTGCGTCTGTGGGGGGTCGGGGCGCTGCTGTTGACGAACGCCGCCGGCGGCATCCGCGACGGCATGCGTCCCGGCGACCTGATGACCCTCTCCGACCACATCAACCTGTCCGGTTACAACCCGCTGCGCGGACCCAACGACGCCCGCCTCGGGCCGCGCTTCCCGGACATGAGTGCCGCCTACGACCCCGTTTTCCGGCGCATTCTCGCCGAACTCGGGGCCGCCGCCGGCCTGCGCCTGCACGAGGGCGTCTACGTGGGTCTCGCCGGGCCGAGTTACGAGACGCCGGCCGAGATTCGCATGCTGCGCACCGTCGGCGGTGACGCCGTGGGCATGTCGACGGTGGTCGAGGTCATCGCCGCGCGCCACTGCGGCCTGCGTGTCGCCGGCATCTCCTGCATCACCAACCTGGCCGCCGGCCTCGGGCAGACCGAGCTCTCCCACGACGAGGTCAAGGAGACGGCGCTCCTGGCCCGCTCGGCCTTCGTCGGATTGCTCGAAGCCGCGCTGCCCCGTTTCGCCGCCGAGGTCCGCCCTTGAGCGGCGCCGCCCCGGCCCCGACGCCGGCTCTCGAACCCCTGATCGCCGCGGCGCTGGCCGCCCGGGCCCACGCCTGGGCCCCCTACAGCCACTTTCAGGTCGGCGCGGCCGTCCTCTGCGACGACGGGTCGATCTACACCGGCTGCAACGTCGAGAACGCCACCTACGGCCTGACGGTCTGCGCCGAGCGCACCGCGCTGCTCAAGGCCGTGAGCGAGGGCCGCCGCCGCTTCGTGGCCATCGCCGTCGCCTCGGACATGGCCGAGCCCGCCACCCCCTGCGGCATGTGCCGACAGGCCATCGCCGAGTTCGCGCAGGATCTCCCCGTCGTGCTCGTCAATCCGCAGGGCGTGCGGCGCGAGACGACCCTGGCGACGCTGCTGCCGGGGGCCTTCACCCCCGAGGCGCTGCTCGCCTGGCGGGCGGAGCGCGTCCGATGAGAGGCCCCGGCCCGCTCACGTTCGCCCTCGCGGCCGCCGCGGCGACCGCGACTTCCGCGTGCTCCCTCGTCGTCGCCGACATCGAGCTGCCCGCCGAGTCGTCCGGCCCGACCGCCGACGACGGTCTCCGTCGCGATGCGGACGTCGAAGATGCCGCCCTGCCCGCCCCCGACGGCGATGTGGCGCCGGGCCCGGACGCGGCCCGCCCCCCGGCCGACGCCGCCGCCCCGCCCGGGGACGCCGCCGCCCCCAAACCCGACGTCGCGACCCCGCCGGGCGACGCCTTCGTGACCCCGCCGGACGCCTGGTCGCCCCCGCCGGACGCCTTCGTCCCCGAGCCGGACGCCTTCGTGCCGCCGCCGGTCGACCTGAGCGCGATCGCCGGTTTCTGGTATCTGCATGGCGTCACGCCGGGCGTCGACGGCCGCCTCGAGGCCTTCACCGCGGCGCTGCGCATCGAGCCGCGGCGCGTCACCCTGCTCAACGATCAGGCCCGGCCCGTGCCCGGCGAGGTGAACCTGACGCTGGCGGGCGACCTCTACGGCACGTGGCGCCTGACGCTGCCGACGACGGACACGGTCTACCGGGGCGCCTTCGCGCCGACCTCCGGGTTCGCCGTCTTCGCGCCGGATGCCCGGCAGGCGGGCGCGCCGGCATCGGTTCTCCTCCTCGCCCGCGTGAACGACGAGGTGCCGGCGACGGTGCCGGACACCTTCGGGTACTCCGTGATCGGGCGGGATCCGGGCGCCGGCGATGGCGAGGTCGGCATTCTCCGTCAGCTGGATCCCATGGCGTTCGTGCAGGAGAACCGGTTTCCCGCGCCGCCGACGCCCGGCACGCTCCCCGACCGGACGCTCGAGTTCTGGCCCATCGATCCGTGGCGCAACATGCTCTACGACCCCGAGACGGGCACCGAAATCGAGGTCGTCCCGACTGCGCAGGGCCTCGGCGTCATCGGCGTCGAGCGCCGGCTGGGGGAGGCCGGCACCGGGCTCCTGCTCGGCTGGGTGCCCCGCCCCCCGCCCGGTCTGCCGCGCGCGGGCGACCTCTTCTGCGGGGGGGCGCGCTACGACGACGCCGCCGCCACCGCCGTGCCCCTCTCGCTCTCGGCGACGATGACCGGCGACGGGGCCATCCAGTGGGTCGGCGGCTTCGAACAGCACATCACGCTCGACGGGTCGACCTACTTCCTCGACGGCGGCCTGAACCCCTTCCTGCGCAACAACGGCCTCGCCCTGGCGGACGGCTGGGACGAGGTCTTCACGGTGCTGTCGGTCGACCCGTTGCGGGCCGACATCGTCTGGGGACTTCTGACCTGCGTGCGCACGGATCTCGTGCCCGTACCCATCTGACCGGCCGAGGTCGTCCCATGCCGCCGTCCGCCGCCGCGCGCACCGTCTACGTCCTGGCGGGCGAGTTCTCCGCGCCCGCCGACGCGGCCCACCCGACCTCCGTCTTCGAGAAGGCGCGGAGCGTGGCCAACCCGGGCAAGGCGCTCGAGGATCTCATGTCCCGGGCGGGCGAGCGCGCCCTCGACATGCTGCATCTCGGGGACGAGGGTCGGCTGCGCATCGACCAGTTGCTCTTGACCACCATGCCGGACGTGGGCGGCACGGCGATGGCGCACGCCATTCACCTGCCCAACGTGCTCAAGCGCCGCCTGCAGCTCGCCGAGACGTGCCAGGCGCGGTTCGAAGTCGGCTCTTCGGACGCGGGGGCCTCCCTGTTCGCATCCGCCGTCCACCTGCTGAAGGGCCTCGACGAGCCGGGCACGGCCCTCGTGGTCGCCGGCCAGATCATGCCGGGCGGGCGCGACGCCATCCAGACGGTCGCGCAGGTGCTCGACACCCCGGAGCGGGCCCTCGGGGTCACGATGATCGCCGTGGGCGACCTGCTCCTCGACCTCGAGGCCTGGCAGTGGCGGCAGGCGGAGGGGCGGCGCCTCTTCCTGTCGGGTCTCAGCGTCGACGAGCCGACGGCGGACACGCCCGTGCCCCCACCGGAGGCCTTTGCCGCCGAGGTCGAGGCGATGGTGCGCCACAAGCTCGCCCTCGCCGAGGAGTACCCGGCGGCGCAACGGCGCGGCCAGGGCGGGCCGGGACCCGAGCGCGGTGCGCGCATCTCCCGCTGGATGACCGACTGGCACGTGGCCCTGGCCTCGAACGGGGCGTGCGCCGTGGTGCTGACCACCGACGAGGCCCTGGTTCGACGCTGGCTGCGCGCGACGGGCCAACGTCGCGTCGTGCGCGTGCTCGGGGTGGGCGAAGGCGACGCCGATCCACGGCTCGCCATGCGGACGGAGCCCTTTGCGTTCTTCAAGTCGGTGCGGCAGGCGCTGGTTTCGCTGCGGCGCGCCACGGACACGAACCACGAGTTCCTGCGCGCGTCGGCCTTCGCCGTGCTCCACGACGCCTTTCCGAGCATCGAACACGCGTTTCTGCTGGGGCTCGGTTTCTCGCCGCCGGAGGCCCTGCGGCGTTCGCAGACGTACTGGCCCAACCCCTACGGCGGCCTGACGGCGTTCGGGCACGCGCTGGCGGCCTCCGGGCTGGTGCAGATTGCCAAGGCGTTTCACGTCTTCACCCACGCGTCGGCCTACATTCGCGGCCGCCCGGGCCCGCTCCACCCGGACACCGTGAACACCGACGAGGCGCTGCACTGCCTGACGACGTCGGTCGGGGGGCCCTTGTCGCACATCGTCGCGACCCTCCTGCAGAGCTGCCCCGTGCCGGACGCGCCCCCCGGGACGCCGCTGATGGAGCCGTTTCGGCCTCGCAAGCGTCACCGCCTCAACCACGCGCTCGTGCGCGACTTCGAGGGCAAGACCCGCTGGCTCTCGCGCCTCGCGGAACGCTACCGCGAAGCTCTCGCCATCCACGGCCCGGCGCACTGTCCGCCGGGTATGGACATCGCGCTGATCGAGGCGCGCACCCACTTCGACCTGCGCTTGATGGCGCTGCCCCTGCCGGCGGCGTTTCTGGCCGATCACGCCCGTCCACCGGCTGCCGCGGCCGCCCTCGGCGCGCCGAGTGTCGAGGCCGCCCGCGAGGCCGTGCGCGCCGCCCTGCTTGCCGATCCGGACCGGCCGGACGATCCGGCGGCGCGGGAAGCGGCCGAGCGCCGGGTCTTCGCCGATCTCCGCGTGCCCGTCGCCGTCGTCACCGGCCCCGCGCCCCCCGACGCCGAGCTGGGGGTCGTCCGCGGGTTCGCCCTGGTCACCGACACGGCCGCCGAGGCCGGGGTGGGCGACCTCGTCATCGTGCGGCAGGGGCTCGCCGGCGCCTACCCGGTGGTCGAGGGCGTCCTGCCCGCGGACCGCCTGCCCGGCCTGGTGCCGCCCTGGTATCGCGGTCTGTGCCCGCCCGAGCCCGAGCGCGACACTCCGCTGCTCGATCCCGCATGGCCCGTGCGGCACGTGGGCGCCGACGACCACCTGCGGGAGACGCCGATCTCGGTCCTGCTCGAGCGTCTGGTGACCGGCCCGTTGGACGCGGAGGTGATGGGCGCGCTTCAGGCGCTCGGCGCGCTCGTCGTCGAGCGCCTCATCGCACGACCCGACGGGGTGCCGCCCAACGGGGCCGTGCGCCTCCTGCACGAGTTGGTGCTGCAAAGCGAGCCCTCGCGCGCGCGGTTGGCGACGGCCGTCCGGGCGCTGACGGGGGCGTCGGACGCCGAGCCCGCCCCCGCGCCCGAGCCGCTCGCCTACTTCGAGCTCGATCTCGTCGACGCCGGCCGGCAGTCCGACGCGGCCCTCGTGACCCGGATGACCGCCGTCAGCGAGGCGCTGCGCCGCGCGGATGGCTGGCTGGCGGGTGCGCAGGTGACGCATGGGCGCGTCGGCGACGCCTTCGGCGTCACGATCCGCCAACCCCTCGGGTCCGCGGCGGCCTGGCGTGCGGTCCTGCGGTTCGCCGGTGAGGTCCACCACACCTGCCGGGCCGCCGGGATTGCGCTGCGCAGCGGGGTCTGCGTCGGCGAGGGGGTCGCCTTCCCCGAGGTCTTCGGCCGGTTCGGGGCCGCGGGCATGCCCCAGAAGGCCGTGCACCTCACGCTCCTGCACGCCCCCGCCTTTCGTCGAACGCCCCCGGGCGAGTCGCCCGCCCGCCGCGACGGACTCGCGCTCGTCGTGACCGGCCAGCCCGACGCCGGGACGGCTCGCGAGACCTGCGCGGCGCTGTGGCAGGCCGCCGGCTCGCCCGCCCCGACGCCGGTCGTCTTCGCGGCGTTGCCCGAGGCGGGACCGGGGGTCTTCTACGACCTTCGCCGGTACTGACGCCGTCCCGATCGGCGCTTTGTGTTAGGGTGCCGCCGTCGATCGCTCGGAGACCCCATGCGCACTCGCCGCCGCCTCGTTTCCCTGCTCTGCGCCGCTGCGACCGCGGCGAGCCTCACCCTCACCGCCTGTGTCGGTGCCGACGACGGCGCCGGCGCTCCGGGGACGGCCGACGCCGCGAATCCCCCGTCGGGCGGCTCACCCGGTGCGGGGGGCCACGACGCGGGCGGCGGCGGCCAAACGGGCGGCGGCGGCGGTGACCCCACCGGCGGTTCGCCCGTCGGTGGCGGCGGCGGTGACCCCACCGGCGGCACACCCGTCGGTGGCGGCGGCGGCGACCCCACCGGCGGTTCGCCCGTCGGTGGCGGCGGCGGTGACCCCACCGGCGGCACGCCCGTCGGTGGCGGCGGCGGTGAGCCCACCGGCGGTACACCCGTCGGCGGCGGCGGCGGTGACCCCACCGGCGGTGCACCCGTCGGCGGCGGCGGCGGTGACCCCACCGGTGGCACGCCGGTGCCTCCGGACCCCGACGCGGCCGTCGTTTCACCCGACCCCGACGCGGCCGTCGTTTCACCCGACCCCGATGCGGCCGTCGTCCCGCCGGACCCCGACGCGGCCTTGCCCCCGGCGTGCGAGTTCCCCGCGCCCGCCGGCTGCCCCGTCCTCTGCACGGACGCGGCGGGCGGCTGCCCGACGGACATCTACACCCTGCGGACCGATCTGCCCCTCGACCTCGACGTCGCCGTCCGCGGCGTCGTGATCGCGGTCCGCCGCGATCCGGACAACCCCGCGCGGGTCTCCGATCTCGTCGTCCAGGTGTCCCCCGAGGCCCCGGAGTACCGGGGCGCCGCCGACTCCGGCCTCTGGGTCTACCTCATCGACGCACCGGTGCCGCTCCCCATCGCCGACTTCGCCCCCGGGGATCTGCTCGACCTGCGGGGCCGGTCGCAGGACTACTTCGGCCAGCACCAGCTCCACAACGTGCGTCGCGTCGAGCGGCTCGAGCGCGACCACCCCCTGCCACCGTTCAGCGTCGTCGCCCCGCAGGACGTCGCCACCGGCGGCCCGCTCGCGGACGTCCTCGAGGCCACGCTCATCGAGGTCCGGAGCGTCTCGGTCATCGACGTCGATCCCCCCGTCGGCGAGGGGGATCTCGCCCCGATCGGCGAGTTCATGGTCACCGGCGGCCTGCGCGTGAACGACTTCTTGCACGCGACGCCATTCCCCCTCGCCGGCGTGCGCTACGACCGCCTCTCCGGCGTGCTCCGCCTCGGCAACGCCGACACGAAGCTCGAGCCGCGCGGTCCCGACGACGTCGCCCGTGCACAGCCGGTGCTCGTCGGCTTCTCGCCGGTCTCGACCCGCATCGACGTCGGCACGACGGACGTCCCGCGCGACGGGGACGGCCGCCGCCTGACGGTGGCCCTCGACGCGCCTGCGCCCCCCGGAGGCACGCTCGTGGGCCTGTCGAGCGCCAACCCCAATGTCCTCTCCGTGCCGGGCGGGGTGCTGGTGCCGGCCGGGTTCACGGAGGCGCAGGTGCAGGCGACGGCCTTCCTTCCGAGCCCGGGCGTCGCGCTGACCGCCGGCCTGGGCGGGCGCTTCCTCGACGCCACCGTCGAGGTCGTGCAGGTCATTCACGAGCCGCGGAACCTCGACCTGCAGGTGCTCCCGCCCGTCGTGGGCCCCGGCGGCCGAGTCGACGTGTCCTGGGTCATGGACGCGCCGCCCCCCGGCGGCTTCGAATACACGCTCACCGCCACCCCGGCCGGGCGCGTTCAGGGACTGTTGGCGGGACGCCTGCCCGAGGGCGAGCGCGAGGGCACCGTCGAGCTCGCCATCCCCGCGGACGCGCCCGCCGGCCCCGTGGACCTGGCCCTGCGTCAGCCGGGTCGCCCGGGGGTCGAGTGGCACGTCGCGTTCGAGATCGCCGACGTCGTCGATTACACCGGCCTCGTCATCAACGAGATCAACTACGACAACCCGGACCTCGACACGTTCGAGTACGTGGAGCTCTACAACGGCGGCCCGGTCGCCCTGCCCATCACGGCGCTGCGCCTCGAGTTCATCAACGGGGCGGACATGATGCGCTACGCCCAGGTCAACCTCGACGCGGCCGGCAACGTCCTGCGATCCGGTGAGTTCCTCGTCGTCGGCACGCAGGGGGTGCTCGACGTGCTGCCCTCAGGCCTGCCGCGCCTGTTGCTGCAGGGCGCCATCCAGAACGGTCCGGACGGCGTGCGGCTCATCGACGCCGCGGCGCCGGCCCTGCGCATCATCGATGCCGTCGCCAGCGAGGGCGCCATCGTCGACTGTCAGGAGGGCAACCCGACCATCGGGGACGGCAACGGCCCCAACGACGAGTCGCTCAACCGCTGCCCGGACGGCCTCGACCGCCAGGACAACTTCGCCGACTTCACGAACCGCGCGCCCACCCCCGGCGCGTTCAACGCCTGTCCCTGAGACCGCACGCGGTCCTTCCAAGCGATAGAGAGGGAGTTCAGTTCGACATGCCGACGCTTTTCACCCGCATCATCCAGGGAGAGATCCCCAGCGACCGCGTCTGGGAAGACGACCTCTGCGTGGCGTTCCGTGACATCCACCCCACGGCGCCCGTCCACGTGCTCGTCGTGCCCCGCAAGGAGCTCACGCGCCTCGACCAGATGACGACCGACGACGAACCGCTCCTCGGCCACCTGATGCACGTCGCCGTGAAGGTGGCGAAACAGGAGGGGCTGACGGACTTCCGCACCGTCGTCAACACCGGCGCCGGCGCAGGTCAGAGCGTGTTCCACCTGCACGTCCACGTCATCGGTGGCCGCTCGCTCTCCTGGCCGCCGGGCTGACCCGACCCCGTTGGATCCCGCGCTCCTCCTCACGACCGCGTCGTCGTCGCTCGGCCTGGCCGTTCTGCTGGGCAACCGACGCAACCCCTTGCCCGTGGCCCCGACCTGGGTCGCCGCGCTGGTCGTGTCGCTGGGCCTGTACGCCGTTCTCGTCGATCTCGAGGTCGGGTATCTGGCCGGTGCCTGCGCCGCGGTCGGTCTGCTCGGACCGGCCCTCGTGCTGGCGCGCGTGCGCCACCATGCGGCGCGGGGGGACTATGCGCGCGCCGCCGGGCTGCTTTCGCACCTCGCCCGGGTGCACCGGCACCCCGCCCTGCGCCGCTGGGTCGAGGTCTGGCGCGCCACCGCGGCGCTCGTCGTCGGCGCGCCCGCCGAGGTCGACCGTCTCATTGCGCACTGGGAGCACCTGCCCGAGGCCTCCGCCCCGCGCGAGTGGCTGCTCGGCATGCGATGGCGCTGGCCGGCGGCGCTGACCGCCACGGCGACGGACTTGCGCATTCGTGCGGCCTGCGAACAAGGCGACGTCGAGGGTGCCATCGCCCTGTGTTCGACGCTTCTGAGCGCACGCCGGAGCCTGCCCACCGGGCGTCGCCGGCTGGAATGGCTCGCGCCCATCGCGTTCGCCGGTCACTTGCCGGCCACCGAGGCGCTGTGTCGGCTGCTGCGGGTGCCGCCGGCCCTCACGGACATCTGGCGGGCCGCCGCCCTGGCGGCCGGGGGCCATGAGGCGGACGCCCGCGCGATGCTCACCGCCGTCGCGGCTCGCCCGGATCTCACCCCCGGCCTCCGCTATGTGTTGGCCCAACGCACCGCGAATCTGCCGGTTCCGGCCGCGCTGAGCCCCGCGGCACAGGATGTCTTGCAGCGCGTCGAGCGGGAGATCCTCGCCGGCTCGCTGCTCCGCCTGCGCCTGCCGTTGCGCGCCCCCCGCACCCTCGGGCTGATCATCGGCACGACGGCGGTGTTCGTGCTGCAGACCGCCCGGGGCGGCAGCACCGACGCCGCGACGGCCATCGAGCTCGGCGCGCTGCTGCCGAACGGCGGTTTCCCCGACGAGCCCATGCGTCTGTTGACCTATGCGTTCCTCCACCACGGGGCGCTGCATCTCTGCGTCAATCTGTTCACCGTCGGCCTCGTCGGTGCCACGGTGGAGGCCGCCATCGGCGGCTGGCGGTTCGTGACGCTCTATCTCGGCAGCGCCGTCGGCGCCGGCCTCGCCATCAGCTACTACGGCGCCGAGGAAATCACGCTCGGCGCGTCCGGTGCGGCCATGGGTCTCCTGGCCGCCCTCGGTGTCATCGCCGCGCGGGATCGCCGCACCCGAGGCACGCGCACCGGGCGAGTCATCGGCCTTGCCATCGCCGGCCTCGTCGTCGTGCAGAGTACCCTCGATGCGTTCATGCCCGAGATCAGCTTCGCCGGCCACCTGAGCGGCGCGCTCGTCGGCGCCGGGTTGGGCTTCCTCCTCGTCCGCGGCCGGGGCAGCGTCCTGCACGGGGAGTAGGTCAGCCCGCCTCGCCGGGCTCGACCCCGAAGAAGAGCCCCACGTCGAGATCGGCGTGTTCGAAGGGCGGCACGCGCGCGGCGGGCTCCGGGCCGACGGCCTGCACCAGCACGTAGCCCTGCTCGCCGAGGCGCAGTGCGGTCAGGGTGCGATGCTCGAGGTTGATGAACCAGAGGAACTCGACGCCGGCCGCGGCGTAGGCGGCGCGCTTCTCCCCCAGATCGCGGCGGGCCGTCGAGGGCGACAGGATCTCGCAGATCCAGTCCGGGCGAGCGCGCACGGGGCGTCCCGACGGGCGCTCGGGATGGCGGTCGCGTCGCCAGCCGGCCACGTCCGGAATGTAGATTTCGTCGGGGAAGAGCTCGATCAGCACCTCGGAGGCGAACCACCACCCGGGGTGCCCGTCATCGCCGCGGCGAAAGCGGACCCGCAGGCCCTCACCGAGCGCGAGTTGACAATCCCCATGCTCGAACGACGCGGTCTCCTTTTCGAAGACCTCGCCTCCGATGATCTCGAGGCGTGCGTCTTCGGGGGCCGACGCGAGATCATCGGCGAAGGTCGCGGGCGCAGGCAGTTTCCGGGCGGTGTTCATGACTCACCGTAACATGATCACGGGCGCTTGCGCGCCAGGGCCGCGTAGAGCGCCGGCAGCACGAACAGCGTCAGCAGCGTGGCCGTGACCAGTCCGCCGATGACCACGGTGGCGAGCGGGCGCTGTACCTCGGCGCCGGCGCTCTGCGCGATCGCCATGGGCACGAAGCCCATGGACGCGACGAGGGCCGTCATCAGGACCGGGCGCAGCCGCAGGCGGGCGGCCTCGACGGCGGCGTCGAAGGGGTCGAGACCCGCGTCGCGACGCTCGACGATGGCCGAGACGAGGACGACGCCGTTGAGCACGGCGACGCCGAAGAGCGCGATGAACCCGACACCGGCCGAGATGGAGAGCGGGTATCCACGCAGTGCGAGGGCCGCGAGCCCCCCGCTGACGGCCAGCGGCACGTTGAAAAAGACCAGCGCGGCGAGCGCCTGCGATCCGAACGCCGTGAACAGCAGCGCGAAGATGAGCAGCAGCGCCAGCGGGACGAGGACCGCCAGCCGATCGGTGGCCGCCTCGAGGTTCTCGAACTGCCCGCCCCAATCCATCGTGTACCCCGGCGGCAGTGTCACCACGGCGTCGACCCGGGCGCGCGCGTCGGTCACGAAGGACGCGAGATCCCGCCCGCGCACGTTGACCTCGATGTTGATGCGTCGGCTCTGGTGGTCCCGGCTGATTTGCGCGGGCCCGTCTTCGATCTCGACCCGCGCGAGCTGCGACAAGGGGATGAGCCGCGTGCCGCCCCCCGGCGCCGGGCCGACGACGCGCAGGTCCCGGACGCGCTCGGGATCGGCGCGGGCTTCGTCGGCGAACCGCACCGTCAGGTCGAACCGCCGTTGTCCGTCGAGGACGACGCCCACCCGTTTGCCCCCGATGGCCTCGACGACGTCGAGCACCGCCTCGGCGTTGAGGCCGTAGCGCGCGAGCGCCGCCCGGTCGACCCGCACGCGAAGGAGCGGCAGGCCGGCGGTCTGTTCGGCCTTCGCCTCGGCGGCCCCGGGGACGTCGGCCAGCACGCGCGCGATCTGTTCGCCCGTCTCGCGCAGGTGTTCGAGATCGTCGCCGTAGACGTGGACGGCCACGTCGGAACGCACCCCCGAGATGAGCTCGGCCACCCGCAGCTCGATGGGTTGCGAGTAACTGAACACCGCCGCCGGGACGGCCCGGACGAGGGCGTCGTTCATCGCGGTGACGAGCGCCTCCTTCGAGGCGAAGCGCCAGCGGTCGCGCGGGTGGAGCATCACATAGACGTCACTGATCTCGACCCCCATGGGATCCGTGGCGATCTCGGCCCGGCCCGTGCGTGAGACGACCGTCGACACTTCATCGGGGAACTGTTCGACGAGGACCTGCTCGGCCAGCATGCTCAGCGCGTTCGACTGTGAAAGCGAGACACTCGGCAGGCGCCAGATTTGCAGCGCGATGGCGCCTTCGTCGAGGCGCGGGATGAACTCGGCGCCCAGAAACGGCACGATGCCGAGACTGCCGACGAAGGCCGCGGCCGCGAGTCCGGCGGTACGGCGCGGGTGAGACATCGCGCGGTTCAAAGCCGGCGCATACAGACGCCGCGCGAAGGCGAAGAGACGCGACGGTCGTTCCGACACCCGGACCAGGAACAGACTCGCCAGAACGGGCATGAGCGTCAGAGCACAGATGAGCGAGCCCGCGAGCGCGAACACCACCGTCAGCGCCATGGGCACGAACATGCGGCCCTCGACGCCCCGCAGCGCGAGCAGGGGCAGGTAGACGATGACGATGACCCCGACCGCGAACACAACGGGTCGGGCAACCTGCCGCGCGGCGGCTCGGACCCGCTCCGTGCGGGTCTCGCCCGCACCGGCCGGGTGACTCAGCACACGAACGATGTTTTCGATCATCACCACCGAGCCGTCGACGATCAGACCGAAGTCGATGGCACCCAGGCTCATCAGATTCCCGGACAGGCCGACGGCGCGCATGCCGATGAACGCGACGAGCATCGACAACGGGATGGACACGGCGACGATGAGCCCGGCACGCAGGTTGCCGAGCACGAGCAGCAGCACGAGCACGACGAGCAGGCCGCCAAAGGCGAGGTTGCGGCCGACCGTCGCGATGGTGGACCGGACGAGCTCGGTGCGGTCGTAGAACACGTCGAGGCTGACCCCCGGCGGCAGCCCTTGCCGAAGCGCCGCCGCGCGCTCTTTGACCCGGTCGACGACCGTGCGCGCGTTTTCGCCGGCCAGCATCATGACGATGCCGACGACCGCCTCGCCCCGACCGTCCCGCGTGACGGCCCCCTGCCGCAGCATCGGCGCGAACGTCACCCGGGCCACGTCGTGGACGTGCACAGGGGCCCCGTCCGCGTCGACGCGAAGGACGACGTCGCCGAGGTCTTCGGGCCGTTCGACGAGGCCCTCGCCGCGGACGAGGTACTGTTCGCCGTGGTGTTCGATGTAGCCCCCGCCGGCGTTGCGGTTGTTGGCCTCCAGCGCGGCGAACACTTCGCCGATGGCGATGCCGCGGGCGGCGAGCTTCTCGGGGTCGACCGTCACCTGCCACGTCTTCAGCTCACCGCCGAAGGCGTTGACCTCGACCACCCCGCGCACGGCGCGCAACTGCGGTACGACGTACCAGTCCAGGATCTCGCGCAGCTCCATGGGGGAGTAGCAGGTCGGTGTGTCATTTGCGCCCGGTGCGCAGTTTGGCTCGCCGCGCACCTCGAACTGATAGATCTCGCCGAGCCCCGAAGACACCGGCCCGAGTTCGGGCTCGCCGTACCCCTGGGGGATCTCCTCGCGGGCCGCCGAGAGGCGCTCGCCGACCCGCTGCCGTGCCCAGTCGGGGTGCGTTCCGTCCTCGAAGACGACGGTCACCACGGACAGACCGAACTTCGAGACGGACCGGACCTCCGCCAGGTCGGGGAGCCCGCTCATGGCGTGCTCGACGGGCACGGTGACCAGGCGCTCGACTTCCTCCGGGGCGAGGCCCGGGCTATTGGTCAGGACCTGCACCTGCACGTTCGTGACATCCGGGACGGCGTCGATGGGCAGGGTGCGCAACGCCTCGAGCCCGCCCACGGCCACGAGCAGCCAGAGGACGATGACGAGCGCGCGGTTGTCGAGGGAGGTGTCGACGATGCGTGTGATCATGGCCGGCTCAGTGACTGTGTCCGCCGCCCATCGAGGCGCGGGCGGCTTCGGACTTCAGGATGAACGCGCCCTCGGTGACGACGGCCTCTCCGGCCCGCACCCCGTCGCTGACCTCGACGTCGTCGCCGGCCTTTCGCCCGATGCGGATGAGACGACGTTCGTATCGTCGGGGCCCGGTATCGACGAAAACCGCGGGGCCCTCCGCCGTCCGCTGCACGGCCGCCCTCGGGACAACCAGCGACGGCGTGCCCTGTGTCGCATGCGGGTCGGAGAGCCGCACTCGCGCGAACATGCCCGGTCGCAGGTGTCCGTCCGGGTTGTCGACGTCGATGCGCGCGCGGCCGTTGCGCGTCACCGGGTCGATCTGCACGGCAATGAACGAGACCTTGCCGTGAAAAACCTGCCCCGGCAGTGCATCGAGCCGGACTTGGGCAAGGTCGTCGACGTGCACGCGCGGAATGTCCCGCTCGTAGACGTCGATCCAGATCCAGAGTCGGTCGAGTTCGGCGATGGTAAACAGACGGTGTTCGGGGTCGACCAGCTCCCCGCGGGTCAGGTGTTTCTCCACGACCTGGCCCCCGATGGGGGCGCGCACCTCGAAAAGCGCCGCGCGGCCGCCCCGGGGCGGTGTATTGCCGTCGCCGATGCGCGCCGGATCGAGGCCGTAGAGGCGCAGCATGTCCTCCGCCGTCGCGAGCCGCGCGCGGGCGTCCGCCGCCTCCGTCCGGACCTGTGCGAGCGCCTGCGCTGGCACGATCTGTTCCTGGCCGAGCGTCTCCTGACGGGTCAGCGTGCCCGCCGTGAGTGTCACCTGCGCGCGGGCCTGCAGATACTCGGCGCGGGCCCGCGCGAGCTCCGTGGAGTCGAGCAGCGCGAGCACCTGCCCGGCGGCGACCCGCTCGCCGAGCTGGGCGCGCACGTCGTGGACCCGCCCGGCGAGCCGCGGCGTGACATGGGCCAGGTGATCCTCGTCGAAGCCGACCTCGGCGGTGGTCGTGATCTCCCCTTGGAGATCCCGCGAAGCGACGGGGACGGTCTGGATGGCGACGCGCGCGGCGGCCTCGGGGGTGAGTTCGACAGTTCCGGTCTCGACGGGTGCCTCGGGCGCGCCGTGTTCTCCGTGTTCGTCGTGTTCGTCGTGGGTTCCGGGCGAGGTCCGATGGCACCCCCCGAGCGCCCAGAACGCGACGCACGCCGGAAGAGTGGTCCAGACAAGGACACGGGCGAGGGCATGGATCTTCATCGGACGTCGTCCTCCGGGGGCACCGGCAGGGTGCCGGTCGCGAGTTCGAGACGAATGCGGGCACGCTCGGCCGCCGCGAGGGCTTCGATGAGTTCTCGGCCACTCTCGCGGAAGGCCCGACGCGCGACATCCAGCGCCGAGCCCCCGATCTCGCCGGCCTCGTACGCCCGCTGAAGCAGGCGCAGGTTCTCGTCGAGGGCAAGGGCGACGTGCCGTTCGAGCGCCTGTGCCGCCGCGACCGCGGCCGTCCGCTCGGCCGCCGCGACCAGGACCTCCTGCTCGATGCGTTGCCGTGTCTCGGCCGCCGACGCCGTCTGCCTCCGCAGCTCGGTCCTTGCGACGTCGACCTCCGCCCGGGCCCGTCCGAAGACCGGCAGCGGAACGCCGACGAGACCCCCGAAGATGTGCGCCTCGGACCCCTCGCGGCGGAAGAAGGCCCCGACATCGAGATCGGGCACCATCGCCGCCTCGCTCGTCCGCACCCGCGCCTGCGCCGCCGCCAGACTCTGTCGGGTGGCCTCGAGCTCCGCCCGATGCGTCAGGGCGAGCCGGCGCAGCTCGGCGGTCTCGACGGGTGCGGTGGCGACGAACGTGAGTTCGCCCCGGACTTCGAGCGCAACGGGATCGTCCGCACCGACCAGCGTCGCCAGCAGGGCCTGCGCGACGGCCTCGACGCCGCGAGCCGCCGCGTGATCGGCCCCGGCCCGGCCCGCCTCGGCCCGCGCCAGGTTCAGGTCGAGTCGTGTGGCGTCGCCCACGGCGAGCCGCTTTTCGACGATCACCACCTGTGCCGTACTCATCTCGGCCAGCGTGCCCGCGAGCGCCGCCTGTGCCCGGGCGCGCAACACCTCGACGAAGGCGATGCGGATCTGCGCGACCAGGGAACGACGCGCCCCCTCATAGGCGGCGAGCGCCTCGGCGGTCACGGCCTCCGCCGCCTCACGCCGGGCCCTTCGCTGCCCACCGAGGTCGAGGGTCTGTTCGACCGTGACGGCGAGGTCGAGGTCGGTCGCCGGCCCCGCTTGCCGCGCCCCGGCCTCGAGGCCGAGCACGGGGTCATGCGGGTAGGTCTTGGCCGCGGCGACGCGCGCACGCGCCGCGGCGACCGTCTCGCGGGCGGCCGCCAGCGCCGGGCTGTGTCGCAAGGCCCGAACGACGGCGGCGCGCTCGTCGAGCACCTCCGTGCGCGCCGGCAATGGACCCGAGGACGAGCGCACAGGAGAGCGCGGCGAGGCATGGCTTCCAGAATCTACGATGTAACATCGTAGAAGACCTCCAGCAAAAGCGGACCGGGTGTGCCGGCCCTTCCGGGGCATCAGAGACGAGGGCCGTTCGCCCTCAGGTCAGGAAGTGAACGCCCTCTTCGATGAGACAGTGCAGCGCAACGAGGGGTTCACCGGCGAGCACCGCGGCCGACGCCGTCAAGCCCGCGACCGAGAGCGAGAACACGAACACATGGCCCGCCCCCGAGGGTCCGTCGAGGTTCCGCTCGCTCAACAGACGCTCGACGCGCTCCGTGAGGCTCGGGCCGGCGTCGTCGACGAGCGCCGGGGCCCACGACGGGGCCGCTCGCCGGGGCAGGCGGGCGGCCCGCACGAGGGCCTGCGCCAGCGCAACGGGCGCGGCCCCCGCACGAACCGCCGCGTCGTCGCACAACAGCTCGCGGTCGCGGTGCCAGCGCGTCGTCAACGCACGACCGACTCCGGGCAGCGGAGACAGCAGCCGCGACAGACCGACGAGCATCGAGAGCAGGCCATCGCGCCGCTCGAAGTGCGCGCGTTCGTGCAGGAGCACGGCGTGGAGCTCCGCCGCGTCGAGCACGGCGAGCAACTGTGCCGACAACAACACGACCGGTCGGTGGAGCCCGAAGACCGCGGCGCCCCCACCGAGCGCATCGACGACGACCACCCGCGGCGCGACCTGCCCTTCAGCCCGCAGGCGGGCGAGCGCAGTGTCGAGCACGGCCCCGCGGGAAGACACCGTGCCGCGGGACACCCGCCGCGTTGCCCAGATCAGCGGCGCCCCCAGGCGGGCCGCACCGAGTCCGACCGCCACCGCCAACGTCGCGCCGGCCGCCCCGTAGACCAGGACCTCGGTGGCCGCCTCGCTGCCGAGCCAGAGGTCACAGTGGGTATGCAGACGCCGACACCACTCGGTCACGGGCATGAATCCGAACGCGGCGCCGAGCGCAAGCGGCAGCATCGTCGCGGCGGCGAGTCCGGCGGGGAGAAGCAGCAGCGCCGTGAGCCAGGGGACCCGGCGCGGCGGGGGCAACGCAAGCAACCGACGGGCATACAGGGGCGAGAGCACGCGCTGAATCAGCACGCTGAACACACCATGGGCCAAGATGAAGAGAACGCCGCCGAGGACGACCGCGATGAGGGCGTTCACGCGCCCCCCAACTGCCGACGACGCTCGTCGATGAGACGCTGCAGGCGGTCGAGCTCTTCGGGATCGGCGTCGCCGACGAGCTCGACGAGGAAGGACAGGGCCGAGGCGCGTCCCATCGCCGGTGCCGCCGCCGCCATCTGCCGCGCAACCGCGTCGAGGAAGGCCTCGCGCCCGGTCGCGGCGCGGTAGACGTACGCCTTGCCGCTCGTCTCGCGGCTCAGGAGGCCCTTCTGCGCGAGGCGATCGACGGTCGTCATGACCGTCGTGTACGCGATCTCGCGGGTCGCCTCGAGGTGGTGCAGCACGTCACGGACGGTGAACGCCCGCGGCAGGTGCGCCCAGACGACCTCCATCACGGCGGCCTCGAGATCCGGCAGCGCGGCGCGGAGGCCGGTCTCCTGGGGGCGCAGGCGTTTGAGGGTGAAGCTCATCATCTACGAAGTAACATCGTAGACCCCCGACGGCAATCCCGCCCGGGTCGATTTTCCGGCGCGACCGTCAGTTCCGCTCGGCCGACACCATCTGGACGGCCAGCCCGAACGGGGCGCCGGCCCCGCCGAGGGCGGGCGTGACCTGCAGGAAGAACTGCCGGGCGGCAAACCCGGCGCCGCCGCTGACCTCGGGCTCGAAATAGGCCGCACCCGAACGGACGGGGAAGGCCACGGTCATCGTGTGAATCCCCGCGAGGTTCGCGACGTTGTCCGTCACGTTGCCGACGCGGTGACCCTGCTCGTCGATGACGGCGATGGTCTGACCGGCCGGCAGGGCGACGATCACCTCGTTCATGATGCCCTCGAACCGGTTGTCGAGGTCGCAGCCATTGCAGGCCGGCAACGCGACGAGATCCCCGGGCAGCACGATCACCTGCGCCTGCTGGATGCCGAACGTCGGATCGCAGTCGACGGGCAGGAAACGGTCCGGATCGCCCTGCGCCTCGCAGGCCTGCCCGATGCCATCGCCGTCACAGTCGGACTGGGTGTCGTTGAACACATCGACGCAATTGTCGCACGCGTCGCCGTGCGCGTCGCCGTCGGCGTTCGCCTGACCGAAGTTGACCACCGTCGGGCAGTTGTCCGTCTCGTTGGGCTCGACGTCGCCGTCCCAGTCGTCGTCGCAGGCGTCGCCCTCGCCGTCCATGTCCAGATCCTCCTGATCCCAGTTGGCGGTGTCCGGGCAGTTGTCCATCGACTCGATGACACCGTCGCGGTCCGCGTCGTCGCAGAGGTCCCCGACCCCGTCGCCGTCGGCGTCCGTCTGCCCGCCGTTGGGCACGATGGGGCAGTTGTCCATCCCGTTGTTCGTGCCGTCGCCGTCGAGGTCGGGATCGCACTCGTTGCCGAGGTCGTCGCCATCCTGGTCGGCCTGCGGCCAGTTGCGCACGATGGGACAGTTGTCGTCCACGTCGAGCACGCCGTCGCCGTCGTTGTCATTGTCGACGTTGTCGAGCTGACCGTCGCAGTTGGTGTCGCCGCCGCCCTCCGCCACGCCCACCGAAGCCCAGGCGTTGCGCACCTGACAGACGTCCGACGACGCGAACCCGGCGTGTCCGGTGTCCGCCCAGTGCGCCGCGCGGTCGACGAGGAGGTCCCGCGCGCCGGCGAACTGCGTCGTGCTCGACACGCCATCCCGCAGCACGGACAGATACAGTTTGCCGACCTTCTCGGGGCCGAGCGCCTCGATGACACGCCCGTTGTGCACGCCGCCGAGTATGAGGAGCATGGCGACCTTGTTGGGGATGCCGCTGTTCGTGTGGACGAACCCCTGGTCGTTGCACTGCGCCGGATCGGTCCCGCACATGGCGGGGTTGTTGGCCGCGATCGTCCACAGGCCGACGCCGTCGCCGCTGAGCGCCGCCGTCATGTGATCCGGATCATTGCGGGCGGGCGGGTTGGCCATGTCCCGGAACGGCGGCGGATTGTTCGTGAACATCGGGTTCAGATCTTCGCCCATCGTCGTGTCTTCCGGGTCGAAGAGGTAGCCGAAGACATCGGCGAAGCTCTCGTCGAGCGCGCCCGACTGATTCTCGTAGTCGAGGTCCTCGGCGTGAACGTCGATGCCGTGTGTGAACTCGTGGGCGAGAATGTCGCGCTGGATGTAGGTGTAACCGGCCTTGATCATGTCGCACGGGCTGACGAAACTCGCGTTGCGGAACCCCTGCCCGACGTTCGTCATGATCTCGAGTTGTGCTTCGCTGCCATCGTACGAGTGCAGGCCGAACCGATCGTGGAAGAAGTCGAGCAGCTCGTGCCCGAGGTCGTAGGCTCGCTGCCCGTCGCCCCAGGTGTCATTCGCCGCGACGTATCCGTCCGGGCCGTCCTCGTCGAACCAGTAGTCGTCGTCGGTCTCCGCCGGCCCGAGCCAGCAGTAGTCGCTGTCCGTCCCGTTGGCCGTCTGGACGTCGAGGTCTTTCCAGTCGTCATGGTCCATGATCTGCGTGAGTCGCTTGACCGTGTCTCCGGTGTCGGCGTCGAGGAACACCGTCCACATCCCCCGCTCGCCCGTTTCGTCGAGGCCGACGAGCGTCGTGCGATACACCTGCCGCGGCGTCGCCGCCTCTCCCGCTGGCGCCGTGTCCACGATGCCGCGCATGGGCTTGCCGAGCGCCTGCAGGGCCGCCCCGGGGCGCGCGAGGGCGAGTCCGACCGCCCGCTCGGCGCTGAGCGCCGGCGCCCGGAAGGCCGGCAGATCGGGCAGCCATCGCCCGTGTGTCATGCGCACGGCATCGCCGCTCATCTGCATGTTCAGCATCGCCCCGAAGACGGGCAAGCCCTGGTGCCGCTGCCGGAAATAGAGGTGCTGCAGGGCGTCTTCGCCGCGCGTCGACACGCGATCGAGATAGAGCTGCTCCACCGGGCTGCGGAGGCGGTAGACGTCTTTGAAGCGTTCGAGGAACCCGAGCCCCTGCCGGAGCTTGTCGCCGTTGGGTTCCGGCGGGACGGCGACGTCCATCCGGATCGTCGTGGGGACGCCGCCTTCGAACCGCACCTCCATCGGGCGGGCCGAGGCTTCGTCGAGTTCGAGCAGCGCGACCTGCTGAGGCACGACGGGGGGGCCGACCTCCGGGGGGGGGCCGGCATCAGGCACCGGGCCACCGTCGGGCACCGTCGCATCGCCCGGCTCACCGCCGGTTTCGCCACCAGACCCGCCCGCGCCGCCGGTTTCGCCGCCCGCGCCGCCGCCAGACCCGCCGGTCGATCCGCCGGTAGCTCCGCCCGCGCCGCCGCCAGACCCGCCTGCGCCGCCGGTAGACCCGCCCGCGCCGCCTGCGCCGCCGCCGGTCGACGCGTCCGGACGGAGCGTCCCGCCCGCGGCATCGGTCTCTTCCCCCGCGCCGCCCGTCCCGCCCGTCCCCGACGTGTTCGCGTCGTTCGAGCCACCGCACGCCGGCAGCAGCAGAATGCCGAGTGCGAGCGCGCGCGTGGCGCGGCCGTCCTTCAAGGTCGATGTCCTCATGGAACCCCTTCGGAGTGTGTCGTCTTCGAGTTGTCTCGGGTGTGCAGGCTACATACCGTAAAACCCCTACGAACGCAGGAGAAAGCACCGACCATGGCCGACCGCCCCGACGTGCCCTCGCCCGAGGCCCTCTTTCTGGAGGCCCGACGCATTCAGCCGCGCTGGAATGAGGACGCACCGGACCTCGACGAGCGCCACGCACGCGCGCGTGCCCTCTTCGTCCAGGCCGCCGAGGCCGGCCATTTCGGTGCGCTCGAGGCGCTGGCCGGCGGCGGCGAGGGGTGTTTCCCCTGGGCGGTGCGCCTGGCACGCGCCGGCGACGTCGGCGAGCTCGTGTCCGCCCTGACGAGCGGCGACCACCCCGTATCACTCGCCCGCGAGGTCCTGACCGCGGCGGACGCGGACGAGCCGTGGGCGCAACTCGCGGTCGCCGGTGTGTACGACCTCGGCATGGAAAACACGGCGACGGGTGTCCTCGTCGCCACGCAGCCCGACGGGTTCGGTTGGTTGCCGGCAGCCGCGGATCCACGCGCCGAGGCCCGTCGTCGGGCGGAACGCGCCCTGGCGGCGGGACCCGACTACGCGCCGGCCGCGCTCTGGCTCGCGTTCGCCGACCGATACGACGCCCCGGCGCAGGCGCTGGCGTTCTTGACGGTCGCGCTGGCCGATCTCGCCGCGCTGCCGCCCGGCAGCCGGGCGCAAGCGAAGAAGCTTCTGCCCGAGCTTCTCGAGGAGACCGGCGCCGAGTGGGACGCGCAGTTCGCCGCGCGGCGGGCCCTTGCGGCGTCCGGGGACGCGGAGGCGCAGGCCTGGCTCGGCGATCGGTACCGCACGGGCGAGGGCGTGGCGGCGGACGCGGTGGCGGCGCGGGGGTACTACGAACCGGCCGCGGCCGCCGGTGACGTCGACGCTTGCCGGGAGCTCGGCCGGATGTGTGAGGCCGGCGAAGGGGGGCCGGTGGACGAAGACCGCGCCCGCGAACTGTACGAACGGGCGGCGGAGCTCGGCGCGGACCCCTTTTCGCGAGACCGCCTGGCGGAGAAGTTCGGTCTGGCTTTTTTCGCACGGACGCCGGACGAGCGCTGAGGGGCGCACGACGCGCGCGCGGGTTGCCGGAGCGGACCCGGCGTGCGAAAACCTCCGCATGCGCAAAACGCTTCATGCCGCCGCCGTTCTGGCGATCTCGACGCTCGTGCCCGGTCTGCTGTCGGCCTGCGGTGACGGCGGCGGGGGCGACGGTGCGGGTGGGGGTCGATCTTCCAGTGCCGGCGGGTCTCCCGACGCGGCCCTGCAGTTGCCCGACGCCGAGAGCGGCCCCGACGCGACGGTCTGCGTCGACTGCGACGCGCTCGCCTTCGCCGATCTGCGCCCCCTCGACGCGGCGCCGGCCCCCGTCTGTGTGCCCGGCACGTTCGAATGCGAATCGCCCGCCGACGCGCGCACCTGTGACGAGACCGGCGCTTGGCAGCCGACCCCCTGCGGCCCGGGCGAGGTGTGCAACAACGGCGCCTGCGTCTGTCTGCCGGGCACGGGTCGCACGTGCGCGAGCCCGTTCGATCGCGTCGTGTGTCAGGCCGACGGTACCGACGCCCTCGAGCCCTGCCCGGACGGCCTCTGGTGCAGCGAGGGCCGCTGCGTCGAGGCGATGTGCGGCAGCAACGACGACTGTCACAGCGATACGGTCTGTCTCGACGGCCGTTGCCTGCCCTACCTCGAGGCCCCGGCGAATCCCTCGGCGAGCGAGTGTCGCACCTCGCCGATCGTCGGTGACTTCAGCCCCGAGGTGCAGTGTCGCTGGACGGGCGGGCAGGTCTCCGGGCAGGTCATCGCGATTGATCTCGATGGGGACGGCGTGCCGTCGATCATCTTCGCGAGCGCCGGCAATCTCATCGCCATCCGGGGCGACGACTGCACCGAGGAGCGCCGCACCATGGTCGGCCCTGCCATCAGCAACGAGTCTTCCCCCGCCGCCGGGGACGTCGACGGCGATGGCTCCCCGGACGTCGTCGGGGTCGGGATCGGTCTGCTGTACGTCTTCGACGAGAACCTCGAGCTGAAATACACCGCAGGCACCCTCGCCGGCGGACTCGCTTCGGCGCCGGCCATCGCCGATCTCGACGGCGACGGCCGCCCGGAGATAATCTCGGGCGCGACGGCGATCAACGGCGAGGACGGCAGCCTGCACGGGCGCGGCGCGGAGCCTCCCCTGACGGCCTACGGCCCCATCCCGGCCATCGCGGACGTCGACGGCGACGGCCGACAGGAGGTTCTCTATGGCAATCGTCTCTACGATGCCTTCATGAACGACGTCACCCCCGACGCGATGCGACGTTTGCAGGCGGGACACATCGCCGTCGCCGACTTCGACCTCGCCTCGCCGGGCCCGGAGATCGCCGTCATCGGGGGACAGACGCACGTGCGCGTGCAACGCATCGACGGCACGGTGATCTTCGGTCCGTATCAGGTGCCCGGGTCGATGTGGGCCGGCGGCGCGCCCAACGTCGGCGACTTCGACGGCGACGGCGAACCGGAGATCGGCACGGCGGGCTCTTCGAACTACGCCGTCTTCGACTTCGACTGTGTCGGCGATCCCGCGCCGGAGGGCTGCGTCGCCCCCGGCACCCGCTGGCTGCGCGAGACGCGCGACGGCTCCTCGGGCTGCACCGGCTCGACGACCTTCGACTTCGAGGGCGACGGACGGACCGAGGTCGTCTACAACGACGAGTGTTTCCTGCGGGTCTACGACGGCGCGACCGGCGATGTGTTGCTGGCCCTCGCCAATACGACGGGCACGCTCATCGAAGCCCCCATCGTCGCGGACGTGGACGGCGACTACAACACCGAGATCATCATGGGCTCCGACGAGGGTTTCCCGTGCAACGCGCCCGATCCGGACACGGGCACGCAGCCGCGACAGACCTTCGGCGTCACGGTGCTGCGCGACGTGACGGATCGCTGGGTCCACAGCCGTCCCATCTGGAATCAGAACGCGTATGACATCACCAACGTCGAGAACGACGGACACATCCCCGCCCACCCGCAGCCCAACTGGGAGACGTTCAACAGCTTCCGCGAGAACGCGCAGCCCCGGGACAAGGCGCTCGAGGCCCCGGATCTGACCGTGCGGGGCGAGCCCGTCGAGGCGAGCGAGTGTGGTCCGCGCACGCTGACGGTCGTCGTCCACAACCGGGGCAGTCAGCCGGTGTCTCGTGGGCTACCGGTGCTGTTCTTCGACGGCGATCCGGCGACGGGTGGGGCGGAGTTCTGTCGCACCGAGACGACGCAACGCCTCGCCCCGGCCGAGGGCGAGACGGTCACCTGCACCTGGGGCGCCGCCCCCGAAACCGGCGGCCTCGTTTTCGTCTACGTCGATGCCGCCGTCGAGGGTGTGTTCTCGGAGAACACGACGACCGAGTGCGCCGAGCGCAACAACTTCACGGCCCTGCGCGTCCCGCCCTGCCAGTGACCGGCGAGCCGGGGACCCGGCGTCCGCACGGGGCGACGGGGGGCAGCCCGAGAGAACACGGACGTCGCTCGGGACTTCACCCGATGTCGCCCGACCGTTCGTCACGCGACACTCGGCCCGGTCGCGGAGGCTTCGTCCGCGCGGAGTCCGACCCATGCGCAGCCACCCGTCTCTGACCTTTGGTGAGACCCCGCCCGTCCCGCTCGGCACCCTCGCCGGCGTCCCGGCGGTGCCCGCCGCCGCGTCTGTCTTCGATCGGCGCGAGGCGATGGACTTCGTCGCCGGACTTGCCGGTGTCGCGCTCGGTCACCGCGCGGTCCGCCACCCCTATCTGTCCGCGATGGCCGCCGACCTCCTGCCCGATCCGCACTGGGCGCTGGCCGACTTCGCGCGTCACTACCAGGGCTACTCGCGACAGTTTCCCCGCTACCTGCTCTCCGTGACCGCGCACCTCGAGCACCCCCGCCACCGCCGCGCCCTCCTCGACAACCTCGCCGAGGAGTCCGGGCGCTACGCCCCGGCCGAGCTCGCGGCACTGGAGGCCGCCGGCCTGCGCGCCGCCTGGTTCGACGGGGTGCCGCACCCCGAGCTCTTCCGACGCTTCACCCGTGCCGTCGGCGCCGACACCGGGCGAGACGACGCCGACGGGTCGCTCGATGCGCCGCAGGTCCAGTGCTGGCGCGAGATGCTGCTTTGCGTCCTGAACGGCGGCTCACCCGCCGAGGCCGTCGGTGCCATCGGCCTCGGCACCGAGACCATCGTCCGTTCGGTCTACCGGCCCTTCGTCGTCGCGTCCACGCGCCTCGGCCTGCGTGCGGAGGACACCGTCTTCTTCGCGTTGCACACCCTCGTCGACGACGACCACCAGCTGACCTTGCTGGACATCGCCGCGGATCTGGCGCGGACGGCGACGGGTCGCGACGGGCTGCAGCGGGGCATGCTCAAGGCGCTTCAACTGCGCAGCACCTTCTGGGACTGGCTGTACGAGCGGGCGCTGAACCCTGCGCTGGCGGAGTGCGTCGCATGAGCGCCCCCCCTTGGCCGCCCCCCCTCGACGCCGCCCTGCCGCCGGCGGTCTTCGCCCTGATGGCCGCCGCGTCGGCGCGCGCCCCGCTCGGCGCGGACGCGACCCCCGAACGCTTCACGCGCCCCGCCGACGCGCCCGGCCCGGCCGTGTACGCCCACCGCAACGAGCGGCTCGGCATCGACTTCACCGTCGAGCGCGTGGACTTCCCCGGCATGCAGACGCTCGATCCGCGCATCCTCCGCATCGCCCCGGGGCGTCGCAACGAGCTTCATCGGCACGCGCACGAGACACTGTTCGTCCTGCTGTCCGGCGAAGGCGAAGTCCGCCTGGGCGACCATGTCCGTCCGATGCGCGCAGGTGATCTCGCGTTCGTCCCGCGGTGGCTCTTCCATCAGTCGACGAACACTTCCGAGACGACCCCCCTGGTCCTCCTCGCGATCACCGACTTCGGCTTCACGTCGGCCGTCCTGGGGGACTACGACCGTCGCACCCGACTCGCCGCCGGCGGCGACGACTCGGCGGCCGGCCCGACGGAGGCGTCATTCGCCTCGGAGCCCGCCGGCGACGCCGGTTGACGCTCCGTCGTCGACGCGGGAGACATGCAATGCGGGGTCGGTCGTCCGCCGGCGACCACCTCGGCGACGACCCGCCGGATTTCTTCCGGCCGGACGGGCTTGCGCAGGACCCGGCACCCGGCCGCCTGCAGGTGTCTTTCGGTCTCGCCCCGGGCGATGCCGCCGGTGAAGAACACGAAACGCTCGGCCTGCGCCGGGATTCGCGCCCGCACGGCCGCGAGCGCTTCGGGGCCCGACATCCGCGGCATCGAGACGTCGCAGAGCACGACGTCGAACCATGTGCGGTCGAGCACCCGCACGGCCTCCACCGGATCGGCCAACGCGTCGATCCGGTAGACGTCGTCGAGCAGAAAGGCCGTCGACGCCAGCAACGAGGAATCGTCGTCGATGACCAGCACGCGCGGCCGCGGATCCTCGCGCAGACCCGGATGTGGCGCTGCCGCACGCAACTCGAACCGAACCGTCGTCCCGCGGCCCGGGGCCGTCTCGATGTGCAGCCGACCCCCGGCGTCCGCCAGGATACCGTGTGCGACGGAGAGCCCGAGGCCGGTATGCCCCTCGGCGCTGCGCGTCGTGAAAAAGGGGTCCATCGCCTGACGCTCGACGTCCGGCGCCATCCCCGGCCCGTTGTCGCGGACTTCGAGCCGGATGATCGCACCGCCGTCGCGGTCCACGCCCGCCACCAGATCGACGTCGATCTCGACGTGTTGTGTCGACGGATCGGCGCGGGGGAACGCCTCCGCCGCGTTCTCGAGCACCCGAGCCAACGCCTGCGCGAGGCGCGCCTCATGACCGAACACGAAGAGCCCGGTCACCTCCGGATACTCGAGCCCGACGTGCCCGCGAAGGGCCGAGGCCGCCGCCGAAATCCCCTGTCCGAGCACGCGGTCGAGCGCGACGGGCACCGCCGGCGTCCGCTCGCGGGCGAACGTACGCAGCCCCGCCACGATCTTCCGGATGCGCTCAGCGCCGGCGCGGGCCTCGATCAACATCGCCCGGATTTCCCCCAACTGCGCGAAGATCTCGCCGGGCGTGATCGACTCGGTCGTCTCCAGCAGGCAGTCCAGGTTCCCGATGATGAACGCCAGCGGATTGTTGATCTCGTGACTCGCGCCGGCGGCCAGCGTACCGACCGTTCGCAGCCGGTCACAGTCGAAGGGGTCGCCGTCGGAGCCCGCACCCGCCGCCACCGGGACCGGGAACGGGAACGGGACCGGCGTGAGCGGGCAGGAGAACTCCGAGGGCGGTGTCCGATGCGGAGTCTCGGGCAACGGCGTGCACTCGACGGGGACGACGGGCATGACGAACCTCGAAGGGATTTCGTGCGCCGGGAAGGCGACCGAAAGAATCGAACGGTTCAAAATTATCAGGCCGACGCGCACCCTGTCCGTAGGGAAAGACCCGGGGACGGAGAGTCAGCAGGGCCCCCCCCCGGCCGTCTCCGCTGTCAGCGACGGGAAGCCGTCTTCGAGGCGCGCCCGTTCGGCCCCCTCGCGCGCCTTGTGCTCCGCCGGCGGCCCCTGCGCCACGATGCGCCCGCGATGGATGATGCCGCCGACGTCGCAGACCTCCCCGGCGGCGCGCTGGAGGTCCTTCAAGCGCCGGATGCCGCCGCATTCGTCACGCCCTCCGGAAGCCACCCCCTCGATACGGCGGTTCCCGGCCGCAGGGCCGACCACATGACCAACCTCACGCCCACCGCCCACACCTGTGTCCGGCAGATGAACTCCACCGGTGTCGAGGGCCAGGGCGCCGTCCACGTCGCCTGCCCGGTCGGCGAAGCCTGCGTCGACGCCGCCCATCGGGTCGCCAGCATCACGGCGTACATCCACAGCGCACCCGACGTCCGCGAGGTCGGCCGCGGCATCGCCGAATTCGTCGATCGCGTGCTCGGGATGCTCGCGCGGTTGGCGCGGCTTCGAGACCGGCGGTCGGGGACGGCGGGTGGCCGGCACCTACTCAGCGGGGCAGACCCCGGGCGCGGTTGCGTCCAATTCAGCGGAGGTACACATCCGGGCAGGAAACGGAATACATCCGATTTCCGGCACCCAGAACGGCGTCCCGTCTTCGCGACAGAACGTGGCCTCCCCGAAAGCGCGAAGCAAGTCATCGAGGAAGCAGCTCAGAATGACCTCGCGGCGCCAACAGCCCTCTTGCGGATTCCAGACGCCGCCATACGTGATGTGGTTTGTGCCCTCTGGACACTCGCCATCGACCGGCGATACGCAGCCTGGCCCCGAATACACATCCGGCTCGTGCAGAAGGGCGTCGACGGACGCGTCGCCCGACGCGTGCTCGCCGCCCGAACCGCTCGCACCGCCCGAACCGCTCGCGCCGCCCGAACCGCTTGCGCCGCCCCCACCCGAGGCGTCGGGGCGATCAGGATCGGGGTCCGCCACGCACGCGGAGAGCGCGAAGACGCTGAGGAGGAACGTTCGGCGTTTCATGGGCTGACCTCTGAGACGAGGAGTGAGTTCGTCATGCCCGGCATGGCGGTGGCCTGCGCTGCTGGCCGAGCGTTGCGCGCCTACGAGGTTCGCGGCCGGCACCTACTCATCGGGACAGGTCACGGGCGTGGTTGCGTCGCTTTCAGAGGGGGAACAGTTCCGGTATGAAAACGGAATACATCCGATTTCGCCCACCCAGAACGGCGTCCCGTCTTCACGGCAGAACTTGGCCTCCCCTAGAGATCGCCCGACATTGTGGAGGCAGCTGATGATCTCGTTGCGGTGCCAACAGCCCTCTTGCGGATCCCAGACAGAACCGTACAGGATGACCTCGACGTCGTCCGGACACTCGCCATCGACCGGCGCGACACAGTTCGGCCGCGGATCCACATCCGGCTCGTGCAGAAGGGCGTCGGCGGACGCGTCGCCCGACGCGTGTTCGCTGCCCGAACCGCTTGCGCCGCCCGACTCGCTCGCACCGCCCGCGCCCGAGGCGTCGGGGCGATCAGGCTCGGGGTCCGCCACGCACGCGGAGAACGCGAGGACGCTGAGGAGGAGCGTTCGGCTTTTCATGGGCTGACCTCCCCGGCGTTCGCGGGCCTGGCCACGACGACGTCGTCGTCCAGACGAACGTCGATGCACGCGTCGTCGCTGCATGAGGCCGGCGCCGACCAACTCTCAGCGGCCGATGGCCGCGGCGCAGCCAGCGCCGTCAGCAAGAAAGCGCCCACGATTGCCCGAACTGGACTGGACTGGTCGAAGTTTCATGATCGGACCCCTTTCGTTCGACCCGAGGTCACCGTAGGACGTTTCGGGAGACGGGGTCAACCTGCGGCGGTCCGAAACGTGTCCGGCTTGACGGAGGTCACTTTCGGCATGCGGGAAACGACGAGACCCGAGTGCACTGGTGGCAGGTCCGGAGACGGGGAGTCAGCCGGGCCCCTCCCCCGCGCCGGCCGTCTCCGCCGTCAGCGCCAGGAAGACCTCCTCGAGGCGCGCGCGCTCGGCGCCCTCCCGGGCCATCAGGTCCGCCGGCGGGCCGTGCGCGACAATCCGACCCCGGTGGATGATGGCGACGACGTCACAGACCTCCTCGGCGTCGACGAGCGTGTGCGTGCTGAAGACGACGCTGCGTCCGTCCGTCCGCGCATAGTCGCGCAGGATGTCTTTGAGCAATCGAATCCCCCGGGGATCGAGCCCCACCATCGGCTCGTCCACGATGAGCAGCCGCGGCTCGTGCAAGAGAACCGACGCCATCACGAGGCGCTGCTTCATGCCGTGACTGAAACTCTCGATGAGCGCGTCGAGCTTCTCGCCGAGCCCGAAGAGGCTCAGCAACTCGATGGAGCGCACCTCGACGAGGGCCGCCGGCAGCCGATACAGACCGCCGACGAAATACATGTATTCCAACGCCGTCAGACGCTCGTACAGATGCGGCCGGTCGGGGACATATCCGATGCGCCGCTTCACCTCGAGCGGCGCCTGCGCCACGTCGAGGCCGTCCACGAGCAGCGCCCCGGACGTCGGTCTGATCAGCCCCGCCGCCATCTTCATGGTCGTCGTCTTGCCGGCGCCGTTCGGTCCGAGGAACCCGAAAACGCAACCCGGCGGGACGTCGAGCGTCAACGCATCGACCGCGGTGAACGCACCGTACCGTTTCGTCACGGCGCGCAGCGAGAGCAGCGGTGTCATGGGAGCGTCTCCAACCGGGTGGCGCCGCGGCGCAGGGGATACAAGTGCGTGAACCCGGAGAGCCCCACGGCCCCCACGACGCGCACGACATCGAGTGCGAGACGCCGTGCTTCGGGCACGTAGCCGGTCTGGAGATGATACGCGAGCGCGCCGAGGGGACCGACGAGCAGGAACACCATCGCGACCATGTAGGCGAGGCCGAGCAACATGAAGAGAACGCCGCCCACACTGCTGGCGATGCGTGCCGGGTTGTCCTCGTGAAACCGGGGCTCCGCGGCGCCCATGCCCACGGCCAGCCCGGTGAGGGACCACGTCGAGAGCCCGGCCAGAAAACCGACCGACAGCGCCCCGACGGGACCGGCGCCCGAGAGCCACCCGCTGCCGACCGACAACGCCGTCGAGACGGCCAGCAGCGGCCAGAGCCCCCACCGGACCTTTGCATCGATGAGCTCGCGCGCCCGCACCGGCGCTGCCTGCACCGCCCAGAAGGCGCGTCCCTCCAGGCTGACCGCGGGATACAGGAACCGGGCCTCCAGCGTCGTCACGACGAAGACCGAGAGCACGTAGTTGAGAAACAGGAGGAATGTCGGCCCGATCTGGCCCGCCTCGACCAACGTGCGGAAGTGTTTGAAGTTGAACACATAGACCACCACCAGCGCGGCGATGAGCAGAAGCTGCGTCCACTGACTCGTCGTGCGCAGGAACACGCGCGTGTCGCGCCAGCGAATGGCCACCCCCGGCCCGTCGAACGGATGCGGCCGCCTCGGCTTCGAGATCGCCGGGACGACGAGGCCGATCAGCCGCGCGAGCCGGCTGCGTTCATCCCCGGTCCGCCCCTCCTGAGAGACGGACCAGCTCCGGAAGTAGACGGCGCGGGCCAGCCAGCCGCCGACGAACAGCGACGAGAGGGCGCCGCTGACCAGCGCCAGCGCGGGCCCCACCGCGCCGCGCACGGCGTCCGCATCGCGGGGCCCCGTGTCGAGCCGCAGCGCCCCGAAAAGCGCCGCGACGTACCAGTCGGCGGGCGTCGTGAAGCCGCCCTCGTTCTTCAGGCTGCCGATGAGGGCGACGAGCCGGTCGAAGCCCGCCGGATCCAGCAGTTTCTCGGGCTCGGCGAGTCGAAAGGCGACGTAGAGCACGAGGAACGCGACGAGCGCGAGCACCACCAGGACGTCCTGCGTGCGCCGCGCCGGCAAGAGCCACGCGAGGAGCATGGCCCCCGCCGCCCCCGCCGTGGAACACATGATCGTGAGCGGGATCATCAGGGCGACGAGCAGCGGGTAGAACCAGAGCGGTGCGCCGAGCACCGGACCGCAGCCCGCGGCCACCGGCAACGCGAAGACCAGCATCATCCACGAGGCCTGCGCCCAGGTTTCGGCCAGGCGGGCCAGATAGAGTCGCCGAACGGGCACCGGCGCCGTGATGAGCAGCGGCAGATCGTCGGCCAGGTAGAACGTCGAGAAGGCGGTGATCAGGCTGCTGAAGACGAGCAGGCCCGAGAAGAACAGCAGTACGAGACCGAGCACCCGCCGGATGAGAAGCTCGGCGAGGTACTCGACGGCCGAGAACTTGAAGAACATCCAGCGGGCGCCGAAGAACGCCAGGGCGATGAACGCCAGGCCGAGCACCGCGAAGAGCGCGAGGCGCACGCGGCTGCGCCCGTCGCGCGAGCGGCCCGCGTTGGCGGCGGCGCGCAGGTGGGGCCAGAGCAGAAAGAGCGGCGGGGTTCTCAGCACCGGGGCGGCCCGCGTCGGCGTCGGCGGAACACCACCGCCAGCCCGACGAGGCCCCAGAGCGGGGCCACGCGGCGCACGTCGCCGGCACGGGCGCCGAGCGTGCAGTCGCCGGCGTAGGCCGCGCGCTCACTGGCGGGACCGCCGACCGCCGCCGGCGCAGCATCCCCGCGGACCCCGGGGCGCAGCGCATCCGGCCTCGCCCAGGGCGCCGAGGCGTCCGGGCCGCCGTCGCCGGGCGGTCCGGGCAGGCGTGCGTCGCCACCGACGGCCGGACCCGTCGCGTCGTCCCCCGGGGTCACCGTCCGCGCATCCACGCCCGGTCCGGGCGGCGCAGCGGCATCGTCGCCCGGCGAGGGGGGCTCGGCTGCGCCCGCGTCCGGCACCTCCGCGGGGGGCGGCAGCCCGGCGTCCGGTGCCAGACACCCCTCGTCCGTTTCGCCGTCGAAGTCGTCGTCGCGCCCGTTGCAGCGCTCGGCCGGGCTCGGTCGCGAGCGCAGACGCAGCGTGCTGAAGAACTTGAGGGCCGACCAGCCCGAGTCGTTCGACCAGGCCGGCCCGTCGAAGTGTTCGAGAATCGTCGCGCCGTCGGAGACCCAGCAGTCGATGCCCGCCGCCGCGCGGGCGCAGACGTCCGCCCGCCCGTCGCCGGTGACGTCGGCCACCCGGATCGCGGTGTTGTAGACGTGGTGACCCCACCCGCTGTCGTCCGACAGCGTCGGGCCGTCGATGCGGTTTCCCCACCCGGCGCCGTCCCACAGCCAGCAGTGGAAGCGGGCGCCCGAGCGCGCACAGACGTCCTTGTGGCCGTCGCCGTCGACATCGGCGATCTGCAAGGAGCCGTAGTTGTCGTGGTCGCCCCAGCCGTTGTCGTCGCGAAACGCCGGCCCGACGAGCGCGTCCCCGAAACCCGTCCCGTCGGCGCGGGCCAGGAAACAGCGGTAGCCGTCGGTCATGCGCCCGCACGCGTCGGCGCGGCCGTCGCCGTCGAGGTCCTCCAGGCGGATGGTGCTCCAGCGGGAGACGTCGGCGAACCCCTCGGCGTCGCTGAAGGGCGGGCCCTCGATCGCCGCGCCGGCGAACCGGTCACCCAGGAACCGCCAGCACCGGAACCCCCCGTTTGCGCGGGCGCAGAGGTCCGCGCGGCCGTCGCCGTCCACGTCGCCCAGGCGAATCGTCCCGAAGTTGTCCGGATTGCCCCACCCGTCGTCGTCGGTCAGGGGCGGGCCCTCGATGGCCGATCCGAAGGCGATGCCGGCGGGCACCGCCGCGTCGGGAACGACGAGATGGCACCGTACCCCGGCCGCCGCCCGCGCGCAGACGTCCAGGCGTCCGTCGTCGTCGAGGTCCGCCAGGCGGATCGTGCTGTAGTACTTCGAGGCGCGCCAGCCGTTGTCGTCCGCCCAGCGCGGCCCGGCCACCGGGGGCCCGAAGCCGCCCGCCGCCAGGGCCGGCCAGCAGTCGAAGCCCGCCGAGCGCCGCGCGCAGACGTCGGCCCGGCCATCGCCCGTCACGTCGCCCATGCGAATCGTCGCGTAGAGGGGCGCGGTGTCGAAGCCGGCGTCGTCGCTCAGGTCGGGAATCCGCCAGGCGTCGCCGAAACCGGGCGCGTCGGCCAGCGCGGGCCGACAGTGGATGCCGTTCGACGCCCGGGCGCAGAGATCGGCCCGCCCGTCGCCGTTCACGTCCGTGTGCCCGCCCGTGTCGAGCTGATAGGCCTGCTGCCAGACCTCGGCGAAATCGAACGCACACGATCCGGCCGGTCCCGTGCCCTGCGCCTGAATGCCCAGGTGGTTGGCCACCGTGCGTTGATTGCCGTCCGACGGATCGTTGACCACCCCGCGCCCGGCCACGTACATCGTCGACGACCCGCCGCCGTCGAGGTTCATGGCGCGATGCGCCCCGAGCCCATCCATGAGGTCGGCGAGCTCGGCGCAGTTCATGCCGATGCTGGCGTTCGAGCGGCCGTCCACCACCGCCAGAAAGAGCGTCCGGCGGTCCTCGGAGAGGCCAATCGCCGTCCGCGGGTGGCGATCCGCGCAGTCGGCCCGGTTGAAGGCATCCAGCGGCGCCCCCCCGTCGACGAGCAGCGGCCGGCCCGAGACGGCCTCGCGCGCCCAGGCCGGCGGGTCCGCGACCGCGCCCGGGGCGTTGAGAAACGCCCGATCGTCCCCGAACAGGATCTCGCCCGAGCCCCCCATGTCCGCGTGCCAGACGTCGCCCCCGCTGATCGCCAGCCCCGTCGGCAGGTGGGTTTCGTACGAGAAGAAGTCCCCGTTGATGGCCGCCTCGGCGTTCACCCGGTCGGCAAACGAGCCCACCGTGCGCCAGCGGTCGGCCTCCGCCGTCGCCCGCAGGCTGACCCCGGCGGCGCAGAGGTCGACGACGAGCGCGTTGATGCGCCACGGCCGACCCGTCGTGCGCGCGAGGTGTTTCACGCCGGGGTGCGGCGTCGTCCACGTATCCGCGGCGGCGGCCGCGGACAGTCCGGCGGCCAGCGTGACGGCGACGGCGGCAGCGGCCAGTCCGACGGCCAGTCCAGCGGCCGGCCGCCCGCCTGGACGGGTGTCGTGGGAATGCGTGGTCATCGGGACGAGAGCATAGCAGGTCGGGCGCCGACGCTCTTTTTTCGAAAATCTTCGCCGCAACACGCAAACGGCGACGAACGCCTCCGTCCTGGGGGGGAATGGCGGTCTCCGCGGCGACGCGGCCCGCCCCCCAGCTTCGACCGGTGGGCAGACCCGGTGGTCCGACATTCCCGTCGGCGTCCCAGCGCACAGGGCCCAGGACGCCGGCGGGGATGTTCCCGTCCCGATGGCGGACAACGGTTGCCGCCGAGGTGGGTAGCTGGGGTACAAAGGCCGGGTGACGGACGACACGGGCGCGGCCGCCCCCACGGGGCGCGCACCGGGTCGGTCCGATGTGACCCTGACCGTGGAGGGAGCTGAAACATGGGGATGACCAAGTGGACGGGAGCGCTCGTCGCCTGCGCGGCGCTCGGAATCGGCTGCGGCGATGTCGCGAGCACGCCCGGTGGCAAGGCGGACGCCGACGTCGCGCCCGGGGGCAGCGGTGGCGGCGGTGGTGAGCAGCCCGGCGGCAGCGGCGGCGAGCAGCCCGGCGGCAGCGGCGGCAGCGGTGGCGAGCAGCCCGGCGGCAGCGGCGGCGTGGGCGGCGA
>JAKLJY010000070.1 GCA_023150895.1 Myxococcota bacterium | reverse complement strand
GGCTTCGGCGGCGGCGGCGGCGGCGGGTTCGGCGGCGGTGGCGGTGGCCGTGGTGGCGACCGTGGCGGCCGCGGTGGTGATCGCTGGTAATCTCTCCTCCGAGATTCGGACGATGACGGGCGCCTTCGGGCGCCCGTTGCATTTTCAGGCCCCGGCGTTTTCGCCGAGAAGCGCCCCGACGATGACCCGCGCCAGCGCGGGGGCAGCCGTCAGCCCCGGCGACTCGATGCCGAGCGCGTGCACCCAGGCCCCGCGCCGCTCGAGCACGAAGTCCGCTGCGGGCTGCCCATCACGCACGAGCTTCGGGCGATTGCCGGAAAACGCCGGTGCGAGACGCGCCGCATCGGCCCCGGGCAGGTAGTGGTGCAGGCTCGCCGCAAAGGCGTCGGGCGGTGACCGGTGGCGGTAGTCGGTGCGCGCCTCGGCGTCGAGCGCCACGACGTTGGGCCCGAGCAGAACGTGACCCTCCATCGTGGGCGTCAGGTGCACGCCGAGGCCGGCATCCCCCGGCCGGGCGACGTGGTACACCGGCCGCGAGACGAGCCCGGTCTGCGGCAGGACGAAGTAGTCTCCCCGGACCGGGCGGATCTCGAATCCCGGGAGGCCGGCGAGTGCGGCCACCCGGTCGGCGAAGAGTCCCGCGCAGTTGACCGCGGCGTCGAAGGGCAGCGGGCCGCGAGTCGTGTGAAGGGTGCCCGCCGCGTCGTGACCGCCGTCGAGCCCGAGCGCCTCGCAGCGCGTCAGGAGTTCCACCCCCGCGTCCCGGCAGAAGCGCCGCATCGCCTCGAGGTAGGTGGCGGCGTCGAGCACGCCCGTCGACGGGACGAAAATTCCGTCCCGGCCCGCAACGTGTGGTTCGAGGGTCCGCAGGCGCGCGGCGTCACAGAGCGAGACGGGCGGGATACCCAGCGTGGCCGCCTTGGCGGCGAGCGCGTCGAGCGCGGCTTCATCGCCGGGATCGGGGAGCACCAGCTTGCCGCATCGGTGATGGGGCACGCCCAGGCGTTCGAGCCAGCCCCACGTCAGCGCGTTGCCCTCGATGCACAGGCGCTCTTTCAGGCTGCCCGGCGCGTAGAAGATGCCGGAGTGGACCACTCCGCTGTTGCGGCCGCTGGTGTGCTCACCGAGACGGGCCTCGCGCTCGAGCACGTAGACCTCGTGGCCACCGGCCGCGGCGGCGGCCGCGACGTGCAGGCCGACGATGCCGGCCCCGATGACGACGACGCGCACGCGAAATGCCCCGGCGTCCGGCGGCGCGCTTCAGAGCGCCGGGTCGTGCGGGAGCGCGCGCAGATAGTGCGCGTAGGGCGTCTTGCCCCAACGCTCCGCGGCGACCATCAGGGTGTCGTCCGAGATGAACTTCTGCCGCCAGGCGATTTCCTCGACGCAGCCCACCATCAGGCCGGTTCGCCGCTCGAGGGTGCGCACGAAGTCGGCGGCTTCGGCGAGCTGATCGGGCGAGCCCGTATCGAGCCAGGTCATCCCGCGCGGGAAGCGCATCAGGTGGAGCTCGCCGCTCTCGAGGTAGCGTCGGTTGAGGTCGGTGATCTCGAGCTCTCCGCGCGCCGAGGGCGAAAGCGCGCGGGCGAGGTCCACCACGCGGGCGTCGTAGAAATAGAGCCCGGGCACGGCCCAGGGGGACTTCGGCTCGGCCGGCTTCTCCTCGAGGCCGGTGACGCGACCCTCGGCGTCGACCTGCGCAACCCCGTACTCGCGCGGGTTCTCGACCTTCGCCCCGAAGATGACGGCCCCCCCGGAGAGCGTGAGCCGCAGCACCGCCGACTGCAGCAGCCCCGTGAAACCGCTGCCGTAGAGCAGGTTGTCGCCGAGCGCGAGCGCCACCGGGTACCCCTCGACGATGTCGCTCGCGAGCACGAACGCCTCGGCAATGCCGCGCGCCTGCGCCTGCGTGCGGTAGGTGATGCGCAGCCCGAGGTGGCTTCCGTCGCCGAGCAGGCGCTCGAAACGGTCGACGTCCCCCGGGTTGGTGATGAGCACCACGTCCCGGATCCCCGCCAGCATCAGCGTGGACAGGGAGTAGTAGATCATCGGTTTGTCGTAGACCGGCAGCAGGTGCTTGTTCGTGCCGGCCGTGATGGGGTACAGGCGGCTGCCCGTACCGCCCGCCAGGAGAATGCCGTGCAGGGAGCGTGCGTGTGTCACGGTCCCGCACGGTACACCATCGCTGGCGGCACGCCCACTTCGAGGCCGACCCCCGCGCACCGGGGGCACCGCCGAAGCCCCGCCCGCCGCACAGGAGTTCGCCCGTGTCCGATCTTCGTTTCGCGCTCCTCTCCGGGAGCACCCGCACCGGGAGTCAGTCCGGCAAGGTGACCCGGTTCGCCGCCGCACGCCTGACCGCCCGCCACGCCGACGCACTCGTGGACGTCGTCGACCTCGCGACGACCCCCATCGAGAGCTGGCACGAGGGCCTGTGGAACGGACAGCCGACCAGCCCCGTCTGGCAGGCCACCTCGGCGACGCTGGCCGCGGCCGATGCGCTCGTCGTCGTCGCGCCCGAGTGGAACGGCATGGCCCCGCCCGCCCTGATGAACATCTTCCTGATGGCGTCGAAGGGCGAGCTCGCCCACAAGCCGGCGCTGCTCGTCGCGGTGTCCGCGGCGGTCGGCGGGGCCTACGTCATTGCCGAACTGCGCGTCTTCGGCGCGAAGAACACCCAGATCGTGTACATCCCCGAGCACGTGGTCATCCGCGACGTGAAGAACGTGCTCAACGGGCCCGAGCCGGCCTCCGACGCGGACGAGCGCGTGCGGGCCCGACTCGATTACGGGCTCGGTCTGCTCGGGGCGTACGCCGTCGCACTGCGAGGCGTGCGGGGCAGCGGGCTCCTCGACCGCAAGACGTTCCCCAACGGGATGTAACCGGCGGGCGATTCTCCGGCCGGGGTTCAGTCCACGCGGTCGACGACGAGGGTGTCGAACGCAATCGACTCGCCCCGCGCGTCGAGCGCTTCGAACGAGAGGCCGTTGAGGCCCGGTTCGAGCGGGACGTCGATCGCCCAAGTGATGCGGTCGCGCCAGAAGACCGGCGCCGGGGCCTCCTCGCCGAGGCGGCGGATCACGAACGCCTCGAGACCCGCGCGACCCTCCACCGTCAGGGTCTCGCCCACATGGACGAAGTCCGCGCCGGCGTTCGTCGTGATCTCGAACGGCGTCGGCGGGAACAAGACCGACAGGGCGTTCGGCGCATCCCATTCCATGAACCGCGCCCGCGCAAACATGAACCCACAGTGCGCGGCGAAGGGCTGATCGGGCAGCAGCACGCCGAGATGCTCGCAGAACCCGGACAGGAACGCCTCCGTATGCGCCGTGTCCAGGATGTGCCGCAAGTGACCGTAGTAGCGCCGTTCGAACGCCGGCACCGTCAGAAGACGCGCGAGATCGGCGCTGCCGACCACGGGCATGGTCGGATCGCCCGGGAAGAAGTCCATGTCGTGCGGGAAATACAGGAAACGACCGTCCGACGGCCGCCGGTAGAAGTGTGCGTTGTGCTGCGCGCCCGTCGCATAGTGATCGATGCCGCCGGCTAGATTGGCGAACGCGTGCGCCTGCAGCCACTGATCGACGTCGAGCACGGCCTCGGCCGCGGTGAGCAGATCCGGCCCGGCCCCGCCGCCGAAAAGCTGCCCGAGCGCCCGCAGCCCTTCGACGTCGTCGCGATCGCGGTGGTTCTTGCGCATGAAGGTGTCGCGCCAGGCCTCGGCGTCCGGTCCGAGGTCACGAACCGGCGTACCGACCACCCCGTCCGGTTGCGGACGCTTGCGACCCTCGGGCGTGCCGTCGTCGGTCGTCAGCGGGAAGTAAACGAGTTCGTACTCGAAGAGCTCTCCATCGCTGCCGTCTTCGAATTGCGCGTCGAGGAAGGCGTCGCCGAATCGGTGCGTCTGAAGCACCGCCGAGCCCGTGTGCTCGGGGCGGGGCGCGATGATCCGCACGAGGTCGTTGTGCTCGGCCGATACGGCGCCCGCGCGAGCCATGACCAGATCCATCAGCAGCTCGCGCTGACCGAAATGGACGCCCTCGGAACGGTCGACGGAGACCGTCTCGAGACCGCCGCGCAACGGGCGCTCCGATCCGAATCGGATGGAAAACCCGAGCCGCGGCTGCATGGGCCGGCCGCGCTCGCTGCCCTTCGCGCGGACGCCGACGTCGTAGAAGACCTCGCGGTCGTCGTACACGACCGTCGCCGGCGTCGAGGCGTTGCTCATCAGCTCGACGTCGCTGTGAAACCGCGCGTCGTCCTCCGGGGTCATGAGCACGCGCAACCGGTGATACGGCGGGGGCTCGGCCGGCGACTCGACCCGGATGAGCGCACCGGCCCGCGCCCCCCGCGCCGGAAAGGTCGAGGCGTTGCCCCGCGCATCCTCGGCACCGAGGTAGAAGTGGACGAGCGTGCCGTCCGGCTGACCGGGCAGCGTCGCCACGAAACGGTCCGGCGCGTCGGGTCCGACCGGCACCATCGGCTCGAACGCGAACCCGCCCACCGTGCGATGGAACACGAGCAGCCGCCCGAGCCCGTCCGGATCGCGCGCGGTGACCTCGATCCGGATCGGCTCGCCGGGTGCGGGCACGACGGGGGTGTGGGAGAGCGCGACGAACGTCGGCCCGGCGGGGGGTCCCGCGAGGTGCGCGCGGTTGGGGGCGCCGGGCGAACCGCCGCCGCCCGGGCGGTCGAGGACCGTCGTCCGGGCCAGTCGGTTGAAGTACAGGCGGGTCGTCAGGCGGTTCGAGCCGCTGCGCCAGCGGGCGCGGTACCGGACCTCGTACGTCTGACCGTCGGTGATCCGGGCGCCGCCCGCGAGCGTCGTCTCGGCGTGGTTGTGCATGTGCTCGGCGGGGCCCGTCGCCACGAGGCGCAGCACCGGGTTGGCCGGATCGTCCGGATCGGGGACGACGGCGCTCTCGGCATGCGTGCCCAGGAAACGCCAGGCCCGTGCATCACCGGCGCCGGCCCCGAAGTCCCCGTTCTGGAGCAGCGGGCGGGCCGCCCCGTCGGGGTCTGATATGACCTGCAGGTCGTCGAGCAGCACCTCACCCGCTTCGACCAGACCCAGGACGAGTTCCTCCCACTGTCCGTCGGGGCCGACGCTGCTCGGCGCGGCGATGCCCCGGTAGGTCACCGTCTGCCAGCCGACCCGCTGCGACTCGTCGCTCGCGGCCCAGGCCTCCGCCGCCGCACCGTCGGCCCGGGGATCGCGGCGCTCCAGACTCGAACCGCCGCCGTCCGCCGCCTCGGGCCAGCGCCCGCCATCGGCGTAGCGCACGGCGTCGACGAGCCCCCCGCACGCGTCGAGCAGCGCGAGGCGCTCGCCGCCGTTGGCCAGGCTGCCCTCGAAACCCGTCGCGACGACGAGCCCGGGGTGCGCCGCCCGCAGCCCCACGGGATCGGCCGCCACCACCAGGAAGCCTCCGGGTTCGAGGCGCGTCCCGGCAGGAAGCTGCGCCGCGACCGCGTCGACGAGCTGCCAGCCACCGACATCGATCGCGTCCCCGCTGCGGTTGAACAGCTCGACGAACTCGCCGGCGAGGTCGTCCGCGACCGGGTGGTACATGATCTCGTTGATGATCACCGCCGCGTCGGCCGGCCCGCGTGCCGTCGCCGCCGCCCGCTCTGCCGGAGACGGGGGCCCACGGTCGTCCGGCGCGCCCGGTGTGCCCCCCGGGCCCGCGCTCGGCCGCCAGTTCTCACCGGGCGGGCTCGCCGTGTCCGGGTCCTGCTTGACCAGCGTGTGGCCGCCTGCCCGGTCGAGCGCCGGCCAGGGCCCGCCCGGCGTCACCCAGACGAGATCGATCAGGCGCCCGGCCGCGTCGTGCAAGGTCACCCGCCCGTCGAGCCCGCCGACGGGCACGACGAAACGCGCGCCCGAGGCCAGGCGAGTGTCGTCGGGGAAGGCGAACGTCTCGCCGTCGGCGTCGACCCGCCAGCCCGTCAGATCCAGGTCGCGCCCGAGCTGGTTGTAGACCTCCAACCAGTCCGGGGCGAGCTCGTCGAAGGTGGCCACCCCGCCCAGGCGGGGCAGCCGCCGTGTCCATGGGGCCGGTGGACGCGGACAGCCGGCGTCCGGCGGCTCGGGTGGCCGGGCGTCGAGGGGCGCCTCGGCGGCGTCCGCCTGTGGCCCGGCGGTCGAGTCGGGCGGGCCCCCACCCAGATCCGGGGGTCCGTCGGCCGGCGCCGGTCGCCCGTCGGTGGGCGAGGCCAACGCGTCCGCGACACCACCGTCCGCGAGACTCGCGGCGTCCGCCGCCCCCGCATCCCTCGGCCGCCGACCGGGCTCGCTCCCATCGACGGGCGTCTCCACCGGTCGGGTGTCCGCCGGCTCGCCGGGCTCTGCGCCGCCGGTGCCGGACGGGTCCCCCATGGACTCGGCGCAGGCCGTCAAACCGACGACGAACGCCCACGGGCCCTTCACCACCCAAAGCGCCCCACGGCGGGTGAACGGCCTGACCGGCGCGGTGTCGAGCATGCGCACGTGACCCCTTTCGGCGGAGACGTCCGCCCGCCCACACGGTAGCTCAAAGGCGGGGCGACGCCCAGGCGGTGAAGGGTCGCGCAGGGGGCCGGGACGGCCCCGTTCCCACCCCGGGCGGACACCGGACAGGGGGAAATCGGCACAATCGGCAGAGCAAGCCGGGGCAATCGACGATGCGGCACAGGGAAAACCCCACAAACCGAGCCCGCGCGTCGGATTTACGCCCGACCACCGGAAAGTGTCCGGTGTCCGGCCATCCATGCCGCCGAACCGCACGGGAGGCCGACTTCGTCTCGGCACGATCCGTGCTAATGCGGAAATTTACACTCGTACTTCTACTGATGCCCGACCGGAATCCTCCGGATGCCACTCGTGCACGGGCCACCGTGGTCGTACCCACCGCTTACTGGAGGGGTCGCTCTCGATGATCAGCCTACTGAAACCTGAACGATGTCGTGTGGGGGGCGTATTCCTGCTCGCCCTGCTGCTGCCCGGGCTCGCCGCCGCGCAAGAGGCCGGCTTCTCGATCCAGCCGGGACCGAACGGCCCGGCCTGTGCCGGCAGCGCGGTCGTCGACTCCGTGACCTACACCTGCGAAGAGGTCGAGGCCTGGCTGGCGGCCGCGGGCGGGGATACCGCCGAGCTGCATGCCGGGGGTCTGCCGCCGGCGATTCAGATCTTCATCGTGCAGCTGCGCGATGCGCGTCACTCGGCCGCGGCGCCCGGACCGGGGGGGGCCCCATGAAGACCCTGCCCAAGCTCTTCTCTGCGGCGTTCGCCCTGCTCCTGCCGGCGGTCGCCGTCGCCCAGCAGCCGCCGATCGCCGTCACGGTCCCCTGGACGCCGGCGAGCCCGAATACCCCCCACGACATCATCTCGGGGCAGGCGACCCGCGTGAAGGGCGCCGAGGCCGGCCGCGAGCCCGTCGCCGGCGCGCAGCCCTTCGGTCCCATCACCAGCGTGACGGTCGAGTCGCTCTCGACGTGCAGCGCCGGCGCCCAGAGCTTCACCCTCAACGGTGTCGCCGTCGGCACGATCGCGAACGGCTGGGGCTGCACCTGCACGCCCCAGATTCAGACCGCCACGACGTCGGCGCCGGCCGCGCTGGCGGCCTGGAACTCCGCGGATCTGACGACGAACGTCGCCCGGGTCGTTCGCCCGGCCGGCGAGTACGTCACCTGGTTCGCCATGACGGTGAGTACCGGTGCGTCGACCCAGCGGGTCTGCATCTACGACAAGACCGGCGGCGACTGCGACACGACGAACCTCTGCGCCGCGTACGACTACGGCGTCGCCGTCGACCGATCGCGAAACTTCGGCGCCTCCAACGGGTACGTCTATTCGGGTGCCACGTACTCCTGGGACTTCGGCGACGGCACGCCGCCGACGGCCCCGGCCCCCATCACCGCGGCGAATCGCCGTTTCCTGGCAGCGAACCACACCTACTCCGGCGCAGTCGGCTCGCCCTTCAACGCGCGCCTGACCATCTGCGATGCGACGAACCAGTGCTCGACGGCCACCTATCGCATGGTGATCCGCGCCAACACGCAGGAGACGCGGACGAACATCGCCATCGACGAAGGCCTCTGGTACTTGCACACGAAGCTGAAGGCGAGCGGGCAGATCCAGGCCGACGGCTCGTATGGTGAGTACCTCGGCGGCACGGCGGCAGCCGTGAATGCCTTCGAGGCGCACGGCCACCTCGAATCGCAGAACCGGCTCGTCAACCCGTACGCCGAGACGATCGCCGGTGGCCTGAAGTACGTCTTCGCGAACATCACTTCGGGGGCGACGGCAGCCCAGCCGGCGGGCAATCCGGACAGCAACGGGAACGCTCGCTGGCTCGGGGCCAACGTGCAGGGCATCTATCAGACGGGCATGCTGATGGACGCGATCATCACCTCGGCCACGCCGAACAAGGTGGTCACCGACGGCCCGGCGGCCGGCTCGACCTACGGTCAGGTCGTTCAGGACATGGTCGACGCCTATGCCATGGGCCAGATGGACAACCAGGACGCCCGGCGTCGGGGGTCCTGGTACTACGAGTTCAGCGCCGGCTTCAACGCCACGAACGGGCACGCGGACAACTCCTCGTCGGGTTGGGCGGCCATCGGCATGATCCCCGCCGAGCAGAACTGGGGCCTGACCGTCCCGTCGTTCGTGAAGACCGAGAACCTGATCTCCATGCAGGCCTGCTACAGCGGCGTCGGCAACGAGTGCGGCACCATCGGGTACGGCGCGATCGCCGAGTTCGGCGGCAACGGCTGCATCTGGGGCTGCGCGGCCACCACGCCCAACGGCATGGTGCAGCTGATCATGGACGGCAAGGGCCCGGGCGAGATCGCCTTCGGCACGACGCCGGCCTTCGATCGCGCTGCCCGGTGGCTGGCCGAGAACTGGGGCACCGGCGTGAACGAAGCCGACGCCAACACGGTCACCGGCTACACCTACGGCATGTTCGCCGTCGTCAAGGCGCTGCGCCTCTCGGGCGTCGAGTTCCTGACGAAGGACAGCAACGGCTGCGCCGGCGGCGGCACCGACACGCAGTTCGACTGGTTCAACGACCCGGACCGCGGTGTGGCGGCCGTGCTCACCGGCCGTCAGATCAACTCCGGTGGGGGCGCCGGCTGGGGCCGATGGGATGCCCGCGGCGGGGCCGCCCCCTCCGGCATCGCGACGCAGTGGTCGCTGCTCATGCTGGCGACCGAGCTGTTCCAGCAGGGTCCGAAGGCGGTCGCGGCCGCCAACCCGATCCTGGTGACGCTCAACCAGAACGTGACGTTCAGCCACAACCAGAGTTTCCACCTCGACGCGTCGAAGCAGATCGCGCTCTACGAGTGGGACCTGGACAACAACGGCACCTTCGAGTTCAGCACGGCCGATGCCAACGCGACGTTCTCGCGGACGTACAACGCCATCGGCACCTACACGGCCAAGCTCCGCGTGACCGACAACAACGCGACCCCGCTGCAGGACGTCTCCGAGGTGCAGGTCCAGGTGGCCGTCACCAACGTCCCCCCGGTCGCCGTGGTGACGCCGGTCAACAACGTCGTGCTCGTCGGCACGACCATCACCTTCGACGGCAGCGCCTCGTTCGACCCCAACGCCGGCGCGCCGCTGAACGACAGCATCGTCGAGCACGCCTGGGACATCGACGACAGCAACGGCCTCGTGACGTTCGTGGCCGGCGGGCCGACGCAGGCCGTCACGTTCAACGCGGTCGGCACGTTCCAGGTCGCGCTGCGCGTGAAGGACAGCGGCCCGGGCGGCTCCGCGCAGCTGACCAACGTGGCGTTCGCCAACATCGTCGTCGACCGCGACACCGACGGCGACGGCACGCCCGACGGCGGCGACGGCTGCCCCGCGGATCCGACCAAGACCGCCCCCGGCACCTGTGGCTGCGGCGTCGCCGACACGGACAGCGACGGCGATGGCACCGCCGACTGCAACGACGCCTGCGCCGACGATCCGGCCAAGACCGTCCCCGGCGCCTGCGGGTGCGGACAGGCGGACACCGACACCGACGGTGACAGCTCGCCCGACTGCGTCGACACCGACGACGACGGCGACGGCGACCCGGACGACACGGACTGCAACCCCCTCGACGCCGAGATCAACACCCTCGCGCAGGAGATCTGCGTCGATGGTGTCGACAACGACTGCGATGGCAACGCCGACGGCTCGGACAGCCAGTGCGACAACGACGGCGACGGCGATCCCAACGACACGGATCCGGACGACGACAACGACGGCGTGCCGGACGATGGCGAGCACCTTTGCGGGACCAACCCGCTCACCGCGGACAACGCCGCGCCGACGATCACCTGCCCGGCGGGCGTGACCGTCGTGGCCGACGACGCGTGCCACGGGGCCACCCAGGGCGTCGCGACCGTGCAGGATGCCTGCGAGCCCGGTCTCGCGGCGAACAATGACGGCCTCGGTGACCAGTACCCGCTCGGCACGACGACGGTGACGTTCAGCGTGACCGACGCGGGGCAGAACACGGTGACGTGCCAGCAGATCGTCACGGTCGAGGACCTCGCGCCCCCCACGGTGACCTGCCCGGACACCATCGCCGCCTCGACCCCGCCGGACACCTGCGGGGCGGTCGTCGACGTGGCTGCGCATGTCGTCACCGAAGACAACTGCGACCAGGCGGTCCAGCACGACGCCCCCGGGGCAACGACGTACCCGCTCGGCACGACGAGCGTCACCGTCAACGCCACCGATGCCCAGGGCAACCCGTCGACCTGCGTCATCGAGATCATCGTCACGGACGAGACCTCGCCGTCCATCGTCTGCCCTGCGCCCGCGGCGCTCGAGGCGGACGCCGCCTGCCGCGGCGTCTCGGCCGACGTCGCGACGGCGACGGACGCCTGTGACGCCGACGTCGCCATCACCAGTGACGCGCCGGCGAGCTACGGTCTCGGGCTGACCACCGTCACGTTCACCGCCACGGACGATCAGGCGAACCGGTCGACCTGCGAGCGGACCGTCCGGGTCACCGACGTGACGGCGCCGGAGCCCGCCTGTGCCCCCGACGTCGACGTCCAGACGGACGCCGGGCGTTGCGTGGCGACCGTGACCGTCGCCCGTGCGACGGCGACGGACAACTGCGACGCCGAGCCCGCCGTCACCGGCGAGGCGCCGGCGGAGTTCGGCCTCGGCGCGAGCCCGGTCGAGTTCCTGGCGACCGACGACGCCGCCAACACGCGCGCCTGCGTGACCACGGTGACCGTCACGGACGCCGAGGCGCCGTCGATCACCTGCCCCGGCGCCATCACCGTGCCGGCCGATGCGACCGGGTGCGGCACGATGGTGGCCGTGGAGCCGCAGAGTGTGTTCGACAACTGCGACGCCGAAGTGTCGGTGTCCAGCAACGCCCCGGAGACCTTCGCCGTCGGCGACACGCTCGTCACGCTCACCGCCCGCGACAACTTCGGCAACACGTCCACCTGCACCGTGCAGGTGACCGTGCTCGACATGACCAGCCCGACGGTGACCTGTCCGCCGAGCCGCATCGTGGATGCGCCGGCCGACGCCTGTGGCCTCCCCGTCGATTTCGGTGCCCTGACCGCCTCGGACAACTGCACCAGCGACCTGGTCGTCACGAGTGACGCGCCGGCGGTCTTCCCCGTCGGCAACACCACCGTGACCTTCTGGATCGAGGACTTCGCCGGCAACATCACCACCTGTGATTCGACCGTCGTCACCGTCCTCGACGTCACGCGCCCCTCGCTGACCTGCCCTGTGCCCGTCAGCGTCGACGCGGATCCGGAGACCTGCCGCCGGGACGTCCCGCTCACGGCGACCGCGACGGACGCCTGCAGCGTGGCGACGCTGACGGGCAACGGTACCGAGAGCTACCCGCTCGGCACGACCGACCACGGCTTCGCGGCCACGGACGACACGGGCAACGAGTCGGTCTGCAGCACGCCGGTCACCGTCGTCGACGTCACGGCCCCCAGCGTCAACGCCGGGCCGGACTTCGAGGTCGACGCCAACACGGCCTGCACGGCCAACGCCGATCTCCACGGCTCCGTCACGGACGCGTGCGGCGTCGCGCGTTATGAATGGCGCGACGAGTCGGGCGCGCTCATCGGCAATACGGCCGACCTCCCCGTCGAGATGCTCGGGGTCGGCGCGCACGTCTTCACGCTCACGGCGTGCGACGTCGCCGACAACTGCGCATCGGACAGCGTCACCGTCACGATCGCGACGTCTGCGATGTCCTGCTTCCAGGTCCGCCATGTGAACCTGAAGATGTCGGACCGGCCCGGGCACGACGACGACGAGCGCGACGAGGACGACGACGACGACGACCGCCGCAGCTGCAGCCGCAGCCGGCACCTGCACAATCACCTCTACGCGCGCGGCTCGTTCGAGCTCAACGAGTGCAACGGCGTGGATCTGGCCGTCTCGGGCGCGAGCGTGACCGTGGACGGGCAGACGTTCGTCGTGCCGGCGGGCGGGTTCGTCCGTCGCGGCTATCACCGGTACACCTACCGCTCTCCGCGCGCGGAAGGCGGGTGGTGGCGGCTCACCATCGACCAGCGTCACAACCGGTGGTCGTTCAAGTCGTGGCACGTCGCCAACGACGGCCTGAACACGACCGACGGGCTGACCGTCTCGTTGGCGCTCGGCTCGCAGGTCGGGACCGAGACCGTCGCGCTGCAGCGGCACGGAAGCTCCCGCAACGGATATTCCTATGGCTTCCACACCAACCGCTCGGACTGCAGCCAGCGGTGCCGCGATGGGCACCGTCACGGTCACAGTTGCCGCCACTCTCGCCATCACCACGAGGAATCGTGCGGACATGACGACGATGACGACGACGACGATCACGACGAGCATCGCAACCGGAACCGCCGGGACCGTCACGACGACTGAGCCGCCGTGTGGCCAGCGCCCACCGTCGCTGGCTCACGGCGCAGCCCGGTGTCATGATGACATGACATGCCAGCCCCCGCCCCGCCCAGTCTCGCTCGCCTCCGGCTGAAGCGCCGCGTGTCGACCCCCGAGGGGTCGGCGGCGGCGGCACCGGAGGCGTCCGAGGGTCCGGCGGGCGGCGGGTACCTCATCGTGCGCGGAGAGTCCCGACTCGACGCCGCGCCCCGACGGCGCCTCGTGCGGACCCCCACGACGCGCCGCCCGGACGATCCTCGCCCCGCCAAGCCGGCGCGGATCATCGGACACAGCCCCGGGTTCGGCCGCGCGATCCGGCGAGCCGCCCGGCGAATTGACGGCGCGCCGCGACCGGGCGAGCCGCGCCCGACCACCGCAACGGTCGCCCCGGCGCCTCCGGACCTGCCGCCCGCGAGCACACCCGCTCGGCGCCGCGGACTTGCCGCGGTCGTGCTGCTCGGCGTCGTTCTCGTCGGGGGGGCGACACTCGCCCTCTGGCGGCGACCCGCCGCCCCACCCGACCTCATCCCCGCAGACGAAGACGTCGTCGTGTCGGCGGTGTCGCCCGCGTCAACGCCACCGGCGGCGGCCCCACTGCCGCTCGTGCCCGCCTCGACGATCACCGGACCGGAGCCGCAGGTCCGGCTCGTGCCGTCCGGGACCCGACCCGTGGGGGCCGCGGCGGCGCTGTCGGCGGAGATCATCGATGTGCGGACGCTGCCGACGTCGAGCGTCATCGCCGTCACCGGCACCGTTCACAACCCGACCGCGGTCCCGCTCACGGCCATTCAGCTCGAGGTCACCCTGCAGGCCGGCGACGTGCCCATCCGCCGACGCGATGTCTTCTGCTGCGATGACTTCGGGGCGGCCGCGCTCGCGGGCGTCGTCGGGGATCCGACGCACCCGCACTATCGCTCCCGGCGGGGTCTGTCCTCGCTCGCCGTCCTCTCACCGCAGAGTTCGGAGACCTTCGTGGCGATCTTCCCGGACATGCCCGACGCACCCGGCGGCCGCGGTCCGCTCTCCGCGCTCGTCCGCGTCGTGGCCGGCGCCCTCGCCGACACGCCGGCGATCACCAACGTGGCGGCCGGCGACCTCTGATCGGAGGCCGGCCCCGCTCAGCGGAAGCGTTCGGGATCGAGCGCGTACCGCTGGAAGCGGCGGTACAACTGCTGGCGGGTCAGCCCCGACGCGCGCGAGATCTCCGAGACCCGGCCACGGTGCCGCTCGAGGAGCGCCGTGAGCTCGACCGACTCGTCCGAGGCGTGGGCGCGGCGCCCGTCGAGCCGCCGGAGGGCCTCGAGCCGCAGGGTGGGCGGCAGGTCGTCGACGCCGAGCGTGCCCGTGGCGTCCGTGGCATGCAAAATCCAGTTGGCGAACTGACGCAGGCTGCGGACATTGTCCGGCCATTCGCTCAGCAGCAGGGCCTCGGCAATGTCCGCGTCGAACCGGACCGCAGCCCCCAGGAACCCCCCGAGGAGCGGCAGGATGTCCTCCCGGCGGTCGGGCAGACCGTCGAGGTCGACCGCGAGCGCGTCGAGACGGGAGAGGAGGTCCGCCCGGAATCGCCCTTCGGCGACACAGAGGCCGAGGTCCTGGTGGGTCGCGCAGACCACCCGGACGTCGACCGGCACCTCCACCTCGCTCCCCAGCGGCCGGATCCGGCGCTCCTGCAAGGCGCGCAGCAGCATCGGCTGCACCTCGGTCGGAAGGTCCGCGATCTCGTCGAGGAAGAGGGTGCCCCGGTGCGCCGCCCGAAAGAGGCCCGGTCGGTCGACGACCGCCCCCGTGAACGCCCCGCGCGCATGACCGAAGAGCTCGGCTGCGAGCAGAGCACTCGAGAGACCCGCGCAGTTCACCGCGATGAACGCGCCCGGGCGGCCCGAAGCGTCGTGGACGCGGCGGGCGAGGTGCTCCTTGCCGGCGCCGCTCGGTCCCCGCAGCAGGATCGGCCACTCGACGGGCGCGAGGGCAGAGCGGTCGACCTGCCGCTGCGCGAGGTGCAGCGGAAACGACGTCCCGACCGGCGGCGGGCCGACCTCGAATAGCGGCTCCACCACGGTCCGATAGACGAGCAGCGTCTCGCCGAGCCGGATGACGGCGCCGCTCGACAGCGCGAAGCGGGCGCCGGACGTGCCGTCGACCTGGAGCGGGGCGTCTCCGAGGGTCGAGAGCCGCAGGCGGCCCGGGACGACGTCGTGTTCGAGGACGGCATGGTCGGGCGCGAGACCCGGGCTCGGGCCGAGACGCTCGGCGATGGGGTGGTTCGCCCCGAGCACGATCGGCCGGCGTCGAGAGGGCGCGACGCACACCGACGCCGCCGACCCGGGATGGACTGCCGTCAGGACATGGCGGAGCCGGCCGGGTGCAAGAACGGGCCACCCGGCGATCGGGGTCTCTGGGGGCTCGGCGGAGCGAAGCATGCATCCCCATCAGGTGCAGTCGGATGAATGAGCCGTACGAAAGCCCGGCGAACGCTGGCTATTCGTTCGGCGGCGGGCGTTCCGGACGCGACCCTGCGAACGGCGGGCGATCGGCGGACGCCGCGAGGGCCCGGTAGATGGACTGGCGGCTCCGACCGAGTGTCCTCGCGACGCGCGCGACGTTGCCCCCGTGGGCGTCGATCAGGGCCCGCAACTGGAGGGCGGCCGCCGACGGCCGGCAGGTGCACGCCACGTCCCGTTCGCGGCTCTCGGGCAGCAACCGCTCGATGGCCGCGCGATCCAGCCGCTGCAGCCGTTCACCGAAGACCTGGAGCCGGACCGCAACGTGCTGGACCTCCCGGACGTTCGCCGTCCACCGGTGGCACAGCAGGGCTTCTGCGCCGTCCACGGTCAGGCGCTGCTGCACGCTCGCCCCGGCGAAGTGACCGAAGAGCGGCAGGACGTCCTCGCGGCGCTCCGCCAGACCGGGGAGCACGATGGTGACACCGGAGAGGCGGGCGAGGAGGTCCCGGCGGAAGCGACCCTCCCGAGCCAATGTTTCGAGGGGCTGGTGCGTCGCCGCCACCACCCGGAGATCGACGGCGAACTCGCGTTCGGCCCCGACGGGACGAACTCGACGCTCCTGCAACACGCGCAGTAGATACCCCTGCAGGTCGAGCGGGAGTTCGGCGACCTCGCGTCGAGCAGCAGCGTGCCGCCTTCCGCCGCCCGGATGAAGCCTCGGCGCTCGGCCACCGCGCCGGAGAACGCGCCGCGGGTGTGTCCGAAGAGCTCCGCGGCGATCAGGTCACGGGGCAACGCGCCACAGTTCACCGCCACGAACGGACCGGGGCGCGCCGTCGCCTCGTGAATTCGTCGGGCGATGAGCTCCTTGCCCGCCCCGGACGGGCCCTGAATCAGGACCGTGACGTCGTTGGGGGCCGTCGCCGCACGTTCGGCGAGACCGAAGGCCAGGCAGAGGGGAAGGGAACGCGGGACGTCGGCGCCGCCGATCCGCAAGGACGGGCGCGGATGCTCGCCATACACCACGAGAGCATCCCCGAGGCGGAGAACGGCGCCCGGGGTCAGGGGCGCGTCGTCGACCCGTCGACCGTCGAGAAAGAGACCCGCACGGGTCCCGAGGTCCCGCGCGCGGACCACGCCCGCCTCGAAGGCGAGCTCGCAGTGCGCAGGCTCCACCCCCGCCGCCTCGACGACCAGGCCCCCGGCCGGCGGGGCACGACCGATCACGAGCCGCTCGTCTTCACCGGGCACCCAGAGGCGCAGCGGCTGCCCGACCGGGTGAACCCCGGTGAGCGTTCGCACAATCCGCCCCTCGCCGCGGCCAGGCCCGACGGGTGTCTCGCCGCTTTCGTATGGGGGCATGGCCCGACCATCGGCACGTCGCCGGTCGTCCGGTAGGGAAAACTACTCAAATCCCTCAATGCCCACAAGCAATCGGTGGAAGCCCGTGACCGGGTGCGGCGACCGGACGCACCGCTCACGACTCCTTTCGGCACGAATCCTGCTGAAGGCCGCCGCATGAATGCCGATCCGTCCACCGATACTGCAAGCCACCCCCCACCCCGCCCCGACCGGCCCCCCGAGGCCTGGGAACCCCTGCTGCGCCTCGCCCGCCTCGCCCGGCGCCCGCTCGAGCGCTTTCTGGCCATCGAGGCGGCGAGCGGCGTGCTGCTGCTCGTCGCCGCGGCAGTGGCGCTCGGTCTCGCCAACTCGCCCTTCGCCGACGACGTCAAGGCCTTCTGGCAGACGCCGGTGGGGTTGCGGATTGGCGAGTGGCGATTCGCCCGCTCACTGGAGTGGATTGTCAACGACGGCCTGATGGCGATCTTCTTCTTCGTCGTCGGGATGGAAATCCGGCGGGAGATCCACCACGGGGAGCTGTCGACCCTGCGCCGCGCCGCGCTGCCGGCCGCCGCGGCGCTCGGGGGGATGCTCGCGCCGGCCGCCATCTACCTCGCCTTCGCCGGCGCGCCGGAGATTCGCTCCGGGTGGGGCGTGCCCATGGCCACGGACATCGCGTTCGCAGTGGGCGTGCTGACCCTGTTGGGGCGCCGCGTGCCCCCCGCTTTGCGTGTCCTGCTCCTCGCGCTGGCGGTCATCGACGACCTCGGCGCGATCATCGTCATCGCGGTGTTTTACACTGCAAAGCTGGAAATGTCTGGTTTCGGCGTGGCGGGGTTGGGTCTGCTCGGCGTTCTGCTCCTCCAGCGGCTCGGCGTGCGCCACCCGAGCGCGTATCTGGCGCCGGCCATCGTGGCCTGGGCGGGCACCTACGCGGCGGGCATCCACCCGACCATCGCCGGCGTCGTGATCGGGCTTCTGACCCCGGTCCGCGCGTGGCTGGGGCCCGAGGGCTTCTCCCGCGCGCTCGAGGACCAGCTCGGCCGCCTGTCGGGCCCGGGTGCGCCGGCCGACGACCACGCGCTCGCCCACACCATTCGCGGCCTCTCCGAGGTCACGCGCGAGGCGGTCTCGCCCGCCGAGACCCTGATTGCCCGTCTGCACCCCTGGGTCGCCTTCGGGATCATGCCCATCTTCGCGCTGGCGAACGCCGGCGTTCGATTCGACGAGCTCAGCATCGCCGGGCCGACGGCCGCGGTTGCGCTCGGGTGCGCGCTCGGTCTCGTCGTGGGCAAACCCGTGGGGATTCTGCTCATGTGCTGGCTGACCGTCCGGTCGAAGCTCGGCAGTCTTCCCGCGGGCATCGGCTTTCGGCACTTGCTGGTTCTGGGGGTCGTGGCGGGCATCGGGTTCACCATGTCCCTCTTCATCGCCGCGCTGGCGTTTAACGATCCGGCGTCGCTGGGGGCTGCGAAGTTGGGCGTCCTCGCCGGCACGGGCGTCGCGGGGGTCCTCGGGCTCGCGCTCGGGGCGTTGCTTCTGCGGCCGCCGCCGGACGCCGATCCCCGAACGGGCACCGAGGGCCATGGGACAGCGGCGGCCCCCGTGCCGGCCGAGTCTGCGGACGCCGCGGAGGCGTCCACCACGGCCTGACGGGAACGCTTCTTGCTGCGTCCGGTGCCGAACCGATGAAGCTCACCTACCGTCTCTCCGCCGCGCTCCTGGCCGTCATGCTGGTCGTCTTCACGGTTCAGGCGTGGTGGCGCCTGTCGGGCGACCTCGCCACCTTCGAAGAGGACATGCGCCAGGACCACCGGGCCATGGGTCGGGCCCTCGGCAACGCGATCACCGAGGTCTGGCTCTCCCGCGGGCCGGACGAAGCCCTGAGACTGCTGGCGCAAACGAACGAGCGCGAGGCGAACATCACCATCGAGTGGGTCTGGGAGGAGGCGCTCGAGGCCGCGCCGACGGCCTTCCCCGGTGGTCGGAGGGCGCGGGAAAAGGTCGGCGGGCCGCCCGGGCCGGGGCGCCCCTGGCACCTGGCCGACCGGCCGGGCACGCATCGGCTGCATACCTATGTCCCGGTCGACGTCCCCGGGCCCCGCGTCGGCGTCATCCACCTGTCGGAGAGCCTCGACGCGGAGGCGGAACACATCCGTGCGACGGTCCTCCGGATGGTCTTCGTGACGCTCCTGCTCGCCCTCGGCGGCGGCATCACGGCGGGCGTCGTCGGCGTGAGTTTCGTCGGGCGGCCCGTGCGCGCCTTGGTGGACAAGGCCCGGCGGGTCGGCGCGGGCGATCTCGACCACCCGATCGCGGTCACGCGGAACGACGAGTTCGGGGTCCTCGCACGGGAGATGAACACCATGTGCGACCGGCTCGCCGAGGCCCGCCGCCGGCTCGACGAAGAGACGCAGTCCCGCCTCGAGGCCGTCGAGCAGCTCCGGCGGGCGGACCGTCTGATGACCGTGGGGCGAATGGCCGCTTCGATCGCCCATGAGCTCGGGACGCCGCTGAACGTGGTGTCGATGCGCGCACAGATGCTCTCCGAAATCGCCGACGAGGAGGCCGGCGCAGAGGCGGTCCGCGCTCAGGCCCGCAGCATCGGCGAGCATGCCGACCAGATGGCCCGCATCATCCAGCAGCTCCTGAACTACGCCCGGCCCGCGTCATGCGATCGGCAGCGGGTCGACGTCGCCGATGTCGTGGCGCAGACGACTGCGCTCCTCGAGCCCGTGGCGGCGCGGCAGAACGCCCGGCTGGTGGTCGAGCCGGCCTCGTCGCCGTCCCACGCCCCCATCGACGCTGCACAGATCCAGCAAGTCCTGACCAACCTGATCGTCAACGGGCTACAGGCGATGGCCGGCGCCGGGACCATCCGGATCGCCGTCGGGCGCGCCCGGCGCATCGCGCCCGGCCAGGTCGGCGAGACGCCGCGCCCATACGTCACCCTCGAGGTCTCCGATGAGGGCACCGGCATTCCCCGGGAGGATCTGCCGCGCATCTTCGAGCCCTTCTTCTCGACCAAGCCCACCGGCGCCGGCCTCGGCCTCTCGGTGATGGAGGGCATCGTGCGGGACCACGGCGGATTCGTCGAGGTCGCCACGGCCCCGGGCCACGGGTGTACGTTCACGGTTCATCTTCCCCAGGAGGACGATGCCCATGCGGGGTGACGTGCTGGTGATCGACGACGAGCGCGGCATGTGCGAGGTGCTCGCTGAAGGGCTGACCAAGCGGGGCTTTACCGTCGCCTGGGAGACGAGCGGCGAGGCGGCGCTCGAGCGGCTGCGGGGCGGCACGTTCGAGGTCGTCGTGACCGACATGAACATGCGGGGGTTGACGGGGTTCGACGTGTGCGAACGCATCGTGGCCAACCACCGTGACCTGCCCGTCGTGATCATCACGGCCTTTGCCAGCCTCGAGAACGCCATCACGGCCATTCGCACCGGGGCCTACGACTTCCTGACCAAGCCGGTGCGGCTCGACGCCCTCGCCCTCGCCCTCGACCGCGCGGTCGCGCATCGGCGCCTCAAGAGCGAAGTGGAGCGCTTGCGCAGCGTCGTCGCCGCAACGCGCTCGTTCGAGGCGCTCCTCGGCCAGAGCGCGCCGATGCGGGCGCTCTACGATCTCATCGAGCGCGTCGCCACCACGGACGCCACCGTTCTCGTGACCGGCGAGACCGGCAGCGGCAAGGAGCTCGTCGCACGGGCGGTGCACGCCCGCAGCCGGCGGAGCGCGGCCCCCTTCGTGGCCCTGAACTGCGCCGCGATGCCCGAGGCCCTGCTCGAGAGCGAGCTGTTCGGACATGTGCGTGGCGCCTTCACCGATGCGCGCGCGACGCGGCCGGGGCTCTTCGCGCGGGCGGCCGGGGGGACGCTCTTCCTCGACGAGATCGGGGACATGCCGCTGAACCTGCAGGCGAAGCTCCTGCGGGCCGTTCAGGAGAGGACGATCCGCCCGGTGGGGGCGGACGCCGATGTGCCCTTCGACGCCCGCCTCGTCGCGGCGACGCACCGGGACCTCGAGGAACAGGTCGAGCGGGGCGCCTTCCGGCAGGACCTCTACTTCCGGCTCAACGTGATCGAGCTCGCGGTGCCGCCTCTGCGCGCGCGAGGCGCCGACGTTCTCCTGCTCGCGCAGGCGTTTCTCGACCAGGCGACGACCCGGTCGGGCCTGACCGCGCGGACGCTTTCGAGCCCGGCCGCCGCGCGCCTGCTCAACTACCCCTGGCCCGGCAACGTGCGCGAACTCGCGAACTGCATCGAGCGCGCGGTGGCGCTGGCCGCGGGCGCGGAGATCCTCGTCGACGACCTCCCGGAGCGCATTCGCGGATACCGCCCGACCGAGCTGGTCCTGCCGACGCAGGATCCCGAGGAGATCCTGCCCCTCGACGAGGTCGAGCGCCGGTACATCCTCAAGTCGCTCGAGAGCCTCGGTGGCAACAAGCGCCTGACCGCGCGCGTGCTCGGGCTCGACCGACGCACGCTCTATCGGAAGCTGGAGCGCTACGGGTACGGGGGCGGCGAGGATCCCGACGCGGCCGGCGACTGACGACGTTGGCCCGGTCCGTGCATTTGTGCAGCCTCGGCGACGGCGCTTCTCCCTTCCCGTTGCGTCGTCGTCCGTTCACCGGTCGGCCGGGACCCGCCGACGCCTCCGTCCTCGCCTTCCTCGGGACGGAGCCCGGCCGATCGGTGGACATTTTGGCCCCATGGGGCATTTCGCCCCACGCCGATCGCGGCGTTTCCGGGGCTCGCGCCGAGGGTGCCGGCTCGGTATGTTCCCGGGTATGGACCGACATCTCGACCGATTTGTCCTGATTCGACGACGAACCATTCTCGGGCTGTCCCTGGGGGCCCTCCTCGTCGGCTCGAACGCGGCCGCGCAGCCTGCCCCCCCGCCTGCTGCCGCCCCGACCGACGACCGGCCGCTCGAGCCCGGTGCGCCCCCGGCCGCCACGACACGCTACCGGATGGGCGTCGACCTCTACCGCGCCGGTCGATTCGTCGAAGCGGCGCACGAGTTCCGCGTCGGTCTGGAGCTCGCCCCTGCCTCGGCAAAGCTCGCGTTCAACCTCGCCCGCGCCCTCGAGCGCGCCGGCCGCATCGACGAAGCCATCGCCGCGTATGGCACTTACCTGGCCCGGCACCCCGAGGCGGCGGACAAAGCGGACGTCGAGGGGACGGTGACCGCATTGCGTCGCATCGTTCAGGAACGACCGACGGCGGTCACGGTCACGACGAGCCCGGCCGACGCGCTCGTGCTCGTCGACGATGCGAGCACCGCGGCGGGGCGAACCCCCGTCGAGCTCAGCCTGCGACCCGGGCGTCACCGGCTGACGCTGCGCATCGCCGGTCGGCCGGATGACGTCCGCGAGGTCGAGGTGCCGGTGGCCCCCCGATTCGCGGTCGCGTTCGACCTGCCGAGCCCGGCACCGCTGGCCTCCGCGTCGCCCCCTCCGCCCGCCGTGACGGCGACCGCCCCCGGCGACACGCCTGCCCAGACCCGGCCGGGCTGGGTGCCCTACGCCGGTTGGGGCGCGGTCGGACTCGGGGTCGCAGGCCTGGCGGCGGGCACCCTTTTCCACCTGGACGCGCGGGCGACGGCCGACGATGCCCGCGGCCTCGGCCCGGCGGAGCGGGCACGGTACGACGCGCTGACGTCCGACGTCGACTCGGCCAACACGGCGGCGGCGGTCACGTTCGCGCTCGGGGCGGCGCTGGTCGGCGGCGGCGTCGGTGTGCTTCTCTGGCCCTATGGGGGCGGTCGCGCGGCCGCCCCCGCCGACACGGCTGCCGCGCCCGGCGCGACCACGTGGAGGTTCGCATGGTGACCCTGAAACGACACGGCGTGTGGCTCCTCGGGGCGGTGACGCTCGGCTGCGTCGAGGTCCCCGGCCTGGCCGAGTGCAGCGCCGGCTCTCCGTGTGAGCCCGGCGCCGTCTGCGAGTCCGGCACCTGCGTGCCGTCGGGGGACGCGAGCACGTCCGGGCCGGACGCGAGCCGTCCGCCCGCGCCCGATGCCACCGGGCCGTCCCCTGCGGACGCGAGCCCGCGGCCGGACGCAGCCCGCCCGCCGACGCTGGATGCTCGACCCCCGCAGCCGGACGGCGCCGACCTGGACGCCGGAGGGCCCGACGGTGGCGCGCCGCCCGTGCCCGACGCCGGGCCGCCGCCGACGCCCGACATGGCCGTCGTCGACGCGGCCATCCCCGACCTGGCCCTGCCGCCGCCGACGCCCGACATGACGCACCCGCCGGTGCCGGACGCGGCCGTCCCGCCGATGCCCGACATGGCGGTCCCCGACGCCGCCATCCCCGACATGGCCCCGCCGCCGACGCCGGACATGGCGATCCCCGACGCCGCGATTCCCGACATGGCCCCGCCGCCGGTGCCGGACATGGCCGTCCCGCCGGTGCCGGACATGGCCGTCCCGCCGACGCCGGACATGGCGGTCCCCGACGCGGCCGTGGTCGACGCGGCCGTCCCCCCGCCCGATCCGACCTGCCCGCACCCCCTCCCGTGGTCGCGCGAGTACACCCTCTGGGCGTTGACCGACGCGGCCTTCGAGGCCTACGACCCCACGGCGGTCTTCGCCGACGATGCCCCGCCGCTCTTGCGCTCGGCCCCCCTGCCCGACGCGGGCGTGTACCGCCCGGGCGACCTGACCCTGCTGCCCGACGGCGAGCGTGCGCTCGTCTTCGGCGCCGGCGGGGACGTGGCCTGGCGGGGCGCCGTCCAGATCGTGGACCTGACCGACGGCGAGGTGCTCGCCCGGTCGCCCGCCGCCATCCCCGCGCCCGCCACGGGCGTCCGGGCCGCGGCCCTTGCGCCGGGCGGCCGGACGGCGTTCACGCTGTTTGGGAACGCCACCCGGACGGTCACTTCGATCGACCTCGACACGGGCGCGGTCACCCCGCTCGGCACCGTGGACGACGGCGCGGTCCTGGCCGTTGCCTGGTCCGGCACGCCGGTCGTGGCGGGTGGCGAGCGCCTGTCCGTGCCCGATCCGGCGGGCGCGGTGGAGATCGGCACCGTGCCGGGCGCAGGCGAGCTGACCGGGCTCCTCGCCGATCCGTACGAGGAGCGGGTCTTCGCCTGGGGCGGGTCCGTGCTCGCGCGGGCCGTTCTGGACGGCCGCGCGTCCGCGGAGGTGGTCTCGGTCGAGCCTTTCGGCGGCGAGGGCGCGACCGTCCTGGCGGCCACCGTCCGGGGCGACATCGTGCTCGCCCTGGGCCGCACGCCGACCCCCGCCGCCGAGGTCACCCTCGCCCGCCTGGACGCATCGACCCTGGCCGTGCTCGACACGGTCGTCGTGTCCGCGGACGCCCCGGTCGGCGACGACGCCTTTCGCCTCGCCGCGACCTACGACGCCGAACTCGTGGCCGTCGGGGCCGTCGGCGGGACGTCGCTGCAGGTCTTCACCGTGGCCGATCTCGACCCGGCCGGCCCCCCCGCCGTCCTCGGCGCGCCGTTGCGCGATCTGGCGCTGTGGGCCCCCGTGGCCGAGGTCTGCGACGGGCTCGACGAGGATTGCGATGGCGAGACCGACGAGGACTGGGACGTGGGCGGCAACTGCAACGCCCCCGGCGTCTGCGGTGCCGGCACCTGGGTCTGCGCCGGCCCGCGCGATCGCCGGTGTGACGCGTACGACCGCGCCGCCGCGGCCGACGCGTGCAACGGCCTGGACGACGACTGCGACGGCGCGACCGACGAGGATGTGCCTTATCTGGGGGCGGCGGTGCGAGTCGACCCCGAGACGCCCTCGACGTCGCACCTGACCGTCCTGCCGATGGCCGACGGCCCGTTCGCGGGCGAGATCGCGACCGTCTGGATCCGCCAGGGCCGCCTCGGGTTCGCGCGGTTCGATGCGGACCTCAACGCCACCGCCCCGCCGCTCACCGTTCCGGGCCCGGATCCCGTCGCGCTCAGCGCGGCCTGGAACGGGGACGTCATCGGCGTGGCGTATCTCTCCATCGCGGACACGACCTCGGCCCGGTTCGTCGTGGTCTCCCCCTCTGGCGAGCTGCTCGCCGGTCCGCACGAGATCGACGAGCTCGAGGTCAACGCCCGACCGACCACGTTCACCGTCGCGGCGGCGCCACACGGGCGATTTGCCGTCAAGGTCAACGTGCGCGAGTCCCCGAATCGCAACACCTCGTTCATCACCGTCGATCCCGCGGATCTGGCGGCCACGGCGCCCCCGACGATGACTTGCGCCGGCAACGACTGGAACTGGCCGCTCTTCTACGACGCCGGCGCGTTCATCGCGGTCGGGAACGGGCACGGATGTGAGGGCGAGACGTATGCGGTCGGCCGGCGCTGGGACACGGACGGGCAGTACCTCGAAGGGCAAACGCTCACGGTCCAGGAGTCGAACCATGTCGCGTACCCGCCTGCCGCGGCCTTCGACGCGGAATCCGGGACGTTTACGCTGGCATGGGTGCCGGTCTCATGGTCACCGTCGAACTACCCGTTCGGCCAGCTCAGGTTCCGGCGATTCAACACGCGTCTGGTCGCGCTGGGCGGCCGCGTGGACGTGAACCTCGGTTCGGCGCTCGCGTTCTTCGACGGGCAGCAGCTCTTCCTCGGCGGCTTCGGCGTCACGCACAACGCCGACCGGGACCGCATCGGGCTGTCGTTCCAGCGGGATCGACTCGGCACCCGCGCGGGCTGGGACGACTACTTCACGGAGGTCCTCCCCAACGGCGTCGTGGCCGAGACCCCCATCCTGCTCGAGGAGCGCACGTCCGGGTATCGCTGGCCTTGGCCGGTCTGGTTCCGGGACCGCTACGTCTTCGGCGGCTACCGAGCAAACCTCGGGGGCGGGACGTCGGCGCACCTGCGCGCCGGGCCGGTCTTCTGCGACGCCGTTGCGGCGCCCGGGGCGCCCGGGGCGCCCTGAGCGAGCGCTCCGTGGACGCTCAGAGCGGCGCGTACCAGTAGACGTCGTCGTCGGTGTCGCCGTCGAAGTCGCCCGCGACCGGGGAGTAGTACCCGTCCACGTCCTTCGCGCGGCCGGCGAACGTCCGGTTTGCCTGACCGTCCCAGATGGCGTCCGCGCCGTCGCCCGGCTGGTACCAGAAGATGTCGGACCGCCCGTCGCGGTTGAAGTCGCCCGTGAAGGGGAAGAAGTTGCCGTTGGGCAAGAGGCGGTTGACCTTGTCGAACTGGTTGCGCGCGGCCCGGCCGTACCAGATGGCGCCGTTGTTGACCTCCGGCTCGTACCAGACGATGTCGCTCCGACCGTCGCCGTCGAGGTCGCCCACGACGGGCCGGAAGTAGCCGTCCATCACCGACACGTCGTTGTCGTGGCTGCCGTCGGGATGGAACGACCACAGCGCGTCGGTGCCTTCCGGACGGTGCCACAGGATGTCGTCACAGCCGTTGCCGTCGAAGTCGCCCGCGAGCGGGTGGTACACGCCGTTCACGACCGCGCCCTGCGTCTGGAACGTGCGGTTCGCGCGCCCCCACCAGATCACGTCGGGCCGTCGCCCCGGGCCATACCAGAAGATGTCCGAGCGACCGTCTCCGTTGAAGTCGCCGACGATCGGATCGTAGAGGCCGTCGACCGTCACCGCAGTCGTGGTCGACGAGAAGCCCGAGACCTGACCCCACCACACCGTGTCCGCCGCCGCGCCCCGGCCGTAGAAGAGGATGTCGTCCGCGCGATCGCCGTCGAAGTCGCCGGACACGGCGATCGCGAGCGAATTGCTCGGGATGAGTCTCGTGGCCTGGCCGTTGCCCGCGGTCCACCACATGACGTCCGTGCCGCTGCGCTCCTGGCTGCACGTGCCCATGGACACGTTGCGGTTGTAGAGGCAGGCCGCGCCGAGGCGGTCGAAGTTCGAGAGCGCATAGTCGCCCGCGGCCGTGGAGCCGCAGGTGTTCGGGTACCACATCACGGACGCGGTATCGATGGGGGTCAGGCTGAGATCGGTCTCGATCCGGTCGTTCGCGCAGTCCTCGTTGTCCGACCACTCGTGCTCGTGTCGAAAGCCGATCATGTGGCCCATCTCGTGCTTGAACAGCGGCCCGAGCCGGCGCGTTCCGAAGACATGCCGGGCAATGGCCTCGGCGGAGACGGTGAGGACCCGGCTCGAACGGGGCTCGTAGGGCATGAACGCCGTGGCCACGCCGCCCCGGGTCGGTCCGAACGTAACGTTGAAGTGCACGTTCTGGTTCTGGTTCGTACACCCCGGGCCGTCTTGTTCCGGGACGTGCCGGAAGTCGAGGTCCGCGGCGGACTCCCAGTCCAGGGCCGCCTCTTCGAGCGTTTCCGCGATGAGACCGGGCAGGGCCGGGTTCGTGTCGCCGAACGAGCTGTGGATGCAGTAGGTCAGGTCCTGCCGAACCGCCAGGGGCAACGCGTCGATGGCGCCGTCTTCGATGTTGACGGTGACCGGGTTGCGGGTCACCTCCAGCGCGGTCCCATCCCCGGGCGGGTCGCGCTCGGTTTCGTCACTCCCCGGGTCAGCCGCACAGCCCGCGACCATCATCGCCACCACGCCGACACGCGCCTTGAATCCGGTTTTCATCCGCTGGGCTCCTTGTGAGTATCGGTGAATATTTCACCTGAGAACTATTTGCTGGAGCACTCTCGTTCTCGCAAGAACATTTTTTTGAAAAAACATTCGCCCATGACGAGGCCGATTCGGGATGATGACGACATGCCCACCGACTTCCGTTACCCCGGTCCACCGAGAACCTGGCCCCAGATTCAGTTGCTCCGCCGAGTGATGCGGGCCAACGCGCTCCTGCGGGACCTCCACGAACCTCATTTCGCCGCAATCGACCTCCCCATGGTGGAGTTCGATCTGCTGTCCGCCCTCGGCAACACCGACGGCATGCGCATGAAGGCCCTGTCGCAGGCCATGACCACGACGCCTTCGAACGTCACCCGGGTCTGCCTCGTCATGGAGGAGAAGGGACTCGTGCAACGCCAGCGCGCACCGGGGTCGGATCGGGAGGTCATCGCCCGCTTGACGCCGGCCGGGCAGGCGCTGTTCGACGAGCTCTTCCCCAAGACGGTGAACTACAGCGCCGGCATCATCGACACGGCGCTCACCGCCGACGAGGCGCGGGTGGCGGCCGAGATCCTGGAGAAGCTGATCCAGGCCGCACGTCGGCCCGGCACGGGTTCGTAGACCCCGGCCTCACCGGCCTCCGTCCTTACTCCGGCAGACGCGGTCCCGGCGGTGGGGTCGCGTTCACCGTCGGCCAGGGGACCTCGGGCGTGTCGAACTCGGGCGCCGGGCCTCGGAGCACGAAGGCCGGCACGAGCGTGTTGAGCAGCGTGAAGACCAGCATCGCACCGTAGAGATACGCGGGCAGGCCGAAGTGCTCCCGGGCGATGCCGGCCAGCACGATGGTGAACACGAGCGTCGGCACGAGCGCGACCGCAATCCGGGCGCTCTCACGCGCGTCTTCGCCCATCGTTCGCCCCCGGTGGACGACCACGAGCAGGATGCGCAGGGGCACGAGCACGACCGCGAACAGCACGCCGAGACCGATGGCCGCCGGCGAGAAGTCGCTCGCCTCGAGGTGCAGACCCACCCGGAAGAAGTAGAACGGGATGAAGAACGACGCGAAGAGTTCGACGCCATGCGCCAGGCGCTCGGACGACAACGCCGGCAGGCGTTCGCGCAGGCGGACCGCCGTGACACCGACGATGAACGCGCCGACGAGGTAGTACACCCCGAGCTTGCGGGTCACGGTGGCGGCCACCAGGGCCATGATCAGCAGAAACGCGAACTCCGACTTCGGCGCGAAGGGCAGCACCCGCGCGGCGAAGACGTGAAAGGCCCGCGGCAGCACCCAGATCAGCGTGGCGAGCGCGGCGGAGGTGCCGAGGAAACGCTCGACCGAGGCCGACTGCACGACGACGAACAGCGCCGCGAGGGCGAGCAGCTCGGACGCGATGGCCTTCGAGCGTACCCAGAACGCCTGCGTCGGGCCGAACCCGAGGGAGGGCAGGCTGTCCAGGATGAACCCGGCCGAGGGGGTGAACCAGGCCAGGGACACGAGCGCGCCGGCCCGCCAGTCCAGCCCGAAGGCGGCCGTCGCCCCCAGGGCGGCGAGACCCAGGACGAGGGCCTTCACGATCAGGTGCGAACCGAGCACCCGGCTCCCCTGCCGGAGCTCGGCGAAGTTGACCTCGAGCCCGGCGAACAGGAAGAGCGAGACGATGCCCAGCGTCGACAGCAGCGGCACCGCGGGATCGGCCCGCAGATCGCCGAGGCCGGTCATGCCCAGCAGCGCGCCGAGCGCGATGCAGGTAATCGCCGACGGAATGCGGTAGCGCTGCAGCACCCGGGGCACGATGAAGAGCCCGAGGACGAGCGCCGGGTACAGGAAGTCGCGCAACCAGGCCCAGCTCATGGCGCCGGCCGTACCGCATCCGGTGGGTCACCCGGGCCGGAGGCGGGCCCGGATTCGAGCATCCCCGAGAGCCGGTCGAGCACCGATGCGGTGATCGCGGCCGCTTCGGGGCCGATCTCGGCGAGCAAGGACTCGACGGCCGACTCGACCGTTTCCGGTGTCGGGCGGTCGAGCGCCCGGCCGGCTTCCGTCAGCCCGACGAGGACCCGACGACCGTCGCGCGGATCGCGTCGACGCACGAGGAGCCCGCCGGCCTCGAGGCGCTTGAGCATGGCGGTGACCGTCCCGGGATCGAGGTGCAGGACGGTCGCGATGCGCCCGGCCGTGATGCCGGGAAACGCGCCGAGGCAGCGCAGCATCATGCGCTGCTGCGCGGAAATGCCGAGCGTGGCCTCCATGCGGGCGGAGCGCAGCTCGACGGCGTGGTTGAGCCGCCAGACGCTGCGCAGGAACCCCAGCGCGGGCCCGAGGGGGTAGTCGTCGGCGGACACACTCACTCCTGTGTGGTGGCGTGATCCGACATGTGCCGCAGCGCCAGGAGGAAAGCGAGCAGCTCGTCCATTTCGAGCTGGTCCCGGAGGAAATACGGGGCCGCCGAGGCCGGGCTCTCGCCGACGCGGATCGACACCAGCCGCCCCGGTTCGTCGAGGCGGAAGACGTCCTCGTCAGTGACGTCGTCGCCCACGTAGAGCGCGACGCCCGCCCCCTGCTCGGTCCGCAGGCGGCGCAGGGCCACGCCCTTGTCCGGCGCGCCGGGGGGGACGAGGTTCACCACGCACTTGCCCTCGACGACGCGCGCCGGCGTGACCATGCCGTCGATCGCGGCGTGGATGATGCGGCGCGCCTCGCGGCGGGTCCGCGAGCGGCGGTAGTGGATGGCGAGCGAGTAGGTCTTGTCCTCGAGTTCGACGCCGTGGACGCCCCCGAGGGCGTGCGCGAGTTCGGAGAACGCGGCCCGGACGAAGGACTCATAGGGCGCCATGTCCGCCCCCGGCTCGAGCCCGTGGTTGCCGATGACGTACTTCGCCCGAGCACTGCCGAGGCGGTGCGCCACGTCATCGCGCGCCCGCCCGGAGATCACGGCCACGGGGTACGCCTCGCAGACGCGGGCGAACAGGCGCGCGGTTCCAGGGCGCATCTCGGCCTCGTCGCGGTCCTCGACGATGGGCGCGAGCGTGCCGTCGAAGTCGAAGGCCAACAGCACGTGCGACCACGCGACCTGGGCGATCACCACCCGATGCTCGGGACTCAGGATGTGGACCATTCGGCGCTTCTCCAGACGGGGTGGGGCCCGGTGGGCGGTGGTCTTCCGGAGGGCCCTTGCGGCCCGGCCGGCCCGGCCGGCCCGGCCGGCCCATGACGGTGTGCGAGGCGCTCGCGGCGTCGAATCTCGGCGGCGTCGACGAGCATGCGGCCCGCCCAGCGGTAGACGTTGAACTCCGTGACGAACCGGCGCATCGAGCCCATGCGTTCACGCTGCTCGTCGACGGGCATCGACAACGCCTTCGCCATCGCCGCCGCCGCTTCGTGCAGGTCGTACGGGTTGACGATGAGGGCCTCGGTCAGGTCCCGCGCCGCGCCGGTGAACTGACTCAGCACGAGAACCCCCTCCCCGTCCTCCCGGGCGGCGACGAACTCCTTGGCGACCAGGTTCATGCCGTCGTGCAGGCTGCTGACGTAACAGAGGTCGGCTGCCCGGTAGAGCCGATAGACCGCCGAGGGGTCGTGGTGGCGCCGCAACAGAATGATGGGTTGGTACGACGGCGTGCCCCACCGCGCGTTGATCTCGTTCGCGAGGCGCTCGACCTCGTCGTTGAGGTCCTTGTATCGACCGATCTTCGTGCGGCTCGGGGCGGCGATCTGGAGAAATACGAACCGCCCGCGGTGTTCCGGCGACCGTTCGAGCAAGAGATCCACCGCCCGCAGGCGCTCCTCGATGCCCTTGGTGTAGTCGAGCCGGTCGACCCCGAGACCGAGACGAACGTCCGGCGCGAGGCCGAGCTCGGCGCGGACGGCGCGCCGGCAGACCGGCACGGGCGGGGTCGTCCGCAGCCACGCGACGGGCCACTCGATGGAGATCGGGTACGGCCGCACGAGGGTGCGCCGTTCGCCCTGCACGACGGCACGCAGCTCGCGGTCGATGCGCGACTCCATGAAGGCGTCCACGGCGTCGATGAAGTGATTGCAGTGCTGCTGGGTGTGAAAGCCCACCACGCTCGAACCGAGCAAGCCGTCGAGCAGGGCCTCACGCCAAGGGCAGATGCCCACCAGCTCGGCGTTCGGCCACGGAATGTGCCAGAAGGTGATGATCGTGGCCTGTGGCAGGCGCTGGCGGATCATGCGCGGCGCGAGCGCGAAGTGATAATCCTGAACCAGGATGATCGGATCGTCGCGGTCGACTTCGGCACAGACGGCGTCGGCGAAGCGTTGATTGACGGCGACGTACTGCGCCCAGTCGCTCGCCCGGAAGACGGGCCGGGTGTGCGCGACGTGGCACATCGGCCACAGACCCTCGTTCGAGAAACCGTAGTAGTAGCCGGCCTCCTCCTCGTCGCTCAGCCAGACGCGCCGCACCCGGTACGACTCTTCACCGGGGGGCACCAGGACGCGGTCGTGGGCGTCGACCGTCTCGCGGTCCGCCGTGCCCGCGCCGTGGGCGACCCAGGTGCCCGAGCACGCCCGCATCACCGGCTCGAGCGCGGTCACGAGCCCGCTCGCAGGGTGCAGGACCCGCACGGTGCCATCGGGCGCGCGGTCGTGAATGTACGGCTCGCGGTTGGCGAGAATGACCACCCGCTCGCCGCCCAGGTGCTCGCGCAGCGTCGCGCGCAGACGCTCGGCGCTCCAGAGACCGCCCCGGGCCTCCCGCGCCTGCTCGCTCGCCAGCTGTTCGGCCAGGGCCCGAACGTCACGCACCAGGGGCATGAAGTCGTCCGGTGCCGCCGCGTCGCTCCCGGTCAATGCGGTGCGCAGGGCGGCCGTCCAGCGTCGCCATGCCAGCCGCATGGCCAGCAGAGTGATCACCGAGGCCAGTACCGCGAGCACGAAGAAGGCGACGAGCAGCATGTTGCGCGTCGTCGCCTCGCGCCGTTCGAGGTAGGCGAGGTCGTGGACGAGCACCACGGCCATCGGTGGAAACTCGCCCACCTGTACCCAGCTCGCGCTCAGGTGAACGGGCCCCTCCGGCAGCGACTCCTCCGCGGACCAGAACTCGGGGGGCGGGTCACCCACCGCGGACCGGACCCGCCGGAGAACGGCCTCGCACGGCCAGACGCGGGGGTAGGCGGACGTGGCGGCAAGGGTGCTGCCGTCCTCACCGCAGGCGGCCGCCGCCAGGATGCGGCGGTCGCGGGTGATGTCGTCGAGGGTGTCGACGAGGCGCCCCGCGTCCGCCCCCGGCGAGATGGCGAGGCTCTGCCGCGCGGAGGCGACCGCGAGCCGGGCGCGCATCGACAGGTCGCCCTCGAACCACGTCCGCAGCGTCCGCGTCAGCGCCGCGTGTCCGACGAGGGACAAGCCGCCCAGGGCGAGGACGAGGAGCGTGACGAAGAGGGCGAACCGACGCATGGGCCGACGGTAGCGATTTTTAATTGGAAATCAAATCAAACAATCGCGATTCTGACGACATGGATCTCCACCGACTCGGCCTCATCGGCAACTGTCAGATCGCGGCGCTCGTCCGGGACGACGGCGCCATCGTGTGGTCGTGCCTGCCGCGGTTCGACGCGCCGCCCGTCTTCGGGGCGCTGCTCGACGCCGTGTCCGGCGGCCACTTCACCATCGGCCCCGCGGACGCGTCGCCCGGGACGCAGCGCTATCTGACGAATACCAACGTGCTCGAGACGCGCTTCGAGTCGGCGGACGGCGCCTTCCGGGTGCTCGACTTCGCGCCGCGGTTCGAAGAGCACGGGCGGGCGTTCCGGCCGACGAAGCTGATGCGCATCGTCGAGCCCTTGTCGGGCACGCCGCGCGTCCGCGTGAACTGCGAGCCCGTCCTCGGCTGGAGCCGTGTGCGGCCGCACCGGACGCTCGGCTCGCACCACGTCGCCTTCGAGGGGTACGACGACCGCCTGCGGCTGACGACCGACGCCCCGCTCGCCTACCTCGACGGCCGTCCGTTCGCGCTGACGGCGCGACGGCACTTCGTGCTGGCCTGGGGGGCCCCCGTCGAGGAGCCGCTCGAGGCGCTCTGTGCACGCTTCCTCGACGAGACGACGCGCTACTGGCGCCGCTGGGTGAAACTCTGCGCCATCCCCGCCGAATGGCAGGAAGAGACCATCCGCTCGGCGCTCGCGCTCAAGCTGCATTGTTACGAAGACACCGGCGCCATCGTGGCCGCCCTGACGACCTCGGTGCCGGAGTCGCCGGGCAGCGGGCGCACTTGGGACTATCGATACTGCTGGCTCCGCGACGCCTACTACACCCTCGGCGCATTCCGCCGACTGGGTCACTTCGAGGAGCGGGAGCAGTTCATCGGCTATCTGCTCAACGTCGCCTCCTCTGCACCGACGCTGGACCTGGCGCCCCTGTACCGCCTCGACGGCCGCAGCGACCTCGACGAGCGCATCGAGGCGGCCTGGCCGGGCTTTCATGGCGAGGGCCCCGTCCGCGTGGGCAACGGCGCGGCACGGCACCAGCAGCACGACGTCTACGGCGAGATGGTGCTGGCGCTCTGCCCCCTCTTTCTGGACGCCCGCTTTCGCGATCAGGCGACGCCCGGGGCGCTGGAGCTCGTCACGGCGCTCGCCCGCAAGGCCGCCGACGTCGCGGGGCGTCCCGATGCGGGCATCTGGGAGCTGCGGACGGAGTGGCGCCCGCAGACCTTCAGCGCGCTGATGTGCTGGGCCGCGGTCGACCGCGCCGCTCGCCTGGCTCGGCGCGACCGCCCCGCCATCGTCGCCGAGCTCGAGGCCGCCGCCGCGCGGATCCGCGGAGAGATCATGACCCGCGGCATCGATCCGGCCCGGGGCTGCCTCGTCGCGGACTTCGGCGGGCGCGATCTGGACGCCGCGCTGCTGCAGGCGATCCCGCTCGGCTTCCTGGAGCCGGGCGATCCCGTCGCCCGCGCCACCATCGACACGGTCCGCGCCGAGCTCGACCTGCACGGCTTCTTGCGGCGGTACCGGGCCGACGACGGCTTCGGGACGCCGAGCGTCGCGTTCACGCTCTGCACGTTCTGGCTCGTCGAGGCACTCGCCCGCATCGGCGACCGGACGGCCGCCCGCCGGGTGCTCGACGGTCTGCGCCGGGTGCGTGCGCCGCTCGGCTTGCTGTCGGAGGACATCGACCCGGCCACCGGGCTGATGTGGGGCAATTTTCCCCAGGCCTACTCGCACGTCGGACAGATCCACGCGGCGTTCGCCGCCTCGCCCGGGTGGCACGAAATCGGGCTCTGAGCCGTTTCTCGCCCGCCTCCCCCGCGTTTTCCCCGGGCTGGCCCGCCCCGTGCACCACCGGGCGCCGATGCACTGGGAGCTCCCCGTCCCCTGGCCCGTGCGCGGGTTCGCCGCCTACACCCTCCTGCTCCTCGGCTGGTGGTGCCATGCCGGCGCGCGGGCGAAGCTCGGCGACGCGCCCGGTGATCGCGCGTGGCCGCGCCGCCCGCCACAGCCCGGCTTCTGGGCCGGGGTGGCGGCGCTCTTTCTTTTGCAGGGCTCGATGGTCGGCCTCTGGTATCGGGCGCACGGTCCGGCGGAGGCGTTGCGGCTCGTGGAGCTCGGGGGGCTCGCCGCGGCGGCGGCCGGCGCCGGCCTGCGGGCCTGGGCCGTGGCCGTGCTCGGACGGCACTACACGCACGAAGTGGGCCTGCGCGGCGGGCACGTCCTGGTGACGCACGGGCCCTACGCCCACCTGCGCCACCCGGGCTATGTGGGCACCATCACCGTCGCCGCCGGCACGGCGCTCTTCTTGGGGCCGTCGCTGCCGGGGCTGGTCTATGCGGTCGCGACGACCTGGCTCCTCGTCGCCCGCATGCCCATCGAGGACGACATGCTCGCGCGGGCGTTTCCGAAGACGGGGGCAAATCGCCCCATGGGGCAATCCGGCGCCCCGCGACTCCGCGTCAGGCGACGCTGGGCTCGAACGCCCCGCCCGGCCGAACCCCGCGGATGACCTTCGTCGTGCGGCCCAACTGCCGCGCGAGCACGGCCGAGGCGCGGGCGACGGCTTCCGAAAGGGCGATGTCGATGCGCTCGGCGTCCGCCTCGACGAGCACGCGGCCACCGGGCCGGAGGTCGAGCGCCACCTGGCAGCGCTTGTCGACCCCGCCGCGCGGGCCGTTCAGATCGGCGAAGCGCACGCTCACCCGCCCGATGGTGTGGGCGAACCGGCCGAAGGCGGCGAACACGCGGGTCTCGACCTGATGGCGGAAGGCCTCGGTCAGGGGGATGCGGCGGGCGCGGATTTCGGTCTTCACGATGCGTCTCCTCGGTTGAGGTCCCGGAACGGGGACCCCCTCACCGTAGGCACCGCGCATTCATTCGACCAATGGATAAATCACCGACGAATCATCGACATTTTCTATCAGTCGAGGGAATAGGCCCGTCACTCCGCCGCCGGCAGAGCGAGGATGGGCGGCTCCGATGCCCCGAGCAGGCCGGTCTTCACGCCGCAGAGCGCGTCGAGCATCAGGCGGCGCACGGGCGGCACGCGGCACAACGGCCCGAAGACGCGGTCGCGCACGGCGGCGAGCCCGTCGTGATCGGACTGAAAGATCGGCGTCAGCCACCGCGACAGGCGTTGATAGGTGCGCACGGGCCCGCGCCGGGCACGCTCGTAGGCCAAGAGCGCCGACGCGAGCTGCCCGGGGTTCGACACGGCCCCCTGCGCCAGCACCGCGTCCGCCAGCGCCGCGGCGTCCAGCAGCGCCAGGTTGGCCCCCTGCCCGAGTTGGGGGCTCATGGCGTGGGCGGCGTCCCCGAGGACGACCGCAGCCGACCCGTGCGCGGGGTCCACCCGGATCGTCCGCGTCATGACCACGTCGTAGTAGGGGGCGGTGAGCAACGCGTCGAGGTCGTCGACCTGCGAGAGCAGCGGCTCGGCGCGCGGACACAGCGACAGGGCGTCCCGGCGCCACGCGTCCAGGCCCGCGGCGCGCACCGCCTCGACCCCGCGCGGGCCGGCCATCGGCAGGCTCCAGAAGAGGCTGCACAGCGGCGTGTCGTCGCCGGGTGCGCACCCGCTCGGGAGCAGGCCGAGCATCTGCCGCGCGCCCCGGTACACCTGAAACAGCTCGCCATCGAACCGCCGCTCGGGATCGCGTCCCAGGCACCACAGGGCGCCGTAGGGATAGGGCGCCGCCCGGCGGACCGGCCCGACGGCGGCGCGCAGCGTCGAGCGCGCGCCGTCGGCGACGATGACGAGGTCGCACCCCGCGAGCACCGGTGCGTCGAGGTCGTCGATCGCGACCCCCGTGCGGACCTCGACGCCGGCGGGCGCCAGCGCTGCCAAGAGCGCCGCGAAGAGGCTCCCGCGGTGCACCCCGAGACCGGCGAGATCCGGCCGCCGCGCGCGGTACGCCAGGTCGAGCACCGTGCGCCCCGTCGGGGTCACGCCCTTCAGACGCGCGATCGGCGCGCCCCGCTCGAGCACGGGGGCGAGGCACCCGAGGCGGGCGAGCACCGCCAGCCCGGTCGGCTGCAACAGGAGCCCCGCGCCCACCGGCGACGGCGCCGCCACCCGCTCGAAGAGCGTCACCCGGGCACCGGCCCGGGCCAACAGAATGGCCGCCGCGGGCCCCGCCGTGCCCGCCCCGATCACGCCGACGGACAGTGGCCCCGGCCGCCCGCCCAAGCCCGTCAGTCCTCGAGGGCGCGGGCGAGATCGGCGCGGAGGTCCTCGACATGCTCGAGGCCCACGCTGAGGCGAATGAGGCCATCGACGATACCGAGCTGCGCCCGGACGTCCGGCGGCACGCTCGCATGCGTCATGATCGCCGGGTGCTCGATGAGCGACTCCACCCCGCCGAGGCTCTCGGCGAGCGAGAAGAGCTCGCAGCGCTCGAGCACACGCCGCGCCCGGTCGAGACCGCCCTTCACCACGACGGAGATCATGCCGCCGAAGCCCTGCGCCTGCCGCTTCGCCAGGGCGTGCTGCGGGTGGCTCTGGAGGCCCGGGTAGATGACCTTCTCCACGGCCGGGTGCGCCTCGAGCCAGGCAGCCAGGTCGCGGGCGCTCTCTTCGTGGGCGCGCATGCGCACGGCCAGCGTCTTCGTGCCGCGCAGGACGAGATAGCTGTCCAGGGGCCCGGGCACCGCCCCGATGGCGTTCTGCAGGAACGCCAGCTTCTCATGCAGCTCGGCGTCGTTCGTCACCGCCGCCCCGAGCACGACGTCCGAATGCCCGCCGAGGTACTTGGTGCACGAGTGGACGACCATGTCGGCCCCGAGCGCCAGCGGCCGCTGGAGGTACGGCGACATGAATGTATTGTCGACGATGACCTTCAGCCCCCGGGCGTGGGCGCGCTCGGCAATCGCCGCGATGTCCACCAGCTTCAGCAGGGGATTCGTGGGCGTCTCGAGCCAGACGGCCTTCGTCTCGGGGCGGATGTGGGCGAGCAGCGCGTCGGGATCCGTGAGATCGACGAACGTGTAGGTGCGCGCGGCGTCCGACATGACCCGGGTGAAGAGGCGATACGTGCCGCCGTAGACGTCGTCGCCGACGATCAGGTGGCTGCCCGCCCCGAAGAGGTGCGCGATCGTGGCCGTCGCCGCGCACCCGCTGGCGAAACACCGACCGAACCGGGCGCCCTCGAGGGCGGCGAGGTTGGCCTCGAGGGCGGTGCGCGTCGGGTTGCCGGTGCGGCTGTACTCGTAGCCCTTGTGCACGCCGGGACCGGCCTGCACGTAGGTGCTCGTGAGGTAGACCGGCACGTTGACGGCGCCGGTGGAGGGGTCGGGGGTGTTGCCGGCGTGGATGGCCAGCGTCTCGAAACGGGGGGTATTCTGCGACATGGGGGCACTCGTGGGTCCGGCGCTCAGGGCGTGCGGCGCTTGTGGGCGAGGTAGTCGATGACGTCGATCTTCGTGATGAGCCCGCGGACCTCGCCGCGCTCCCAGACGATGATCACCTTGCCCTGACTGAAGATGTGGTTGAAGAGGCCGACGGGCGCGTCCGGATCGGCGACCTCGAACTGGTCGGTCATCACGGAGGCGCAGGGCTCATCGAGCTTGTCGTGCGCGCCGTCGAGGAGGACCTGCAGCAGGCTCGATTCGGTCACGAGGCCGACGAGCCGCCCGGCGTCGAGCACCGGCACCTGACTGATGCCACGCGCCTTCATCAGGCCGACGACGTCCCGGATCTTGTCCGTCTTCTTCACCGTGTAGACCACGGGGCTCTTGCTGCCGAGCATGTCGCGGATGCTGCCGAGGCCCTCGTCCGGATCGAGGAAACCGTGCTCGCGCATCCAGTCGTCGTCGAAGACCTTGCCGAGGTAGCGGTTCGCGCTGTCGGGCAGCAGCACCAGGATGTTCTGCGGCGTGCTCAGCGTCTCGGCGTACTTGAGCGCGGCCTTGACCGCCGCGCCGCCGGAGCCGCCCGTGTAGAGGCCCTCGTAGCGGGCGAGCGCACGGGTCGTGTCGAAGCACTCTTTGTCGGTGAGCTGCTCGATGTGGTCGATGATGCCCAGGTTGATGGTGCTCGGGAAGAAGTCCTCGCCGATGCCCTCGACCTTGTAGCTGTAGGGCGCGACGACCTCACCCTTGCGCCAGAACTCCGTGTAGACCGAGCCGAAGACGTCGGCGCCGACCAGCTTGACCTCGGGTTTGCGCTCTTTGAGGTACGCGCCCGTGCCGGTGATCGTGCCGCCCGTGCCGAGTCCGGCAACGAACGCGTCGAGCTCGCCGCCCGTCTGCGCCCAGATCTCCGGCCCCGTGGACTTGTAGTGCGCCTGCGGGTTGTCCTGGTTGTGATACTGGTTGGCGTAGAAGCTGTTGGGCGTCTCGCGGGCGATGCGGCGGGAGACCGAGTAGTAACTGCGCGGATCGTCGGCCTCGACGTCCGTCGGGGTGATGACCACCTTCGCCCCGGCCGCGCGCAGCGCCTTGACCTTCTCGATGGACTGTTTGTCCGGCATCACGAAGATGCACTTGTAGCCGCGCAGGGCCGCCACCATGGCCAGACCCATGCCCGTATTGCCGCTCGTCGCCTCGACGATGGTGCCCCCCGGTCTCAGCTCGCCCCGCCGCTCCGCCTCGTCGATCATGTTCAGCGCGATGCGGTCCTTCATCGAGCCGGCCGGGTTCAGGTACTCCAGCTTACAGTAGATGCTGGACGTCAGGCCGGCGGCGAGGCGGTTGAGGCGGACGATGGGCGTCTGGCCGATGGCCTTGGAGACGTCCTCGACGGCGCCCTTCATCAAGGGGAGCTCGGACTTCGACATGGGCAGGCTTCTCCTTTCGGGCCGGCGCCCCGGTCTGGCGGGACGCCGGCGTGGCGCGCAGCGCGCCGTGCTTCTCTACCCGGCGGTTCGCGGTGTGGCAAGGACACGAAAGTTTGCGCTCGGTATGATTTGGACCTACATGTGGTTTCAGAAGCAACAACCCGGAGGTCCACGGACATGAAAAGCGGCATGGAACGGCGGCGCAACCGCCTCTTCGTCACCCAGAACACCGAGTACCACCTGCGCGGGCGCGAGTGCGTTGCCATTCGCGACCTCTGGAGCGGCCGCTGGCTGCGCGAACACCCCGCGCTCGGCCGCCGCCTCTTCGGCGCGGTCCTGCCGACCGAAAAGGGGCTCGAGCCGCTCAGCGAGCCGAAGTCCGGCTGCCTGCTCTGGTTCGAGAACGGCGACAACGACATCCTCACGAGCAAGATCGCCGCGTTCGGCCGGCCCCCGAAGACGGCGCTGCGCCACTACCTGCCCGAGCGCCGGGCGATCTGAGTGGCCCGCGCGCGGGATTTCGTGCCCGTGCACAGGTTGTTTACTCCCGACGAACCGCCGACTATGCTGCGCCGCTTTTCGTAAAGCGGGAGATTGCCATGGGTTTTGCGGATTGGTTCGGCGGCGGCGCCGCCCTCAAGGCGAAGGTCGCGCAACTCGAGACAGAGCTCGGCGCGGCGCAGGCCAAAGTCGAAGACGAGCGCAAAGCGCGGCAGGGCCTCGAGAAGAAGCTCGCCGAGAAAGAGACCGCGGCCCACGAAGCCCGCGAGGCGAAGGCGCGCGCCGAGAAGAAGCTCGAAAAGGCGCAGACCACGCAGGAAGCCCGCGGTGAGCGGCAGGCGAAGATCGACAAGCGCATCGCCGATCTCGAAGCCGAAGCGACGGGCTATCGGCAGGAGATGCTGCGCGTCAAGCACGAGCTCGACGACGCCCTCGCCGCCCGCCACGCCGCCGAGAAGCAGCTGGCGATGGCCCATGCCCAGGTCAAGGCGGCCGACAAGGCCCGCGCCGAGGCCGGTGCGGCTGCCCCTGTTCGGGCGCCCGAGACCGAAGTGCCCCCCGCGCCTCGCCCCCGCCCCCGCGAAGAGCCCGACGAGCGCGTCGCCCGCCTCGAGGAGCGCCTCGCCGAGGTGCGCGCCGAGCGCGACGCCCTGAAGGACCAGGTCGCCAAGGAGCGCAACGCCGCCCGCGACGCCGAGAAGGGGGCGCGCACGGACAAGCAGAGCGCCGCCTCCACGCTGCGCGACCTCCAGCACAACCTGCAGGCCGAGCGGAAGGCGTACCGCATTCTTCAGCTCCAGTTCGAGGCCGAGGTCGACAAGGTCAAGGGCCTCGAGCAGGCCTGGAACGAGCGCATCGAGGGCGCCGTCGCCGACGCCGTGAAGGCCGCCGTCGCCGAGGCCAAGGCCCGCGCCGAGGCCGCCCCGGCTCCGGTCGCCGCCCCGGTCCCGGTCGCCGCCCCGGCTCCGGTTGCGGCCCCGGCCCCGACCCCCGTCGCGGCCCCGGTCGCCGCCCCGGCC
>JAKLJY010000006.1 GCA_023150895.1 Myxococcota bacterium | reverse complement strand
CTCGACGAGGGCAAACGGCGGCAGGCGTTCGAGGACCCGAAAATGCGTGACGGCCGACTTGCCCGCCCGGACCCGCCCGCTGAACCGCAGACGGTCCGTCGGATGCCGGCCATACAGTGTCGAGACGGTGCCGGCGTCGGGGAGTCGGTGATCCCAGATCAGGGCGAGGTACCGGCGGTCGACGGTGTGCTCCGCGAACTGCCGAGCGAGGTGCAGGTAGGCGACCTCGGTTCGGGCGACCACCATGACCCCGGAGGTGTCCCGATCGAGCCGGTGAACGATCCCCGGGCGCATCGGCAGACCGAGCGGTGCCAGGGCGCCGCAGCGTCCGAGGAGGGCGTGGACGAGCGTGCCCGTAGCATGCCCTGCGCCGGGGTGCACGACCATCCCGGCGGCCTTGTCGACGACGACCAGGGCGTCGTCTTCGTGCATTACGGTCAGCGGCAGGTCCTCGGCGACGAGCGTCGTGAGGGGGGGATCGGGTGGCTCGACCCGGACGATCCAGCCCGCCCGCAGGGCGAGGCCGGGCTTCACCGCCCCCGCCTCCACGGCGACGCGGCCGTCACGGATCCACTCCGCGAGGTGAGAACGGCTGTGCTCCGGAAAGCAGGTGACGAGGAAGCGGTCGAGGCGTTCGCCGTCGGCTGCCGCCGGCACGACGATGGGGCGCGGCTCTACCAGATCTGGGTCGGGAGGTGACCGCTCGACCGGACGAGGACGTCGACCAGGGCGCGGGAAATGAAGTCGTATTGCTCGCGCACCTCGGGGGCCACCCGGCTCTCGAAGTGCTGCCGGCCCTCGGCGATCTCGCTCTCGAGGACTTCGAACAGCGTGTCGTGCTTCAGGCCCTCGGCGATCTTGTCCTTGTTGTACAGCAGGATGTCCGAAGCGATGGTGCGCGCCAGGCGCACGGCGGCGTCGGGCGTCTTGATCTGGGACACGGAGACCTCCGGCTTGAGGGTTTCGTCAGCCCCCTGTTAAACCGCTCGCCGGCACCCCGTCAATCTGCAAGGCGCACGGGCCGCCGCATTCGTCGCGGTTTCACTCTTTGGGAATGGGATCCCAACGGCGCTGCGGGATGGCGGATTGCCACTCGTCCATGGCCGACAGGTAGTCGCGCAGGAGCCGGTCGATGTCGATGCGGAGCATCTCGGCGATCTGCTTCAGGAATCCACGCATGTAGACGCGCGCCGGAAGATCCTGGAACTGCTCGGCCTCGATGCACCGCAGCGTGAACATGCTGATCTTCGTCCGCTCGGCGATCTCTTCGAGCGAGAGATGACAGGCCTCGCGGATGCGGGTGAGCGCGCCGCCCCGCAGGGGGCTCTCGTGGGTCAGACCGGCGGCGAGCACGGGGTCGGCCGGGAGCGACGCACGCGGGGTCGGGAGCGTTGCGGCCACCCGCTGATCGGCCCTGCGGAGGCTGGGGTGCCCCTCCGGATAGATGCGGCGGTCGTACCGACGGCGCTTCTCGGGGTCGACGAGCGTCTCGTAGGCCTCCCGCAGGCTGCGGACGAGGCTCTGCACCTCGTCGGGTCGATAGAGTCCGTAGACCACGACGCCGGCGGGGTCGAAGCGCTTGAGCTGCCGCTTGTACGCCCGGCGGATGTCCTCGTCCGTCGCGCCGGGGTCGACCTCGAGCAACGCGTAGTACTCGAGCGGCGTCACGGTTCGATGCCCCCGGCCCGCTGGGTGACCGGCGCGCCCCGGCGGACCGCCGCCGCGAGCAGTCGCCGGGCCATGCGCTCGATGCCCTGCGCGAGATTCGAGCCCGGGTACTCGAGCATGAAAGGACGCCGCTGCCGTGTGGATGTCCAGGCGGCGTCGTCGTACTCGATGGCGGCGAGGGGCTCGGCGGTGATGCCCCACCGTCGACGCAGCGCGCTGACCATGCCGTCGACCATCTCGACGTCGGCGCGGGTGCGGCACTTGTTCACCAGCAGATACGGCGAAAAGGCCAGGACGCGGGCGCGGATCGCCTCGGCGGCGTCGGGGTGCGCCCCCGAAAGGGCCTCGACGAGGTGGGCGGGCGACGCGAGCTGACCGACGTGATCGGCTGCGAGCACGGCCCGCGCCACCACCGCCGGATCATCGTCGCCTTCCAGCAGGCGTCGAAAGAGGGCGGCCCGGACGAACGCGTAGGCGCGCTCGACGCCGGCGGGCTCGGGGACGAGCGCCAGCACCGCAGCGTCCGCGCCGAGAAAGGCGTCGAGCGTCAACGGATCGGCCTGCAGGCCGAGATCCATGATGAGCACGTCGGCCTCGAGAGACTTGGCCATCTCGGCGGTCTCCGCGCGCAGCGCGTCGTCTCCGGGTTCGATCGCACGGGGCGGCCGGCACAGGCGAAGCGACATGCCGGGCACCCGGTCTACGCGCGGCGGTCCGGGGGGCCTGAGCATCGAACCCGGCGTCGGCAGCAGGGGCTCGAGCCCGAGGTAGGTATGCAGATTGGCGCCGGCCGGGTCGAGGTCGGCGACGACCACCTCGCGGCCGAGCCGGGAGACGAAGACGCCGAGGTTGGCGGCGAGCAGGCTCCGGCCGGTCCCCCCCTTGCCGCCGGCAAACACGACGACGATCTTCTCGCCCGGTTCGTCCTGCCAGAGGATCTCGCCCGCCAGGGACGGAACCTCGTCCGAGCGCGCGCCGGCTTCGGGGTCGTCGAAGGCCTCTTCGAGGTCGATGGACTCCTCGGGAGACGCCTCGGGCGCCGTGTCTTCGCCGGCACGTCGGTGGGGGGAGCGGACCATGGGCAGCGTCGTTTTACCCGATCGTCCCGCCGGTTGCGAAGGGGGTTTGCCCGAGTCCCCTGTCGGGAGGGCATGCGTCGGGGCGCGGGATCTGAAAGTATCCGCCCATGGGAATCCAGACCCAGAGCGCCCTGATCGCGTCGATTCTGTTGCTGGCCATCGCGCTGAACGTGATGTTCCAGCGCCGCAGCGTCTTGTTTCGCTGGTCCTTCGCCTGGCTCGTTCTGGGGCTGTTCCTCTACAACCTTTTCTTTTTCCTGTGGGGGGTCTCGGAGGGCGCCGAACTCTGGATGCGGCTTCTGCTGATCTCCGCCGCGCTGGCGTCCCACTTCGGGCTTCGGTTCTTCTCGCGGTTCCTGGGCGAGCCCAACCCGACGGCCCTGGCGATGAGCGGGCTGGCCACCGTCGCGACCGTCGTCATCGGCGTGACGCGCGTCGGGACGTCCTCCTGGTTCACCGGCCTCGTCGCGACGTTTGCGCTCGGTTCGTTCGGCTACATCGCGTCGCGGCTCTTTGCCCGGCACCGGAAGACGACGTCCGAGGTGGAATCGGCCCGGTTCGGGTACCTTTTCGTCGGGCACCTCGTCGCGCTGACGTTCGCCGGACTCGACCTCTTGCCCATGATGGGGACGTCGTTCCCGTCGCTCGGGCACCTGTTGACGACGCTCTACATGTATTTCTGGATGCAGATCGTGCAGCGCTCCCGCCTGCTCGACCTCGAGGAACTCTTCGGACGCGGCCTCGGCCTGCTGATCCTCTCCGTCCCGATGTCGCTCATCTACGGCGGTCTCGTCGTCTGGGCCGGAGACAGGACGGGTTTGTTCTTCTTCAACTCGATGCTGGCCAGCGTCGTCCTGATCTTCCTTTTCGAGCCGATGAAGGACGCCATCGACCAGTGGATCGGACGCCTGCTTTTTCGCGAGACGTTCGAGTTCGAGGCCATCCTCGGTCGCCTGCGGGCCGAGCTGCCCAACCACATTCACGTCCCCGACCAGATCGACATGGTGCTCGACGGCCTGAACGAAAGCCGGCGCGTGACCCACGCCAGCGTCCTGCTCCTCGACAGCGACGGACGCGGCTACTCGATGCAGCGGTCCATCGGGCCGCTCGAGGCTCGCAGGGTCGACGTCGTCCGCGCACGGGCGTTCCTCGAGGCCCTGCGGCGCGATCGCGTCCTGGCGCTCGAGCAGGTGGATCGTGAGCGCGACGAGCTTCCCGGCGAAGCGGCCGAATCGCCACAGGCACAGCGACTCGATGCCATCCGCGGGACGATGCGCGAGCTCTCGGCGGGCCTCTCGTTCGCCCTCGTTTCGGGTGAACGAATGCTCGGTTTCCTGAACCTGAAGGACGAGCGCCTCCGTGAGCCGTTCTCGAGCGCCGAGATTCGTCTGATCCTGTCCCTCGCCGGGCACATGGCGACGGCCCTCGAGAACTCGGAGCACTTCGAGCGCCTCAAGGAGCGGGAGCGCCTCTCGGCCCTCGGCGAAATGTCGGCCGGCCTCGCGCACGAGATCCGCAACCCCCTCGGCGCGATCAAGGGCGCCGGGCAATTGTTGGATCCGGCCAAGCTCGACCCCGAACAGCGGGACATGGTCGAGGTCATCCTGGCCGAGGTGGATCGTCTCAACGAGGTCGTCTCGCAGTTCCTCGACTACGCGCGGCCGTATCGCGGCGCCCCCCAGGCCGTCGAACTCAACCCCCTTCTCGAGCGCGTCGGGCGGCTCCTCCGGGCGCAGGAACACGCGAGCCCGGTCGAGGTCCGACTCGCATTGACGCCCAATCTGCCGGCGGTCCGGGCGGATCCGGCGCAGCTCGAGCAGGTCTTCCTCAACCTGGCGCGCAACGCGCTCGAGGCGATGGAGGGCGGCGCTGCGGGCGGGGTGCTGACCATGGCGACGGAGGTCCTCGAGACCGAAGGACCGACACCGCGGGTCCAGGTGCGGTTCGTCGACACGGGACCCGGCATTCCGGACGAGGTCCTTCGCAACCTCTTCATCCCGTTCTTCACGACCAAACGAAAGGGCACGGGCCTCGGACTGGCGATCTGCCAGCGCATCGTCCAGAACCATGGGGGCACCATCGCCGTCAGGACGCAGCTCGGTCAGGGCACGACCGTCACGATTCGCCTGCGACGCGCGGATGAGCCCGAGTCGGCGACGGGCGAGTTCGATCGCGCCCTGCTGACGAACGACCGCGCACTCTGAGGGCCTTGTCGACCCGGGCACGAAGTGCCAGAGTCCGCCCGTGTTGCGAATCGTGGCCGGTATCGCCCGGGGGCGGCGCCTTCGGGTCCCCGACGGACAGCGGGTGAGACCCACCGCCGATCGCGTGCGCGAGGCCATGTTCAGTGCGCTCGAGAGCCGCCTCCGGGGCGGGTTCGACGGGCGAACGGTGCTCGACCTCTTTGGCGGCTCGGGGGCCCTCGGGCTCGAGGCCTTCAGCCGCGGCGCCATCGCCGTGACGATCGTCGAGGCGCACGCGGCCGTTCTCGCGGTCCTGCGGGAGAACGTCGACGCGCTCGTCCCGCGCGGCGCTTCGACCGGCCCGGTGACGGTCGTGCCCGGAACGGCCGGCGCTTTTCTTTCCCGCCCGGCGACCTCGACCTACGATCTCGTCTTCGTCGACCCCCCGTACGACGCCGATCTCTACACGCCCGCCCTCTCCGGACTCGTCTCCGGCGGCTTCCTCGCGCGAGGCGCGCTCGTCTGCGTCGAGCACCGGACGGGGACGCGGCCGGCCGTTCCGGCGGGGCTCGTCGAGGTACAGTCGCGGCGATACGGTGAGACGACGGTGCTGATTCTGGCTGCGGAGCAAAGCATGCGAGAGGCCATCTACCCCGGGTCCTTCGACCCCATCACCCACGGGCACATCGACATCATCCGGCGCGGCCTCGCGATCTTCGATCGCATCGTCGTCGCGACGGCCGTCAACGTGCGCAAACAGCCCCTCTTCACCGATGAAGACCGCCTCGAGATGCTGCGTGAGACATTCGCGGACGAGCCGCGCGTGGAGATCGACACGTTCCAGGGTCTGCTCGTCGACTACGCACGGCGTCGTCGCATCCCGACGGTGCTGCGTGGCCTGCGCGCGGTGAGCGACTTCGAATACGAATTCCAGATGGCGAGCATGAACCGTCGACTCTCCCATGACGTCGACTACCTGTTCATGATGACCAGTGAAGACCAGTACTACGTCTCGTCCTCGCTGATCCGCGAGGTCGCGGCGAACGGCGGCAGCGTCGAGGGGCTCGTGCCGCCGCACGTCGAGGCCCGGCTCAAAGCCCGGCTCGCCGCCCTCCGCCGCGACTGACCCGTCGGCCTCGGGTCGGCCTCAGGCCGTCAGATAGAGAACGGCCATGATGAGCGCGGCCGTCACGGCGGTGGCGGCCGCAGGCGCGCTGAAGGGGGTCCCGCGGACGACGAAGCTGCCCGCGAGGAGCCCCACGAGCAGCGCGCCCCCCACCGCTGCACGCAGGCCGCGAGGGCCCGGCGCGCCGCTTCGCAGCCGGAGCACCACCGTCGCGAAGAGGGCGGCGACGATCGCCGAGGCCCACGCGGCAGAGGTGTTCAGCGTCGCGATCGGAACGCCGAGCAACGCGGCGGAACGCAGCACGGGCAACGCGCCGGCAATCGGCGGGACTGCCAGCACGAAGAGCCGACCCCCTGCGGCGATGAGCCCGACGAAGCCGAGGGCGAAGACGCCGACGAGCGCCGTCGCCCAGGTCACGCCGCCGACCACCGGCGCCTCCCGCACGGTCGCGAAGGTGTCGAGCGGATGCGCGACGCCCGGAAGCGTGGCCGCCGGGCCAGGGACGACGACGACGAGCGCCCGCTCCGGGGCGGGACGAAAGAAGTCGTCGGGGGCCTCTGCGCGCGTCCCGCGGAGGATTACGCTGCGCAAGTCGTTCCGCAGGCGGTCGAGGGCATGGCGAAAGGCGCCGATGGCCAGATAGGCGTGTCTCGTGCGCGCGTCGACCGGGCCGTTCGTCAGGTCGTCGGCCAGCGCCAGGAGGGGCGACGCGAGGGGCGGCGTCCGCTCGGCGAGGCGCCGGAGTTCGGTGGCGAGGTGTTCCGGTGAAGGCGCATCCGGGGGCGGCTCGGCGGTCACGTCCGGTGCCCCGGGCAGAACGGCGAGAAACGGCGCGGCGTCGTCGGCCAGACGCGCGCGCTCGGCCGAGTCCGGCGTCGAGGCCGGGCCCTCGGCGCGCGCGACGTCCGGGTGGCTGCGCAAGCGCGACGCCAGGTCCGAGGCTTCGTCGGGCGCCACCGGCAGAACGAGAGGGAGTCCCGGCGTCAAGGGGGGCGGCAGCGCGGGCACGGGGGGCGCCTCGGCGAGACCCGCGTAGGCGATGAGTCCGAGGAGCACGGCGACGCCTGCGAAGAGGCGGGCGTCCCCCCCCCAGGTCAGGTGCCGCAGCGGCACGTTCGCACGAACGTTGACGGGGTTGTGTGTCAGGTCGATCGCCGGGAGCAGCAGCGCCCAGAAGACCACGACCGCGGTCGCCGTGCCCGCGAGCACGGCGGAGGCGGCGGGGGCTGCCCAGCGGGTGCCCAACGCGGCGAGCAGGCAGAGCAGCGCGACGAGGCCCGCCGTCAGCACCGTGTCCCGCAGCACCCGGCGGACGAGGCGAAGCGGCGGATCGGCGCCCCCTTGCCGCCCGAGGCGCAGGCCGAAGTACGCAAGCAGAAGCGCCCCGAGGAGTCCCCCGGCGACACAGAGCGCCCACGTCGCCCCGGGGTCGAGTCCGGCGCCGACGAGCACGAGAATCAGGAGCGGCAGCGCGAGCAACCCGCCGGCCGCGGCCGCCGCGACGAGGACCGGGGCGAGCGGCGCGCCGAGGGCCCACGCGAGTCCGGCCGCGACGACCAGCGGGAGGGTCGCGAAGACGCCATGCCAGCGCGGTGAGGCCGGCGAGCGGAGCCGGAGGGGATACCCGTCGACCTCCACCTGCAGGCCGCGCGCCCGCAGCCCGGAAACGGCGGGCGCGAGTCCGGGCTCGATGCTCTCCAACGGGATTCCCGTCGAGAGCCGGACCCAGAGGTCGAGGTGCCCGTCCTCGAGCCGCCAGGCGTCGCCCGCCCGCGCCGCGCCGACGGGCCATCGGACGAGCCCGTTCAGCGCATCGTGGAGGCGGTCCGGCGGTGCGCCCTTCCCTGCCCGCACGACCTCCCCGAGCGCCTCCACGATGCGGACGGCCTCGCTCGGTCGCGGCCACTGTGCGACGACTTCGAGCGCCGTCCCCAAGCTCGCCGTGCGGGGCAGCGACAAGAGCGCGCCGAGCGGCGGCAGTTGGTCGACGACGTGGCGCGCCTCCTGAAGTGCCCGGGCCGAGCCGTCGGCGGCCGCTGTGCGAGCCGAGACACCGACGACGAAGGGCAACGAACGCAGGCGTCCTTCCGCGTCGAGCGCAACCGCCGCCGCGCTCGCCGCGTCCACCGGCGCCAGACGCAGGAGGACCAGCGGATCGGCTCGTTGCGCCTTGCGCGCGAGCGCGACGGGGTGTTCCGCGGGCAGATCGCCGGCGAAGTCCCGGGGCCGCGGCAGGTGGACCCAGGCCGCTGCGCCGAGCGCATACAGGACGACCGTCGCGGCGAACAGCAACCGCCGTCGCCGGGCCGCCCAAAGCGCCAGTCGTTCCGAGATTCCCCCGAGCACCCGGGCAGCCTAACACGGAGCGGTCCGGCGTCACGGGTCCCTCGCTGCGCGCCGAGAGTTTCATGTCGGACTGTCGTTCTGGGGTACTCTTCTGCCGATGGTCCGGTCGTCCTCAGCCCCCGCCCCCGCCCGCGCGGCCCTGCGTCGCGTGGCCGGCGCGCTCGCGCTTTCGGGGTGCCTCTCGCCCGCGCCGATCGAGGTCGAGGCCATCCTCCCGAACTATCCGCCCGTCTTTCCGCCGGAACGGGTGACGCCCCCGTTCGAGCAGGAGATCAGCTACGACCCGACGGTGACGACGGCGCCGATCGAGTTCGAGGTGGCGGGCATCACCGACGCCGACTCGGCCGACCGGGTCTATTGGCGCTGGTTCGTGAACTACGACGCACGATTCAATCCATACGTCGCCGCGGTCGGCGTCCCGGGTGGTCGGGCGCAGGAGCCCGGGGGGACCTCGATCCGGTTCTCCCTCGATCCCTGCGAGGAGCTGCGCAACCTGTCCGAGCGGGCACTCCATCGGGTCGAGGTCCTGGTCTCGGATCGCCCGTTCGACGAGGACGCCGAGGACACGGTCGCTCGCAATCAGACCATCGCCGACGGCGCGGGCCAGTTTCGGGTGGTGTGGTTCGTTTCGGTGGACCTGAGCGCCTGCCCGGTGACGCTGTGAGGTGGGCGGGCCTGGTCGCGCTCGCCGCGCTGACCGGGGCCTGCGAGGACACCCCCGCCCCGGGCACGTCCTCGCCCGCCGAGCGGACCGGCTGCTTCACGGCGGCCGACTGTCGCTCCGGGCTCCGGTGTCTGCTCGGCGCGTGCGTCGCGGCCGGGGGGCCTGCGGGGACGTTCTCCCTGCGCGTCGTCCCGCCGCAGAATCTGCCGGCCGTGGCCGTCGAGGTCCCGGGCATCGATTTCGAAGGCACGCCGATCTTCTCGCCCGAACAGCCGCTGGTCCTGCCCGATCGCGCCATTCTCGTCGGCCGCGCGGTGACGACCGATACGCCCGCGGTCGACGTCGCGGTCGATGCGCAGGCGGTCGTGCGCGGCGCGGTCGCCGCCGAAGGCCAGACGATCCCGGGCCGCGCCGTGGTGACGCCCCGGGGCCCTCGCTTCACGTTCACGATGGCGCCGTGCTGGCCGGACTTCAGCGGCACCTGCAAAGACACGGTCTTCACCGTCCGCCTCAACCCCGATCCGACGCAGCTGCCGCCCGCGGAGTTTCGGGACCTCACGATGCGGGACAACCTGCCCGAGGAAGAGCGGCCGTTTCTTTTGCCCGGCACCGCCGAGCCCCCCGCCGTCTCCGGCACCGTCACGCTCTTCGACGCCACGCCGCTCTATGGTCTCACCGTCTTTGGCGTCGACGACGCCGGGCAACGCATCACCACGATGGCCACGACCGGGGTCGACGGTGGCTTCACGGTGCGGCATTGGCCCCATCATGCCGGTCATCGTGTCCGCTTTCTGGCGACGTCCCGCGATGCGGAACGACCCCTGCCCGTCCTGGCGCACGCGGTCACGCTCCCCGAAGCGGGAGCCGCACCCGAGCCCGTGCGCATCACCGTGCCGGACATCGGGTCGACGTTCACCGCCCGCGGCCGGATCACCTCGCTCGACGGATCGGCCGTCCCCGGAGCCCGGATCCGCTTTCGCACGACGACCGCGGCGGGCGAGTTCACGGTCGACGCGGCCGCGGCGGACGACGGCGGCTTCACGCCGCTGCTCTACCCCGGGACGTACGTCGTCGACGTCGAGCCGGCGCTCGGCACGGGTCTGCGCATCCTGCGCACCGAGGTGGACGCCCGCCCCGACGGCGTTGCCCTCGAGATCCGGCTCAAGCCGCTGGTGCCGGTCCGGGGCCGCATCGTCTGGCCCGACGCGACACCCATCGCCCGAGCGCGCGTACAGGCGAGGCTTCAGAGGGTGGCGGCGGGCCGACCCGAGCTCATTCTGCCGGACGACGAGCCACCGACACGCATCGTCGAGGGCGAGACGGACGGTCGCGGCGTCTTCACGCTCCTGCTCGACCCGGGCGCGCAACGCCTGACGGTCACGCCGCTCGCCGGGCTCGGCCTGCCGACGTCGACCCACGACATCTTCGTGCCGATCGAGTCCGGACTCGCCGTCGAACTCGGGGATGTCCCCGTTCGACCGGCCGGCGTCGTTCAGCTCGACGTTCTCGACGTGCGCGAACTCCCCGTCGCCGGCGCCGGCGTTCAGGTCTGGCGCACGGACGCGAGCGGTGGCCCGCGTCAGGTGGCATTCGGGACGACGGATGCCACGGGGGCAGCCGTCATCCGGGTCCCGGCCGAAACCGAGTAAGGGGGCCGCTCAGGGCGCTTCGAGGAGCGCCGCGGCGCCCATGCCGCCGCCGATGCACATGCTGACGACCGCGTAGCGGCCGCCGCGACGGCGCAGCTCGAGGAGGGCGGTGAGCGCGAGGCGCGTCCCCGAGACGCCGAGGGGGTGACCGATGGCGATGGCGCCGCCGTTCACGTTGAGCTTCTCGTCCGGGATGCCGAGTTCGCGCTGGCAGTAGACCGACTGGGAAGCAAAGGCCTCGTTGACCTCGAAGACGTCGATGTCGTTCACGGTCAGCTTGCTGTCCGCGAGCAACTTGCGGATCGCCGGCACGGGCCCGATGCCCATGATGTCCGGCGCGACGCCGACGACGGCGAAGCGGCGGAACTTTCCGAGGATCTTCCGGCCCTCGGCGGCGCGGGCGGACATGACGACGACCGCGGCCGCGCCGTCCGTCAGCGGGGAAGCGTTGCCGGCCGTGACGGACCCCTTCGGGTCGAAGGCGGGCTTGAGCTTGCCGAGGCCGTCGGCCGTCGTGTCCGGTCGGACGAGCTCGTCGTGTTCGACGAGGGTCGAGACACCGTCAATCTCGGCCGTGAACGGGATGATCTCGTCCTTGAAGATGCCCTTCTCACGCGCGGCGGCGGCCTTCTGGTGGCTGCGGGCGGCAAAGGCATCCTGATCGGTCCGGGCGACGCCGAAACGGCTGGCGACGTTCTCGGCCGTCACGCCCATGCCGATGTAGGCCTGGGGGTACTCCAGAGCGAGCTTCGGGTGAAGCTGCGGGTGGAACCCGCCCATGGGCACCGCGGTCATGCTCTCGACGCCGCCGGCGAGGGCGATGTCGATCTCTCCGACCGCGATGCGGGCCGCGACGCCGGCGATCGTCTGCAGCCCGGACGCGCAGAACCGGTTGACCGTATAGGCCGGTACGGTGTCGGGCAGGCCGGCGAGCGTCCCGACGACCCGTGCGACGTTGAGACCCTGGCTGCCTTCGGGCATCGCGCAGCCGAGGGCGAGATCCTCGATCTTCGAGGCTTCGACCCCGGCGCGACCGAGCGCCGCCTGGACGGCCGCCGCGGCGAGGTCCTCGGGGCGGGTCTGCCGGAAACTTCCCTTCAGCGCGCGCCCGAACGGGGTCCGGGCGCCGCCGACGATGACGACTTCCTGCATGGTATGGCTCCTCAGTTCCGCAGCGGCTTGTTGTTCATGAGCATGTGCTGAATGCGGTCCTGCGTACGCTGCTCGCCGCAGAGGCTCAGGAAGACCTCGCGCTCGAGCTCGTGGAACCGCTTCTCGGTGACGACCGTGCCGTTCGGCACGTCGCCGCCGCACATGATGTGCGCCAGCTTCGCCCCGATGTGGAGGTCGTACTCCGAGATCTGGTGGCTCTGCTGCATGCCCCAAAGTGCAGAGTACAGCGTCGCATATCCGGTGCGCCCGGCCGCCCGCACGGTGCGGGGCTTCGGCGCCTTGAAGTCGGACCGCGCGAGGCCGAGCGCGTGCTGCTTGGCCGCCTCGATGAGCTCGTCGCGGTCCATGGTCACGCGATCCGAGGGCTTGAGGAACCCGAGCTTCCGGCTCTCCTCCGCGCTCGTCCCGACCTTGGCCATGCCGATGGTCAGGAAGGCGTCCTTCGTGTACTGCACGGGGTCGGCGTCCGCCGGCATGTTGGTCATGACGTTGTGGAGCAGACCGAACGTGCCGCCACCGCCGGGGATGAGGCCGACGCCCACCTCGACGAGGCCCATGTACAGCTCGGCGTGCGCCTGGATGGCGTTGGCGCCGAGGCAGATCTCCGCGCCGCCGCCCAGGGTGAGCTGGAACGGGGCCGCGACGGTCGGGATGCGGCTGTGACGCAGGGCCAGGGTCGCGCCCTGGAACTTCGTCACCATGTCGCCGAGCTGGTCCCAGGCCTTCTGTTGGGCCGCCATGTAGACGAGCAGCAGATTCGCGCCGGCACTGAAGGCCGTCGTGGCGTGGTTGGCGAGGATGAGCGCGTCGAAGTCCTTCTCCGCGGTCTCCACCGCCTGGAAGAGCATCTTGATGATGTCATCGTCGACGGCGTTCATCTTGGTGCGGAACTCGACGCACGCGACGCCGTCACCGATGTCCCAGAGCCGGGCGCCGGGGTTCTTGGCGACGAGGCCCGGCGAGTCGATCGAAGCGGGCAGCGCGCGGAAGCGCGGGCTGAGGACCTCGGGGGCGGACTGCTTCTGCAGCCCGTCCCAGAAGATCCGGCCGCCGGTCGGGCCCTCGTAGAAGCGGGTACGGCCGCTGGCGAGCATCGCCTCGACCCAGGCCGGCACGGGCAAGCCCTCGTCCTTCATGCGGGCGACGCTCTCCGGCACGCCGATGGCGTCCCAGGTCTCGAACGGCCCGATGCTGTGGCCGAAGCCCCACTTCATGGCGTTGTCGATCTGCACGAGGTCGTCGGCGACCTCGCCCAGGCGATTCGCCGCGTAGATCAGCGTCTGCGCCGTGCAGATCCAGGCGAACTTCCCGGCGTCGTCCTGCGCCCAGACGATGCGCTTGACCTTTTCGCCGGGGTCCTCGACCTCTTTGACGGCGCGGATCGAGTCGAACTTCGCCTTGGCCTGGGGTCGGTACTCGAGCGTGACGGGGTCGAACGTCTGAAGACCATCGGGCGTCTTCTTGTAACAGCCGCCCTTGGTCTTGTCGCCGAGCTGATTGCGCTCGACGAGCGTCCGCAGGAAGCCCGGGACGACAAAAGCGTCACGCATCGGGTCGTGCGTCAGCGCCGCGTGCAGGTTGTCGGCCACCATGAGCAGCGTGTCGAGGCCGACGACGTCCGCGGTGCGGAAAACGGCGGACTTCGGGCGGCCCATCGGCTCCCCGAAGATGGCGTCGACCGCCTCCGGTGAGTGCCCGCGGCGCAGCATCTCGTGCACCGTGAACATGAGCCCGAAGGTGCCGATGCGGTTGGCGACGAAGGCCGGCGAGTCCTTGGCGATGACCACGCCTTTGCCGAGCTGCGTGCGGGCGAACGCCTCGAACTTCTGGCGCAGGCCGGGGGCGGTCTCGGGACCGGAGACGACCTCGAGCAGCTTCAGATAGCGCACCGGGTTGAAGAAGTGCGTGATGATGAAGTGCCGCTTGAAGTCCTCCGAACGGCCCTCGATGAGGGCCGCGAGGGGAATGCCACTGGTATTGGAGGAGATCAGCGTGCCGGGCGCGCGCAGCGCGTCGAGCTTCTCGAACAGCGCCTTCTTGACCGCGAGGTCTTCCTTGACGACCTCCACGATCCAGTCGACCTCGCCGACCTTCGCGAGGTCGTCGTCGAAGTTGCCCGTCCTGATCAGCCCGGCGTCGTCTTTGTCGAAGAACAGCGCCGGCTTGTTGTTGATCGCCGCCTTCAGGCCGTTCTCGGCGAACGCGTTGCGTGCCGCGCCGACGGCCCCGCCGGGGGGCACGATGTCGAGCAGCAGCACCTCGATGCCCGCGCCGGCCAGGTGGGCGGCGATCCCGCGTCCCATGACCCCGGCGCCGAGCACGGCGGCCCGGCGGATGGGCAATCCCTTGTCTACGGACTGCATCGTCGTTGACTCCTTGCAGTGATTCGCACGACCGCGCCGATCGCCGTCGGGTCGAATCGAGTCGCGTCGACTCGACCCGAGACGCGTCGGGGCGACGAGGGTGTAGCGCGCTTTTCGGGCCCGTGTGAAGCGGATTACGCCGCAGCGCGTCATGACGCGCGCGCGCACGCCCATCCGCCGCCTGCGCTCCGGGTCCATTGACGCCCCGGACCTCGTCTGGTCTCATCGTGAGCCGCGTCCGACCAGTCGGGACGCCCGCCCCGAGGGAACCTTGAACGCCGAATTCCATCGACTCCCGCGTGCACTGCAGGCCGTCGCGCTTGCCACGCTCGCCTCGTTCGCCCCGGCTGTCGGGGGCGCGACGCCCGGCCCGACGGAGGGATCACCATTGCCGCCCGTCGGGACGTTCGCGACGGCCGGGCTCTCGCACTACGCCTCGGCGGAGGGGTTGGCCGCCTCCCCGACGGAGGTGCAGCTTCGAGCCGCCTGGTCGCCGACGGCCGCCGGCACGCCCGCGCTGGCCTGCACCGCCCGCGAGTACGCGGCCCGCTTTGCTGTGGACGGCGCCGACCCCACTCCCGGCGTCGTCGCAGCCCTCGCCGAGCACTGTGGATTACCGTCTGCCCCGCCGGACGTCTTCGCGTTCACGTCGCCGAGTGTCGAAGCCGCCCTCTCGGGGATTGCCAAGGCACCCGAGGCCAGCCGCCGTTCACCCGGCGCACTCGGGGCGGTCGTCCACCCCGGGGGGGCCGTCACGGTCGCCGTTGCGACGCCCCCGTCGGGCGTGGTCCTCGACCCCCTGCCCCGCACCCGCACGCCCGGGGCCCGCCTCGGCGGCCGGCGGTCGGCCAACGGCGGTGCGCTCTACTTGTACTCGGCGGTCGGCGCGCGGGACGTGCAGGTCCGGCCGGTCGTCACCGGACCCGAGGGTCGGTTCGACATCGAGTTGCCCGGCGTGGTCGCCGCCGACGGCATCGCCCGCCACGAGCTCGTCCGGTCGGAGGGGCCGTTCCTTCGGTCCCTGGCGGTTCTGCGGCTGCATCCCGGCGCGCTGCCTGCGCGCTACCCGACGCCGCCGGCGCCGATGGCCCACCCCGGTCGGGACGGCCTCGACGCGCAGTTGCTCGCGGCCGTCAACGCTCGCCGACAGGAGGCCGGGCGGAGTCCGCTCACACCGCTGAAGGGCGCCGCCCCCCCGCTCGATGCCTGGCTCGATGCCGTGTCCGCCGGCGCGTCGGGGGCACAGCCGCCCCCCATCGTCGACGACCGGGCCTGGACGTTTGCTCGGCTCCGCTACGCGTTCACGGCGGGGGTGACCCCGCAGCAGGCCATCGACGATCTGCGGGACACCCCCCTCGGTCGCGTCTCGCTCCTCGATGCCGAGGACACGGCGGTCGCGTTCGGCGTCCGTCCGTTCGGCGGCGCGGCCGGGCACGACGTCGTCGTGGCCTCCCTCGTCCGGTTCTTCGCGCCCGCGCTCGAAGCCGGGCGCGGCGAGCTGCTCACCGTCGTCAACGGTCGCCGCAAGACCGCCGGCCTGCCGACGCTGCAGGCGTCGCCCGTGCTGGACGCCGTCGCCCAGCAACTCGCCGACCAGGCACAAATCGACGCCGCCGCGTGGGGGCGCCTCGTCCCGGTCGCCGGCGCCGTCCTCTCGGAACGGGAGGTCGATGCGGGTGCGTTCGGCGCCGGCGGCCTGACCCTGGCCCGCTGGACACCCGCCGACGTGCTGCAGGAGCAGGCGTTGTTGCGCAAGGACATGCACGCGATCGGGGTCGGCCTCTCGGTGGGCCCCCTGCCCGGTCAGAACACGCCCCACATCACGCTCGTGTACGTCGTGACGGATCGGGTGCCGGCGCGACGACAGTAGCGGTCGCGCCTCACTTCGGGCGGCTGCCTTTGCGCCAGTTCAGGCGGAGCGCGGACCACGTCCCGTCGAGCGTGCAGTTCCTCGCGTCGACGAGGCCGATGGGCAGCGCGACGCTCCGGACGACCTCTTCGTCCAGGTCCGACGCCGACCGCGCGCCCTTCTTCGGAAAGGCGACCCACAGGCCGCCCGTCGGCTTCAGCGCGGCCCCCAGCGCGACGATTTCGACCGTCAGCGCGGCCGCGGAACGCGTGAAGTAGACGATGACGTCCGCCGGGCCCCGGAGATGGTCGTCCGGCCACTGTCCGGGTAGAACCCCGTCGGGCAACGGCGCGAGGCTCGCGGCGAACCCGGCGGGTACCTCGCCGCCGAGGAGAAGGCGGGTGCCGGAGACGACGCCGAGTTTCGGACAGAGAGCGGTCGGTGCGGGCCGGGGTTCACGGGGCACGGGGCCTCCAGAGGGCGGGACGATGCCCGGCAGTTTGGGCCGGTCGTCCGCCCGCCACAAGGCTTTGCGAGCCCAGGGGGTGCGTGCGCACACGGCGCTTGACTCGGACGCGGTCCATCCCGTACCAAGGGCACAGCTCGGGCCTGTGTGCCCGGCAAGGATTGGAATGGGTTCAGGCAGTACACGCAGCGGGAGGGGGCCCACGAGGCCGCGCTTCCGGATCGCCCAGACGGCCCGCTGACCGACTTGCCTCGGTCGGCGTCGCCGACCGGACCCCGAGAGCCGCTCGCCCCTCCCCACGCACCCCACACGTGACGCGGAACGAGGGAAGACCATGCAGCGGATCGATTTCCAGGGACGCAACGCCCAGGAGGCCAAGCGTCGTGCGCTGACTTACTGGTATCAGCACCACCAGGCGCTCGGCCTGAGCCTTGCGCAGTTCTTCGCGCAGTGCCGGGGCAGCCAGGCGGGCGGCGGGGTGACCATCACCTTCTATCCGGCGGCCGCGCCCCCCGGAGTGGACCACCGCACCGCCGCCTGAGCGGCTTGTCTCGGCGTGACGAACCTGCTAGCGTCCGCCCCCTTCGCAATGCGGGGTAGACGCCGTGTCGTTTTTTTCAGTGATTCCGGCAGGTTCGCGGCGCGTTTCGACCGTTGGCGCGGCGGTCTTCTGCGTGGCTGTCGCGGGCCTCGGTCCGGCGCGCGCCGTGACGCTGCCCGGCTTCGATCATGCCATTCCCCAGGCGCCCCAGAAGCTCGAACTCGGCGGCGGCGCCGCGGGCGGTGACGACCTCGTTTCGGTCTTCGCCCTCGCCCGTTTCGGCCTGCTCGACGACCTCGACCTCGCGGCCCGCGCCGGGTTCGTCGGCGGGCTCGGGGACGGGGACGGCAACGGGTTCGAGGTCGCCGTCGGTCCGCGCTTCCGCTTCATCCGGACCGAGGACACGGGCTTCATCGATGCGGCCGTGCTCGCCGATGTCGGCGTCGTGAAGACGGAGAACCTCTTCGTCCTCGGCCTCGACCCGACCTTCGTCGCGTCGCACGAGTTCGTGATCGACGGGCGGCGGGCCGTCTACGTCAGCCTCGGCCTCGGCGTGGCCTTCAGTGTCGTCGACGCCGACGGGGCCGGCGGGGGGACGGATCTCGAGAGCGGCTTCATGGGCGCGTTCTCGACGGGTGTCGACGTCATCGAGGACCTGAGGCTCTCGCTCGAAGCGCGCCTCCGGGACGAGATCCAGCGTTACGGACTCGCGCTCACCTACCAGTTCTGACCAGGAGGCCGGAGAACCATGGCCACCGTCGGCCGAAACGATCCGTGCCCGTGCGGCAGCGGGAAGAAATACAAGAAGTGCCACCAGGAGCAGGACGAGGCGCGCGGGCGGGAACTGCGCACGCTCTCCGGCATCGACGAGTGGCTCCGTTTTCACACGCGGCGTCTGCATGAGCACCTTGCGCCTCACGCGGAGGGGGCGTCGCCCGTCCTCGCCGCCGCCGAGACGTTCTTCGGCGAAGGCGAGCGCCCCGGGCACCCCCTCGACGACGGCCTCTTTCGCGACCATGCGCTCTTCGACGTGCCGGTCGGTGCCGAGGGGGAGACCCTCGCGGCACTCCACGGCCTCGACGATGGCCTCGCCTCCGTCGGGGACACCCGTGTCATGGCGACCGCCTTGGCGGCGAGCTACCTGTCGTTCCTCGAAGTCACCGAGGTCAAACGCGGTAAGGGCTTCGGGATGCGCGACGTTCTGACCGACACCGAGGCGTTCATCTGGGACGAGACGATGGCGGCGAGCGTCGAGCCCATGGAGTACCTCCTGGCACGGCGACTGCCCTTCACGGACCGTCCCCTGCTCGCCCCCGCCTGGCGCAAAGTCGCGTTCCACGGGCGCAAATCGGCTGCCGCGGCGGCTCGGGCTGCGTTCGACGAGGCAGGTTTCGCGCCGGACGATGTCTCCGGCCGTCTTGCCTGGCTCAAAGGCGCAGCGCCCCGGCTTCTCGCCTGGGCACGTGCGTTCCACCGCGAAGGGCCGCTCGTCTGAGGCCGACCATGCCCGAAGCCGGAACCGAACTCGAAGCCTGGCGAGCGTCGCTCGAGGCGGCCCGCTCTTCGACGGCGCTGCTCGATCTGCTGTTGAGCCCGACGGACGCCGCCGCACGGATCCAGTCTCTGCCCGGCGAACAGCTCTATCGCATCATTTCCAAGATCGGGCTCGGCGACTGCGCCGAGATCGTCGCCCTCGCAACGGGCGCGCAGGTTCAGGCCTGCCTGGACTTCGACGCCTGGGAGGGTGAGCGCCTCGCCGTCGCGCGCCTCGATCCCTGGCTCCACAGCCTGCTGCTCAGCGGTCTGGAGACGTTCGTCGACCGCATGCGGGACCTCGACGATCAGTTGCTGAGCCTGATCATCCGGCGAAGCGCGCAGATTCTCATCATCGACGACCCGGAGTCCTTCGATCCGCCCGACGAAGAACACGTCCTGACCCAGGACCGCCGCATCTGCATCCTGTTCCCGGAGGCCGCGGAGCGGGACCTCCCCGTAAAGGTCTTCCTCGACGCCCTCATGCGCGAGGATCCCGACCACTGCTACAACCTGCTCGTGTACACCGGCGCCGCGCTGGACGCGGAACTCGAAGAGACGGCGTTGCGCTGGCGGCAGGGCCGGTTGGCCGACCTCGGGTTCGTGGACCCGATCGAGGCCATCGGCATCTACACGCCGCCCCGCGCCGACCAACTCTCCGGCGCCCGCCGCGCCGTGCCGCGCGAGTCCGGCACCGCGCTTCTTGCGCCGTCGCTGCGGGGGGACGAGCGCCTCGGCGCCGCGCTGGCGGGCCTTTCGGGTGAGACGGCGCTGGTCGTGGCGCAGGAACTGGCTTACGTGGCCAACACGGCGTTGTCTGCCGACCGCGTGCCCCTCTGGGACGACGCCGCCCAAGAGGTCGTTCTGCGGCGCCTTCGGACCGGTCTCGCGCTCGGTCTCGACGCCCTGTCGCCGGGCGGTGGCGCGTCGGGTGACGCCGAGGTCCTGGCGACGGTGCCCCTCGCCCTGGTCTTCCGGACGGGGTACGCGCGGGTCCTGGAGGCCGCGGAGCCGGCCCGCCGCGCGCGGCGCCGAGGCTTGCTCGCTGGCCCCGGAGGCCCCGTCGACGCCCTCGACCTCCCGATCCTGAAGCGCTGGGTCGAGGCGATGACAGACCGGCACCCGAACCTGCCCGAAGGGCGCCTCCCCCGGTCGACGGCCGAGCTCGACCGGATGAGGGCCTTCTCGGCCCTCGTCGGTGATCTCGTCGACTTTCCGGCGGGCGGTCGCCCGGACGAGGCGGGGCTCTGCGCGTGGGTGTTGACGCAGGTCCTCCGGGCTCGCCTCGAGCTCGGCGGCCCGGGCCCTCTCCCCGTCGACGCGCTCGGACGCGCCCACGAGGCGCTGTTCACCGCTGGCCGCGTGACGGACGTCGACCGGGAACGCTTTCGGGCGTTGTTCCTCGCGCAGGGCGGACGCCGGACCGAGACCATCGATGCCCTGCTCGCCTGGGCGGAGGACGAACTCGGCGGTCTGACCCCCGAGTCCATCGAGCCGCGCTTCTGCGCCCCGCTGGTGCTGGCAGGCTGACGCATGGCGGACGATGTCGTTTCGCCCGAATCGATCCCGTTCGACTTCCGACGGACGATCGATCTGCGACTCGACGCCGACGGCCAGTGGTTCCACGACGGCGAACCCTTCACCCACCGGGGCCTGATCGCGCTGTTCAACCGCGGCATCGACGTCTCGGACGAGACCGGCGAGCCCATCGTGCGGATCGGGGCACATTGGGCCTACATCCGCTGTGACGACGTGCCCTTCGTGATCCGCTCGGTGCGGGTGTCGGAAGCGGCGCTCGACGCCCTTTTGAATACCGAGTCGCGGGTCACGTTCCCACCGGATGCGCTTCGGCTCGGGCCGGCCGGCGTTCTCTACGCCGAGCTTTCTCCCCGTCGGCGCGCCCGATTCTCCCGCGCCGCGCAGGCGTCGCTCGCCTTGCACCTCGTCGAGCTGGACACCGGCGGGTTCGCGTTCCGGTCGGGCGCGATCGACGTCCGACTCACCGCCCTCGGACCGTGACGGGCCTCAGCGCAGCTCGAACTGGAGCGGCAGGGCTTCTGCGATCCGGCTGCCCGTCTTGCGCTTGAGCGTGCCGAGGACGCGGTTGATCGTCAACGTGCCGTCGGGGGCTTGCTCCCCGCGTCCGACGAGGATGTCGACGGCCTCCATCTCGGGGGTCGCTGGCGCATCCGGCACCGGGAGGAACGTGAAGAGCAGGCCGTTGGCGCCGCCCTGGAGCTTGTCCGTCAACTCGACGAAGTAGTTCGGGCTCTTGGCCGGCACCGAGGCGACCGTCTTGCCGTTGGCCGCGATCTCGAGGGCGTAGTGGCCGGGCGCCGGCACGTTGATGACGAGAAAGTACTTGCCCGGCGGCGGCGGCGGCGGAGGGGGGGTCGCCACCTCGATCTTGTAGCCGGGCGCGTCGATGAAGACGTTTCCGACGTCGTCGAACCGGACGTCGACCTTCGGCATCGCGAGGTTCTTGACCGAGCCGGTGACCTTCGTGTTGTTGAGGTAGACCTCGGCGGCACCCGCGGGGGCCGAGGCGAGCAGGGCCGCAAAGAGCGGCGCGGCGAGCCAGCGTCCGATTGACACAGGGGGAGTCCTCCCGTAAGAACCGATGCGCCCATATACACCAGCGGACGGCGAGAAGTGGACACCCGACGCGCCCAGGAACGCGGTTTCTTCTCCGGGCCCGACGGCCTGAGCTTCTACTACGAGCAGGATACCGTGCCGGCCCCCCGCGGCGCGGTGCTTCTGCTCCACGGCTACGCCGAACACTGCGGCCGCTACGCGTCCGTCGCCGACGCCCTGAACGCCGCCGGCTTCGACGTCTGGCGGTTCGACTACCGCGGACATGGTCGCTCGGGCGGACGGCGGGGCCACGTCTACCGGTTCGAAGACTACTTCGACGAGATCCGGATGATGCGCGACCGCGTCTTTGGCGCCACGGCGGGGAGCGGGGTGCCGCGGTTCATGGTGGGCCACAGTCACGGCGGCCTCCTCGCGCTCTCGTTCCTGTCGCGCGAGCCCGACGGGTTCCGAGGCATGACGCTGAGCAGCCCGTTCGTCGGGTTCGGACTCGAAGTGCCACGGTGGAAGTCGGCGGCCGGGCGGGCACTGAGTCGTGTCCTGCCGACGCTCGCGCTGCCGACGGAGATCGATCCGGCCACGCTGACGCACGATACGGCCGTCGTGAAGGCCTACGCGACGGACACCCTCGTCGGCTCGCACGCCACGGCGCGCTGGTTCACCGAGATTCTGCGCGTCCACGCCGAGGCACCCGAGCGGGCCGCCGCCCTGCGCCTGCCCGTCCTCGTCCAGCAAGGGGCCGATGATCGCGTCGCCTCGCCCGCCGCGACGCGCGCCGTCTTCGAACGCATCGGGAGCCCGGACAAGACACTTCGCGAGTATCCGGGACTCTTCCACGAGATCTTCTTCGAGGTCGAGCGCGCCGGTCCCGTGGGCGACCTGACGCGTTGGCTGGAGGCGCACCTCTGAGGCGGTCGCTGGCGGCCTTGTCGACGGCCGGTCTGTGCGCGTGCGCGCCGGTCGCGCCCGATGCAGGCCCCGGCTCGGGTGAATCGGCCCGGTCCATCGTCCTGGCGGCGCTCGCCGCGCCCGACGCCGCTGCGCGGGCCGTGGTGCTCGATGCCGTCGGCCTCGCCCACCGCCGGGCGTTTCTGCCCGCGGTGGTCGCCGCGGGTACGGACGCCGATCCGCTCGTGCGCGCGGCTGCCCTGCGCGCACGGCTGCGCCTCGATCCGACGGGGGCGGCCGCCGACCTGAGGGCCCTCGCGGCCGATCCCGGTAACCTCGGCCGCGCGCTGACGGTCGTGGGCGACGACTTGCCCGAAGACCTCGTCGCCGACGTCCTCGACGCTGCCAGCCGCGCCGATGCGCCGGCGCACCGAGCATCGGCGGTCGAGGGCGCGGAGTTCGTCTCCGGAGACCGCCGGCGACGGCTGCTCGACCGGGCGCTCGCCGATCCGGATCCCCAGGTCCGGCGGGTCGGCGCGACGGTCGCCGCACGGCTGGGGGTCGTCGATGCAGGGCCCGGCCTGGTCGTGGCGCTGATGGATGGACCGCACGAGCATCGACTCGATGCGGCCCGACGTCTGGGCGAACTCGGCGAGGTCTGTGCTCTCCCGGCGCTCCTCCACGTGGCCGCTCGGGATGAAGGACCGCTCCGGGAAGTGGCGACCGCGAGCCTGTGCCGACTCGGTCACGACGCGAGCTGCGGAGCCCTTCGCCCCGCCGTCGCGTCCCGCGAGGCCGGCGTGGCCGGCCCGGCCATCGAGGCGCTCGCCGCACTCGGTGGAGCAGAGGCGAGAGGCCTGCTCGCCGTCGCGGTCGCGCACCCGGAGGTCGAGGTCCGGCTCGCGGCCGCGGAGGTCCTCGGTCGGACGGAGTCGGCGGCGGAGCGTCGGGTGCTGCTGCCCTTGTTGGCGGACGAACGCGCAGAGCCGCGTGCGCTCGCGGCCGCGGCGCTCGTCGACCTCGAGCCGGCGCGGGCCTTCGCGGTCGTCTTCGAAGCCGCACGGGGTTCGAATCCAGGCCTGCGAGCACGCCTCGTCGAAGTCCTCGAGCGCAGGTACCGGCGCTGGTCGACGCCGGCCTCGGGCCGCGCGCTCGCGATCCTGGCCGGCCTGGCCGACGAGGCCAAGGACGTCGCCGTGACGGGCGCCGACCTCCCTGTGGCGTTGACCGCACTCGGCGCGCTCCTGAGCGCCGGCCCCGCCCTCGACCGGAGCCTCTTCGCCGACGCCGCCCTTCGCCATCCGGCGCCGGAGATCCGCTATCTCGCCGCGCGCGCGGTCGCGGCGGGTGAGGTGGAGGATCCCGGCTCGGCGCTGGACGCCGCCCTGGGCGATCCCGTGGTTTCGGTCCGAGTGGCCGCGGCCGTCGCGAGACTCGCTCCCGACTGATCGGGTATGCTCTGCGCGTCGGACGGTCTGAGGAGTACGCCGCCCATGTCCAGGCTCTTCGGGGTCTTCTCACACGCCGCCGGCCCGGTGGCTCCCCTGCTCCGTCTCGTCGAGGAACGGTGCCGTGTCTCCGCGCACGTCAACCGCCACGGGTACGGGATGGGGTACGCCCATGGCGGGGACGTCCTGCTCCAGCGGCGGCCCCAGGTGCGCGATCTCGCGGTCGACCTCGCCGTCGCCGCCGCCGACATCCGGACGAACGCCTTCCTCGCGCATGTCCGACGCGCCGAGGTCGGCGGGCTGAAGTTCGAAAATACCCAGCCCTTCCGCTTCGGCCCGTGGCTGTTCGCACAGGTCGGCACGCTCCCCGGCGGCCCCGAGGTCTACGAGGGCGTGCGCAGCCAGTTGCCCGACTCCCTCGGACGGAACCTGACGGGGGAGACGGACGCCGAGCACTTCTTTCATCTTTTCCTTTCGCGGCTCAACGACGAAGGCATCTCGCCGCGCCTCTGGTCCGCCGATCCGGCGCGGGTGGCGCGCACGCTCGGGGCGACGCTGACGGCGTGGCTGTTGGCCTGTCCACCGGGCGAGCGGGAGCGCCCTCTGGAGCTGTCGGCGTTGCTGACCAACGGGCAGAGTTTCTTCGCGTTGTCCACGGGCCTGCCATTGTGGCTGCTGCCCGTCCGGCCGACGCCGCGGGAGTTCAGCCCCCTGCCCTTGAACCTCACCCCCGCCCATGGCGAGGTCTCACTGGGACTCCCGGCGGCCGTCGTGGTCGTCGATGGCCCGGACGCGCCGGCCGGTGCGGCGGCCATCCCCCCGGGGACGGTGGTCGTGCTCGACCGGGACTTCCGCCTCGGCTGGCACCCGGCACAACTCTGACCGTCGGACGCCTCGAAGCCGGTCAGGCTCTCCACGGCAGTTCGACGACGAAGACCGCGCCGCCGCGGGGCCCGGCGCCCACCCAGGCGCGCCCCCCGTGCCCCTCGGCGACGAGCCGACAGAACGCGAGGCCGAGACCGGCGGCCCCCTGCGAGCGGCGATCCCCCGACTGCGCGTGACGCTCGAACACCCGGTTGCGTTCCGTCTCCGGGACGCCCGGCCCGTCGTCTGCGACGGTCAGCAGCAGTCGTTCGCCCTCCTCGCGCGCACCGAGCACGAGCGTTCCCCCCTTCGGAGAGTGGCGGATGGCGTTCTCCCCGAGGTTGATCAGCGCGCGTTCGATGAGCTCCCGGTCGACGGGCCACAGGGTCTCCCCGGAATCGCGGATGTCGATTTCGATTTCGCGCGGGGCCGCCAGCGGGGTGAGGACGAAACGCACTTCGTCGAGCAGCGCCGGAATGGAGAGCACCGCCGTGTCCACCCGAAGGCGTCCGCCCGCGTCGACGCGTTCGACGTCGAGCAGCGACCGGACCAGCCGCGAGAGGCGCTCATGGGCCTGCCGCGCGCCGTCGAGTGCCCGCCGCTGGCGAGGGCTGAGAGGGTCGTGCCCGAGCAGGTGGAGGTTGGCGCCGAGGACGGTCAGCGGATTGTTCATGTCATGGACCAGATAGCTCATCCACGCGCGGTTCTCGGCCAGCAGCGCCTCGGCCGCGGGGCCATCCCCGCGGGTGTGTCGCCGCAGCGCCGTGCGGACCTGCCACTCCAGCAACCACGGCACGACCGGCTTGCCGAGGAGGCCGTCGACCCCCGCTTCGAACAACGCGTCTCGCGCGGCACGGTCGTGCGCGGCGCTCAGGGCGAGCACCGGGACGCCGACGAGGCCCGGCGTCCGTCGCAGCGCTCGCAGGGTCTCCGTCCCGCGCGCGAGGCCGGCCGGGACGTCGAGCACGACGAGATCGGGGGCCCTCCGGGCCACGGTGCGCGCTGCGGACTCGACGGTCGCGGCCTCTTCGACCTGAAGGCCGTCCCGCTCGAGGAGGATGCGTAGGAGGAGTCCGTGGTCCGGTTCATCCTCGACCAGAAGCGCCAGGGGGGGGGCATGCGTCGGCATACCTTGGGCATCGGCATCCCGGCCGTCGGTGTTGAAAGCGGACGCGCCCCCTGGTAAGCGCTACCCATGCTGCTCGCCTTTCAGGGGGTCCGGAAGGTCTTCGGGTCGTTCGCCGCGCTCGACGACGTCACCGCCCGTGTCGAGGGGCGCGCAATCGGTCTGCTCGGCCCGAACGGCGCGGGCAAGACGACGCTGATGAAGATCTGCCTCGGTCTCCTCGCCCCGGACGCCGGGGATGCCACGGTGCTCGGCCTCGACGTGCGGACGCAGGCCAAGGCGATTCGCATGCGTCTCGGGTACGCGGCCGAAGGGGCCGGCCGCATTCCGGGGCTCAGCGGTCTCGAGTCCGTCGCCTACGCCGGTGAGCTGTGTGGCCTGCGGCGCGCCGACGCATTGCGCCGGGCCCATGAGATGCTCGACCTCGTCGGCCTCGACGAGTCCCGTCACCGGGGCGTCGAGACGTACAGCACGGGCATGCATCAGCGGGTCAAGGTCGCGATGGCGCTCGTCCATGATCCGGCGCTCGTGCTCCTCGATGAGCCCACGACGGGCCTCGACCCCGAGAGTCGCGACGCGCTGCTCGATCTCATCGTGCAACTCCGCGACGGTGGCGGGCCGGCGGTGCTCCTGTCCACCCACCTGCTCCACGACGTCGAACGGACGTGCGACGCGTGTGTCATCATGCAGTCGGGGCGGGTGCGGTTTGCCGGGCCGCTCGCCGACCTGCAGGTCATGCGGCTGCAGACGTTCGATCTGCGGACGCGCGGTCCCGCTGCTCCGCTCGCCGCCTGGCTCGGCGCTCGCGGCTGCGGCGTAGCGACCGGTCGCCGAGACGACGCGCTCACCGTCCGCCTGCCGGAGAACGCCGAGGCCGGCCTGATCTGGGCGGGGGCCGCGGCGTCCGGTTGCGCGCTGTGGCACCTCGAGGCGCAGTCTGCGTCCCTCGAAGAGGCCTTTCTGGAGGCGATCGGACCCAAACCATGATCGACCGCATCTTCGACGTCGGGTATCGGCGGCTGGACGCCGGTCCGCGCCATCGGTTCGCCCCCTGGCCGATCGCGCGAACGGCCCTGCTCCTCGCCTGGCGCCGTCGCGCGACCAAGGTCGGGCTGCTCTTCTGCCTGGGAAACGTCGTCCTCTACGGGGGCCTGATCATCTTCCAGGTCCTGATGCAACGCTTCGACAACACCGGGATGGCGGACGCCGCCCTGGCCGAGGCGGTCTTCGGGACGGCCCAGGAGGTCCTTTCGAGCTTCGTCCAGGTCCAGTTCATGACCTGCGCCATCGCACTGGCGATCGTCGCGGCCGGTTTCGTCGCGGACGACCGCCAGGCCGGCGCGTTCGATCTCTACTTCGCCCGACCCCTGACCCGGATGGATTATGCCGCGGGCAAGGTGCTGGCGACCGCCGCCGTCCCGCTGGCGGCGCTCGTCGTCCCGGCATTCGGGTTGTGGTTCGTGGCGGTCGGCGGGACGAGCGCCACGCATGGGGCGGGCTTGTGGTCGCTGGGTCCGCCGACGATGGCGACCGCGCTGTGTGGCACGCTGTGGCTGACGGGGGCCGTGATCGGCCTCTCGGCGATGGGCGAGAAGGCGCGGGCCGTCGGGGCCGTCTTCGTCGCGCTGCTGCTCGGTCTCTCGGCCGTCGGAGAGGCCCTTCCGGCGGCCGGGTATCCCCCGTTCGGTTACCTGTCGCCCGTTCGCGACCTTCGGACGGTGGCCGACGCACTGCTCGACGTCGGATCCCGGAGCATGGGCGTCGCGCTCCTGCACAAGGGCGGGCCGCTCAACGCGAGCGCGTGGGGGTCGTTCCTGGCGCTCGTGCTGCAAGCCGCGCTCGGATTCGGCGCGCTCGGCTGGCGGCTCCGGCGGGAGGTCGTCGGGTGATCAGCGTCACGGGCGTCAGCAAGATGTTCGGGGTCGTTCGCGCGCTCAACGAGATTGATCTGACCGTCGGGCCGGGCGTCTGCGGCCTTCTGGGCCCCAACGGCTCCGGAAAGTCGACGCTGCTCAAGCTCATCGCCGGGCAGCTTCGACCCGACACCGGCACGGTGCGCCTCCTGGGCCAGGATCCCTTCGCGCTGCCGGCCGCCCTGCGTGACCTCGGCCTCTGTCCCGAGCAGGATCGCTTCTACGAGGACCTCAGCGGGTTCGAGTTCGTCGAAGCGCTGACCCGCCTGCACGGTCTGAATGTGGAGGCCGCGCGCCAGGCCACCCGGGCGGCCCTCGATCGTGTCGGGATGAGCCGCGACGGTTTGAAACGCATGGGCGAAATGAGTCGGGGGATGCGGCAGCGCGTCAAGATCGCCCAGGCCATCGCCCACGACCCGCGCGTGGTGCTCCTCGACGAGCCGCTGAACGGCGCCGATCCGGTCGCGCGGGCTGATCTCATCCGGCTCGTTCGGGCGCTCGGAGACGAAGGCCGCTGCGTGCTCGTCTCGAGCCACGTGCTGCACGAGGTGGAGTCGATGACCCATCGCGTCGTGCTCGTCCGGGCCGGGCGCATGCGAGCGCAGGGCGACTTTCTGAAGCTGCGGGAGCTCATCGAAGATCGGCCGTACCGGATCACGATAGAGCTCGACGCCCCCGAGGCGCGTGCGTTCGCCGCTCGCCTCGTTGCGCTCCTCCATGTCCGGTCGGCGTCGGTGAATACCGACCGGACGGTCGAGGTGACGACCGTCGCGCTGGATGCGGCGTGCCAGGAGATCCCCGCGGTCGCGGCCGAACTCGGCCGGGTCGTCGTGCGTTTCACTTCCCCGGACGCCGATCTCGAGAGTCTCTACCGTTACCTGATGCACGATGACTGAGCCCGCGTCCCCCCGTCCGCTGCCCCTCGCCCTCTTCTGGGCAGGCTTCCACGCGCGTCGCAATCTGCGCAAGCGCGCGTTCCGCCTCTGGGTGGTCGCCAGCGTCCTGGCCTATCTCGTCATCCGCGTCGGCGGCCGCCTCCCCGCGCCGGCGGCCGCCGAGATGATCATCCTCTGGGCGGTTCCCCTCCTTTCGCTGTTCTTCGGAAGCGGCGTGCTCCGGGAGGAGATCGAAGATCAGACGCTGACATACGCGTTCACGCGGCCCTTGGGCCGCGGCTACATCTACGCGGCCCGCGTCCTGGCGGCGATGGTCCCGGTCGTCCTCCTGACGCTGCCGTTCGTCCTCCTCGAGACGTTCGAGGTCGACGGTGGCACGGGTCTTCGCTTCCTGTTGGCGGGCGCATTCGCGACCCTCGCCTACACGGGGATCTACGCGCTGCTCGGTCTGATGCTGAAGTGGTCCACCTGGATCGGACTCGCGTGGCTTCTGATCTGGGAGGGCTTCGCATCCATCGCGCCCGGCTTCATCGGTCGCCTCACGCTGCAGACGCACCTGCGCGGGCTCGGCGGCCTTCCTGCCCCGACGGGGGTGCTCGCATCGCTGTGGCAGGCACCGGGGCCGGTGGTGTCGGCCGTCGTCCTGATCGCCGTCACCGCCGCCAGCCTCGCCCTCGGCGGCTTCGTCGCGCATCGCCGGGAGATCGCCCTCGAGAAGTGAGTCAGGGCGGCAGGACGCGCTGCAGGTACTCGAGGTCTTCTGGATTGAAGGCGGCATGCGCCCCGTCGAGTTCGGCGCGCTCCGTGAAGGGCCGATCGGCCCCGCAGTCCATGATCTGCCTGGGACCGGGCGCCGTGTGGTACTCGCCGCAGCCCGGAAACACCGGCAGTCCGAGGGAGTGGCCGACCTCGTGGGTCGCGGTATTGCCGATCAGGGAGCCGAGCGTCAGGACCGCTCGAGCGATGACGTCGGCGCGCGGGCCGTCCGGGTACTCCCCCGGTTCGACCGCTTCGCGCATCACGGGGCCGAAGATGTCGTCGAACGCCGCATCGGCGAGCGGGTTCTCGCTGTTGCGTGCGGGCGAAAACTGCAGGAAGGACTCCACGAAGATGCCCCCGTACCCGGCCCCATCGGCGTTCCGACCGGCCAGGTTGTCCGCGAGGCGCTCGTTGCAGTGATCGAGGTCCGGCGTATTGTCGAGCCCGAAGAGCTGCTGTCCGTTCGGATCGGGCCCGCCAATCTCGACGATCGAGTATTCGAGGAAATCCGTCGGTTCGACGAGCCGAAAGTCCATGCCGACGCCGGCGTAGTCCCGACGCAGCACTTCGAGGACGCGGGTCTGGACGGCCCCGCTCACGTTCCGCAGCCCGAAGATCCGCAGCGAGTCCGTGAACGCCGGCAGGAACCGGAGCCAGACGACCTGGCGGCTCGGACGGATGCGAAACGACACCGGGACGGCCGCCCCTTCGACCGTGACGTCGCCCCGGGTGATGACCGGGGTCGCCGTCCCGGTCATGATGCCCGCGGTTGCGCCGAGATCGCGGCTGTTGCAGTCGGCGTCGTAGTGGACGCGCATCGCGAAGGCGGTCTGGTTGCCGCTGAGCCAGAGCGGTGAGATCTCCAGGCCGCCCGGCGGCAGGGCGCGCGCCTCTCCGGCGTCCGGCTGGAAGTGGCCGTCGAGGCGGATGAACGTCGCGCCGGCGTCGCCACCGAGAAATCCCTGGCCCCGAATGTCGATGCGCTGTCCGCGCGTCGCCTCGGTCGGGCTCACACCCTCGATGAGCGGTGGCAGAAGGTCGAAAACCGCCGGTGACCACGCCATGGCCTGCGTCCAGCCCAGACCGCGGTTCACCAACTGCACCTCACCCTCGAAGCGACCGGGCGAGATGCCGACCCAGGCCGGGTCGAAGACGAACGCGCTGCGGGTGCGATCCGGATTGGACACCGCCGCATCGGGGACGGTCGTCGGCGAGAGGGCCGCGTCGGTCACCGAGAGTTCGACGGGTCCGTCGCCCGAATCGGGCGTGAAGACCCCTCGCAGGGAGACGAGCGTCGACCCTTCCCCCGGCATCAGGAAACCGTCGCCGCGCAGCTCCACGGGCGTCTGCGGGAAGACGCCCGACGGAACGACGCCCAAGGTCGGAGCGAGATCGGGCCGCACGCGCAGCGAGACGGGGCGCACGGCCTCGCCGAGGGCCGCTCCGATGGACACCTCGACGCGGAGGTCGCCGGTGAAGTCTGCGGTCCCGAGCGGCGCGACCTGCTCGGGCGGGAAGACGACCGCCAGCGTTCGATCGTCGATTCTCTCGGCCGTCGGGTACAGGTCGGTGGGCATGCCGGCCGCCTGCCCGCGCAGCGAGACGTCCACGACCGCGCCCTCGAGGAATCCGTCGCCGCGAATCAAGGCGCGCGTCCCCGGGAGAACGACATCGGCGTAGACGCCCTCGATGTGGACCGCGAGTGGTTGGGTCTCGACGGCGCCCCCCTGGCCTTCTGCGCAGCTCGAGGCGACCAGCACAAGGCCAATGCAGGCGATGACGGCCCTCAGGGCAGGCATACGCTCCCCCCCTGGACCGGACGGCAGCTGAGACCCGCCCTGCAGTCCGCCGGCCCCTCACAGGCTTTGAGGCAGGCCGGCACCGAGCAGTCGCCCGGTACAGTCGTGCACATCGTTCCCGGCGGACAGTCGTCCCCGAAACACCCGCCGGTGGCGCAGTAACCGCCGGGCAAGGGAAGGCAGATGTCCGTCCCCTCGCAGTCGGTATGTGCGACGCAGCGGTCGCCCGTGCGTGCGGGCCCCTCGCGGAGACAGCCGGCGGTCGAGTCCTCGAAACGTTTGCAGGCGTACCCGAGCTCGCCCCGGCACTCGAACGAGGACCGGCAGTCGTCGGCACAGGTTCCCCCCGCGCCGGCAGGGTCGAGACACGCCTGTGCGGCGACGCACTGAGCGGTGGCACCACAGGCCCGGGGCCCGTTGCAGGCCTCCGCGACACACTGTCCGTCGTTGCAATACTGCCCGCCCGGACACTGGATGGTCACCTGACAGTCGTTGGTGTCGTACTTCTCGACGACGAGGTCGTAGACGTTGCTGACCGAACGCGTCGCGCCGAAAACGGCGAGCACGTAGATGTCGTCCGTCGGCGCGGTGAGTTCGACGAGCTCGACATCGCGGTAACTGAGCGACTCTGCGACGGCTTCACCGCTCGACCGGAAGAGTCGCAGGTCGAGGTCACCCGCGCGATGGGTGAACGTGACGCCCGCCCGGACCACCTCGCCCGCCCGGACGTCGAATCCGTAGTAGTCCGCGTCCTGACGGCAAATGACCATGCCGAGGACCTCGGCGGGGAACGAGTCGAGCAACGTGAAGTCATCGAGGACATCGTTCCCCGGGGCCTGTTCGTCGTAGACGTCGTCGATGCACATCTGGTCGCAATCGCCCGGGCCGGACGTGACCTCGATTGCGTAGGCGTTGCGGGCATCCTGGAACGGCGCGACGACGATGACCGCGTCGCCCGACTGCGGAATGCAAGGCTCGGAGACGCTCTCGGTGTCGAGATCGGCATTGGCGCTCTGGTAGGGGTACTCGTCCGCCGGGTCGCCGGGGAGCTGCATGAAGAGGTCGAGGTCGCCGCGCGCGTTCTCGAAGACGACCGTCGCCGTGACCGAAGCGCCCGCTTCGACAGGGAAGCGGAAGACGTCGACGTCCTGATCACAAATGCTCAAGCCGTCGAGCCGGCCGGCGGCGAGGGGCGTCGCCGCCTCCACCGCGTCGTTGCGGACTCCGCCGGCATCGTAAGCGTCGTCCGTGCAGACCTGACCGCAGTTCGCGTTCTGCGGAATGCACTGAAACGAGGTCACACCGTCGATGCTCGTGAGTTCGACGCAGGCGAGCTCGGGGCCGCAGCCCCCCGTGCACGCGTGCGCGCAGAAGAATTCGCCGAGCAGCGGGACGCAGAGGTCGGCCTCACCGCCGCACTGGGCGTCGGCGACACAGGGGGCGCAATCCCCGTACGTCTCGCCCCCCGCGGCGCCGCCCCCCGTCGCCGTGAAGCGATGGACCGGACTCTCGGTGCTGTGGTCGCAACGCGTGCCATCCGGGTCGTCATTGTCGGTCGCGATGATCACGTACGAGACCTCGACGCTCTGGCCATCGGCGAGGTTGAGGTTGGGGATGGACGCTCGATAGAGGCCCGGGCCATCGGCCGCCATCTCGACGAGCTGCCATCCGGACGTGTCGACGGCGGCCCCGCCGCTCGGCGTCTCGGTCGTGAAGGCGAGGATCGGGGGGGACTTGAAACCGACGTCGTCCGTGATCGTCGCCTGGATCTCGTAGTTGAGCGGCCCGGAAAAGGCCCCGGGGGGCGTGTGGTCGATCACGGGCGGTGCCCCGGGGCAGTTGGCGCCGGCGTTGCGCTTGAATCGGAGGAGGAATCGCTTCACGACGGGCTGATCGTCGTTGAGGCGGCGCGCTTCGAACGCGACCGTGTGCGACAGGGAGCGGTCGAGGTCCTCCGGACTCGGGCACCAGCTGAACTGCTTGCTCTTGCCGGGGTCCGGGGGAAAGAGGTTCGCGCCGGCCGGCGCGGGGGCGGCGAGGCGCAACTCCACCTCGTCGTCCGGAATGAGATCCGCTTGAACGCGCACGGGCAACCCGTCGATGCACGGGGTCTGCCCGATGTCGACCGCCATTCCGGCCCCGGGCGGCTCGACGAAGACGAGGCTCGCCGGGCCGAAGCCGGCGTTGACGACGAGGACCTGAACGGTCTCGCGAGCCGTGCGCCCGCCCCGATCGCGGACCTCGAGGGTGAGCGCATACGCCGTCTGGTCGTTGGGTCCGGCGTCCGCGATGCCGGGGGTCCAAAGGAAGACGGCACGGCTCCGATCGAGCTTGTTGATGGTGGGACGTCCCCCCGCGCTCTCCGACATCGTCGCCGGCGGTGGATCGAGCTCGAACGTGAACTGGAGGTCGTCTCCGTCCGGATCGGTGGCGAGCACGTCGATCCGTGAGGGGACGTTGACCTCGAAGGTCACGTCCTGGAGTCCGAGCAGCGCGGGGGCGCGGTTGGCGTCGGGGCTGCACCCCGATGACACCGCGCCGGCGACGGCGAGCAGCACCATCGCGGCGAGTGCCCGAAACGCGTTCGAGGCCGAGTGGCTCGGCTTGATGCAGAACAAGGTGAACATGGGGACTCCGGGGCGCGGCGCGGCCCGGTCCGGGGGCTGCGGCGCGACGGCACGCACTCTAACACCGGCGACCCGGCCGACGGAATCGCGCCTTGCCCGCGGCCGGGCGGGGCGTTACGTTCCCCGCGGTCGGCCGTGTCGGACCGCGGGGTGATTGCCCCCGGCCGCCCGGTCCTCGGACGCACCGGAAGAGAGCACCCATGAGCGAGATCGTCGAAATCCACGGTCGTGAAATCCTCGATAGCCGCGGCAACCCCACCCTCGAGGTCGAGGTCACCCTCGACAGCGGCGCTGCAGGGCGCTTTGCCGTTCCCTCGGGCGCGAGCACCGGCGAACACGAAGCCATCGAATTGCGGGACGCCGACGGGGCCCGCTACCTGGGCAAGGGGGTGTTGAAGGCCGTCCAGAACGTCAACGAGGTCATCGGGCCCGAGCTCATCGGGTTTCCAGCCGACGAACAACGCGGCCTCGATACGGAGCTGCTGCGCCTCGACGGCACGCCGAACAAGGGCAACCTCGGGGCGAACGCCCTGCTCGGCGTGAGCATCGCGACGGCGCGCGCCGCAGCCGCCGATCACGGCCTGCCGCTGTGGCGCTACGTGGGGGGGGCGGCGGCGCACCAGCTCCCGGTGCCGCTCATGAACATCGTGAACGGTGGGGCTCACGCGGACAACACGCTGGACTTCCAGGAGTTCATGATCGTCCCGCTGGGCGCGACCCGGTTTTCCGAGTCGCTGCGCATGGGCGTCGAGGTCTTCCATGCGCTGAAGTCCGTCCTCAAGAAGAAGGGCCTGAACACGGCCGTCGGCGACGAAGGCGGCTTCGCGCCGAACCTGCCGGCCAACGAGGCCGCCCTCGGGACGATCATGGAGGCCATCACCAAGGCAGGCTACACCCCGGGCCGGGACGTGGCGCTCGCCCTCGACGTGGCCAGCTCGGAGTTCTTCAAGGACGGCAAATACGTCCTCGAAGGCGAAGGTCGCACGCTGACCTCGGACGAGCTGGTCGACTTCTACGCCGAACTCTGCGGCCGCTATCCGATCGTCAGCATCGAGGACGGCATGGCGGAGGACGACTGGTACGGCTGGCGACGCCTCACCGAGCGGCTCGGCAAGGAGATCCAGCTCGTCGGCGACGACCTCTTCGTGACGAATACGGTCCGGCTCGAGCGCGGAATCAGCGAGGGCTGCGCGAACAGCATCCTGATCAAGGTCAACCAGATCGGGACGCTGACGGAGACGCTCGACTGCATCACCCGGGCACATCGCGCGGGCATGACCACCATCATGAGTCACCGCAGCGGCGAGACCGAAGACACCACCATCGCCGATCTCGCCGTCGCCGTGAACGCCGGCCAGATCAAGACCGGCAGCGCCAGTCGCAGCGACCGGATTGCGAAGTACAACCAGCTCCTCCGCATCGAGGAACTGCTCGGCGACCAGGCCGGCTTCACGGGTCGCGTATTCCGCCGCTGAGGCTGGCCCGGAGATCCCAGGGGCGCTCGACGCGCGGCCCGGGTGTCACCCCCCGCCGGAGCCCCCCCCGGTCGAGAACCGGTTCTGGCGCCCGAGCACGTATCGTCGGACGGCATTTCGCGCCGTTTCCGACAGACCGATGAATGTCGCGCCGACGCGGTGGTAGCCGTCGTGGAGGTTGAGCAGGAAGACGACCCGCGCCCGGAGCGGGCCTTCGAGGATGCCCACGTTGTTGAAGAAGACCGGCGCGTCGATGGAGACGATCTCCCCGATCGCCGGGGGCGCCTTGGTCAGCCAGGAGAGGCCGCCCTCCCCGAGGTTCACGCCCGTCCCGCCCGGTGAGGGCGACAAGGACAGGCCGTGGATGCTGCCCCGCACGAACTGGCGGCGGTTCGGACCGCGCCACTCGCCGAGCGGGGGCGGCGTCGCCGACGCGATGGGCAGCCCCTCGCGGGCCAGGACCGACTCGACTTTGGCGAGCAGAAGCGTCGGGTCGAGCGGTTTGACGAGGTAGTCGACCACGCCGAGCTGCAGCGCGCGATCGAGGTCGGCGGCGGTGCTCAGCGCCGTCAGCATGATGACGGGGATCGCCGCGGCTTTGGGGTACTTGCGCATCAGCTCGAGCAGGGCGAACCCGTCCATCTCGGGCATGCGGATGTCGAGAATGATGAGGTCCGGAACGAGCTGGTTGAGCACCCGTACGGCTGCTTTGCCGTCCTCGGCTTCGAGCACCTCGTAGCCGGCGCGCTTGAGGTTGTACGCGATCAGCTTCCGGATGTTCGGGGCGTCTTCGACCGTCAGGATCTTCTTTGCCATCATCGCTCCGCGCAGCGCCCGGAGAGGGTACCACAATGACGCCGGCAGGCCGAATTTCGAACCGGCCGCCCGTTGAGACGCCAAGGGCCATGCACTACAGTGGTGGCCGCGTCGCAGCCATTGACGAGGCCAGCCCATGTTCGAAGGCGATTCCGGCATCTTTTTCGGCCCGCTCACGGGGGACGACGTCTCGCGGATGCCCGACGCCCTCGTGCCCGATCGGCTGGCATGGGGGACCGACCGATACGCGCACCTGGAAGCCTATGCAGACCTCCGACTCGAGAGCGCGGCCGAGGCTCGGGACGATCCGGCGCCCGATCACCTCGCTTTCGGTCGCGAACTCCTGATGCTCGAGCCGCTGCTCGACGGGGCGCTGCGGAGTGATGGGCCGAACCCGGCCGCCATGGGGGTCGTGCCCTGGGACCGCGCGGTGCCGGACGTGCCGGATGCGGGCGTCGCCCCGGAGAAGAAGGCGCGCCGGATGGCTCGCCGGCTGTTCCCCGAGGACGATGACGAAGACCTCCTCCCCCGCCGGCCGGCGACCCCCGACCCCGAAGCACTGCGCCGCGCTGCAGATCTCGTCGACGCCATCGCGCGGCTCGGGCCCCTCGAACGGTCGACCGAGGAGGGGGTTCGGCGCGCCCGCCTTCACGCGCTTCGCGTGGATCTCGTCCGTCGCCTCGGGCGCGAGCGCCGTCACGACGCGGCGCTCGACGGCCTGATCGGCGATGCCCGCGCGCTCGACGCACGCACGGCCGCCCGGCTCCGCGGCGCGTATGCGGCCGCGCTGGGCACTGCGCCTTCGACGGAGGCGAGTGTCGATGCGCCGGCCGCGCGCGTTCGGCCGGAGAGCGCCGGCAGTAACGACAACCCCTATCTGGCGGCGCTCGCGGATGCCGAAGCCCGCCTCGCCGCGCCCCTCGCGCAGGATGCGCCCCTCGACCTCGAACGCCTCGTGTCGATTCAGCGGGCCGCCGCGGCGGCGGTGAACCGCGCATCGCGGGGCGGCGCGACGGCGGAGCGTGCCCGCGAACGTGCAGCCCGCCTCTTCGCCGAAGAGGTCGTCCTGACCGGCGGTCGCCCGGGCCTGCGGACCCCGGCCGGCGTCGACACGCTCGCACTGCGACGCGCCCTCGCGTTGGCAGCCGAGCCCGTCGGCGCCCCAACCCCATCGAACGGCGGGTTCGTCCCTGCGCGTGGTTTGCCCGAGGTTCCCCTCCTCACGAGCCGGACGCCCGGTGCCAAGGTCGCGGGGAGCGTGCCGGCCGGCAGCGCGATTGCGGTTGATGGCCCGCCGCGCGCGGGTTTCTATCCCGTCACGGTCGCCGGGCAGCGCCGCTGGGTGCCCGCCGACTGCCTGACGCGAGCCGACACCCGCCCGCCAGCATCCTGGCCGCAGCCGCTCGCCGCGCCGGCCTCGCTCCCCCCCCTGCCTCCGGCCCGTCGGACCGGGGCGCAGACCCGACTCGACGGCGCACGCGGGGGCCCCATCGACGTCCGGCACGTGTTGCTCGAGACCCCACCGGGCGGCGGCGGGGAGGCTCATCGCCTGCTGACCACCGCGCTCTCGGCACTCCCTGACGTCCTGACCTCACGCATGCGCGGGCGTCCCGCGCGAGCGGCGGAACGGGACGTCCTCGAGCTCGTCCTCGACGTGCCGGCCGGTGGGACGCCCGCCGTCCGCGGTCGCATCCTCGCCGATCAGCTCGCCGACGCCCTGGTGAAGGCCGGCGCTTCCACGCTCGACACGCTGAACCTGAGACTCCGCACGCGCGAGGTCGGGACCGCGCCCGCGACACCCGAGGGGCTGCTCGAGTCGGTCGCAGCCGACGACGCGGCGAGCGTGGCCGCAGCGCTCGTGGCGGAGCGGCGGACGCTGGACGCGGCCACGCGGAGTCGGCTCGCGGGCTTCTTCGGTCACGATTTCGACGACGTCATGGTGTTCGCCGGGCCCATGTCGGGTGCCATGGCCCGCTCCCTCTCGGCCGAGGCGTTCACGCACGGCAAGATGGTGTTCTTCGATCCGAAACACTTCCGGCCGGACACGCCTCGCGGTGAAGCGCTGCTGGCCCACGAGCTGACGCACACGCGTCAGGCCGAGTCGCGGGCCGACGTGAAGGCCAAAGAAGCGCAGGCGTTGGCGGCCGAGGCGCGCTTCCTCGACTGGGTCTCTCCCGGCGGCGCGCCGCTCGCTCGCGAGCTCGAGGACGCACCCGACGTCACGCGCCGGGACGCGCAGGCCGCCGCAGACGCGACGCCGGGCCGCCTGGGCGTCCAACGCGCCGAGTCAGGCCGACAGCTCGAGGCATCCGAAGGGCCCCGAGCGGACACGGCGCGTTTCGAGGAGCGCGTCAAGACCGTGCTGGAACGGGTCCGCCTGCTGGTCGGCGAGCGCGGCGACTTCGAGGCGGATCGCCTCGGGCGCCTTCTCCAGGCGGGCATCGTCCGATTCTGAGCCCCGGCTCGAAGCGCCGTCGTTCGGCGCGACGACGCTCGAAGCGCGGCTCCGAGGTGCAGGCATGCTCGGACGGGTCGAAGCGGAGTGAACCGCACTCGGGCCGTTCGCCCCGAGTTCTTAGTAGTTGCCCATGCCCCTTCGGGGCACCCGGGTGGATGAAACCCGGGGCAGGAGCCCGAACTGCGTTTCTTAATAGTTCGCGACGACCCGGAAGAAGGGGCCACCGTGGTCCTCGTCGAGGCGGGCGAACTCGTCGTCGCTGAAAGACGAGAAGTTGTAGCCCACGCCGAGGCGCACCTTCTTCTGGATGATGTAGTTCACCTCGCCGAGCGCGCCGTGGCGACGGCTCTGGGCCAGGGTCGAGGTGAGAAGGCGATACTCGACGCCCGCGTCCCAGGTACGGGTCAGGTGGTAGTTCACCCGGTTGATCCAGAGGAGGGTCTGGCTGACGACCGTCGGGAGGTTGAGCGTCCGCGTGGCCATCCGCTTCCAGGCCAGCTTTTCAACGAGCTGGAAGCGCCAGGGGAGCTCCAGCACCGGCACCAACGAAACGACGTCGTATTCGTCGCGGATGGGGAGCTCGACGAGCAGATCCGTCGGCCGCTGTTCGAAGCGCTTGGTGTACTTGATCAGGGCGGCGAAGTCGTCCCACGCCACGGGCCGGAAGGCCAGGCCCAGGCTGCCCTCGACCAGCTCCGCCTCGGTCGCTTCGAAGCCGAGATCGTAGGTGTGGCTGTAGTTGAGGCGGACGAGGAAGGTGAAGTCGGGCGTCAGGAGCCAATCCGCCCCGTTCAGCGTGAGGAACTGGAGGCGGTCCCGGCGTCCGAGGTCCTCGGCGTTGTCGTCGTAGCGCAGCTCGTACCGGCCGGCGACCTTGACGCGCTTCGAATCGAGCCACTCCGACCCCAGCGAGACGGTGTCGCTGCTCATCTCCCCGTTCTCGGGACCGCCGAGCACCTGACTGCGTTCGTAGGCCGCATCGACGGTCAGGCCGCGGGTGAGCCGGGTCCGCTTGCCGACACCGAGGACGGCCCGATTGCGGGCCCCGAGTTCGCCGGCCTCGAGTTGATACTCGCCATAGCTGCGCCCGCTCTTGTCGTCGCCCCAGCGTTCTTCGCCGCCGACGACGCTCGTGGCGCCCATTTCGCCGTTCTGACGCACGAATCGCTCGTTGACGTACAGCGTGTGCCGATCGTCGACGTCCGTCCGGAGCCCGATCTGCGTGGCGTTGTCGCCCGAATACCGGACCGTCTCCGTGCCTTCGATGGCGACGTCCTCGACGGGTCGGTACCGCGCGCCGACCGTCGTCGCGAGCAGGTCCGCCGTCGAGTCGTGCAGTCGTGCGTCCCCGCGGACGACGACTTCCTGACCCCCCAGCAGGGTCCACCGATGCGTGAGCGCATACTCTGCGCCGACGTTGAGCACGTCCGTGACGAAGGGCGCCTCGTCGCCCTCGTCGTCCATCGTATGGACCAGAGCGGAATCGAGGGTGAGGCGTCCGGCCGTGTAGGTATGCCCGATCTGCGTCGTGTGTCGACGATATCCGTGGAAGGTCATGTCACCCTGGGTCGTCGGCTCGTCCGCCACGACGCCATCGTGCTGCAGCCGCAACGCGTGGTGCTCGTCGAGGACGTAGCGCGTCAGGGCACCGTACTTCTCGAGACCTTGGGACTGCACCGTCCCTCCGGAGTAGAACCCCGGCGCCAGGGACTGCCAGTATCCCTCGGTGTACCAGTGGTCGCGATCCTGCGCGCCGACCAGGTCGTCGAGTTCGAGACCGCCGCGCAGCAAGAGACCCGTTCCACGAGCCCCCTGCCCCGCACGACCGTTGAACGGTCGATAGGTCAGGCCGCCGTCGCTCGAGTACAGACTCGCGCCGAGGGCGTTTCTGCTCTCGACCCACTCGGCCTCGAGACGCGTCCGGCGTCCGTGGTAGGCACCGGCCTGAGCGCCCCACAACCGGTACTTCGTCGCGGGATCGCGGGACTGGCCTTCCTCGAGATACCCGCCGCCGAGGACGAAGCGACCGTCGTAGGTTTCACGCACGTGGGCCGCAAGCGCGAGTTCGCCGGCAGTCCGGGCGTCCCGATGGTCCATCTCGACCGCCAGGTACACGGGATGGCCGCCGAGCACCTCGGCCCGGCGCCCGGCGACGGCTTGTGGTCGCGGGCCGAAGGACCCCAGCGTCGCCCGCGGGACCGGCGACTTCATCAGAATCCGTCCCTCTCGGTAGCGGATCGTGTAGTCGGCGTCGCGAAGCAAGGGGCGGCGCTCCCGCTCGATGCCCGTCTCCCGGTCGCGTTCGATGAGGTAGACCCGCTCCGACCCCTCGATCAGCTCTTCGTACGGGAGGTAATACAAGGAGCCGCCCGTGCCACGGAGCTCGACGTAGGCGTGCCGTTCCGGCGCGTCGAGATCTGCGACGAAGGCGTTGGCTTCGTGCCGCCACTCGTCGGCCGTGCCCGTCGTGTCGTCGAGCCGCAGTTGCGCGCCGTAGAGAGAGCGGTCGTACCGGAAGAGCTCGAGCCCGCGGATGTCGGAGGCGAAGTCCCCCACGGTCAGCCGGTTCTCGTCTGCCCGAATCAGCACATAGAGCGGACCGCGCGTGTGGATCGGGCGAGCGAGCGTGCTCGCGTCACCGTAGGTCGGATAGAAACGCTCGGGATCGATCATCTCGCGGAACGCCGGCTCGAACGTTCGGCGGCGTGCGGTGTCGACGTGGGTCTCCACCTCGTAGGTACCGAACGCGCCGTCGAGAATCTCCTTGCCCTGCACGCGCCCGCGCAACCAGGCCACCCCGCGGCCGTGCACGTAAGCGCTGTCCCCGAGGTCCACGCGAGTCGTGGTGGTCACGCCGTCGAGGGCGCTCCCGGAGGGCCCGACCGCTCCATCGGCGAGCGCGAGGAGAAACCATTGGGCATCGGCGGGGACGACGTCCCGCCGCAGCACACCGCGGTTCCCGGCGGTATCCACGGCGACGATCTCCAGAGACGAGCGACCGGGCGGGAAGGCGGCGGCCCCGCCGAACTGGCCCTCGGGCCCGACGGGGAACTCGACGCCATTGATGAAGACTCGGTTCTCAGGATCCGTCGTGCCGCGGACCGGGACCGAACGCCCGGGCAGTGCGGTGCCCGGCGGGGGCAAGAAGGCACTGAGCCGCCGTGCGGGTACGTCGATGGCCGCCCCCGTGGCGCTGGCGAGGGGGGCGAGGGCGCGAAGGATTTCGGCGCGGCCGAAGGCGGCGAGCTCCGACCGCGCCTCCGGTGAAAGGGCGCGCCGTGGTCCGGGCACCGAGGACCGCGCCCCCTCGGGGCGATAGGGGTGCAGGCCGAGCGCGTCGACGGTTCCGGGTTCACCCGCGGGCGGCGGCGTCTGCACCGCGAGTTCGTCGATCCGGTGATACCGGCCCGCTTCGGTCTTTGCGCCGTCGACCTCGTCGACGCGCCGATAGGGCCCGGGGACGGCGGCGTCGACGGTGTCGAGGCGTTCGTAGGCCGTCTCCCCGGACCGCGGCGGCGCCGCGCTGGCCGCCCCGTCGGGTGGCACCCGGTCGTAGGTGCCGGGGGGAGACTCGGAGGCCGGAGGCGGGGCGGCCGCGTTGGTCGGCGGCTCTCCGGAGGCAGCGATGGGACGCGGACCATCCCGGGAGACGGGCGGAGACGTCGGGGATTCGGGCGTCGGCCGCACCGCGACCAGCGGAGCGTCCCCCGGGCGGCTCGGTGGGCGGACGAAGAAAGCCCGGCGTCCGCCATCCGGAGCCTCGACCTCGATCAGGACGGCGCCGCCTTCCCGGGCCGGTGTTTCGGCGAAAAGCCGACCATCCGGGCCGAGCAGCGCCGGGCGCCCGTCCAGGAAGACCGCCCAGGGGGGGGGGTCGGGGGCTGCGGCCGGTGTCCCCGGACCGCTCTGCAGCAGATGGGGCGGTGACTGCTCGACGACCCCGTCCGCGCGCCGGACCGTCAGCCGCGCGACCGACGTCCCCGCGGCGAGGGCGCTCCCCGGCGCGACGACGAATTCGCTCGGGAGCGCCCCGCGGCCGACCTGTCGGTCGAGTTCCTCGCCGTCCGGCCCCAAGACGACGAGGCTGAAACTCTCGGGCGGCGCGCCCGTCCCCGGCGCCACGGCGAGCGTCACCGGTGCGGGTCGACTCGCCGCCGCCCCCGGGGCGCTCTCGAAACGGGCCGGGCCAGCAAGTCGCACGCCCGCGGGGGGCAGGGCGAGCGGCGCACCGCCGAGCGTGAGACCCTCGGGGGGGGAGCCGGCGAGCGCCACGACGAAGGGGCGCCCGAGCTCCGCGGGGGCCCCGGCGTGAAGGCGCACGGGCAGGGTCGCACGGCGGCCGTCGACGTCGCGAAGGGCGATCTCCAGCACGCCGTCTTCGGGCACGGCGGCCGTGAGCGCAAACTCCCCGTCCTCGTCGGCGACGACCTCGTCCCGACCGATCCGGACGACGGGCAGGTACGTCGCCCGCAGGTCGACCGTCCGCCGTGCGGGCGCAACCGGAGCCGACGGCGTGTCGGCCCCGGTCCCCGGCACGTGCCGAAGCTCCACCCTTCGATTGCGGGCGCGTTGCCGCTCGGAGAGGTTGGGGGCCATCGGGCGTGCACTGCCCTGCCCCGCGGCGACGACCGCGGGTCCCGCCTTGCCCAGCAGGCCCCGCAGAAGGCGAGCCGAGGCCTCCGCGCGCCGCTGCGTCAGCGTTTGCATCTCCGGCCCGGGGAGCGTGTCGTCGCCGTGCACCTCGAGGCGGAGCGTGCCCTCGAGCTTCCGCAGACGGTGGGTCAGCTTCCTCAGTTCCCACTCCAGGAGGGGCTTCGGTGTGTCGTCCGCCGCGAAGAGGTCGCCGCGGATGGCCGCGAGGAGCGGAGGCGGCGGCTCGGAATGGGCGCCGACGCCAAAGACGCCCGCGGGACTGCCCCACGTCCGGCCGCGGCGATCCGAGACCTCGAGGCGGTAGGCATAGACCGTCCCCTTCTCGAGGAATCGCCCGCCGTCCGGCCCTCGCTGGTCCCAGGGAATCCGGTCGGGCGGCGCGCCTTCCCCGCGCGCGACAATCTGTTCGACCCCCCCGAGCGGGCCGAGCCAGAGCGCCCAGGACTGCGCGGGGGCGCCGTCGGGGACGAAGACGTCGAACGAGAGTTGCGCGGTCGCCCCGTCGCCACCCGGGTGAAGGTCGCGCGCCTCCGCGGGGAGTCCGTCGGCCACCAGGGTGATGCGGGGCGCCCCGCCCCGGTGCTCGGCGCCATCGACCCGTACGCGCTGAGCGCGGACGTTGCCGGTGACGACGACGGCACGTCGGGTGAGCGCACCGAGCGCCGCCTCGAAGCCGTCCGGTGCGAGTTCCAATGCAGGTTGATCGGCGAGCTCGGCGGGACAACGGGTTCCGAACGCGATCTTGGCCGGCAGACCGCGGGTCAGGTAGGTGATCCGCGTCTCGTCGGTCGTCAACGCTGCGCCCGGCAGGAGACTGTCCGTGTCGATCTTGAACGCGTGCGTGCCGGCCTCGAGTGCCTGAAAGTGGAACTTGCCCGCCCCGTCGGTGATGGCGAAGTCGCCGGTATCCGCAAAGACCATGGCGCCCGGCAAGCCGGCCTCGCCCGGGCCCTGCGCCCCGTCCTCGTCTTCATCGCAGAAGACCTTGCCGATGAGGACGCCCTGGTCGAGGTCCGGATCGGAAAGGATGACGACCTCGGCCGTCGCGGGTTCGGTCAGCGGACGCCCCTCGGCGTCGACGAGCCAGGCCCGGTTTCGATAGACCTCCCGCGAACGCACGTTCGGACCGACGACGAGCTGGTAGCGCAGCCGGAGGTGCGCGCCGGCGGGCAACGTCAGCGGGCGCAGCACGGGGCGACCGCCCTCCTGGACAATCCGCCCGAACCGAAGGCGGGTGTCGCCGGCCGGATCGTCGGCTGCCTGCGGGCGCTCCGCCGTCTCGTCGACCCGGACGAGGGCCGCGGAGCCGGCGACGTACTTGAAGCCGGGCGGGAGCGCATCGGCGAGGTAGACGCCGCCACGCCCGTCCCGCGGCGACCACGCCAGCGTTCGGGGACTCCGGTTGACGACATCGACCTCGAACGTGACGACCTCACCGACCGACGCCTCGTGACGGAGGGCGCGTTTGGTCACGTCGAGCAACGCCGAGAGCGGATCGAGTGGCAGGTGGTTCTGGCGGATCGCTGCCATGCCGTCGCTGACGAACGCCGGCGTCCAGGGCGGTCCCTCCCCGCGGGTGAGCGCCGGGAGCGGCTGGTCGGACACGGCGCCGGTCTGAGCGCTGACGTAGCCGGGTTTCGCGGGCTGCAAGACGCTCGGCCAGACGAGTTCGCCCGGGGGGACGACGTCGATGAAGTACCGGCCGGGGCGGCGGGCGACGAGGCGGTACAGGCCACCGTGTGCCGTTCGTTGCCCCTGCTGGGACGGATCCTCGAGCGCGTCGGCGGCCACGAGTCGGCGCCGGGCACGGGAGGCCGCGTCGAAGACATCGGGATTGGACTCGTCGAGATCCTGATAGAGGAAGACCTGAACGCCGTCGATGAGCGCGCCGGAACGGGACTCGTACACGCGCCCGGTCGGGACGATCTCGAGGTCGGCCGAGACGGGCGCTGCTCCGATCTCCAACCGGGGCCAGCGCCCGACCACGGTGCCGGTGCGGGTCACCGCCTCGACGGCGAGCGGACCACGGGGGAGTTCGGCGAATCGGAACGCCCCTCCGGCGTCGGTGCGGGTTTCGTAGGGTCGGCCGAGCGCGTCCCGTGCGCGCAGGGTCATGCCCTCGAACGCCTGATCGGCGCCCGCCTGGTAGCCGGGGGTCGTGTCGAGGGCCTGATAGACCACACCGGCGAGGACACCCGTCGGTCGCTGAACGCGGAAGCAGGCCGGCGCCGACCGGACCTCGGGCAGCCGGCCGCCGACGATGGCGCCGACGTTGCACAGTTCGGTGCCCTCGGGCAGCGTGGCATCGATCTCGGTCCGCAGCTCGAGCGCGAGCCCGGCGCCGGGGGCGACGGAGAGGCCGCGGATCGTCACGCGGCGGCTCGCCGGCGCCCACTCGGCGGTCGACCCCGGGGGGAGGCCTTCAGCCCCGACGAAGTCCAGACCGGCCGGGAGCTCGTCCGTCAGCGTGAGGCCCGCGAGGGCGAGCGTCCCCGTGTTTCTGGCGCTGAGCGTGAATCGGGCCGAGGCGTCCGTGTCGGACGTCTCGACCGTCTTGTCGAGCGTGAGGCGCGCCACGGGGGCTTCACCGACGGGGACGACGGTCGGCCCGTTCCCGTTGCCCTCATTGCCGTCGTCGTCGGACCGCTCGTCTGCCAGCGCGTCGGCCCGGAGCGTCGCCTGGTTTTCCACCAGCGGCCCCTCGACGACCTCGGTCTGGAAGACGACGCGCCAGGTCTGCCCGGCGTCGAGCCGGGCGCGACGAACGGTGAGGCGCCCGCCGCCGATCTCCCCGTCATCGGGATCGGCGGCGTCGGTGAGCGGGCGGCCGTCCGAGAGAACGGAGCCCGCGACGTAGCGTGCACGGGCCGGGAGGGGATCGAGGAGGACGAGCCGGGTGGCCGCGCCCGCCCCCGCATTGGCGATTGTCAGCGTCCACTCGATGCGGTCTCCCGGCGATGCCCGACCGGGATCCGCCGCTCCGAGCACCCGGTAGGACTTGACGAATCGGCGAAGATCGGGGTTCTCGCCCGGTCCGGCCCGGCCGACGACGACGACCGTTGCATCGCCGCGCGCCGCCGTGCGGGGGTCATCCGTGGTCGCGACCACCTGACCTTCCTCGACGACGACTCGGGCCTGATTTGCGACTCGCGAGCCGGGCTCGGCCTCGGCGGCGATCCGGACGCCGAACCGGAAGACGGCGGCGCTGCCCACGGCCAACGGGGCCTCGAGGAGGAGAAGGCCGGCACCGAAGGCCTCGCGCGCGACATCGTCTGCGAGTGGCACGCCGTTCAACAGGGCGGTGCCGGAGAGAAACGTGACGAACGGTGGGAGCTCGTCGGTCAGCGTCAGTCGGGAGACCGGCGCCCCGCCGCGGTTCACGCAGGTAATGCTGTAGTCCATGCGCGCGCCGGGCAGCGGCTCGTCACGTTCACTGAACACGCGCTTCTCGCAGGCGACGCTCGGGAGGGGGGCGACGGGCGCGCCGACCGCGAAAACGACCGGATCGTCCGCCGCCGGCGTGGTCGGATCGTCGCTGCGCACAAAGGTGCCACCACCGGCGGGACGCAGACCGAACTGATTGGAAATCCGGGTGCCGGCGGGGACGCCCTCGCCGATGCGGGCGCGAAGCTCGAGCGCGACGCGCCCGCCGGCCGGGATCGGGGCCAGCCCCCAGGCCGCGGACCGGCCCTCGGCGTCGATGGTCCCCCCCCCGGCGAAGGTGCCAGTCAGGCTCTGATCGAGCGGGTCCACCACCTCGAGCCTCGAGGAGGCCGCCGCGCCGGCGTTCTCGATGACGAGGCGATAGGTGACCTCATCGCCGGCCGAGTACGTCCCGTCGGCCGGAGGTTCGAGGCTCTTGGTCGCGACGAGGTCCCGGGCGGGCGCTTCGACGACGACGACGGTGGCGTCCGAGGGGGCTGCCGTCGCCGGATCGTCCGTCGCCACCGGGGCGACGCCGCCGCCGAAGGAGACCGTCGCCTGATTCCGGATGACCGTTCCGGGAGGGGTATCGTCGCGCACCGTCACGACGAGCTCGAACGAGATGCGCTGGCCGGCGCCGAGCGGGGCGAGGCGCCAGACGACGCGGTTGCCGGCGACGACCGGCGCGAGTTCGGCAGACACGAACGAGAGCGCGTCGACGAGGTCGTCGACGACCTGCGGACGGACTTCGACGCCACCGACGTTCTCGATCGTGAACCGGTACCGCAGCGTGTCGCCCGGCAGAACCGCGCCTCCGTCGTCGTCGAGGACGGCCTTCTGAACGACGCCGACGAGCGGGCGACCGCGAACGATGACCCCCGTCGGATCGGCCTGCGCGGCCGTGCCGGGGTCGTCGCTCACGAGGAGCCCCTGGGGAAGCCCGCGCACCTCCGCTTGATTGAGAACGCGGGACCCGTCGAGCACGTCCTCGACGACTTGCACGCGCAGCGTCAGGCCGAACGGCTCTCCCCCGCGCCAGTCGCGCGGCAGCGTCCAGCTCGCGCCGTTGGGACCGAGTTCACCCCCGGGGGCCTCGAGCGGCGTCAACGCGCCGGGGAGGTCGTCGACGAGCACCGGGGCGTCGACCAACTGCGCGTCGGCGGACGCCACGATGCGCAGGTCGTAGCGGAGGACGTCCCCGGCGACGAGCTCTCCGCCGTTCTCGTCGGTGGCGACCTTCGTCAACGTGAAGACGGGGACCGCGGGCGGGGGGCTCACGACGATCACGGTCGTGGGGTCCGGCGGTCCGGGCGTGGCCGGATCGTCCGACGCCACCGGGCGCAGGACCTCGGCCGCCTGGACGAACGCCTGGTTGGTGATCGAAGCCGACGAGGGCGCCAGCGGGCCGACATCGACCTGCATGCGCACCCGCGCGGCTGCGCCCGGGGCGAGTCCCCCGAGGTCCCACACGAGCGCGCCGGCCTCCACCCGCCCCCCGTCGAGCGGCGAGGCGGCCACGTCCTCCGGGCCGACGAAGGTGTCCGTGATCCGCACGTCGCTGGCCGCCCGATTGCCGGCATTGCGGACCGTGAGCTCATAAACGAAACCGCCCCCTTGTTCGACCCGGCCGTTCCGCGTGCCGATGGCGACCTTGTCCATCGAGAGCACGGGCACCGAGGTCACCCGCAGGACCCGCGAGGCCGGGCGCGCGGTCGCCGAAGGGTCGAGCGCGGACGTCAGCGTCGCCGTGTTTCGCAGCGCCGCCCCGTTGGGGGCGCCGGCCGCGACCGAACTGCGGAAGACGACCGTCACCTCGCCGTTCTCCGGCACGTCGACCGTTCCGCTCAGACCCGCCGCGTCGCAGGTGAGACCCATCGGCACCGCAACCGGGACGCAGGGACCATGGTCGGCGGGCGTGGGGTCGTCGACGACGACCGGCGTGGCGACGTTGCCGGCGTTGACGACGGAAAGCGTGTACTCGAGAACGTCCTCGGGCTCGACGTCGCCGCCGTCGACGTCCGCTACGACCTTGCGGGAGCCCGACAGCTCCACGAAGGCCGACACGACGAGGGTCGTGGGATCGTCCGCCGCGAGCGTCGACGGATCATCCGAGGGTCGACTCCCGTCCGCGGGCGCGGCGGGATCGGTCAGTGCCCCCTGCGCCGCGAGGACGAGTCCATCGAGCGTCGGAAAGGGCCGTCCGATCGCAGCGAATGCCTCGACGCTGGCGAGCGTGCACAGCAAGCGCACATCCGCGCTGCCGTTCGCCGGCAACGACAGCCCCTCGATCGTCACGCCGTGCCGGTCTGCGTCGAGGCGGGTCACCGCCCCCGGGGCGATCACGCCATCGATCGTGACTTCGGGCGGCACGGAGAAACGGACCGTCAGCGGACCGAGCGCCGCGCCTGCGGCGTCCGCGATCACCGCCCGGTACGTCAGCGGGGCGCCGGGCGCGAAAATGCCGTCCGGGGCGTCGGCCGTGACGGTCAGGTCGAACCGGGAGGGCAGCGCCGCGACGGCGGTCGAGGGCGCCGTGACGAACGGCAGGAGCAGGAGAAACGAGAGAAGCTTCCCGAAGCCGGACCCGCGCACGGCCACCCCCACCGACAAGAGTTGCATCGGCGCCCGGGGTCACCGGGGCCGAAGCGTCACGGCGCGGCCTGAACCGACGCTGGGCAAGGCTCGAAGACGTCGCAGGCCTCGAGGGCCATCGGGAAGAAGACTTCGGCCCGGTTGATGGCAGCCAACGTCTCGCGCCCGAGGTGGGTAACGCCGCCGACGAACAGCACCGTCCCGTTCTGCAGGCGCATCGCCTCGTGTCCGAAGCGGGGCTGGCTGAGGGCGCACTCGCTCGCGAGTTCGACCTCGGAGAACGCTTGGGTGCACGTCTCGCCGTTCTCCGGGCGGCAGGGACTCAGAAGAGAGGTCGTCGTCACCGGCAGCGTGCCCTGACGCCCGCCGCTGACGAGGATGCGGCCGTCCATCAGCGGGGTGGCCGCAAAATCGCCGCGACCAGTGGTCAGACGCCCGATCGGGAGTTCCCCGGACTCGGGCCTACGCCCCATGAACGAGAACACCTCGCCGCCCTCGGTGCGGAGCTTCGTGTGCAGCAGCTCGAGGGACTGCGCCATCGCCGTGCGATCCCGCGCCGTGTAACCGCCGACGAAAAGGAGCTCGTGCCCGGAGCCGACCCGCAACGCGCGGTGTCCGAATCGGGGCTCGGCGAGGGCGAGGCCGTAGGGGTTGGGGACCCAGCACCCGTGGACCGTGTCCGCCGTCGTCCCGGCCACACACTCCGTCATGTTCCCGCCGACGACCATGACCTCCAGGCTCTTGAGGGGCTCACCGTCGACCCCCTGCCCGCCCGCGACAATCGCCAGGGTGCCCTCGCGCAGCAGCGGCGCCATCGCGTGGTTCACGCGTGCGTCCTGCAGATGGCCCTCGGCGGAGAGCGTGCCGCCGACCGGATCCACCGGATCGGGGAAGAAGCGGGCCACCGTGGCCGTCGGCTTGCCGTCGCCGCCGATGCCGCCCGTGAACAGTACCGAACCGTCTCGCTCGAGGCGGGCTGCAGCGTGCATGTATCGCTCGAGCCCCGGCAAGACCGCGACGTTGGCCGTGCGGACTTTCTGGACCGGGTCGTCGACGTTGATGATCTGGATGTCGCGGGCGTGGACCGGCTGGGCGTTCTCCGTCGTCAACCCGCCGAAAATGACGACCCGGCCGTCGGCGAGCACGGTCGCCGTGTGGTGGGCGAGCGGCCGCAGAAGCCGCAGGCTCTCGTCGCCGAAAAAGAACTGGCCGTAGCGCGGGTCATAGATTTCGATGTCCGAGCGCAGCTCGGTCAGGTGACCTTCGGCGTTGACGTTGCCGCCGCCGGTGATCAGCACGCGCCCGTCCGGGAGCACGGCGCTCGCCGCGCCCCAGCGCTTGAAGTAGGCGTCCTCTTTGCCGTTGAGGACGAAAAACGACGGGCGGCTCGAGTTGTGATTGAGCATCGTGCAGTCGGGGCGCCCGACCTGAATCGCGACCCGGGTGCTCTTGCCCTCCACGATGTCGAAAAGCGGCGTCCCGCCGTAGAACAGAAACTCCCGTGCGGGGCCCCGGAAGCCGCGGACGACGAGGCGATATCCGTCGTCGATGGGCAATGCGTCGAGGGTGCCGCGCCGGTCGGCGAGCCGGAAGACCTGGGTGAACACCGGGGCGTCCGGTTGCCCGGGGCGCGCCGCGATGATCTCCATGATGTCGTCCGGGCCCGCCGTGTTCAGCGGGTCGAACTCTCCAGAGTCCCAGGCCGCGGGGTGAATCTCCAGGGCCAGACCGGCGGCCGGCTTCTCGTCGCCGCCGCACGCGCCGACGATCGCTGCGAGGGAGAGCGCGAGGGCCGCGCGGACGAATTCGGACGAAGCGCGCATCACCACTTCACCTCCGCGTCGACCTTCGTGGAGTCCGTGTCCTCGGGGGCGAACGCGAACCCGGCCGCGACCGCGCCGCCGATGAGGGCCGCGCCGGCCACCGTCCAGACCCACCACTCCTTGTACCAGGGCGTATCGTCGTCCTCGTCCTCGTCGTTCTCGAGGGGTTCCGGGTTCTCGAGCGTGACCGCGGGCGGGAGCGGTTTGCGGGGCTTGGGCTCCTCGGCGGAGGGTGGCGCCGTCGGTGGCGGCGGTGGCGGTGCGGGCTCCGTCCGGGCGACGACGACCCCGCCGACCACGATCTTGTCATAGGGGAACTTGTTGCAGGCCTCTTCGACCGCGTGCGCGAACGTCGTGGCCTGCACGTTGACGCTCGAGAGATCGGCCCGGAAGCGGACCTCGTCGAGCGCGGCCGTCTGTTTCTGATCAGGGCTGTAGACGTACGCCTGAAGCACGTACCCGTTGCCCTGGCCCTCGACATGCCCGACGACCAGGCAGCCTGCTTTCGTCAGCTCGGCAATCTGATCGGACCGTTCCCGGAACGGCGCCCCGAGCTTGCCGTCGGCGGCCATCCGGGCGACCTCGCGCACGATCGCCGGGTCGACGGGCTGGGCCGGTTCGGGGCCGACCTGCGTCGAAAGCCTGAGCTCGACGGTCTCGGCCTTGCCGCCTTTGACCTCGACCTTGAGCCCGGCCACGCCGGCGGCATCCTGACTTGCCTGGACGTAGTGCTCACCGCGGGCGAGGTCCGCGACGGTCACGGGGGCCGCCCCCCGGTCGCTGCCGTCGACCTTGACGAGACCGCCCGGCGGATCCGTCTTGATGGTGAGCGAACCCTTCTTCTTCTTGCCCTGCTGCGTCTTGAGCTTTTCGAACAGCTGAATGCTCTGGACGGGGTAGTCATCGAGCGGGGCGGCTTCGGGCATGATGGCGAGGACGCGCTGGAAGTAGTCCTTGGCGTCGTCGTCGTAGCCGAGTGCCAGGGAGCACGCGCCGAGGTACCCGAGGGTCTCGAGGACGGCCTCGAGACGGTTCACGTAGGCAAGCCCCTCCTCATAGAACGCCAGTGCGCCCTGGAGCTGCTTCAGCGCCGTCTCGTAGTCCTTCTGGGCGAAGGACGCCTTGCCGGCCGTCCGCAGGTTCTCCGCTTGCTCGACGCGGGGATCCGCCCCGGTGCCGCTGGCGGCCTGGGCCGGTTTGGTGTCGCCTCGCAGCTCGATGCGCTTGCTCTTCCGGAGCTCCTGGCGGGCTGCCTCGTCGAACTTCTCGGAGATCATCCCCGCGCCCGGACCGGCCTCGGCCCCGAGGGGGGCGAGCCACGTCCGCGGTGGCGGGGTTTGCGCGACGGCGGCCGTCGCGGCATGGACGAGGCTCGCGCCGAGAAGCGACCAGGACCGGATCTTCATCACAATTCGCTCCAGCCGAGAGAACGTGCGCGTTTAACATCGGGGTCGCCGTGCCGTCAACCGCGGGGCCGCCTCTCACGCGCCCGTACGACGGTTTTCCCGTGCCCGTGGCGGAGTATCGCAGCCATGCGGTTGTCCATTCCCGGTCGGATCTTCGCCGCCTTTGCTGCCCTCGTCGTCGTCTTCGGCGGGATCAGCGGATACACGGCCTGGGAGGTCGCGCGGGTCTCCGCCCAGGTCGCGCATGTGCACCGCACCCTTCTGCCGTTGCCGCCCGTCTTCGCGGAGATCAAGAGTGAACTCCGCGGCCTCGACCTGGCCCTCGAACCGCGTGAGGCGGGTCTGCTGCGGCGTTCCGTGCACCTGGCTCGGCGGGTTCACCCGTACCTCGACCGCCTCGAGGCGACGTTTGCCGACGCCCGCACGCGGCTCGACGGCGCGGTGCCCGTCGCCGGCGGGGACGGTGAGGGCCTCGCCCGGCGTTGGGCCGCCCTCGACGCAGAACGCGCCCAGCTCGCCGTGCGCATTTCCGGGTTCTTCGACCGGGTCGAGGCGGAGAGCGACGCCGTCGCCGAGGCCCCCGCGGCGGAGGCTGCGCCGGAACGCGTGACGCAGGCGCGGATGTTGCGCCGGGCGATTGGAGAAGTCGGTCGTGAGGTCGCGCGCGTCGAGCTCGAGGTCCAGGGGGCGACCCATCGCGCGATGGAGGCCTTTGCCCAGGAGGAGCGCGCCGCGGTGCTCAGTGCGGTCGTCCTGACAGGCATCGGTCTCGCGCTCGGGGCCATCCTCACCGCCGTCACGGCCCTCACGCTCCGCCCTCTCCGCGTCCTGCGCGAAGGCGTCGAACGGATCGCGCGGGGAGACTACGAGCGGCCCGTCGACACGAAACGCATCGGCCGCAACGAGCTCGGCCTGCTGGCCGCCGACATCAACCGGATGGCGGAGGCGATCCGGAACCGCGACGCGCAGCTCGCCCGCCAGCAGACCGATCTGCTGCATCAGGAGCGCCTCGCGACCGTCGGTCGCATGGCGGCGCAGATCACCCACGAGCTGCGCAATCCGCTGAGCAGCATCGGGCTGAACTCGGAGCTGCTGATGGAGGAACTCGCCGAAGCGGGCACCGAGGGCGCCCGCGCGCTCCTCACCTCCATCATTCAGGAGGTCGAGCGTCTGCGAGAGATCACCGAAGCCTATCTCAGCTTCGCGCGCCTCCCGCGGCCGGAGCCCGTGCCGGTCGACCTCAACGCCCTGGCGGCGGAGACACTCGATTTCGTTCGGACGGAGATGGAGCGCGCCCGCGTCCGGACCCGCCTCGACGGCGATCGGGCCGCCCGCCCCGTGCTGGTCGACCCCCATCAGCTCCGCGCCGGGATGCTGAACCTCCTGCGCAACGCCCGCGAAGCGCTGGAGCCGGGCGGAGGCGGGCACATCGTCGTCCGCGCCCGGACGCTCGGCGACGAAGCCACGCTGGAAATCATCGACGACGGCCCGGGATTCACGGAGGAGGCGCGCGCGCACCTCTTCGAGCCTTTTTTCACGACCAAGGCGCAGGGCACCGGTCTCGGGCTTTCCTATGTCCGCAAGCTCCTCGAGGCGCAGGGCGGGCGGGTCGAGATCGACGCGGGGGGACCGGGCGGCGGGGCCCTCGTCCGCATGCGCCTGCCATTGACCGAGGAGTGGACGTGAGTTTTTCCCCCGTGGTGGTCACCTACAACATCCGGCTCGGCCTCGACGGCGGCCTCGCTGCCCTCGGCGATGCGCTCTCGACGCTCGCGCCCGACGTCGTCTGCCTCCAGGAAGTCGGCGTCCGATGGCAGATGGGCGAGTGCGTCGATCAGCCCGCGGTGCTCGCGGCCCGGTTGCAGTGCCCGCACGTCGCGTTCGCCGGCGCATTGACCGACGCGCGCGGCGGTCGCTTCGGTGTCGCCGTCCTGTCGAAGCGGGGCTTCCGTTCGGTGTCGGTCGCCCTCCTGCCGCGGGCCGCGGACGAACAACGCGTCCTCTTGCAGGTCGCCCTCGACACGACGCCCGCCCTCAACGTCTGGACGACCCATCTGAGCATTTTCGAGGCGGAGCGCGAAGATCAGGCGCGCCGCATCCGCGAGGAGCTCGGCCGGTGTGCCGGGCCGACGGTGCTGGCCGGCGACTTCAACGACGTGCCGACTTCCGCGACGCTCGCCACCCTTCGCGGGGCGCCGCTCGCCGACGGGGCGGGGCTCGTCGACCTCTTCGACGCATGCGGCACGGGGGATCCGCTGACCTTCAGCGTTCGCGCGCCGAACCGACGGATCGACTACGTCCTGGCCGGCGGCGGCCTCGGAGCGGGCCCGACCCGTGTCGTACGCGAGGTGCAGACGAGCGACCATTTTCCGGTGGTCGCCGAGGTCCGGTCGACCGCCGCGCCGTTGGCCTGACGGCCGGGGCCGTGGTATGCACGGACTCATGTCGAAGGCCCCGCGTCCCCGCTTCATCCGACCGATCGTTCCCTTTCGCCTGCGCGCGGGCCTGTTCGCGGTCGCCGCGGTGTCGGTCGCGGGCGGCTGCGCCCCGAAGAAGGCGGAGTGGCAGCCGCCCCCGTCGACGGCGTTTCCCGACGCCGGCCCGTGGGACGCCGACCGCCCTCCCGAGCCGCCGAAGACCGCCCGCTCCGCACCGGTGTGGGAGCCCGTCCCGGCGGGCGACGCCCAGGCCGACCAGGCCAAGGCGGACGCCCTCGTTCTGCGAGCCGCCGAGTTCAATGCCCGCGGCAAGCGGGCCGAGGCCATCGCGCGCCTGGTCGAGGCTACGAATCTCAGCCCGAAGGACGCCGGGATTCGGGGGGCGCTCGCGCGTTTGTTGGCCGAAGATGGCCAGAAACTGCGGGCGCTCGATGAGTTCAAGCGCGCCCATGCCTCCGATCCGGGCCACCAGGACAGCGCCTTCGGGCTCGCGGCGCTGCTCATCGATCTCGGGCGCGCCGGCGAGGCGCGGCCTCTGCTCGACGCGCTCGCGTTGCAGCGCCCCGACGACCCCCGCGTCCAGAAGCTCCTCGCCGTGGCGCGCCAGGAGACCGGGGACGATGGGGCCGCGCTTCGTGCCCTTCAGGCCGCTGCGAGTGCCGCCCCGAGCGACGCTCGCACGCAGGCGGAGTTCGGCGCCGCCCTGGCGAGGGACGGACGATACGGCGACGCCGCCGCCGCGCTCGACGTCGCCGCCCGCGCTCACCCGGAGGACGCGCTCGCGCAACTCCGGCTGGGGACGGCGCTGGCGCAGGCCGGCAAACACGCCGAGGCCGAGACCGCGCTGCGGGCCGCGGCACGGCTCGCACCGTCGGAACCGCGCGCCTGGGAGAACCTCGCCGTTCTTCAGGAAGAGCGCGGCGATGTGCCCGGCGCCATCGAGGCCTACGAATCCATGCTGAAAAACGTGAAGAACGCCGACCCCGAGGGTAAAGTCCGGCAGAGGATCGAAGCCCTGCGCGCCCTGTCCCGGGCGCCTGGCCCATCAAGCGGACGGTAATGGCCAAACTCGTCGTCATCAGCCCGGATGGCGTGCAGAAGGACACGCTCCTGCGCGCCATCAACACGCTCGGCCGCCATCCGGATCAGCACGTGCAGATCCTCGACCGCGTGGTCAGCAAGGAACACGCGCTGATCACCTTCGTCGACGGCGGCTACTGGCTCCAGGACATGGGCAGCCGCAACGGCACCTACGTCAACGGCGAGCGCATTCCCGGGCGTACCCGGCTCAACGACGGGGACACCATCACGCTCGGCAGCACCCGCTGCGTTTTCGTCGAGGGCGACCGCCTCCCGGAAGCCCAGGCCGCCATGAAGCAGGTGACGATCAACCCGGCGTTCAACCACGAGACGGCCATTCGGGCCCGTCTTCAGGGGGACGACGCGCGGAGCCGGCAGTTCGTCCCCGAGGCGATGATCCCCCTCGAAGCCAACGTCCGCGCCGATTACGAGAAGCTGCGCATCGCGTTCGAGACCAACCAGGACGTCGGGAGCGTGCTCGACATCGACGTCCTGCTTCGCAAGATCCTCGACAAGGCCTTCGAGTTCACGACGGCCGATCGCGGGGTCATCCTGCTGCTCGACGACGCCGGCGAGCCCGTGCCCCGGGCCATCAAGCATCGCAAGGGCGGCAGCGAGGGCCAGATGGAGCTCTCACAGACGATCCTGAACGAGGTCAAGAACGAGCACCACGCGGTGCTGAGCAGCGACGCGACCATCGACAGCCGGTTCGGTGGCAGTCACAGCATCATCCTGCAGGGCATTCGCAGCACGATGTGCGTCCCGCTGCTGTTTCACGACGAACTGCTCGGGATGATCCACCTCGACACCCAGATCGCCACGGGGGTCTTCACCGAGAAGGATCTCCAGATCCTGTCGGTCTTCGCGAATCAGGCCGCCGTGCAGGTCGCCAACGCCCGACTCGCCAAGCGCGCCGAGGCCGAAGCCGTCGCACGCGCCAACCTGTCGCGTCTGCTCTCGCCCAACCTCGTCGAACAGGTCGTCAAAGGCGGCCTCGCGATGGAGAAGGGCGGCGAACTCCGTCAGGCGACCGTCCTTTTCTCCGACATTCGCGGCTTCACCTCGATGAGCGAGCGGATGCCGCCGCAGAAGCTGGTCTCGATGCTCAACGAGTATTTCGAGATCATGGTGGACATCATCTTTCAGCACGACGGCACCCTCGACAAATTCGTGGGGGACGAGATCATGGCCGTCTGGGGCGCGCCCGTCCGCCAGGAGGACCACACGGTCCGTGCCGTGCGCGCAGCCCTCGACATGATGAAGGCGCTCGCGGACTTCAATCGATTCCGCGTGGCAAATGGCGAGGACGCGATTCACGTCGGTTGTGGCATCAACAGCGGTGAGGTCGTCGCCGGCTACATGGGCTCGACCCGCACGCTCTCGTTCACGGTCATCGGCGACACCGTGAACACGGCGGCGCGCCTGTGCTCCGCCGCCGGTGCCGGCGAGATCCTGGTGACGGATCCGGTCTATTTTGCCCTGGCGGACCGCATGCAGTACGAAGAGCGGCCCCCGAAAGAGATGAAGGGCAAGTCGCGGCCCGTGCCCCTGTACCGCGTGCTCGGCCTCACCTGAGGCCACGTCGAACCGGTGGCGTGGCGCTCGGGCGGGCTCAGCCTCCTGCCCCGGCCTCCTCGCGCTCCATCGCTTGCAGGATCTCGCGGTGGGGCACGATGTTCGAGAGGAAACCGCGCTCGAGCCCAGTGCCTTCGAGGCAGCGGACCTGCGCCATCAGCTCGTTCCAGGCTGCCTGACGGGCCTGCTCGGCGCCGGCCGTGTCTCCGCGGGCCTTACGGACGCCGTGGCGATACAGCTCGACCTCGGCCCGGAGCCGCTCGAGTCGAACGTCCCGCTGCACTGCGCTCGCATACGCGACGTCGAGATCGGCGAGTTTGGCTTCGGCCTCGGAGTGGCGACCGAGCGCGAGCAGCGCCCGGACCTGAATACCGATCGCCTGCACGAGGCCTTTGAAGTAGCTCATCTCGGTCGCCTTGTCGGCGGCTTCGTTGGCGTAGTTCAGGGCGCCGACGACGAGCTGTTTGCCCCGCGCGGCCACGGCGAAGGTCGTCGCCATCGTGACGAGCGCGTCGACCATGATGGGATGCCGCACGGGGCGCCGGGCAAGCTCCTTCAGGCATTGGCCGACCAGCGAGGTGGCGTTCTCATAGTTGCCCCGGCAGACGAGGATGCGGCTCTGCCCGATGACGGCGGCGACGTGGTCGAGTCGGGCGACGTCCTTCTCGGCGGATTGAAGCACGTCGCCGAAACAACGGAACGCCTCGTCGAAGTCCCCCATCGAGGCGTGGAGGTTGCCGAGCTGAACGAGGCACCGGGAGCGGGCCCGCGTCTCACCGGCCTCGCCGAGGAGGCGCTCGGCCCGGCGGAGCAGGCGGTCGGCGTCCATGAGCCGACCCCACGTCCAGTACAGGTTGCCGAGCTGCTGGATCGTCAGCGCTTCTCCGAGCACGTCCCCGGCCCGCCGCGTCGAACGCCAGGACTCGAAGAAGTGGTGGAGCGCTTCCGACATCCGACCCTCTCGGGCGTCGATGGTGGCCAGGGCGTGCAGGACCCGGGCCCGGACGCGCTCCGACAGCTCGGACGGGCGCGCCGCGGCGGCCTCCTCCAGCAGAGCGCGTGCTTCGGCGCGGTGACCCTGCTGCCACTCGTTCACCCCGAGGACGAAAAGCGCCCGCGCGGTCGGACGTGCGCCCGGCGGCAGGAGCAGGCTCTCGACCTCGTCGTGTGCCGCGCCCTGAATCGAGAATCGAGCCCGGCGGAAGGCGAGTTGCGTCCGCTCGTGCTCGGTCGCCACCTTGACGGCCAGCGGCTCGAGCTTGCGGAGGTCGGCCCCCTGTGCTTCCCGATGCCCCATCAGGGACAGCACCCGCTCCCGGCGCAGAAGCACGTGGAACAAGAAGCGATCCTGGTCGTCCCGACCGAGGCCCTTCAGGAGATCGAGCGCCTGGCTGCACAGCTCCGTGGCGCCGAGCAGGTTGTGGCTGCGCACGCAGCGGTCGACCCCGTCGAGCAGGCCGTGGAGCGCCCGGCTGGCGTGTCCGGCCTGCGCCAGGTGGTCGGCGGCCAGCGCCGGGAACCCGCCGGCGCCCGCCAGACGCCCGTAGACCTCGCCGGCGTCCTCGTGGATCTTGCGTCGACGGTCGGCGGGCATCTGCCGGTAGATCTCGTCGTGGAGCAGCGCATGCGGAATCCGGACAGTGCGATCGTTTTCGGTGCCGGAGACCTCGACGAGCCCGTCGGCCGAAAGCCGGGAGAGCGCCGCCTCGAGCTCGTCGTCCCCGATGGCCCGTCTCGCGGCGACCTCGTTGAGGATCGCACCGCCCGTTGCATCTTCCACGACGGCGACGATCTCGACCACCTCGCGAGCCGTCTCGGGCAACGCGGCCAGCCGGGCGCCGAGCGTCTGTCCGAGATCGTGGAGCGCCTCGCCCGGCGGGAGCGAGGCGAGCTCGGACCATGTGCCGTTGCGCAGCCCGAGGACGCCGTCCGCGACCAGACTGCGCACGTACTGAGCCAACAGGAACGGCGAGCCCTTCGCGGCGCTGATCAGCCTGAAGCGCATCGTCTCGGACAGGACGTTGGGCTCGAGCAACGCGTCGATCTGCGCCTCCCCGTCGCCCATGTCGAACGGGTCGAGGACGAGCTCCGTGAAGCCGGCATACCGCCCCAGTTCCGCCGGCACGAACGCGTGCCCGTGATACGTGAGCACCAGCATCATGCGAACCCGCGGACGAACGTGCGTCAACAGGTGGTGCAGCATCTCCCAGGACGGCCCGTCCATCTCGCCCGTGTCTTCCACGAAAAGGAGGAGGGGCGCGTTGGTCTCGACCGTTGCCCGGGCGGCGACCGCTTCGACGAACGCCACGAGCGCGCGCTTCTGCCGCAGACCGACGGCCCGCGGATCGAGGCGGGCGCTCCGGGCGAGCGTGTCCGGATCGCCGAGCAGGTCGAGGAGGCCGGCCCGCGCGTCGAGGAGCGCTTGCCGGGTCGCCTCGTCCGGCAGGTACTCGACGAGTTGCGCAATCCCGTTGCGAACCCGCTCCTCGAGGCCGACGGCCCCCATCGGCACTTCGAAGTACCCTCGCAGGAGCTGAGCGACCGGCCACAGCGGCAGCGAGAACAGGCGGGGCGCCCGCCCGCGCAGGACGAGGGGGGCGACGCCGAGCTCCGTCCGGATCAGCGACTCGAACCGTTGAACGAGCCGCGTCTTTCCGTAGCCGTCCGGCGCCTTGATGCCGATGACCTCATGGTGCGCCGCGCCGGGCGCGCCGACGGCCGCGAGGCGTTCCCAGAGACGGGCGATCGGCGCAGAGCGGCCGACGAACGCCTCGACCCCGAGCGCAGGCACGGCCCCGGGCCCCGTCAACGTGCCGGTGTTCCGGGGCGTCGGCAATCGTGCTTCGACGTCGCCGGCGACCGGCGAGACGTCGACGGCGAGCGGCGCGAGCTCGAGGACCTGCCCGCCACGGGTCGGCAACATGCGGGGGACGGGGACGACCGGCAGGGTATGGTGCTCCGAGCGGTGCTCGCCGGGGAGCGGATTGCCGTACCGGCCCTGGAGGCGGTCCGACAGCGTGCACAGGGCCTCGCGCGCCACGACTCTCATCAGCCGGAGTTCGTCGAGAAAGAGCTCGGGATCGTGAAACTGCCGGACGGTGCGAACCGCGAGCAGGTCCTCGAACCCGAAGACGACCCGCACCACCGAGCTGAAGTAGAAGCGGTCCGGGGGCCACATGGACTGCATGGCCCGCCAGACCGCCTCGAGCTGCTGGGCATCGCGCGTCCGGGCGTACTGTGTGAAGTGCCACAGCGCCTGGTGGACGCCGGCGGCGAGGAGGCTCCCCTGCACCTCCCGATAGACGGCGTCTACGTCGAGCAGCGACGGGAGCAAGTCGCCCGTCAGCTCGGTGAGGTGTTCATCGATGTAAGAAAGCAACCGCTCCACGGCCGGGGACTCTAAACCACTCCCGCGACCGGATCACAGCCACCCCGTGCAAAAGTGGTGGTCGGGGCCGCCGGCGGGGGTTGACCTCCCGTGCGGACCGGAAGAGAGTGCGCGCCGATGAGCCTCCAAAGCGAGCGACCGGCGCCCGACGCGACCCCCCCGCCCGGCGCGCGCGCGACGATTCTCGTCGTCGACGACGACACCGCAAACCTCGCGAGTCTCGTGAAGATCTTCGAGAAGCTCGGGCTGCGCGTGCTGCCGGCGACGAACGGCAGCGAGGCGCTCGACCTGCTGCGTCAGAGTCCCGTGGACATCATCCTGAGCGACCTCATGATGCCGGGGATGAGCGGCGTCGAGCTCCTGAAGCATGCCCGGGCGCTGACGCCCGAGGTCGAGGTGGTCATCATGACCGCCTACGGCACCATCGAGCGGGCGGTCGAGGCCGTCCGTGAAGGCGCGTACGACTTCATCACGAAGCCCTTCCGGCGGGCCCAGATCGAGCGGGTCGTCGCGCGGGTGCTCGAGAAGCAGGCGCTGCTCGCCGAGAACAAGGCGCTCCGCGCTCAGCTCGCCGACGCGCAGGGCGAACGCCCCCGGTCCGGCATCGTCGGCAACGCGCCCGCGCTCCGCAAGGTCATGGAAACGGCCCGCCAGGCGGCGCCGAGCCAGGCCACCGTGTTGCTGATGGGCGAGAGCGGCACGGGCAAGGAGCTCTTCGCACACGCGATTCACCGGATGTCCAACCGGTCGGACGGTCCGTTCGTCGCCGTCAACTGCGGTGCGCTGCCCGAGTCCATCATCGAGGCCGAACTCTTCGGCGCCGAGCGCGGCGCGTTCACCGGCGCGACGAGCACCCGGGAGGGGCGCTTCGCCCGCGCCCACCGGGGGACGCTCTTCCTCGACGAGGTCGGAGAGCTCGCGCCCCACGTGCAGGTCAAGCTCCTGCGGGTCTTGCAGTCGGGGGAGTACGAGCGCGTCGGCGGCGCCCAGAGTCTGCGCGTCGATTGCCGCATCGTCGCGGCGACGAACCTCGATCTCGCCCAGCAGGTGCGGGCCGGGGAGTTTCGAGAGGACCTCTACTACCGCCTCAACGTCATCGCCATCACGCTGCCGCCCCTGCGGGCCCGCAAAGAGGACATCCCCCTGCTCGCCGACCACTTCCTGCGGGCCTTCGCCGAGCAGAACGGCAAGCCGATGGAGGGCATCTCGCGGCGCGCGATGGACGCCCTCGTCGACTACCCCTGGCCCGGCAACGTGCGGGAGCTCGTCAATACGATGGAGCGCGCGGTGGTCCTCGCGCGGGGCACCGTCATCGATCTCGACGACCTGCCCGAGACCATGACCGGCGCTGAACCGCCGCAGGAGGGCCTGAGCTTCGCCCTCGGGACCCCCCTCGAGGAGATCGAACGGCGGGTCATTCGCGAGACGCTCCGCTACACCGGGGGCGACAAGCGCCGGGCGGCCCAGCTCTTGGGGATCGCGACGCGGACCATATACCGGAAAATCGACGGGAAGGACGACTGACGACGCGCCGCCGCTGACCTTGCCAAATTGACAATCGCCCGGGATGGCCGGCGCGGACGGGTGCCAAATTGGCAAGCGCCGTCCGGCCGGAATGCACCGCCTTCGCACGGACATTGAGCGATCCGGCCAGCGCGGGATCCGCGGGCCATCGCCGGCGGACATGGCATGGTCCTTGATAGGCGCCAGTTCGGGAGCGTGCATGGAGAACCTGATCAAACGCTACTTCTGGGCGATCAACCTCGTGGTCCTCGCCGCGATCGCCTACCTGTCCGCGCGCGTGGCGAACAATCTGCTCGCCGGCGTCATCGCCGCGCTGCCCACGCACCCCAAGCTGGAGGCCGACATCGAGAAGCCCTCGGCGCGTCGCGAGTCGGGCGCGGCCAATATGCAGGAGTGGGCGACCACCATCACGGAGCGCAACCTCTTCAACTCCGAGCCGGTCGTGCCTGAATCTGCCGACGCCGGAACGAGCGTCGCGCAGCTGCCCGATCACGTGCCCGACGAGAAAGACCCCAACTGCCGCAAGAGCGACGGCCCCTTGGGCCTGCTCGCGACGATGGTCGCCGCGCCGCGCGAGTGGTCCATGGCCATCGTCAACGACGGCAGTCCTGACAGCCGCATCGTGAAAGAGGGCCAGCTCCTCGGTGACTACACCGTGTCGGCCATCTACCGGCAGCGCATGGTCGTCGCCCGCTCGGGTCAGTACGAGTGCGTCGAACTCGGCCAGCAGGGCCAGAAGGGCGTGGCCGGTTCCACCGGCGCCTCGAGCTTCACGGCGACCACCCCGTCGGCCCCCGAGCCCGCCGGCGGCAAGGAGTCCGCGGCCGAGGGCATCCAGAAGACGGGCGAGTACAGCTACAAGATCGAGCGCGAGTGGATGAACAAGCAGCTCGAGGACATCGAGAAGCTCTCTCGCCAGGCCCGCGTCATCCCGCACTACCGCGACGGCAAGCCCCAGGGCTTCAAGCTCGTCGGCGTCCGCCCCGGCAGCGTCTACAGCCACCTCGGCATCCGCTCCGGCGACGTGCTCAAGGCCGTCAACGGGGACGAAATCACGAGCCCGAACAAGGCGCTCGAGATGTACGAGAAGCTGAAGTCCCAGAACAACGTGACCCTCGAGGTCGAGCGCCGTGGCCGGCCGATCTCGCTCGACTTCAATATCCAGTGACCATGACCGACGTGCAGCCCAGAGCCATGAAACTTCTTCGTTTCTCCGCGATGACCGCCCTCGCCGTGCTCTGCACGGTCGGTGTCCTGACCGCGCCGGTGGCCTTCGCGCAGACCACCGCGCCGACCGTGAAACCCACGCCGTTCCCGGCGGGGGTCGGGCGACCGGAGCTCCCGAAGCTCAAGTCCGGCATTGCGGCGAAAGCGTCCACCAAGCCCGGCGCCAAGGGGACACCCGCCGCCGGCGACGGTGAGGATGCCCCCGGGGGCAGCCTCGCTGCGCGCCGCCTGCCGCCGCCGGGGGGCCCTCGGGCCGGGGCGGTCGATCCGGTCCCGGTCGCTGCGGGGGCCGGGGCGCCGGGGGGTGAGTCGGGCGTACCGCAGTGGAAGCAGAGCGAAGGGGCGGCTGCCGGCCCCCCTACGCTGAGCAAGGACTTCATCAACAACTGCCAGAAGCTCAAGCCAAACGTGAAGGTCCACCTCGACATCTACCAGGAGGACCTCAGCAGCGTGGTCAAGATGATCGCCTGCATGACCGGCAAGAACATCATCCTCGGCAAAGAGGTCACGGGAAAAATCACCATCTACTCCCCCACCCCGGTGACCGCGCAGGAGGCCTACCGGGCGTTCCTGTCGGCCCTCGAGGCCAACGGCAAGACGATCAGCGACAGCGGCAAGTTCCTGAAGATCATCGAGATCAAGGACTACGTACACGGGCCCGATCCCCTGCGCCCGCAGGGCTCGACGCCGCCCAACGAAGACCGCATGGTCACGCAGATCGTCCCGCTCAAACACGTCGACGCCCAGGACATGAACGAGGTCCTGACCAAGCTCGCCTCGACCAACGCCACGTTCATCGTCTACGCCCCGAGCAACTCGCTGATCATTACCGAGGTCGCTTCCAATCTGCGCAAGCTGCTCGACCTGCTGCAGGAGCTCGACGTCCCCGGCGGTCAGGAGCAGCTCTTCGTCTACCAGGTCCTCCACGCCGAGGCCGGTGACATCTCCCAGAAGATCCTCGAGATCTTCGAGCAGAAAGAAGGCGGCAAGAAGCGACCCGGCGGAGCGCCGGCCGTCGCCGGCGGGGCGACCGGGGGCAAGGGCAAGAGCGCCGCGGGCGGTGCTGCGGCGTCGTCGAGTGTCGGTGACTCCGACCAGGACGTCCGGGTCGGCAAGGTCATTGCCGACGAGCGCACCAACCGCCTCCTGATCGTCGCGACGGCCCGCTCCTATCGGCAGATCAAGGACCTCATCGCCAAACTCGACGTCGCGATCGAGGGCGACGGGCAGGTCCACATCCACCAGTTGAACAACGCCAAGGCGGAAGACCTCGCAAACACGCTCTCCAGCCTCAGCCAGGACGCGAAGGCGCGCCAGGGCAACAAGGGCAAGGGCGCGAACGCCGCACAGAAGGGCGGCGCGGCAGCCGGCTCGGCGGGCGGCGCGATCGGCGGGGCCGGCAGCGCGGCCCTCTTCGAGGGTGAGGTCAAAATTTCCGCCGACGAGAGCACGAACGCCCTCGTCATCACCTCGAGCTTCAAGGACTACCTGTCGCTCAAGAAGGTCATCGAGATCCTCGACCGCCCGCGCCGGCAGGTCTTCCTCGAGGCGGTCGTCATGGAGGTCAGTCTGACGAACAACCGGCAGTTCGGGTTGGCCTTCCACGGGCCCCTCTACGACGGGACGATCGGCGGCAAAGAGGTCGTGGCCATCGGCAAGAGCCAGCCGGCCGGCAAAGGCCTCAACTCGCTGGACATGAGCAACGCCGCCACGCTCCAGGGCATGGCCATCGGCGCCTCGACGACGGACACCATCCCGCTGCTCGGCGGTCAGGTGAACATCCCCTCCTTCGGGGCCATCATGCAGGCCCTCGCGACGAGCTCCGACGCCAACATTCTCAGCACGCCGAACATTCTCACCACCGACAACGAAGAGGCCGAGATCGTCGTCGGCTCGAATGTTCCGTTCATCTCGCAGTCCGGGGGGCTCGGGGGTCTCAGCGGCCTCGCCACGGCCAGCGCGCTGTCCGGCAACAACGCGAACGCGGCGGGTCTCAGCTCGCTGCTCGGCGGCCTCGGCGTGCAGGTCCAGCGGCAGGACGTCGCCCTCACACTGAAGATCACCCCCCGCATCAGTAATTCGAACTTCGTCACCCTCGAGGTCGATCAGGTCGTCGAGGAGATCGAGAGCAACGACCCCACGCTCGGCCCCACGACGTCCAAGCGCAGCGTCAAGACGACCGTCGTCGTGAAGGACCAGCAGACGATCGTCATCGGCGGTCTGCAGAAGAACGTGCAGTCGCAGTCGGTCAACAAGGTCCCCTTCCTCGGCGAGATTCCGATCATCGGCTACCTGTTCCGCGATACGGCGACCCGGGGCGAGCGGCGCAACCTGATCCTGATGCTCACGCCCCACGTCATCGAGAGCCAGGACGACTTCAAGGCCATCTTCAAGCGCAAGATGGAGGAGCACCGCGAGTTCGTCGCCCGCTTCCACAAGGAGGGCGACGCCTACGTCGTCGGGGTCGACTACGCCAAGAAGAACGGTGCCCTCGAGGCCATCAACAAGGCCGTCCGGGCCGCCGGCGAGGAGCAGCGCCTCATCGAAGAGGTCAAGCGCCAGACGCAGGGCCCGGCGCTGCCCCAGGACGTCGACGGCGTGCCGCTGAGCGACGGTCCCATCGTGGTCCCGGGCGGCGGTTCGGGGAGCGGCGGAGACGCGGGCGACGCCCCGGCCCCCGCCGGCGACCTCGATCCCGTGGACGTCCCCCCCCCGCCCTCGTTCGAACCCGCGACGGACGCCCCGACCGACGGCGGAGGTGAGCCGTGAGTTCGCCCGGCGCCGCGCCGCCCCCGGTCCCGGCCGCCGCCATGGCGCCGCGTCCGGCCGGCTACGCCGGTGAGCTCGGCCAGATGCTCCTCGAGCGCGGTCTGATCACCTGGGAACAGCTCGACCAGGCCCGATTGCATGCGCTGGAGAAGAACGTCCGTCTCCCGGAGGCCTTTTTCGCCCTTCGCATGGTCGAGGCCGGGCCGCTGCGCAAGATTCAGGCCGAGCAGCTCGGCCTCGCGTTCATCGAGACGATCGACATCGAAGCCATCGATGCGGACCTCTCCAAGGACATTCCGGTCGGGTTCGCCCGGACGCAGCTCGTGCTCCCCCTCTGGCGCAAGAACGACCAGATTCAGGTCGGGGTGGTCGATCCCCTCAACGTCGCCGGCATGGATGCCCTGCAGCCTACGCTCGACGGCAACCTCGAACCGGTCGTGGTCCCCGAGGGCGTGCTCGTCGACGCGATCAACAAGATCTTCGACCGCCGGGCCGGCGCGAGCCAGGTCATGGGCGAGATCCACGACGAAGAGATCGGGATTTCCGGCGAGAACATCCAGGACATCGACGTCGACATCATCGACACGGACGACGAGGCGCCCATCATCCGCCTCGTCAACGCGTTGATGGCGCAGGCCGTCAAAGAGCGCTGCAGCGACATCCACATCGAGCCGTTCGAGCGCCACATCGCGGTCCGCTTCCGCGTCGACGGTGTGCTCTACGAGATCATCCGGCCGCCCAAGCGTTTTGCCGCGTCGATCACCAGCCGCATCAAGGTCATGGCCGGCCTCGACATCGCCGAGAAGCGGGTCCCGCAGGACGGCCGCATCAAGATCAAGGTCGCCGGCCGCGACATCGACATCCGGTTGTCCACCGTGCCGACGAGCCACGGTGAGCGCATCGTGATGCGTCTGCTCGACAAGACGGCCGTCCTGAAAGACCTCGAGTACATCGGGATGGGCTCCCAGGTCCTCGTGAACATGAATGAGATGATCCAGAAGTCATACGGGATCATCCTGGTCACGGGGCCGACGGGTTCAGGCAAGACGACCACGCTTTACGCCTGTCTCGCCAAGATCAACAGCCCGGTCCGCAACATCATCACCGTCGAGGACCCGGTCGAGTATCAGCTCGGTGGCATCGGTCAGATCCAGGTCAACTCCAAGGTCGGTCTGACGTTCGCGGCCGGTCTGCGCGCCATTCTGCGTCAGGATCCCGACGTGGTGATGGTGGGCGAAATCCGTGACCGGGAGACGGCCGAGATTGCCATCCAGGCGTCCCTCACCGGCCACCTCGTGTTCAGCACGCTGCACACCAACGACGCCGCCGGTGCGGTGACGCGGCTCGTCGACATGGGCGTCGAGCCGTTTCTGGTGGCCTCGTCCGTCGTCTGCATGATGGCGCAGCGCCTCGTGCGCAACCTGTGCCCGCACTGCAAGAAGCCCGTCGTGCCCACCGAGTCCGAACTCCGGCAGCTCGGGTTCACGCGTGAGCGGTTCCTCGAGGTCACCCCCGGGCACGTCTATGCGCCGACGGGCTGCCAGGAGTGCCTCGACACGGGCTACATGGGCCGGACGGGCATCTACGAGCTGCTCGTCGTCGACGACGAGATCCGCCAGCTCATCATGGACAACATCGACAGCAACAGCATCAAGAAGCGCGCCATCGGGAAGGGCATGCTGACCCTCCGGGACGACGGTGCGCGCAAGGTCATGCTCGGCGACACCTCCATCGCCGAGATCCTGCGCGTGACGCAGGACGACATGCTCGGACTCGAGTGACGCGAGACTGGTGACGGGTAGAGGAGATCGCACGCCGTGCCTGCGTATGAGTTCAAGGGCCTGAACAAGGCCGGCAAGGAGATCTCGGGCGTTCGCGATGCGGACAACGAGAAATCCCTGCGCACCATGCTCAAGCGTGAGGGCATCTTCCTCACGACCGTCGGCAAGGGGGGACGCAAGGGCGGCGGCCTGCTCTCGGCCGAGGTCGACGTCGCCGGCTACTTCGAGCGCATCAACGGGACGGACATCGCGATCTTCACCCGGCAGCTCGCCACGTTGTGCAAGGCGGGCATCCCCCTCGTCGAGGCCATCGGGGCCGTCGCCGATCAGGTCGAGAAGCCCAAGCTGCGGCGCATCGTCGGGCAGATCAAACAGTCCGTGACCGAGGGCAGCAGCCTCGCCGCCGCGGTCGGCGCCCACCCCGAGGTCTTCACACCCATCTTCTCGAACATGATCCGCGCGGGCGAGGCGTCCGGCACGCTCGACCGCGTGCTCATGCAGCTCGCCGAGTTCACCGAGGCCAACGTCAAGCTCAAGAACAAGCTGACGTCGGCCATGATGTACCCGATCCTGATGGTCGGCATCGGCGGCCTCATCCTCACCGGCCTCTTCGTCTACGTCATCCCGCAGATCACCCAGATCTTCGAGGACACGGGCCAGGAGCTCCCGTTCCTGACGCGCGTCATCATCGGCATCAGCCACGGCATGCGCGAGTACTGGTGGCTCGGCATTCTGAGCACCATCGGGGCCGTCTACGGCTTCCGGCGGTGGAAGCGCAGCCCCAAGGGGGCCGAGACCTGGGACCGCCGCGTCCTCGCGGTGCCGGTGTTCGGCTCGCTTCTCCTGATGATCGCGATATCGCGCTTCACGAAGACGCTCGCGACGCTGCTGCGCAGCGGTGTGCCGCTCCTGACGGCCCTCGACATCACCAAGAACGTGCTCGAGAACCGCATCCTGACGGCCATCGTCGAGGACGCACGCATCGCCGTGAAGGAGGGGGCCAACCTCGCGGAGCCCCTGAAGCGGAGCGGTCGATTTCCGCCCCTCGTGACGACGATGATGGCCATCGGTGAGCGTTCGGGCGCGCTCGAGGAGATGCTCGGCGTCGTCTCGGACGCCTACGAGACGCAGGTCGAGAACCGCATCTCGACGCTGACGAGCCTGCTCGAACCCCTGATGATTCTCGGCATGGGCATCGTCATCGCGATCATCGTCTTCGCGGTGCTCATGCCCATCCTGCAGCTCAACGAGTTCGTGCAGTGAAACTCCTCGCCGCCATCGCGGAGCGGCGGACGGCCATCCTCGGTGCAGCGGGGACGCTGCTGCTCGACCAGATTTCCAAGGACCTGGCCGTGACGCTGCTCGTCGGCGAAGCCCCCGTGCTCGTCGGCCCCCTGGCGCTGACCTGCACCCGCAACCCGGGCGCAGCCATGGGGGTGTTCGGCACATGGCCGGAATCCCTGCGGCTGCCGGTGGTGTTGGGCCTGACGGGGGCCGTGCTGCTCCTGCTTCTCCCGCTCGTGGCGATTCGCGTTCGTCCCGGGCGCGCCCGCCAGTTCGGCATCGCGCTCGTCATCGCCGGCGCCCTCGGCAACCTCATCGACCGAGTGCGCCACGGCGCCGTCGTCGACTTTCTGACTCTGAATCCCGGGCTCTCCGAGCGGTTCCCGGTCTTCAACCTGGCCGACGTCGCGGTCGTCGTCGGTGCCCTTCTGCTCCTGCTCTTCCTGCGCCGGGACGATCTGCGTCCGGGCGCCGCCGTGCTGGGCCTGTTCTCGCCCGCTTGACTCTCCGGAGGTGTACGACATGAAAGACACGAAAGAAAAGCTCGTCGCGTTCCTCTCCCGCCGCGGGCGGGCCAACGCCCCGAAGGGCATGACCCTGCTCGAGATCATGATCGTGATCGCCATCCTCGGCCTCATCGCCTCGGTGGTCGTCGTGGCGGTCATGAACAACTTCGAGCGCGCGAAGGCCAACACGGCCAAGCTGAAGATCGGCGAGATCCACAAGGCCCTCGACCTCTACAAGATCGACAACAACGACTACCCCGGTCAGTCCGAGGGTCTGCGGGCGCTGACGGCCCCGCCGGGCGGTGGCCCCCCCTACCTCAAGGACGTTCCCAAGGACCCCTGGGGTCAGGAGTTCGTCTACTTCAACCCCGCGCGCGGCGGCGGCAACGGCATCGAGGTCATCTCGAAGGGGCCCGACAAGCAAGAGGGCACCGACGACGACGTGAAGACCAAGGACTGAACCCAAGGAACCTCGACCGGTGACGCCCCCCCGCCCTGCCCGGCGTGGATCCCGACGACCCCGGGGTCTGACGCTGCTCGAGATCCTGATCGTCATCGGGATCCTCGTGCTCATCATGGGCCTCGGGGTGGCCGGTTTCGACCGCATCGGGGGCGTCCGGCTGCGCAACGAGACGAACCGCGTGGCCGCGGCCGTCCGCTTCACGTTCAACCGGGCCGTCGCGCTCGGGCTCTACATGCGGATGGTCATCGACCTCGACGGCGAGAGCTACACGGTCGAAGCCTCCGAGACGCCGACGTTCTTGCGGGAGCGCAAGCCGGACGACGAGGAGACCGGGGCCGATCCCGACGCGCCCCCGCCGCCCGACGCCAAGAGCAGCCGGCGTTCCAAAGACGACGACGAGGGCGGGGCCGCCAAGGCCGCCGCCCGGCGCGCGCAGTTCGTGCAGGACGACGTCATCGGCACGCAGAAGCTCGAGGGCGGCGCCGCCTTCGACGGGGTCACGGTCGCCGGGCAGAGCGACCCGCAGACGTCCGGCAAGGCGTACATCCACTTCTTCCCCAACGGGTGGGCCGAACCCGCAGTCATTCACACCACCGACGGCGAGGGCACCTACTTCACGCTGACCGTGCACCCGTTGACCGGCAAGGTCGACAGCAAACCCGGCAAGGTGGATCCCCCCCGCGAGTTCGGCGAACCCGAGCGAAAAGAGGAGGAAGGCGAATGAACGCCGCCCGACGCCGCCGGTTCGCCCCCCGGGGCTTCAGCCTCCTCGAGGTGGCCATCGCCATGTCGATTCTCATCGTCGCCATGACCGCGCTGATGGGACACGAGGGCATCGCGATCCAGATGTCGGACTACAGCAACCGGCTGAGCCAGGCCACGCTGCTCTTGCAGGGCAAGATGCTCGACATCGAGTACAAGCTGTTGAAAGACGGCATGGACCAGCTCGACGACTGCGAAGAAGGTGACTTCCACGCCGAGGACATGCGTGCCTTCACGTGGAAGGCCTGCGCCTACAAGATGGAGATGGCCGAGGGCGCCGGCGAGCAGATCGTCGAGCAGATCAAGGCCGGGCTCGCGGGGTTCACGCCCCCGAGCGCCGACGGCGAAGGCGCGACGGGCGCCGGCGCGCTCGGCGCCGACCCCATGGACCCCGAAGGGAACAATCCCCTCGACGCCCTCTCCGGCAACATCGAGATGGTCGCCGGCGCGCTGCCGATGCTCATCGAGCAGCTCGAGGACAAGGTCCGCAAGGTCCGCGTGGAGGTCACCTGGAAGGACGCCATCGCCGACCGCACCCTCGTCATCGAGCGATTCGTGACGTCGCTCGGTGAGGACCGGACCGACGCCGCGCAGGAGGTCACCGAGGAGGACATGCTCAAGGAGGCCATCGAGGGCAAGGCGCTCGATGCCTTCGGGCAGCCCGGCCAGGGCACCTCCGGCCCGGGCACGTCCGGCGGCGGCAAGTCCGAGGGAGGCGGCGGTTGAAGCGCACGCCCGCCAGAGGCTTCACGCTGCTCGAAGTCATGATCGCCATCGCGATCCTGGTGACGGTCGCGGCCGTGCTGTATCGCAGCATGGCACTGACCTACGAGACCAAAGCGCGCGTCTCGGACATCAACGACCGGTACCACGAGGGCCGGCAGGTCATGGAGCGCATCACGCGGGAGATCCGCATGGCGTTCCTGCACGGCATGCCCGTCGAGGGCGAGCTCGAGGAAGACCCGAACTTCGTGACGGTCTTCAAGGGCGACGACGAGGAGCTCCACTTCGCCTCGACGGCGCACCTGCGGATGCGCGCCGAGTCGCGAGAGTCCGACCAGGCCGAGTTCCACTACTTCCTCAAGTCCGGGGACCGCGACGACAAGTACAAGGGCAAGACGCTCTACCGGCGCGAAAGCAGCCGCATCGACAGCAAGCCCGAGCGCGGCGGGGCGACGTGGCCGATGATCGACGGCGTCAAGGAGCTGACGTTCGAGTACTGGGACGAGAAGAAGGAGATCGCCGAGGACGCCTGGAAGCGCACCTGGGACTCGCAGAACGACGAGAAGGACCTCCTGCCCGCCCGCGTCCGCATCACCCTCGTGCTCGACATGGGGGAGGATCGTCCGGAGCTGCGGTTCGTCTCGCAGGCCGCGCCGAAGCTGCGCAAGCCCATCTCCGCCGAGGACGCCCTCAACGACGCCAAGAAGCAGGCGATCCAGAACCTCGTGGAAAAGCTGTGAAGGCCGTCGCCCCTCCCCCCCGCCCGCGCCGCGCCGGTCGTTCGAACCCGGCGGGCGTCGCGCTGCTCATGGTGATCACCTCGATCGCCATCCTGGCGATCATCGTCGTCGAATTCGCCAACGCCGCGCGCACCCACCTCGATCAGGGGCTGAATCTGCGCGACGAGGCCCGCGCCACCGCGCTGGCGGACACCGCCCTCGTGATGACCCGCGCATGCCTCGACAAGGAGATCTGGGGCCCCGCCGGCGCGTTCACCGCCAAGCTCGACATGGAGCGCGTCTGCAACATCGTGCTTGGTATCTTCGCGCGCGGTCGGGTCGACGTGCCCGGCGTCGGCCTCTCGATGGAGCTGCCGGGCGTGCAGGGCATCGGCATCGAGAAGGGCGAAATCGAAGAGATCAAGCTCGTCTCGGAGGGCTCGGCCATCGGCCTGGCCGGCCTGCGCTGCCCGAGCCTGGCCGCCGCCGTCGTCGCCGGCGACACGAGCGTGGCGCAACAGCCCGGACAGGCCACCTGCCCGAGCCGCACGATGACGGCCAACCTGCTGCGCAATCTCCTCTGCGACGGCGCCCTGAACGACGTCTTCGAGAAGGAGCACGACGACGGTCACCGCTACACGCGCGAGGACATCATCACCAACCTCGTCGACTGGGTGGACCCCGACGACAACAAGATCGCCCTGACGACGACCTGGCAGTTCGAATACGGCATCGGCGAGAACGAAGACGCTTACTGGAAGAGCCACGGGGCCGACTACAAGGTCAAGGACATGGGGTTCGACAGCATCGAGGAGCTGCGTCTCATCCCCGGGGTCAACGACCAGCTCTACGACGTGCTCGTGCGCAACGTGTCGGTCTTCGGCGCCGCGGGCTCCGGCAAGATCGACGTCAACCAGGCCAGCGAGAGCCTGATTGCCAAGCTCCTGCGGTCCGTTTCTCCGCTCGGCACGGCCGTCGAGGGCGCCACCTGCGGTCAGAAGCAGGACCTCGGCATCGCGCCGCAGGGCTTCGAGAACCGCGATCCGATGGACGCCCTCTTCGACATCTGGGCCCGGATGGTCGTGCAAGCGCGCGAGGTCCTGCGGCACCCGCTCCTGCACCCCGAGTCCCTCGTCGCCCCCCCGTTCCGCAACCCCAACAAGTTCATCGACGTCGTCAAGGACCCGCTGAAGTACCTGATGGAGCTCTCGCCCAACGCGGATGCGAACATCATGCTCGCGGTCTACGGCATCAACGAGACGCAGTACCGATCGTTGCAGGGCTTCTTCGCCAACGCCCAGCAGCTCAAGCCCATGCTCGACACCAAGTCGCAGCTCTATCGTTTGCAGGCCCAGGCGACAGTGGGCAACATCACGCGGCGCGTCACGGCCATCCTCAAGCGGGATACCGGCAAGGTGCGCACGCTGTACTACCGGGAGGAATGATGAGCACCAAGGTCGTCGGTCTCGACCTCGGCACGCATACGGTCAAAGTCTGCGAACTCGTGACGACGTTTCGCAACTACGAGCTCGTCGGTTTTGCGGCCGAGGGCGTCGAGTCGGAGCAGGGCGCCAAGCCGACGATGGCCGAGGTCGCCCAGGCCGCTCGCCGCCTCCTCGAGCGTCGGGGCCTCCTCCAGGAGCCCATCTGGTGCGCGATGCCGCCGGAGAACGTCTCGACGCTCACGGTCGATTTGCCGTTCGGGCAGCCGAAGAAGATCGAGCAGGCGCTGCCGTTCCAGCTCGAGGAGCTGTTGCCCGTCGACCTCGACACGCTCGTCTACGACTACCAGATCGTGCGGCAGCGGCCGGACGGCAGCGTCACACTCGTCGTCGCCTACACGAAGCGTGCGCTCTTCGAGGAATTGCTCGAGGCGCTCCAGGCCGAGGGGGTCGACCCCAAGGTCATCGGGATTGGCGCGCTGGCGTTCGACCCGTTGATCGACTCGGCCATCGGCCTCGACGCGCAGGCACCGGTCGCCGTGCTCGACATCGGACACGTGCACACGGAGCTCGCCGTCCTCGATGGTGGCCGGACGACCACCGTCCGGGCCATTCGGGGCGGCGGTCTCGACGTCAGCAAATGGCTCGCGCAGGCGTTTCAGGTCAGCCTCGAGCAGGCCGAGCGCGGCAAGCACGCGGAGGGATTCGTCGCGCTCCCGGGCAGTGATGCCACGCGCCCGGACTTCGTCGTCGACACGGGCCAGACGACGCGCCGAGACCTCATCGTGCAGGCCTGCCATGCGGCGCTCCAGCCCATCGCGCGCGAGGTCAAGCGGACGCTCGTCGCGCATGCCGATGCCACGGGGGCAGCCGTCGACCGTCTCTTCCTCACGGGCGGGACGAGCCTGCTCCGCGGCCTCCCGGAGTACCTGCAGGCGCTGCTCGGTGTCGAAGTCGTCCTGCTCGACCCGCTCAGTGTCCCGTACAACCGCCTGACCGAGGGCGGAGACCGCCTGCGCCCCTACGCGGGCAAGGCCCTCGGGATGGCGTTGCGCGCGTTCGACCGGGCTCGGCGCACCGAAATCAACTACCGCAAGGGCGACTACGCCTACACCGGCGACTTCAGCTACCTCCGCGGTCGCCTGCTGACGCTCGCCGCCGCGGCCGTCCTCCTCGTCCTGCTCGGGGGCATGGTGGCCGTGACGAAGAAGCGCGTCCTCGAAGCGGAGAATGCGGCCCTCGTCGCGCAGGTCAAGGCATTGAGCGTCCCCATCCTCGGCGAGGAGTCCGACGACGTCGATCGCCTCTGGAACATCATGCTCGCGGCCGGCGACAACCCCGCCAAGCTCGTCCCGCAGGTCAGCGCGTTTCAGGTCCTGGCCGAGGTCTCGAAGTCCGTTCAACCCGATCTGGTCGTCGACCTCGACCAGTTCGAGATGGACCTCGACCGGAAGAAGCTCGAGATGAAGGGTCGCACCACCTCCGGCGGCGAGGTCGAACGCCTCGTCGAGGTCCTCGAGGGCCATAAGTGCTTCAAGGACAAGGTGTCGAAGGAAAAGGTCGAGAAGACCATGGAAGACAAGACGAAGTTCCGCCTGACCGCGACCTCCGGTTGCACCTGATTCGACCGAGGCCGAGAGGGATTAGACCGTGTCCGAACAAAGCCGATTCGCCAACATGATGCAGTCCTTCGAGCAGCTCTCGAACCGAGAGAAGGCGCTCGTGGGCGGGCTCGTCGCCGGTGTGTTCATCACCATCGTGGTTCTGATGTGGATGGTGCTGGGCAACCAGATCTCCGAGCTCGAGCAGAAGAACGCCGCCATCCAGAGCACGCTCTCGCAGGTCATGGCCCGCAAGGACACGTTCATGCGCGAGAAAAGTCGGTTGGATGCCGATCGCAAGCGTCTGGAAAAGAACGAGGTCAAACTGGTCAAACTCATGGAGGACCAGGCCGGCGCACAGGGGATTCAGATCGAGGAGTTCAAGGAAGCACGCCGGGTGCTGACCGAGAACGCGCGCCGCAGCAAGAAGAAGAGCAACGCAGCCGGCAGCGAGAAAGAGGGCGGCGGCCCGAAGGTCAAGGACCTCGTGGAGGAGAGCCAGACCGTCACCATCCACAACCTCACGCTCGATCAGCTCGCCCGTTTCATGGCGGCGATGGAGACACGAAACGAACCGGTCAAGGTGACCCGCCTCAACATCCAGACGCAGCAGGCCGACCGGACGAAGCTTCGCGAGGTCCGCATGACCGTGGCCACCTATCGCATGGAGGAGGCCGAATGAAGGGCCCGTCGCTCGGCCGCCGCCTGCTCGTCATGGCGGGCTATTCGGCCTTCTTCGTCTTCGCGCTCGTGCTCTTTCTCTATGCGACGCTGCCCCTCGACACGGTGCGCGCCTACCTGGTCCGCAAAGCCGCCGACGAGTACGGCGCCGATCTGGAGATCACCGACCTGTCGACCTGGGGGCTGAGCGGGTTGCACGCCGAGGGCGTGACGCTCCGGTTTCGACCGAGCGCCGAAGAGCAGGCCGCCCTGGAGTCCGCCCGGGAGGCGCGCAAGGCCTGGGACGCCGCCCATGCCGGGAAACCGCCTGCCGGACCCGCCGCGGCGGGCAGCGACGCCAAGGGCGGCGCGGGCGGGGCGCCGGGCAAGCCGGAGGGCGAACCCATCGCCGGCGACGTCGACGATGAGCGCGACCCGGACGGCGCCGAAAAGCGCAAGGCCGACGCCGCCGGCGCGCCGCCCTCCGTCCCGGCGGGTCCCATGCCGGTCACCATCGAGAGCGTCAAGGCGAAAGTCGGCCTCCTCGCGCTGCTCCGGGGCGCCCGCGCAGGTGCCATCGAGGCCTCTCTCGCGGGCGGTACCCTCGAGGCAGCGCTCGATCACGACGGCGACGCCTATCGCCTGACGGGCAAATGGGATGCGCTCGATCTTCGGCAGTTCACCTTCCTGCGCCGCAAGGTGGACCTCCCGCTCGCCGGCACGCTCGCCGGCGAAGTCGACGTCGAGGTGCCCACCTCCGGCGAGGGCAAACCCCGCCTGCCGAGTGCGACGGGTCACGTCGCGCTCAAGGTCGCCGACGCGGCCGTCGGTCCGGGCAAGCTCGCCCTCAAGTCCGGTGGATTCGACTCGGTCGACGTTCCCCTGACGCGCATCGCCGGGATCGACGGCAAGTTCGTCCTCGAGAAGAAGAAGGCCACGATCGACCACTTCGACATCTCGGGGAAGGACATCGAAGGCGAGCTGACCGGCTACATCGAGTTGAAGGACGCATGGGCGAAGATGGGCCCGCGGGCCCACCTGCGCTTCCGGCTGACGGACGAGTTCATGGAGGCACACAAAGACATCAAGGTCCTCGTGACCAGCCTGCCGAAGCTCAAGTCCGCGACCTCCGAGGGCTTCATCGGCCTCCTCATCAACGGAACGATGGCCGATCCGAAGGTGACCCCCCGCAAGGACAGCCCGTACAAAGCCACCGCGAAGGCCACCGCCGGGGACGCCCGCAAGACCTCGAGCAAGGAGCGCAAGCCCGCCAAACCGGCTGCGAAGCCGGGGGCGGCGACGAGCCCGGGGGCGGGCATCGGCAAATTGCCGTCGGGAACGACGCCGACGACCTCCCGCTCCGCGAAAGACGCCCCGAGTGTGGCGGCGAGCCCGGAGCCCGCACCCGCGCCCGAGCCGAGCCCCGAGATCCCGGCTGCCGAGCCGGTCCCCGAGATCGCGGTCCCGGAGCCGGTTGCCGAGGAGCCCGAGCCGGCCCCCGCCGCGCCCGAGCCGGAGGCCCCGACCGAGGCGGCTCCCGAGGGCGCGAGCGGGGGGACGAACGACAACCCCGAGGCTCCGACGGAGCCCGGAACCGAGGGCACGACCGAAGAGTGACCCTGCACGCCGCGCTCAGAAGTTGATGTTGTCCTTGAACGCGGGGTCGACGGGCAGCCCGAGCGAGAGGCCGGCTCGACCGGCATAGATCCGGCGATACAGGCCCCAATGGCGGATGACCTTCTTGGTGTATTCGCGGGCTTCGTCGTAGGGAATCTCCTCGATGAACTCGTCCATGGGAAGGCCACCTTTGCGACGCAGCCAGGCCGCGACGCGGTGCGGGCCGGCGTTGTAGGCCGCGATCGCCAGCGGCGACTGCCCATTGAACTTCTCGAGGAGCGCGTCGACGTACCAGGCCGCCATCTCCAGGACGACCTCCGGCTCGAAGAGGTGCGCGTGCCCGAAGCCGCGCAGGGCCATTCGATCGGCGATCAGCCCGCCGGTCTGTGGCATCACCTGCATCAGTCCGCGTGCGTTCGCCCGCGAGATCGCGAGCGGGTTGTAGCTGCTCTCGACCGTCATGAACGCCCAGAGCAGCGTCGGGTCGACCCCGTATTTCCGGGCTTTCGGGCCGAGGACGTCGGCGAATGCCATGGGAAAACGGCGTGCCCACGCGGAGCGGTTGGCGGGCGCCTCCGGCGGAATGCCGAGCCGACCCCCCTTTGCGTGCCGGCGGGCGTAGTGCGGGTCGTCGAGGGCCCGGAACGCCCGGGCGAGGCGGTCTGGAAAGTCCGTCTCGAGCAGCCCTTTCAACGCGGGTCCCCGCCGGGGGTCCGCCGGCCGGTTCGGCGCATCGAACGCGCGCCCCCACTCGCCCGTCTTCCCGTGGGCCCGATTGTCGAGATAGGGCAACGGATCGTATCGCCAGCGGGCGAGCGCCTTGCCCCGCAACCCGGTCTGGCGAAACGCCCGGACCTCGTCGCTGACCTGGCGGAGGCGCAAGGCCGCGAGGTGATTCATGCCGATCGCCGCGAGATCGAGCGCCTCCGCGGCCGCCGGAAAGAGCGCTCCGGCGCGGGAAACGAGCCCCTGCAGGACTGGTAGGGCGGGCTCTCGCTCCTCTGGAGCCGGGTCGAGCTCGGCGACGGCGGCCACCTCCAGGGGCGGCTCCGGCGTCAGCTCGCCCGCCTCCGCGAGTCGCGCGCGGGCCTGATAGCCGTAGTACCCGATGGTGGACAGGGCTGCGACCTCCCGGAACAGGGCGAGCGCCCGCGCCTTCTGTCCTGCGGCGGCGGCGATGCGCCCCTGCCAGTAGAGATAACGGTCCTTCGCCTTCTTGCTGCCGCGCGCAAGGGCCCCGAAGGCTGCGTCGGCCGCCTTGAGGTCGCCCCGCCGGAACGCCAGCCAGGCCCGCATCCACCGCAGGTTCGCCGTGCTCGCCGGCAGTCGCTCGAAATAGGTCGCCGCCTTCGCATACTGACCGTTGTTGAAATACAGCCACGCGATGTCTTCCAGGGTCTCCACCGGCGGCTTCTCCGGGCGACCACTGCTCTGTGCCAGCGACTGCGCGGCCTGGTCGTAGTGCCCGAGACGCTCCAGACCATAGCCGATCCACTTCAGCGCCCGGCGTTGCCGGCCCGTGTCCTTGGTGTTCGCCACGATGTGCCGAAAGGCGGCGACCGAAGCCTCGAACTGTTCCGACTCCCAGAGCGCCCGGGCGATGTTCCATTCGACGTCGGCCCGCAGTTCGCCTCGGACGTCGTCTTCGTCGAGCATCGCCCGCAGCGCGGCGATCGCCTCGGCGTAGTACTTGCGTTTCCTCAGATCGAGGGCCTGCGCGAGGCGCTCGGCGGGGGTCGGGTGAAGCGGCTCGACGCCCTTCGCCTCGAGCGCCGCCAACGTCACCGCCGCCGCCTTCGAGGCCGGATCGCCCGGATCGAGCTTCCGGATCTCACGCAGGAGCGCCGCCGCCCGGTCGAGTCGGCCGCGCGCCTGCTCGGCCTGCGCCATGGCCAGCCGCAGGGGCGCCCGGGACGGGTACTCCGGGTATTTCCCGAGGGCGGTCGTCCACGCCGTCAGGGCGTCCGCCGTCCGACCCGCCCCGGCGAGTGCGTCTCCGATGCGAAAATGTGCCCGGTGTCGCCAATCGGATCGGGGATGTTCCGCGATCAGGCGCCGGTACGCACCGAGCGCGTCGTCATAGGCACCGCTGTGAAAGAGCGCCTCCGCGCGGTGGAACGCCACGAAGTCCGCAATGGGCAACCCGCCGGCCGCCCCGAAGCGCAAGGCCGCCTCCCGGTAACGGCCGGCGTCGAGCTCGAAGAGTCCGAGCCGGGCCGACAGGAGCGCCGCGAGCCGGGCAGAGTGTCCCTCGCCCTCGAGTGCGCGGCGCAACGCGCTCGCCGCGTCTTCGGGCGGCCTCCCTGCGACCTCTTCGAGCACGGCGGGCAGCGCAGAGTCGGCCTCCGGGAACGCGGAAGCGCGCGCCGGCAGGCCGAGTACCCACGTCACGAGACCCCACACGAGCCAGGCCCGAGACCGTCGAGAAACGAACCTACATGAACGCACAGATTTCCGTTCTGTCTGAAACTGATACAGCAATTGTGCTTGCCGCCCCTGGTTGCCGAATGTTACGTTCGATGAAAGCGCGAATCAGACCATGCCACAAGGGGGGAGAACCGTGCGCACCGTCCGTCTTCGCATCTGGCCGAGCCTTCTTCCGCTCGTCCTCTTCGCCCTCCCGGCGATGGCCCAGTCCTCTCACCCCCAGGCGCAGGCCGCGGGCGGTGGTGTGCCGACCGGCGGTGGCATTCGCCACATCACGGCCACCGGCCTCGGCATGGCCGTGGGTCGCTCGGCCAACGGCAACATCGTGTCGTATGAAGGCTTCCTCGCCCGATACGTCGCGGCCCGGGACACCGTGGCCCCCGTCTTCGACCCTCCGCTCGCCGATCAGCGGGTCGTGATCCTGGCGAACGCCGCCACCTGCGAGGCCACGGTCAACATTCAGCTGCCGCGCGCGGTCGACAACCGCGATCCGAACCCGACGGTCGTGCTATTCCGTGTGGTCGCCGGGCAACAGCAACCCCTCAATCCCGGCAACCTCACGCTCGCCCGGGGCAGCCACGACATCGTCGCCCGAGCCACGGACCGCCGCGGCAACGTGACGACGGGCGCCTACCGAATCAACGTGGTCGACACGACCGCGCCGGTCTTCGTCAGCACCCCGAACCCGACGCCCGCCGGCATGGAGGCGGAGGCCTCATCCCCCGCCGGGACGCCGGTCAACTATCCCGCCCCCGTCTGCAACGACGTGTGTGGTGCCCCCGCGATTACGAGCAACGCGCCCGCCCGGTTCCCCCTCGGCAACACGGACGTGACGTTCACGTGCACGGACGCCTCCGGCAACCAGAGCACGGCGAACGCGACGATCCGGGTGCGGGACCGCACGGCGCCGGCCGTCCAGGGCGGTGCCCCGGCCAACTTCGTCGCCGAGTGCAACAACCCCGCAGGCTCGAGCGTGCAGGTGCCCGGCGTTGCGTGGAACGACAATGGCTACAATGCCAACCAGCTCGCGCTCTCGCTCATCGTCGACCCGGCCGGCGCGAATGTCGTGCACAGCCCGATCCCCCAGACGGTGACGCTGACCGGCGGCGCCCACGTCTTGCGCTACGTCGCGCAGGATCCCGCAGGCAACCGCGGGCAGTTCGACCTCAACGTGACGGTCTCGGACAACAGCGCGCCGCGGATCGAGGTCGTCAACGCCCCTGCCCTCGGTTGGTACAATCAGAACGCCCAGGTCAACCTCCGGATCACCGACAACTGCAGCGCACTCGGCAACGCCTTGCAGGTCAACGTGCAACCGCCGCCCGCTGCACAGGCCATCAACGGGGGCGTCCTGACGCTCGAGTACCGTGCGGACGGCATCTACGCGTTGACGGTCACGGTGACGGACGGCGCGAACAATGCGGTCGTCGACAACTCCGTCGGTTTCGGTATCGACCGGACGCCCCCGACACTGTCGATCGTCATCCCCTCGCAGCAGGGCGTCGTCGCCAACCAGAATTACACCTACCCGCTCTACGCGCTCGCCGAGACGATGCCGCTGAACGTGACGGGCGAGGATCCGGGTGACGGCCAGGTTTCTGGCGTCCGCCGCGTGCAGGTCATCCTCGATCCCGCCGGGGGCGCACCGCGGACCCTGGCCGATCGCACGTTTGCCGGCAACGGCAACCCCCAGCGCGGGGCCCGCAGCCAGCCGAACATCCGTTGCGGCGACAACGTCGCCGGCGACGTCGCGGCCAAGTGCAATGCTGCCGGAGAGGTCGTCATGCGCCGTGTTCCGGTCGGTCCCCACGTCCTGCGCACCATCGTGACGGACTTTGCGGGCAACACGACTCAGGTGGACGCGCGTGTCCTCAACGCCAACCTTCGGGATGGTCTCGACGTCGTCGGGACGCGCATCCAGGCTCGCCTCGCCGGCCAGCCCGCGCTGCCGGCCGCCGTCGCGAATCGGCTCAACCGAGCCGTCCTGCGCCTCAACGAAGGCCGCTTGATGGCCGGACCGGTCATGGCCGGCTCGGCCTACGGAACGCCCATCTTCCTCGGTGGCGCGCTGAAGTCGGTCGAGGCGGCCACGATTCAACTCGAGCTCGCCATGGCCGAGGCTGCCCTCCCCGCCGGTGAACTGCCGGCGCTCCGCGCCCACGCAGAGACCCTGCTGCGCGTCGGCCACTCCGACCTCACCCTCTTCCGCGAGGCCATCGAGGAAGCCGGCATCCTCGACGAGATCCTCGCCGATCCCGAACTCGTCGCGTGGCTGCCGGCCGAGTACGCGACCGACATCAGCGACGGCGACGACTACCTCGTGGCGATGGAGGCCGCGACGGTGGCTCAGCGTTACTCCCAGGCCGCGGCCCACGGCACCCTCTCGTTCTTCAGCCTCAAGAGTGCCTGGTCCGGCTGGATGATGGACTACACGTTCGTCCCAGCCAACTTCTTCCCGGCGGGCGAGTTCGCGCGCGGCGCCAACATCCTGGCCGAACTCGAAGAGGAGTTGACGACCTACCTGACGATCCAGAATCCCCCGGCACAGGCCAAGGCCATCGACATGCAGCAGCGCCTGAACGCCGTCGCGTCGGACCTCGCGCGGCTTGCGCAGTTCGGCTTCGACAACGAGCAGGGGCTCTCCGACGAGGAGTACCTGCTCGACATGCTCGAGCTTCAGAACATCGCCAACTCCAGCAACGAAGCCAACGCGCTCGGCATGTGGGTCCGCAACTACCAGTGGGCCATGATGCAGGTCGTGCGCCTCATGGCGCAGTCCTCCACGTCCGTCGCGCGCATCGGGCTCGGGGCCGCGTCCGCGAACTGGGCCATCATTCGCGAGGCGCAGCGCCGCATCGACGAAGGGCGCGACTTCCTCGCCGAGCGAGACGTGCAGGAGGTCATCAACCTCTACGGGGAGGACGTGACGACCTGCTCGATGATCGCCGTCTACCATTGCCACTTCACGCGCGACGAAGGCGCCGACGACACGGACGCCGACTACACCGCGCAGCTTTCGGATCCGTGCTGGTACAACCGACCGGGCGGAAACGACCTCTCGATTCACCCGGACGACTGGGACGCGCAGCCCGCTGGCCTCATCCCGGCTCGCTGCCGCTGGGATACCGACATCTGACGTCGGGCAGGCGGTGCGGGACGCAGTCGAACCGCCGCCGCGCATGTGAATCCGCTCGCATCGGGCAATCGGCGGGCGCCGGATTCAACGGGGCGCGCGCCGTCACACGGTGCGGCGCTTGCGGGCCCCTCAGACCTCTTCGTCGTTGCCGCCGATGAACTCGGCCTTGCCCTGCTTGATGCCCGCCTTGCGACCGATGACGAACCCGATCACGATGCCGATCACGAGCACGAACGGGATGTAGACGACGTGGCTGGCCGTGGGTGCCTGGATGATGTCAGTCACGGGCTTTCTCCATCTCCTCGACGCGCAATGAGAGCGCCTGCAAGTCTTTCGCGAGACCGGCCTGTCGTTTGGCCGTTCGCGCGACGAGCGCCATGATGAACAACCAGATGGCGCCGTACGCGATCCAGAGATGACGATACTTCATCTCTTCGAGGGCGGCCTCGGCCGCGGCGAACTGCCGGATCGGCTCGGCGGGCTCCTGTGCGAGCGCCGCTGTGGCCATTGCGCCGAGCGCGCAGAGGGCGAGCACGGCATGGCGATGCCATCGGGTCATACGTCACCTCCCAGGCGATGAATTCGACGTCGCAACGCGCCGACGAGGCGGGCGTGCAGGTGCATGCGATAGCGTTGTTCGAGGAGCAACGCGAAGAGGAGCATCAGCGCGGCCATCGAGGCGAGAAACGCGATGCGCATGTCCGGACTCAGGCCACTGCCGGCCTTGTCCTCGATCTCCGGGTGCATCCCCTTCCACTTCTCGACGGCGACGTGGACGAAATAGATGTTCGGTGTCGCAAAGACGGCCAGCGCGGCAGCAAAACGCCGGACGCCCTCACCGGTCCCGCCGAACGTGTGAAGCACCCAGTAGGCGGCGAACATGAGGACGAGCAGGGCCATCGACGTCAGCCGCGGCTCCCACTTCCACCAGACGCCCCAGGCCGGGCGGGCCCAGAGCGGGCCCGTGACGAGCACGATGAGGCCGAAGATCAGCCCGAGTTCGGCGCCGGCGAGCGCCAGGGCGTCCCAGCGCCCCTTTCGGCTCCACAAGTAGGCCAGGCTGCCGATGCAGCACGCGATGAACCCGGCGTAGCAGGCCATCGCGCTCGGCACGTGGAAGTAGAAGATCTTCTGGACGACCCCCATGCGCGCTTCGATGGGGGCGAAGTCGAACACCAGCCAGTGGCCGGCGACCACGCCGACCGTGCACAGCGCGACGAGGGCGAGACGAAGGTTCATGGGGACATCACTCCGTGACCATGCGGTCGAAGAGGAACTGGCCGCCGACGAGATACACCAAGTCGAAGCCGATCATGAGCTGAAACCACGGCCGCGGATCCTGCTCCGGAATCGTCCCGAGGATGGACGCCGTCCCCGTGACGCCGGCGATCAACACGGGCGCGACGAGGGGGAACACGACCATCGGGAGGAGGACCTCGGCGAACCGTGCGTTGACGGCCATGACGGCCAACGGCGTGCCGACGAGGGCGAACCCCGCTGCGCCGAGGAAGAGCTGCGCCGAGATCAGGCCGGCGACGTCGCTGAGGTCCACACGGAGCATCACGGCGAGAATCGGGGTCGTCAGCGCGGTCACGACCAGCGTCAGGAAGAGGTTGACCAGCGTCTTTGCGGCCAGGATGGCCCCCCGATGGGCCGGCGACAGCACCAGGGCCGTGAACGCGCCGTCCCGGGCCTCACGCGCGAATGTCCGCCCCACGCCCAGCGTTCCGCAGAACAGGACGTTCGCCCAGAGGACCGAGGGAAAGACCCGCAGGTTCGTCTGCGGGTCGTTGGCGAAGCCGAATGTGAAGACCATCGTCATGACGAGGGCGAACAGCACCAGGGTCACGAGCGTGTCCTTGGAGCGCAGCTCGATGCGCATGTCCTTGCGCCAGACCAGCGCGAGCGTCTCGGCGAAGTTCATGACGTCCGGCGCTCCTTCGCCTCGGCGTGCGTGCGGTACAAACCCGCCAGGTCACCCCCGGAGGGGCCCGCGTGCATCAGACGCCCCCCACGCAGAATGACCGCCTGGGATGCGAGGTCGTCCGTGACGGCCAGGTCGTGCGTCACCAGGACGACCGTCGCCCCCGCATCTCGGCGTTCGGCGACCAGCGACTTCGTGAGTCGCACGCCCTCCGGATCAAGGCCGGTGAAGGGCTCGTCGAGCAAGAGGAGCGACGGCGAAGACATCAGGGCCCGGGCGAGCGCGAGGCGCTGCGCCATGCCGCGCGAGAAACCACTCACCGGACGGTCCGCGGCGCGGGTGAGGCCAACCCGCTCGAGCCAATGGCGCGTCGCTTCGGGGCGGACGCCATGAAGGCGCCCGAAGAAGTCGAGATTCTCCGTCGCGCTGAGTTCGCCATAGAGCATGGGCCGATGGCCCAGGTATCCGATGCAGGACCGTAGCCAGGGGTCATTCTCGTCGTGGGCCCGGCCTCCGTAGAGGACCTCGCCCTCCGAGGGCCGCAGGGCCGTGGACAGCATCCCCATCAACGTGGACTTGCCGGCGCCATTCGGTCCGAGCAGCGCGGTCACCGTGCCCGCCTCGAACCGAACCGAGACGTCGACGAGCGCGTAGCTTTCATCATAGAGGCGACCGAGCTTGCGGGCTTCGACCGACTCGAAGGCCGGACCGGGCATCAGGTCTTTTCCAGGCGGTCCAGGGCTCGATAGAGCGAGACGAGCCGGGCCGTGATGGCCTCCTGTTCGCGCTCGAAGCGGGCGGGGCTGAGGCGGCCCTTGTCGACGGCCTTGCGCAGGCGGTCGAGGGCCTTGTGGAGGCGGTCGCGCTCGTTCTCCAGATGTGCGCGGGAGAGGCGGTCGGCGTCTCCCGCAGGCGCCCCGCGGAACCCGAAGAAGACCAGCGCGACGACGACGAGCAGCGCCGCGCCCATCGCGCCGAGCTTCCACTGATTGCCCGTCGGCAGCCCGCCGATGGCGAAACGCAGCGGTTGACCGGGCGCGAGGTTGGCATCGGGGATGCGAAGGATCGAGAAGCGGCGGCCGCCGTCGAGCGTACGCTCTTGCACGACCCCGGCCTCCCCGCGGGTCGTCAGCGTGAGGGGCAGATCGACCCGTTGCCCGCTCTGCCGGCCCGTGGGCGCGACGATGAAAGCGGCGGTCGTCCGGACCGGCGCCGTCTGAGACCACTCGAAGACCGAATTCTCGTAGGCGATCGTGTAGACGACGGTGATCTCGGTCGGCCGCCCCCCGGGCAGCACGACCCCCTTGTAGTAGAGATCCGTGCCGCGAACCTCGACGAGCTCCTGCGGGAGGTCTTCGTGGAGCTCCGGGTGCTTGCCGCCCGCCGGCAGCGGGAGTCTCAGGCCCCCGCCCGGCTGCATGGAGAGGTCGACGGCCGTCCGTCCCCGATTGCTCAGCTCCATCGAATGCCGGACGACCAGGTTCTCCTCGTCGGGGAAGAACTCGACGTGCGTGTGCCGGAGCGCGAGTTCGTCGGCGCTCGTCGAAACGGCGTCGACGACCACTTCGACCGCCCCTTCGGGACCGAGCGGCACGATGGCGGCCTTGAACGGGAACTTCACCCCATCCGACTGCACCGTGACGACGTAACCGATACTCTCCTGCACCTCGGGGTTCGTCGGAATGCCCGAGAACCGCGCGACGCCCCCTTCGCCCGTCACGGCATCGTACGACCGGACCTTGGAGCCGCCGGCCGTAATCATGATCGTCACCGGCAAGCCAGCCGGGGCGGGCGAAACATCGCCGGCGGGAGAACGCTTCAGGACGCGGACGGGGACCTCGTGCCGTTGCATCTTGGCCAGGAACGGCGGGAGGCCGGCCCCGCCGCCTCCTTCGGCCGTTGCGGCCGCCGGCGCGAGTAACGTGAGCGCGAGTGCGAGGCGGGCGAGGCGGTTCATGGGGCCTCCGTGGCGGGGTCGTCGCCCGTTGGCTTCGCCGAGCCGAGCCGATCGGCATAGGCGGCGGCCCGCTCGTCCATGCGACGGACGACCTCGAGGGCCTCCGATTCGAACCGCGCGCGGAGGCGCGAAAGGTCGTTGGGGTCGATCTTGTTCATGGCGGCCTCGACTTCGAGGTCCTTCAACTCGCCGATGAGGCGGTCTCGCTGCGCGAGGAGATCCGCGGACTCATCCTCCACACGAGAGAGGTCCGCCGCGGTGAAGACCGAACGGTCGGTCAGAGGAGCGAGCGTTCGGCCGAGCAGGTACAGGGTCACGAGCGCAGCGACGATGGCGAAAAAGAGAAACACGATTGGCCTCAGGTGGACCCGGCAGTGGAACGCGCGGCGGAGGGACCGGCTTCGGGCGTGCCGGCGGCCTCATCGAGGGCGGGGGCATCCGACCGCGCACGTCGCCGAGCCGCCGCGAAGACCGGATAAGGTTGCGACTCGGGCCAGATGGCGAAGACGACGCCGAGGAGCACGAGCGCGCCGCCGAGCCACATCCAGATGATCATGGGGTTGTAGTGGGCCATGATCTCGACGCTCTTGAAGCCCGGTCGGAACGACACGAGCGTCAGGTAGAGGTTGCCGGCGAGACCGTCGATTTCGTCCTTCTCCGTGGTCGAGCGGGACATCTTGACGTTGGCGCCGGTGTAGAAGCGACGCGACGGCTTGAGTTCACCGACGACGGTCGGCGGCACGCCCTCGGCACCGACACGCGCCACCTCGAACTTGGCGAACCACTCTTCGTACTCGCGGTTCTCCGTGTTCTCGAAGCCGCGGAACGTCAGTTGGTACCCCTCAATCACCTGCGACTGACCTTCCCCGTTGAAGGTCATGTCGATCTCGGTCTTCAGGCCGGTGCCGATGAAACCCAGGAACAGGGCGGCGAACCCGAGGTGGGTCACGAATCCGCCGTACCGACGCCGGTTCTTGCCGACGAGGCGCCCGAGCGCCAGCGGGAAGGACTCGCGGGTGCTCTTCTGGCGGACACGCGTCGCCCGAAAGAACTCGAGCACCAACGTAATGGCCGTGAACGTTGCGCCCATGAATCCGAGCAGCGTGTAGAAGCCCGTCAGCTTCGAGGCGTGAAGCAGCTGACCAATGGGCACTTCGCCGATGGGAAACGTCGTCTCCGCGACCCGGGTCTTGAGGTGATAGATGTCGGCCTGCCAGAGGGCCGCGGCCGCGAGGATGGACAGGATGAGCGGGACGAGGAGGTTCGTCCGGAAGCTCGAGAGGGACATCTTTCGCCACGGAACCAGGGGACCGACGCCCATCAGCAGGAGCAGCGCGATACCGAGCGGGGCGAGCCAACCGTTGTACCACGGCGCGCTGTACTTCGTCGGTTCCCAGAAGAAGAGGCTGACCTTCTCGCCGACCGTCCCGAACATGACGACGCACAGAATGCTCAGCAGTACGTAGTTGTTGAGGAGGAAGACCCCCTCACGGCTCGCCATGTCCTCGACTCGCGCCGTCGGGACGGGCTGCTCCGCGCCGGCGACGAAGTTGCGTACGACGGAGGCCGAAATGACCGCGACGAGGGGCATGCCGAAGATCCCGAGGAACGCGAACCCGATCAGCCAGGCCGCGCTGCGCAGTTCACCCGTCGCCTGTCCGTTTGCCCAGAGAAAGAGCGCGACGTTCAGGCCGGCCACGAAGAGCAGGCTGAGGTTGACGGCGCGCGCACGACGCGCCGGATGAGCGTCGTAGAACGTCCGCCACGCCTCGTCGTCGTTGCCACCGGCGAGGGAGCCGTCGGCCACGCGCCATGCGAGCAGCGCCTGGGTGCCGAACAGGCAGAGGGCCAAGAGCCACACGAAGTAGTTCCCGATGTCGCTCTGCGCAAACGTGTGGACCGAGTCGATGACCCCCGCGCGGGTCAGGAACGTGCCGAAGAGCGTCAGGTAACCGGTCAGCAGGACGAGGTACACGTTCCAGACCTTCAGGAGCTTCCGCCGCTCCTGAATCATGACCGAGTGCAGGTAGGCGGTCGCCGAGATCCAGGGCATCAGAGCCGCGTTCTCGACCGGATCCCATCCCCAGAACCCGCCCCAGCCGAGTTCCTGATAGGCCCACATGCCCCCAAAGAGGTTGCCCATCGACAGGAACCCCCAGGAGATGACGGCGTAGCGACGCGTCGTGCGGATCCAGGTCTCGTCGAGCCGACGATGAATCAGCGAGGCGATCGCAAACACGAACGGAACCGAGAACCACACGTAACCGGACAGCAGGCTCGGCGGGTGGAACGTCATGGCCGGGTTCTGAAGCAAAGGCTCCAGGCCCTTGCCGTTCACCGGAGGTTCGTTGATTGCGAAGGTGGCGAACGGATTGGCCTCGATGACCATCATGCCGAGGAAGAAGATCTGGAGCCCCGCGAGCAGCGACAGGACCGTGGGCATCATGTCGCGGTTCTGTTCGCGGTTCTGCCAGATCACCAGCGCCGTGATGATGGCGAGGACGGTCTCCCAGAACATCAGCGAGCCGGCCTGCCCCCCCCAGAACGAGGCGATCAGGTAGTACCAGGGCATGTTGTTGTCGGAGTAGTGCGCGACGTACTTGTTCTCGTAGTCGTGCGTCAGAAACGAGTGAACGAGGAGCAGAGCGGCGGTCACGATCATGCCGGTGACGACGTACCCGGCGCGCTCGCCGGCGAGCACGAGACGTCCGTCGCGCCGGTAGCGCCCCACGAGGCCGGCAAGGGCGGCGAAGGCGCACAGCACGATCGCCGCGTGCAAGAGAAAGTCCCCGAGCTGGTGGACGTTGAGGCTGAACATCGAGAAGACTCCGGTGCCGGGTATTCGGCGAGTCGGTGAGCCGGTGGAAGAGATGGGCCGAGCCCCTCTGCCCGTCGCCGTCACCCGCGCCGCGCAGCCCCGCGGCGAAGGGTGCGCAGCGAGCGCAAGGGAGGCGATACGAGCCGCCCGCTCGCCTCAGTAACTGCCCTGCATCTTGTCTCGGGCCTGCTGGGAGACCTTGCCTTCCTCATACTTCGAGGGGCACTTCGCAACGACCTCCGTCGCCTTGAGCGTGCCGTCGCCGGTCAGCGTGCCTTCGGCGACGACCTGCACGCCCTCCTTGAAGACGTCCGGGAGGGGACCCTGATATCGGACGTGGATGACCTCGCCCTTTTCCTCGATGTCGAAGCTGTGGTCGGTCGTCCCCGCCTGATTGCGGTACGAGCCCGTGATGACGTTGCCCTTCAGGCGGACCGTCTTCCCGTCGAGCGCGGAGAGCTTCGCCCGCGCCTCGGCCGCGTCGAGGAAGTAGGAGGCGCCGGTGCCGGCGTTGCCACCACCTGCCATGCTGCTCATGACCGCGTAGAAGGCGACGACCGCAGCCAGGAGGCCGACCAGGCCCCGGGCGCGCTGCCAGGTCGTCGGGCCGCGTTTCGGTCCGGAAGGTTCCTTGATTTCGCCGGCGTGATCCATGGTTCCAGCTCCTCGTTCACCCGCCGATGCCGGTCATGGCATCGCGGGGGGTACCCGCATCGTCATGCATATTGTGGGCCGCGCGCTTTCCCGCGACCGCCCCGCGGACGAGGTCCAGCAGGGCCTCCCGCGTCGCGCCCCCGCGGAGCGCGTCGCGCAACGACACTTCGTCGTCGCTGCCGAGGCAGGGCCGAAAGCCGCCATGGGAGGTGAGTCGGGCGCGATTGCACGAGGCACAGAACCCGTCGTCGGACATCGGGCTGATGAAGCCCAACCGCCGGCCGGCCCACTTTCCTTCCCCGACCGTCCAATATCGCGCCGGCCCCCGCGGGGTTCCGCCGCAGACGTCACCATCTGGTAGCAGATGATACCGTTCGCGGACACGGGCGAGCATTTCGTTCGTTCCGACGACATGGGCCTGCGTAGCGAAATCGAGACGTCCGATCGGCATCAGCTCGATGAAACGCGGCAGGTAGCCTTCACGCCACGCGAACTCGCACAACTCGGGCAGCTCGTCGTCGTTTTCGCCACGGACGACCACCGCGTTGAGCTTCGTGCCCCGGAATCCCGCGGCGTCCGCCGCTCGCAGGCCGCTCAACACGACGTCGAGGTCACCTCCGCGCGTCAGGCGACGGAAACGCTCCGCCGAAAGCGAGTCGAGGCTCACGTTCAGGCCCGACAGCCCGGACGCCTTCAAGGGAAGGGCGAACTCCGGAAGGAGATGCCCGTTCGTCGTCATGACCAGCTCGTCGAGCCCGCGCAAGGACGCCAGCCGCTCGACCAGGGTCACCACGCCCCGCCGAACGAGCGGTTCCCCCCCCGTGAGACGCACGCGACGAACGCCCTGACCGATGAAAATCGTGACCAACTCGACGAGCTCGCTCTCCGAAAGCAGGTCCGCCTTCGGCGAGATCCCCCACCCCTCTGCGGGCATGCAGTAGGCGCACCGGTAGTTGCAGCGGTCCGTCAACGAAACCCGCAGGTAGGTCACCCGTCTCGCATGTCGATCGCGCAACGGTGACGCATCGTGCGGCAGTACCGGGAGGCTCTGCCTCCGGCGGTCGGGTTCCGTGCTCGGCACGTCGATCTTCATCTGCTCGGGACCCCTGCGCGACGGCGCGTCTCGCTCAAATCCGCCAAGAACTCGCCGCCACTCGTCGCGGGTGATTGCGCGTCCGCGTCGGGCGCGCGGTTCTCATCGAACGGCGTCGCTCCGGGTTCAGATGCCAACCCGGGCGGGCAGGTCGCGCGGACACTAACAGGGAGGCCCCGACCCGACAAGCCGGGTCGTCACCCGTCCTCGGCGCTGCGCGCCCGATCCCGTTGACAGGCGGTTGGGCGCTCGCCATGCTCCGCGCGCCTGTCCGGGGCGCGCGTCGGCGCTCCGCCAGTTCTCCGGGCGCTCAGGAGGCTCGAAATGACGCAGCTCAAAGATGCAGTTTTCCAGGGGGTCGGCAAGCTCATGCAGAGCGAGCAGGCCGCCAAGCTCTTGCAGAACGAAGCCATCGTGAAGGCCATCACCAAGGCGTTCACCGTCTCCACGGAAGCACGGTCGATGGTGGATCAGCAGGTGGCGTCGGTCGTGAAGTCCTTGAAACTCGTGACCCGCGATGACCTCAAAGCCTTGCGACGCAACGTGGAGCGACTCGAGCGCGAAGTCTCGGACCTGCAGCGCCGGCTCGACGACGTGCAGGCGACCGCCACGGAGGCCGCCGACGCCGCCCGCGTCGCCGCTCGGGCGGCCGATGCCGCCCGGCTGAAGGCCGAAGAGGCGGCCAAGGCGGCGACCCGTTCGATCGCCCAGGCGACCTACAGCGCCTTCGCGAAGACGGACACGCCCGAAAAGCCGGCAAAGGCTGAACCGGCCAAGGCCGCGGAGCCTGCCAAGGCGCCCGCGCCGGCCCGCAAGGCACCGGCCGCGACCGAAAAGGCGCCCGCCCGCCCGCGACGGAAAGAGACCTGACGTTTCGGCCGGACGGGTGGCCATCGGCCGCGTGAATCCCGAACGGTCGGGCCGCGTCCACCCCTCGTCTCCGCTGCGCCGCGAACCCGTTTGCGCCCCGGCTTCCGAGCCCGTCCGGTCACTCGGAGAGCCCCGGCGGCCCCGGTCGTCCTGCGCCCCCAACGAACCGGCTCTCCGAGCCTCGCCCGAGGTGATTATGGTCCCGATGAACCGCCGCCGACTGCTCTTCGTCGCCGCCACGCTCGCCCTGTGGGCGGCCGTTCCGGCCTTCGCGGCCGATCCGCTCGTCGTCAAGAAGCCCGACTTCGTCATGAAGCTCGCCACGGTCGCGCCGGACAGGACGCCGTGGTCTGAACTCCTGAAGAAGTACAAGTCCGCCGTCGAGACCCGCAGCGGTCAGCGCGTTCAGGTCAAGATCTTCCTCGGCGGGCAGCTCGGCGATGAAAACGAGTCGGTGAACAAGTGCAAGCGGGGTCAGATCCAGGCCGTCGGTGCATCGACCGGCGCCCTCGCTTCTCAGGTGCCCGAACTCAATGTGGTCGAGCTGCCGTTCCTTTTCCGCACGGCGGAAGAGGCGGACACGGTCGTCGACTCCGTCATCACCCCGGCCATGGACCGGATCCTGCCCAAATACGGGCTCGTTCTCGGCTTCTGGAGCGAGAACGGATTCCGGCAGTTCGGACTGAAGGACAAGCCGGTCCGCCGCCCGGACGACCTGAAGGGCAAGAAGATGCGTTCCCAGGAGTCCCCGGTGCACCAGGAGATGTGGAACCGGCTCGGGGCCATCCCCTCGCCGATCCCCTCCACCGAGGCCCTGACCGCACTCGAGACCGGCACTGTCGACGGCTTCGACCAGGCGACCCTCTTCGCCGTGGCGGCGAGCTGGCACAAGACCATCAAGTACTACACCGTCTCGGACCACATCTACCAACCGGCCCTCATCGTCTTCAATCAGAAGTGGTTCGAGTCCCTGCCCGAGGACATCCGGACGATCCTGGTGGAAGAGGGGCGGACGATGCAGACCAAGGGGCGACTCGGTATCCGCAAGATCAACCCGGGCCTCATCAAGATCATCGAAAAGGAAGGCGTCACGGTCAACACGCTGAGCCCCGACGAGCGTGCCGTCTTCGAGAAGGCGACGGCAGGGGTCCGCGGATTCCTCCGTCAGCGACAGAAGAACGACGAGACCGTTTCGCTGCTCGATGCCGTCGAAGCCAAGCTGAAGTCGCTGCGCGGGGGGAAGTGAACGGATGGGGCGCGCGCTTCGTCGAGTCGACGCCCTGCTGTATCACGCGGAGTGCATGATCGCCTGGGTCGCGAGCCTCGGCATCGTGACGTTGATGTTCATCTCCGTCGTCCATCGGGTCTTCGAGCGACCGGAAGGCCGACTCTCCACCGCCTTGCTCTGGCTCTTCTCGCGCCTCGGCGTCGATGCGGCGCCCGAGGTCGTGCACGGCCCGGTGTCGCTCGGGCTCAACCTCGTCCTCACCTTTGGACTGGTGCTGCTGGCCCGACGCACCATGACCCGCCGCACGCCGGCCGGCTGGGGGCGCGATGCGGCCGTGGCGGCCGGGTGGACCGTCGTCCTGGCCACCGTCGTGTGGGGCATGTTGACGGTCCTGCCCAACGGGCTCCCCTGGGCGGTCAAGGGCTGCCTGGCGCTCGTCATCCTGATGGGATTCCTCGGGGCGTCGATGGCGACCTACGAACGGCGTCACCTGACGGTCGAGATCGGTGAGAAGATCTGGCCCGCGTCGGTCGCCCCCGCCGTCCGACGGCTCGCGGCAGCCGTGACCGCCGCATTCTGCCTGCTCATCGCATTCTTCGCGTTCGTCTCCGTGCGCGCCTACTACCTTCAGTGGTCCGAGCATCCGCTCACGGCGTTGCTCGACGAGTCCCTCGAGGTGCCGAAGTGGGTGGCGCTCGCCGTCATCCCGCACGCCTTTGCGATGATTGGCCTGCGCTTTCTCGGGCAGGCGGTCGACGACTCGCGAGACACCCCGGAGGACCTGCCATGACGCTCATCCTGGGGTTCTGCGCGCTGATGCTGCTTCTGGTCGTCATCGGCTCACCGCTGCTGACCATCATGGGCGGTGCAACGCTGGCGCTCTTCTACTTCTTCATGCCGGAGTACCGCGAGCTCGAGAACCTGCTGATCGTCATCCAGAAGAGCGAGGACCTCTTCACCAAGCAGGAGTTCCTGGCGATTCCGCTCTTCACGATCTCCGGCGCAATCATGACCGCCGGTGGCATCGCGAAACGGCTGATCAACGTCGCCGACGCGGCCTTCGGCTGGCTCCCCGGGGGGGTGGCGGTCGCCGCCATCGTGGCCTGCATGCTCTTTGGCTCCATCACGGGCTCGTCGCCGGTCACCCTGATCGCGATCGGCTCGATCATGTTCCCGGCCCTGGTCAAGGCCGGATACCCCGAGAACTTCGCGCTCGGACTGCTGACGACCGCGGGCTCGCTCGGCTGTCTCGTTCCGCCCTCTCAGGCCATGCTGTTCTATTCGCTGAGCACCACGGGGAGTCCCGCCGCCGTCTCGCCGGAGGACATGTTTCTCGGCGGCATGCTCCCGGCGCTCTTCATGGCCGGGCTGCTCGTCGCGTACTCGGTCCTTCAGGGACTCCGGGTGAAGGACGAGCGCCCGGCGTTCTCGCTGCGGCGGCTCCTCATCGCCGTCCGCGATGGTATCTGGGCCTTGCTGCTGCCGGGGGTCGTGCTCGGGGGCATCTACGGTGGCTTCTTCACCCCGTCGGAGGCCGGCGGCCCCGCGGGGATCTACGCGGTCGTCGTCACGATGCTCATCTACCGTGAACTCACGTTCGACGGGTTGAAGAAGGCCCTCGTCGACACCGCGGGATTGATGGGTTCGTTGCTGCCCATCATCGCACTCTCGTTCGGCCTCAACGAGTTCATCGCGCTGGCCGAGGTCAAGGACTCGCTCAAGGCGTGGCTCCTCGAACATCAGTTCGGTCCGTTCGAGTTCCTGTTCATGGTCAACCTGTTCCTGATCGTGATCGGCGCCTTGATGGACTCCATCAGTTGCACCCTGATCTTCGCCCCGATGCTGGCGCCCATCGCCTGGGAGCTCTTCGGGATCGACCCGGTCCACTTCGGCGTGGTCTTCGTCGTGAATATGGAGATCGGGTATCTCATGCCCCCGGTCGCGACCAACCTCTTCGTCTCCGCGGCGGTCTTCCGAAAGCCGTTCGGACAAGTGACGCGGGCCGTGCTGCCCACGCTCGGCCTCACCTGTCTCGGTCTCGTCGTCCTGATGTACGTGCCGACGGTCTCCAAGGCCGCGCTGAACCTCAAGAACGGCGCCCCCGTCTACCAGTCGTTCCCCTGGGAAGGTCGAACGGCAGACGGGGACGACCGCCCGAGCGAGTCTCAACCGACGCCGACGGCGAACGAGCCGGCGAGCGCCCCACCATCGGCCGCCCCCGCCTCCGAAGGGGCAGACGACCTCAACGACCTGACGAAGAGCGCGATGGAGGCCTTCGATGACGAAGCCGCCCCCGCGTCGGCCGCGCCCCCCTCCCAGGCGGCCCCTGCCAGCGAGGCGCTCGACCTGAACGACCTGACGAAGAGCGCGATGGAAGCCTTCGACGAGCCTGCGCCCGCGCCCGCCACGACGCCGTGACGGAAGGCCGGCGGCTCTCTCAGAACAGGTCGGCGGCGTCCTCGAGCATCTTCGCGGCCTTGCGCTTCGCGTTGCGCGTCTCCGGCACGAGCTCCGGCAAGATGTCGTCCGGCATCGCGATCACTTCGTTCACGAGCTTCAGGTAGAGCTCCTTATCGCCCGCCTTGCTCGCGTACGACTCGGCGAAAAGGACGCGCGTGTCCGCGTAGTTGCGGTCGATCTCGATCGCGCGCTCGAAGGCCTTTCGCGACCGGGGAAGATCCCCGTTGGGGAACGGGATCTTGGTGTACGCCACGCCGAAATACCGATGGGGCGCCCCGTGGAAATAGGTCTCGTCGAGCTTCAGGCAGTGTTCCATGATGGCAAAGACGCGGTCCTTATTGGAGAGCAGCGTCGTGATGCCATCGAGCGTCGCCCAGCGACCGAGGTTGGTCGCGTACCAGTACAGCGCGGGCAACCCGGCCTTGTCGACGCTCGGGATGGCGACCTCCCAGGGCTTTCCATTGCGGATCTGCTCCGCGAAGGCGGGGCTGAGCAGCTTGATGGCCTTCTCACCGGCGGTGACGCCCTTGTCGTAGGCGGCCTTCATCCCGTCCTCGTCTTCTTCCCAGACGAGATGCGCGTTGGCGAGGAAGTAGTAAGCATACGTCAGCTTCAGCGGGATCTGCGCGTCCGTGGGATCGAGGGCTTCCGCTTGCTCCCAGGCGCTGATGGCTGCCAGGACGGCGTTCTTGTCCTCGCGCTTCGCCCAGTGGTCCGAGGCCTCCTGAAGTTTGAGCGTGGCGTCACCCACCTTGACGGGGGCGGGCGCCGCCTCGACCAGCGTGCTCTGGCGGCCACCGCAGGCGCCCAGCGCCAGGCCGGCGGCCATGACGAGACTGATTCCGCGAATCCTCATTCGTTTCCTCCCGATACACATCCGGGCCACCGGCGGCCACGGGTCCGGGTGCATTAGCACGCCACCGGGAGACCGTCAACGCGGGGCGCGCGCGGCGGTGAGGGCATCTCGAAGCGCCTCGGGCTGCCGGAGCCAGGGTGGGTCCGACTCGGTCGACGAGAGCCAGCGCTCGATGGGCAGCGCAAGAAGGGCCTCCCCGTGGAGGACGAACCCGATCGCGTCGTCGAGCCGGTGGGCGAGCCGCAGCGCGGCGACCCGAGTGTGCACGTCGTCCGGGTTCAGCCGGACCGCCTCACCGAACGCAGTGAGCGCGAGGTGCCCCTGCCCCATCGCCTGATGAATCTCTGCGCGTCGGCGCCAGAGGCGGGCATTCCGCCTCGCGTCGTCCCCCCCCGCCAGCGCGCGCTCGTAGTGGCCGAGGAGGGCGCCCCAGTCGCGCTGTTGACTCAGCGCGCCATCGACGACGTCCAGTGCCGGCCGACTTGCCGGGTTTTCGGCAAGAACGGCGAGCGCACGCGCAGTGAGCGCGTCCGGCCGGCCCACCTGCGTCAGCGCGCGTCGCAACCGGTTGAAGGCGGCGAGTTCCTCTTCCGCCAAGAGTCCTGCGCCCGCGGGCGCGCGATTGACGAGCGCGCGGCACAGGTGCTCGACGGCCGATTCGAGCACGCCGCGGTCCATCTCGAGAATCCCGATGCCGAGGTGCGCGCGCGGGCTGTCGGCGTCGAGCGCGAGCGCTCGGTCGAGTGCCTCCCGGGCCCGCTCGGCGTTTCCGAGCCGCCCGCGCCAGAGCTCGCCGGCGAGCGCATGCAACGTGGCCCGCTCGAAGACGTCGGTGGCGGCGAGCAGCCGCGTGTCCAGCAAACCGAGGAGTCGCTGCAGGTCCGGTGTCCGCGTCCGGAGCTCGACGAGCGTCCGCCACGCGGCCGTGCGTTCTCCCAGGGCCGCGTGTGGGTCCGTAAGCGTCCGTTCGTGGCGGCGTCCGGGGTCGACCGGAATCTCCCGGGTCGACCGTTCCGTTCGGCCTTCGACCTCACGCGCGGGACGCTCCCCGGCGCCACCGGTCTCGGCGGGCGTCGGCGTCAGACGCGGGGGAAACGCGACTTCGGGGGGGGCAAGCCAGAGGGCGAGCGCCTCGCTGTCCGGCGTGCCGGCGAGGTCCTCCGCAGCCAATCGCGCTGCGGCCTCGGCGGCGGCCCGATCGCCCCGGAGGTCGCCGTGCACGCGCGCGAGTCGCACGCCGAGACGTCCCCGCCAGGGCCCGGGGAGTGCGGCGCCAATCTGGCGGGCGAGGCATGCGGCGAGCGCATCGGCGTCGCCCATCGCTTCGAGGATCTCGGCGAGACGCTCCAGCGCCTCGACATTGTCCGGCCAGGCGTCGACGGCCTCGACCGCGAGGCGGCGGGCTCGCGACGACTCGTTCGGCAGACCGGCCACCAGCCCGGCTGCCTCGTTGAGCAGGCGCGAGCGTCGCATGGCATCGGGGCCCGCGCCGGCGAAGAGCGCCGCCCGCGCCTCGAGCGCAGCGGCGATTTCGAGCGCATCTTCCGTGAGTCGGGCGGCCGAGAGCCATGCATCGGCCAGTTCGGCCGTCGGGTGAAGGGCGGCGGCCGCCGCGAAGTGACGGCAGGCTTCGGCCGGCGCCTCCCCGGCGAGCAGTTCGGCCGCCCGCCAGCGTCGCGTTGCGGCCTCCTCCGTCGGAACGGCCTCGAGCCCCGTCGTGAGTGCGTCCGCGGCGCCTCGACGGTCTCCGCGCGCCTCGAGCAGGGAGACGAGGACGTCCAAGGCTCGCTCGTCCGGCAGCGCGGCGCGTGCAGCCTCGACCGCGGAAGCGAGGTCGCCCTGAAGTTTGTGAGCGGAGGCCTTCATGAGGCGGAGTTCGGTCGCGTCGCCCGCCCCGTGTGCCAGGCGAGCGTCGTAGAGATCGAGGAGCGTCGCCCAGTCATTCCGGGCGCCGGCGAGCTCTTCGAGCGCTTCCTCGGCGGCGCTCCACACGGCCGAGCCGGCGGCGGCGCACGCCATGGCCTCGGCGAACGCGATCTCGGCTGCGTCGGGGTCGTTGAGTTCGTCGCGGTACAGCTCCCCCAACGAGAGCCACTGGGTCCCGGCCTCCTGCGGATCGAGCGCTGCCTGGGCGGCCGCCTCCGTCGCGCGCGCCCGCTCGAGCAGCGCACGTCGACGGGCCTCTTCGGACCCGTCGGCACTTCCGTCGGTGGGGCCGGGTCCGGTCGTCCGGTAGGGTGACGGGCTGAACGCCGGGGGGCTCTCGAGCGGCTCGGGCGGTGCCGGGTCGGCCACGGGGGGCGACGCTTCCGGCGGGGTCGTCGACCCTCCGATCGGTGTGTGGGCGACCGACGAGCGATGGAGCGCCGCGGTCGCTTCGACATCCTCCGGCCGGCGCTCGAGCAGCCGCTCCCACGTCCGTCGGGCGCGCGCGCCGTCGGCCCCGTCGATCCGCTCGAAGAGTTCGGCCGCGCGGCGCAGGAATCCTTCCCGACCGGAGCCGTCGCCGAACGCCTCGAGCCGCGCTGGAATGACGTCCCAGAGGGTGTCCACGTCGTTGGCCTGCAAACACGCCTCGGCCAGCGTCTGAACGAGCTCTGGGAGCCCGGGGCACTCGCCGTGCAACGCCTTCAGGACCGGGAGGGCCTCGTTCGGACGGCCCGAGTAGACGAGGGCGATCGCCAGCCGCAGGCGGTCTTCCGGACGGACCGCGGCACCGGCGAGCGCCCACAAACGGGCATAGGCCTCGGCCGCCGCTGGCCAGTCGCCCGTCGAAAAGGCCCGCTCTGCGAGGAGCGTGACGGCCGGCGTGTACTCCGGATCTTCGGCCAGGGCCGCGGCGGCGAGTTCGAGGCCCTCGTCCGGACGGCCCAGCGCACCGAACGCCAGCTCGGCGAGGCGCGTCAGCAGCGACGGCCGCTCGGCGGGCGTGGCGGCGCCCAATCGACCCTTGAGGAGCGCTGCGACGCGGGGCCAGTCGGCCAGCGCGGTCGCCACCTCGAGACGGAGGGTCACCAGGTCCGCGTCTTCGGGCTCGAGGGTCAGCGCATCGTCGAGCAGCGGCGCCGCATCGGCCGGCCGTCGCAATTCCCGCCAGGCAAGGCGGCCCGCCCGGCGCGCCAGAAATGCCCGCGTGCGAGGTCGCCGCGCGCGTGCGAGCCCCGCCCCGAAAAAGCGCGTAATGCCTTCGACGTCCCCGCTGCGCAGCAGGACGTCCTGGGCGACCTCGTATATCTCGAGGCGCTCCGGGTCGAGGTCGCGGGCGCGTTCGAGATATCCCATGGCCTCGGCGCCGCGCTGCATTTGCTCGCAGACCTGGGCGAGACGCAGGAGAAAGGGGCCGGCGGGCTCGTCGTACCCCGACCCTTCGTAGACGGCAAGGAGCCGCTTGTAGAGCTCCCACGCCGCGCTGGCGCGACCGAGTTCGAAGTGCAGATCGGCCAGCCCGCGCAAGGCTTCCGGTTCGTCGGGCGAACGGGCGAGCGCCTTCTCGTAGGCGTCCCGGGCATGCTCGGGACGTCCGAGGACTCCGCGGTTGAGGCGGCCGAGCTCGAGGTACAGCCCGGCGGCAGCCCCCGGGTCGCCCTCCAGGGCGGCCTGACGGGTGAGCAGTCCCGCCAGCTCGATGTTCCGCTCTTGTTCGCGATAGATGTCGGCGAGCCCCTCGATGGCCGGCAGGCAGACCGGATCGCAACCGAGGGCCAGCGACCAGGCTTCGGCGGCCTCGTCCGCCCGGTTGAGCTTGTGGCGCAGGAGTTCGGCGCGCTCGGCGTAGACGGCGGCCAGCTCCCGCGGCTCCTCGACCACCCCGGCGAGGGCCGACAGGGCCTCGGCCGCCGCCGCGAAGGCGCCGCGTCGGCGCTGCAGGTCCACGAGCGTCCGCAGGTAGTCCGGCCGCTGGGGCGCCAGTCCGGCGGCCTCCTCCATCAGCTGCGCCGCGCGCCGAAGGTCCCCCGTCGCGTCCCGCAGGACGGCGGCGAGGCGGGCCAGGCGAGCGGAGCGGACCGCGGGCTCGGTCGCCCGATCCGCGGCGAGCGCCAGGATGCGGGCAAGGTCGTCGTACCGTCCGAGCGTCGTGAAGAGCCCTTCGAGGGCGGAGAGTGCCTCCTCCGCCTGCGCCGGCGCCCCAGCCAGGGCCTTCTGGTAGTGCCCGATGGCCGCCTGGGGTTCGCCCATGGCCTCCGCGTACAGACGCCCGAGCCGGAGGTGCGCCTCGGTCCGGGCTGCGGGCTCCACGCGTTCGCCCCCCGGCGTGAGCTCACCGAGGCGCAGGAGCTCCTCGAGATGGGTCCGGGCCCGACGAGCATCCCCCTCTGCAGCGGCGGCCTCCGCCAACCCGAGCAGCGCGGAGGGCTGTGACGGCTCGAGCAGCAGGGCTTGCCGATAGCGGAGCGCCGCCGTGGCCGCCCCGCCCTCCGGCAGGTCCCGCCAGAGGTCGCCGAGCCTCACGAGCACACGGGCCGCGCGGCGGACGTCGCCCCGCTGCTGGAGCAGCGCGGCGGAACGGTCGAGCGCCCGGACCGCGGGCAGAAGCCGGCCGGCCCGTTCATGCGCGGTGGAGAGACCGAGCCAGGCTTCGACCTCTTCCGGCGCCTCGTCCACCACCCGTTCATACCAGCCTGCGGCCGCCTCGGCGTCCCCCGTTCGTTCGAGCGCGAGACGCCCGAGTTCCAGCAGGAGCCGCACCCGCTCGGGCCCAGGGCCCTCCGTCGTCAGGAGACGTTCCCGGGCTTGCACTGCGCCGAGCAGGTTGCCTGCCCGCTCGTAGAGATCGGCCAGCGAGCGCAGGGCGCCCGGCAGACGGCGACGCAGGACGAGCGCGCGCTCCAGCGCTTCGATCGCGAGCGCGGGCTCACGGGCCGCGACGGCCCGGGCCACGCCGCACCAGGCCTGCGCGGCCTCGATGGTGTCTCCCTGTCGTTCCGCGACGCGTGCGACACGGCGGTATTGCTCCGCAGCGGCCACCCCGTTGCCCTGTCCCTGCAGCACCACGCCCAGGGCGACGAGCGCGTCGAAGTCGTCCGGGTATCGCTCGAGGTGGGCCCGGGCGAGCGCATCGGCCTCGACTCGGGTTTCGCTTCGGGCGAGCCACAGCTGAAGGAGCCGCAGCACGAGGAACGGATGCTCCGGGTGAAGCTCGAGCTGACGCTCATAGGCTGCCGCTGCCCGTTCGAGCCGCCCTGCCCCCACGTCCGCCTCGATGGCCGCGTAGAGCGTCTTCGCCTCGTAGTCGGCCAGGAACCGCCTGTATCGCATCGGTCCGGCCGGACTCTCCGCCGGGCCCACCGGACGCAAGCCCCCGCGGTGTGCCTCGGCCCGGGTCGCGACGATCCGGACCCGCCCCGCGTCGACCCGCGCCTCGGTCAGCCTGAGCCCGGTCCGATCGGGGAGCTTCCAGCCGAGTTCGGCGAAGATCTCGGCACACAGACGATCGACCGGGTCGAACACCGCGCAGGTCGGGCCCGCGAGCGCTTCTCCGAGTCCGGCGGCTTGCAGGATCAGCGCCGCGACCTCGGGGGCGCTCGCGCGGCACGGTCCATAGAGGCGGAGTTCGTAGACGCTGACGAGCAGCGCGCGTTCACCGCCCAGACTCGCCGGCTCCATCCGGGCTCGACAAACGAAGGGTACGCCGTCGAACACCTCACCGGCCAGGACGACATCGCCGTCGGCCAGGCGGAGGTCCAGCTCCTGCAACGGCGACGCCGGCGTCCGCCGCCGGATCAGCCCGCCGAGATCCTGGTCTTCGAGGGAGACCGTCAACGCGTCCAGGCGGGTATAGGCGTGGCGGAAACGCTCGACGCCATCGGTCATGTCCAGGCGCGCGGGCACATGACGCAGGCCGAGTTGCAGGACCTCGACGGAGAGCACGTCGGAGAGCCGACGCTCGCCGAGGACCAGACGTCCCTGCCCCTGCTCCAGACGGAGCGAGAAGCCCGACGTGCGGGTGCGCTCCGCCCGAGTCATGCGCCGATCTCCTTCGCGATCAGGGCTGCGCCGGGGATCCGCCGGCGGCCTCACCCGGTGTGCTCGGCGGCGCCGGCTCGGTCGACGGCGCCGGTGCGCCCGGGGCCGCGCAGGGATTCGCCCCGGGGTCGAGGACGCGCGCAGCGCACGGGTTGGCCAGGCAGGGGTTCGGCAAGGGCTCGGCGAGGAGCGGGGGCGTCGGCGCGGCCGCCGGCGTCGCAGGCACCGGCGGGCCTCCACAACCGAAAGCGACCAGCCCCAGGAACAAAAAGATTCCGCGTTTCGGCAGGTTCTGCATCGCGGCGGATTCTAGGTCACCGGGCCGGCGGCGGCAATCTCTCGTGCGCCGGGCTCACGGGTCGTGCGGGATCCATTCGGCCAGGCGCCGTACCAGGTGCCGCACGGTCGGTCCATGCGTCCGCGCCAACCCGCGCAGATCGAGATGCAGTTGACGGCCATCCTGAAGTGCGAAGGAGATCTGCTGATCGTCGTTGACGACGTCCATCCGGACGACGGAAGCACGCGGCAGGCGAACGGGCGCGAGCCCGGGCTTCTCGATGTCGCGGAAGAACAGCTCTTCGCGCGTCGCACCGAACGCCATGATTCGACACAGGGGACGGGGCGGGGCTCCCGGTGCGGTCAACACCGGGCCCGGGAGCTCGAGCGCGACCACGAGGCGACGAATGTCGATGAGATCGGCGAAAATGGGCGCCCGGCCAAGCAGATCGGGCACCGGCTCGAAGGCGGGCATGCGTGCCTCTCCGCGTTCGCGGGCGACGTCCTCCGGTCGAATCATCCGCCCCGTGACGGGCGAACGAAACGCAATCTGCGGTGTCCCGGGGTCGTGTGTCACCTCGATCGGGGCGCCGTCATCCGCGAGGGACCCGGCATCCAGCAGCCCGGCGGGTGGCGCCGCCTGCACGGCCTCCACGTTGCTCGTCAACCAGTCCGCGCCGGAGACCACGACCTCCGGCAACGGCTCGCGGTCGACCTGGTCAATCCACTCCGGAAGGCGCCGACCGCGGGCGGGCTGCCGACCCTCAGGTTCGGCGAGTGGCGCCTGAGCCGGCTCGGGCGCGGGTCGCGGCGGCTCGGGGGCCGGCTCGGGGGCCTGTTCGGGCGGCGGCGCCGTCCGGACGACCCGGACCGCCGCCCCCTGCGGCTGGGTCTGCAGGGCCGCCGGCCGGATGGACATGACCTGCTCCGCGGTGGCTCTCGGATCGCCGGGCGGGGCATCGGGGTCGAGAATCGGCGCCGGGGGTCGCTCGCCGGGCAGGAGCGCGGGCTCGCCGCGCGGGGGCAACGGCGCAGCCAAGATGGCTTTGATGGGACGCGCGACGGTCTCGCATTCGTCCTGGAAGTCCAGAAGGGACGGCGGGGCGCTCACCCCCTCTCGCACCCGCTCGGCGAGTTCGTTCTGGCCTGCCGCGGCGAGACAGAAAGCGAGACCCACCCGCGTCTCGACGGATCGGTCACCCCGCGCATAGGCCACCCGGAAGTGATGCGCCGCCGCGACGGCGTCATGGCGGAGGACCGCGAGGCGCCCCCGCAGCCCGTATGCCGTCCCGAGATCCGGCTCGGTCCGGATGGCCTCGAGCAGAAACCGCTCCGCGTGTGCGGGATCCGCCGTCCGCATGGCCTTGTCGATCCAGAACTGCCCGCTCATCGATACGTTCCCTCATCCGCAGCCAGCGAGGCACCCGCGGGCCGCGTGCCTTTACTCCAATGTCATCCGCAGAGAGGTCGTCTTGCCGCGCTCGATGGTGACGTCGACCGTTCGTTCGAGCCTGCCGTCCCGCGCAACGATGCGAAGAACGTGAGTCCCGAGCGGCAACCGCAGCGCTTCGATGGGGGTGGCATCGGCGAGCAGCACGCCGTCGAGGTAGACCCGTCCCGACGGCGAAGTCTCGAGGTGTAGAAACCCCGAAGCGTCCTTGGGTACCCGACCGTCGACGAAGGGTCGAGCGCCCTCCGGCTCGACGATCTGCGTCACGAATCGACGGACGCGCTCGATCGCGTTCGAGTAGCGCCGGTCGGGCAACAACTCCGGGCGCTCGACCTCGATCCGTTGCACGCGTCCCTCCCGGCGGAGTTCGAGGACGTACCGGACGTCCGGGACGTGCCCGCCGGGGGGGCGCTGCCCGTTGACCGGGCGGACGAAGAGGCCGTCCTTCTGCAGCGCGTCCATCAGAGCCTGTAGCTCGTCGGGGGTCGAGAGGCCGACGGCGTCCTGCGCGCCGAACCCCTCTCCAAACGACCGCGAGAGCCGAACGATGGCCGTTGCTCCGCGTGCCCGGATCTCCATGTCGACCTGTGCATAGGGAACGCCAGGGCCCGACACGGTCAGGCGTACGGCGTCTCCGTCCGCCGCGCGGGCCGGACCGACAAAAACGAGCACGGCCAGCATGACCGTCGCGAACAGCGTTGAGGCACCTTTGAGCGGGTCCACGCCCCTATCTTCCGCAAAATCCGGCGAATGGCCAGGGTCATCGGTCGAGTGGCGCCGTATACTGGCACGATGCATACGCCCAGATTCGCCGGGTTCGTCCTCATCGGGGCCCTCTCGGTCGGCCCTGCGGTCGCCGCCCCGCGGGGCACCCCGGAGTCCGCGCTCGTGACGACGGCCGCCCGCCTGGCCACGGCGCGAGACAAACTCGAGCAGGCCCTCGGCGCGCTCGATGCCGCCCCGACCCGCGAGCGAATCGCCGAGGTCCATCGCGCGATGGACGACATTCGCGAGGGTCTGCGCGTCTACTTTCACGGTCGGTTTCCCATCGACGAGGACGGACGCACCGCCCTCCGGGCCGTGCGCGCCGAGGTCATGCGGCTCCTCGGCGGGGTCCGGCCGGTCGTGGTGGTCGCACACGACGTGCTTCGTTTTCATCCGACCGTTCACCGGCAGGTCGCCCGAATCTGCCAGCAGGTGGGCGAGTTCCAGCGGGCCGCCGAGCACCTCCGCGCCGTGCAGGCCATCGAGGGGTCCACGCGGCAGGACCTGGAAGCCCTGGTGGCAGCCTACCGCGCCGCCGGCGATGAGCGGGGCGCCTCGGGGGCCGCGGCGGAATTGCGCGCCCTCACGGATTCGGCCAGCGCCATCGGCGTCCCGTGACCCGAAAGCCGTGGCCGCGGGCCTCGCCTGCGACGGCGGCAAACCGAGCGTCCCGCGCGGCGGCCGCCGTGAAGATGCGGCCGTAGAGCCAGTCGGGATACATGAAGAGGTCGACCTCGAGGGTCGTGCCGTCCTCGGCACGGGGGACGCCGTAAGGAAACCGACTCGTCTGCCCGGGCCCGATTCGGGTATCCGCGATCTCGGTCCACCCCGCGCCGCCCGGCGTTGCATAGACCGTACGCCCGATGGCGAACATCACGTCCGTCCCTGCAATCGGCCGCTCCGCCGCGTCGAGTTGTCGCATTCGCAGCACGGCCCTCGGGGTGGCGGTCGTCGGAAAGGCGTGCCCGGCACCGACGTTCGTGACCGTGGCGACGGGCCCCGCGCCCTCGGGTTCGATCAACAGTCGCACCGCGCGGCGAACGGCTTCGGGATCGTGAACGCCGCGCAGGGCGTGATCTCCATCGGCGAAGTGGCAGGTCTGGCACGGTATGCGCGCGACGAAGTAGGGGCTCAGCGCCCACTCACGCCAGGTATCCAGGAGCGGCCGCCCGGCGACGGCGGCCGACATGGGAAGCATGTGGCACGGCAGGCAGAGTTCCGCGCGCCCGAACGCCGAATCGACGCGAACGGGCAGTCCGGGCGCCCGGTGTCCCGACGGCGGGCGGGCCGCGAGCTTCTCATCGCCGCGCCGGTGGCAGCCTGCACACGTCACCCCCTCCGAACGCAGGGCCTCGTCCGTTTGCTGCTCGAAGAGCGGCGCATGGCACGCCGTGCAGGCCTCGTTCGGCGCATGGGGTGCCGCCGGTTGTTGCAGCTCGACGCCCGGGCCGAACGCCAGCGCGTGCCGACTGCGAGACCATTGCTCCGCCTGTGCCGGGTGGCAGCGGCCGCAGGCGTCCGCCCCGGGCGTGACCAGGATCGGCGGGGTTCCACTCGGTAGAGGCGGCAGCGGCGGCAGCGGCCGCGACGGCCAGAGCGGCGGCGGCGCTTCGACGGCGGCGTACGCTCCGCGGCGAAGCGCGAGAACATCGTCGACCAGATGGTCGAGCTCCGCCGCGGTCAACGCGGCAAACGCAGGCATTCCCGTTGCGGGCATTCCGTCGACGAGCGTTCGGCGCAGTGCCCCGGCGTCCTCGCCATTCCGAAACGGTTCGGCCACCAGGTCTCGCGGGCGCGGCAGGAGGTACGCCGCCGCGGGGCCGTCCCCTCGCCCGCCGACGCCGTGACAGGGGGCGCAGAGCTCCAGATAGTGCGGCGATGCCGCGGCCGTGAGGACGACCACCAGTGCCCTGACCGGCATCAGGTCTCGAGAGCGTCCGTCAGGGGAATGGGATACCGCCCCGTGAAGCAGGCGTCGCAGAATCCGCCGGCCGAGTCACGGGCGGCTTCGAGAAGGCCGGCCTCCGAGAGAAAGGCCAGCGATTCGCAACCGAGCATCGCTCGGATCTCCTCGACGCCGTACTGCGCTGCGACCAGCTCTGCCCGGCTCGGCGTGTCGATGCCGTAGAAGCACGGGTGCGTGATGGGCGGCGACGAAATCCGGAGGTGCACCTCGCGGGCGCCGGCGCCCCGCAGCATGTTGATGATCTTGCGGCTCGTGGTGCCCCGAACCAGCGAATCGTCGAGGACGACCACCCGCCGTCCGGCGATGACCTCCTCGACGGGGGCGAGTTTCAGCTTCACGCCGAAGTGCCGGATGGCCTGGGTCGGCTCGATGAACGTCCGCCCGACATAGTGGGAGCGCACGAGCCCCATGCCATAGGGGATGCCACTCGCCTCGGCGAATCCGATGGCGGCGGCGAGGCCCGAGTCCGGCACGGGAATGACCACGTCCGCCGAGGCCGGGGCCTCTTGCGCCAGGCGCTGTCCGAGGGCGCGACGCACCCCGTAGACCGAGCGACCGAAGACCGTCGAGTCGGGCCGGGCGAAATACACGTGCTCGAAGACGCACGCGCGCCGGGGGGTCTCGGGCAAATACCGCCGTGACGTCACCCCGCCAGCGTCGATGACGACCATCTCCCCCGGCTCGACCTCGCGCTCGAACGTCGCGTCGAGGAGCGGGAGCGCGCACGTTTCGGACGCCAGAACATGTCCACCCGCGAGGCGACCGAGCACGAGCGGCCGGACGCCGAGGGGATCGCGGACGCCGATGACCTTGTCCTCGGTGAGGACCGTCAGCGACCACGCGCCCTCGATCTGACGAAGAGCGTCCATCAGGCGGCCCTCGGGCGTCGAGGCGCGCGACCGCGCGAAGAGATGCACGATGACCTCGGTGTCGGTCGTGCCCTGGAAGATCGAGCCCTCGGCCTCGAGGCGACGGCGCAGCATGGCCGCGTTCGTCAGGTTGCCGTTGTGGGCGACGGCGACCATGCCACCACCGTAGCGGGCCGTGATCGGCTGAGCGTTCTGAAGGCCGCTGCCGCCCGCCGTCGAGTAGCGCACGTGGCCGATCGCATACGGCCCCGGCAGGCGCCCGAGCAAAGGGGCGGAGAAGACGTCGGTGACCAGGCCTTCCCCGCGATGGTGGTGCAGGCGGGTCCCGTCGCTGGTCGCGATCCCCGCGCTCTCCTGCCCCCGATGCTGCAATGCGTGCAGCCCGAGGTACGCGAGGTTCGCGGCCTCCGGCGGGCCGAAGATCCCCACGACCCCGCACGCGTCCCGGAGGTGCTCGTCCGATCGCTCGTCCCACGCGACCGGCGGGCGCGCGCTCATTCGACGGCTCCGGCGAAGCCCGTCGCCCAGCGCGCCCGGAGTTCGGCGACGGTCGCGTCGATCACCGGGCGGCCGGCGAGCGTGATCTGGAGGCGCTGCCCCGCCGTTCGTCCGAGCGGCCAGACGGGGACGCCGGCCTGCGAGCAAATGCGCTCGACTCCCGCCGGGTCGCGCGTCGAGACGATGACGCGCCCGGTGCCCTCGCCGAAGAGCACTTCGTCCGCGCGCTCGGCGTGCTCGGGGGCGGCGGCCACGAGTCCCACGGCGGCGTCGCCGAAGGTGCACTCTGCGAGCGCCACGGCGAGTCCGCCCTCGGCGACATCGTGCGCGGACACGATGAGGTCCGAGGCGTGCAGGGCCAGCAGCGCCTCGACGAGGCTGCGGACGGCCGTCAGGTCGAGGTCCGGGGCGTCTCCGCACAGCGGCGCGCCCACACCCGCGGCGTACTCGCTGCCTGCGAGGCCGGGGCGCACTCGTCCGAGCAGCAGGACGTCGAGCCCGGCGTCCGGAAAGGCGCTCCCCACCGCGCGAGCCGCCTCCGGCATCAACCCGACGAGCCCCACCATGGGTGTCGGGTGAATGCCGCGGCCTTCGGTCTCGTTGTAAAAGCTGACGTTTCCGGAGACGACGGGCGTGTCGAGCGCTTCGCACGCGAGGGCAAGACCGTCGATCGCCTCGGAGAAGGACCACATCACGGCAGGTCGTTCGGGACTCGCGAAGTTGAGGCAGTCCGTGATGGCCGCAGGGCGGGCTCCCACGCAGGCCACGTTGACCGCCGCCTCGGCGACGGCCATGGCCGCCCCGCGACGGGGCGACAACGCGCACATCCGCCCGTTGCACCCCACCGAGATCGCCACGCCGCGCGGTGTCTCCGGGAGGCGAACCACGGCGGCGTCCCCCTCACCCGGCCGGAGGACCGTCCCGGTTCGGACCATGTGGTCGTACTGGCGGTACACCCAGCGCTTGCTCGCCAACGAGGGGCGGGCCAGCAGGTCGGAGAGCGCGGGGGTGAAGTCCCCGTCCGCGGCCTGCGGAAAGGCATCGAGGTCGAGGGGCGGCGACGGCGGCGGCGGCGCCATGGGCCGCTCGTACTTCGGGGCGTCGTCGACGAGGGCCGAGACGGGGATGTCGACCACCGTCTGCCCGTGCCAGGTGCCCACGAAACGCCCGGAGTCCGTCACGACGCCGATCTCGCAGACGTCGAGGCCCCAGCGCGAGACGAGCTCGATCAGGCGCGCCTCGCGGCCACGGGCACACACCATCAACATGCGCTCCTGGCTCTCGCTCAGGAGCAGCTCGTACGGGGTCATGCCGGACTCGCGCATCGGCACCCGATCGAGGTGCAGCACGATGCCCGAGCCGGAGCGCGCGGCCATCTCCGCCGACGACGACGTCAGGCCGGCCGCGCCCATGTCCTGAATCCCCACCAGGAGGTCCTCGGACATGACCTCGAGGCAGGCCTCGATGAGCAGCTTCTCGACGAAGGGGTCGCCGACCTGGACGTTCGGGCGCTTCTCCTCGCTCTGTGCGCCGAACTCCTCCGACGCCATGGTGGCGCCGTGGATGCCATCGCGGCCCGTCTTGCTGCCCACGTAGAAGACCGGATTGCCGACCCCCTCCGCCCGACCGAGGAAGATGCGGTCCGCCCGGGCGACACCGACGGCCATCGCGTTGACGAGGATGTTCCCGTCGTAACAGGGGTCGAAGACGACGTCACCGCCCACGGTGGGCACGCCGACGCAGTTGCCGTAGCTCCCGATGCCGTGAACGACCCCCTTGACGAGATGCGGCGTGCGCGGGTGCGCCGGATCTCCGAAGCGCAGCGCGTCGAGCAATGCGATCGGTCGCGCGCCCATGGTGAAAACGTCGCGCAGGATGCCGCCCACCCCCGTCGCCGCGCCCTGCTTGGGCTCGATGAACGACGGGTGGTTGTGGCTCTCCATCTTGAAGATCACCGTGTGGCCGCCCCCCGCGTCGATGACGCCGGCGTTCTCGCCCGGTCCCTGAATGACCAGGGGACCCCGGGTGGGCAGCCGCCTCAGGTGCACGCGGCTCGACTTGTACGAACAGTGTTCGCTCCAGAGGACGCTGAACACGCCGAGCTCCGGCCACGACGGTGCCCGACCAAGGGTCGCCTCGATGCGAGCGTACTCCTCGCCGGTGAGGCCGTGGCGCTTGAGCACTTCTGCCGACCAGGCGGTCATCGTGAGCCTCCGTCTGCGCCTGCGGCGAGCAGGGCATCGAACAGCCGGCGCCCGTCCGTATTGCCCAGGAGCGGCTCCGCGCAGCGCTCCGGGTGGGGCATGAGCCCGACGACGTTGCCGCGCTCGTTGCAGATGCCCGCGATGTCGTTTGCGGCGCCGTTGGGGTTCGCTTCCGGCGACCGGCGGCCATCAGGGGCGACGTACCGGAAGACGACCCGCCCATCGCCTTCGAGGCGGGCGAGCGTTTCCTCGTCGGCGCAGTAGTTGCCTTCGTTGTGCGCGATGGGAATGCGCAGAACCTCGCCGGACAGGCCCCGGGTCAGCGGCGTCGACCGACCTTCGACGGCGACGTGGCGGTCTTCACAAATGAACGACAGACAGACGTTGCGGCGCAGCGCCCCGGGCAAGAGCCCCGCCTCGGTGAGAATCTGAAACCCGTTGCAGATGCCGACCACCGGGCCGCCGCGGCCGGCGAACGCGGCGACGTCCGTCATGACCGGAGAGAAGCGGGCGATGGCGCCGCACCGAAGGTAGTCTCCGAAACTGAAGCCGCCCGGGACGAGAACGACGTCGGGGCGATCGAGATCGTGGACGTCGTGCCGCACCTTGTAGGCGTCGTGCCCGAGCACCTCGCGGACGACCCGCACGCAATCGTCGTCGCAATTGCTGCCCGGGAAGGAAATCACCGCGAACCGCATCACGCCGCCCCGGAGGCGCCGTCGAGGACCTCGACCTCGAAGCGCTCCATCACCGGATTGGCGAGCAGCTTGCGCGCCATGTCCGTGAGGACGAGCGCCGCCCCCGCCGGGTCGTTCGCGACCTCGGGGCCGAGTTCGACCTCGAACACGCGCCCGACGCGGACCTCCGAGGCCGTGAAGCCCAACGAACCGAGCGCACGGGCGATGGCCGTGCCCTCGACATCGAGCACGCCGGCCTTCAGTTGAACGGTGATTCGACCCTTCATGGCAGCTTCTCCCCCGTCAAACGCTCGTAGAGACCGACATAGAGCGCCGAGCAGCGTTCGATCAGCTCGGCCGGCATGGGCGGGATGTCCGGCTCGGCCTCGCCCCGTGCCCGAGCGCCGTAGAGGGCGTCCTTGTAGCCGGACTGCCGGTAGTGTTGGCGGACGAACTCCTTGGAGAGTTCGACGACCTCGCCGCGGGCATGCGCGGCGGCGTCCCACCAGCGGTCTTCATCCGGCGTGCCGAGGACGTCGACGACCATCAACGCGCCCTCGGCGTCGAGGCCGAACTCCTTCTTGCCGTCGGCGTGGATGAGCCCGCCGCGAGCCGCCTGCGCCTCGATCAGGGCGTCGATCTGCAGGCACGTCGCCCAGATGTCGTCGAGCGCCGTCGGCGTCAGCTTGCTGATGGCCAGGGCTTCGTCACGGTCGATGAGGCGGTCCGTGCGCTCGACCTTGGTGCTCGTCTCGCAGAACGGCGACGGAAGCCGCTGACCGTGTGAGTATCCCTGCCCTTTGAAGCGATCGAGGAAAGACCCGGCGACGTAGTGGCGGACGATGAACTCGCACGGCACGAGCACCGAGCGGCGCTCGGGCGTGATCTTCGCGTAGTCGCGTTCGATCTCCACCCGCTTCACCAGCAACGCCGTCGGGGAGAGGCGCCGGAGGAAGTGCGTCCGGATGCCGCGTTCGGCGCACAGGGCAAACCAGTACGCAGCGAGACCGCAAATCACCTCGCCCTTCCGCGGGACGACGCTCGGGATGCGCTTGTCGAAGACGCTGATCCGGTCGGAGAACTCGAAGATCACGGCGTCGGGACGACCCTCGACGGCGAAGACCTTCTTGACCGACCCCGTGTACAGCAGCTCGCCCCGGGTGACGGCACCCGGATTCCCATTGGCCGCGCGCTCGTTCATCGTCAACCCTCCGAAGGGCGCGCGTCCTCGGTCTCGCCGAAGACGCGGGCGAAGATCGTGTCCACGTGGCGCAGGTGCCACTCGAGGTCGAAGGCCCGCCGGATGACCTCGGCGGGCAGATGCGTGCTGATGTCCGGATCGGCCTGCACGAGGGTCGCGAAGTCCGCCCCCTCGGCAAAGGACCGCATGGCGTTGCGCTGCACCCAGACGTAGGCCGTCTGCCGCTGGACGCCGGCCCGCGCGAGGTCGAGCAACAGGCGTTGACTGAAGATCACGCCCCCCGTCTGCCCCATGTGGGCCGCCATGCGCTCCGGGTAGACGACCAGGTGCCGCACGAGATGCGTCGTGCGCTCCAGCATGAAATGCAGCAACGTCGTGGCATCCGGCCCGATGATCCGCTCGACGCTGGAGTGGCTGATGTCGCGCTCGTGCCAGAGCGCGACGTTCTCCATGGCGGTCTGGGCATAGCCTCGCAGCAAGCGGGCGAGACCGGTCAGGTTCTCGGCGAGAATCGGGTTGCGCTTGTGAGGCATCGCCGAGCTGCCCTTCTGACCCGCGGTGAAGGGCTCCTCGGCCTCACCGACCTCCGACCGCTGCCAGTGGCGAACCTGCACCGCGAAGCGTTCGAGTGTCGTCCCCACGAGGGCCAGGGCGTTGAAGTACTCGGCGTGGCGGTCCCGATGGACGATCTGGCTGCTCACCCCCTCCGGCGTCAGGCCGAGGGCGGCGCAGACGCGCCGTTCGACCTCCGGTTCGACGTTGGCGAACGTGCCGACGGCGCCGCTGATCTTGCCCACTGCGATCCGCCCGCGCGCCGCCAGGAGGCGTTCGCGTCCCCGGCCGAGTTCGTCGTAGAACGTCGCGAGCACGAGCCCGAAGGTCGTCGGCTCGGCGTGCATCCCGTGGCTACGCCCCATGACGGGCGTGCGTTTGTGCTCGAACGCCCGCGCCCGAAGCGCAGCCCGGGTGCGATCGAGCGCTTCGACGATGAGGTCGAGCGCCCGGACGAGCAAGACGGCAAAGCTGGTGTCGAGGACGTCCGAACTCGTCAGCCCCAGGTGGAGCCAGCGCGCGTCCTCGCCCGCCGTCTCCTCGACCTGCGTGAGGAAGGCGATGACGTCGTGTTTCGTCGTGTTCTCGATTTCGAGGATGCGGGCCGGATCGAGCCGCACCCGCCCACGAATGCCGTCGGCCGTCCCGGTGGGGACCTGACCGAGCGCCTCCATGGCAAGACAGGCATTCAGCTCGACGTCGAGCCAGGCCTCGTATCGGGCGGCAGGCGCCCAGAGGGCCAACATCTCCGGGCGCGCATACCGCTCAATCAAGGGGATTTGCCTCCATAAACGGCGTCCAGGACGCGGACTCTGTCTCGCCCCTGCTCTTTCGCGACATAGAGCGCGGAGTCGGCCCGCTGCAGCAGTGTGTCGAGTTCGAACGTCTGCTCCGCCGTGCAGGCCTCGACGCCGATGCTCAGGGTCACCTGCACTTCGGCCGGGCCGAGCCGGAAGAGGCTCATCTTGACGAGTTCACGCAGACGCTCGGCGGTTTCGACGCCCCGGGCGAGGTCGCAGCCGGGCAAGCCGATGACGAATTCGTCGCCGCCGTAGCGACAGATGATGTCGGTCTCCCGGAGATTCGCCACCAGGATCCGCGCGATCTCCTTGAGAACGTGGCTTCCGACGGCATGGCCGTGGGAGTCGTTGACCCCTTTGAAGTGATCGACGTCGAAGAAGATGACGGCCACCGGCACCCGGAAGCGCGGGACCCGCTTCAGCTCGATCGTCATCCGCCGTTTGAACTCGCCCTGGTTGCAGAGTCCGGTGAGGTCGTCGGTGATGCTGAGGGCGTGCAGTCGTTTGTTGGTGGCGAGGAGCTGATCCTGCAACGTCTTCATTCGCCACAGGACCTCGAGACGCAAGATCAGCTCGAAGAGCTCGAACGGTCGAACGATGAAGTCGTCCGTCCCGCGCTGAAAGCCACGAATGATCTCCGCCGGGACCTTGTCCGGATACAGCGCGAAGACGGGCACGAACACATCGCCGGGGATCATCTCCTTGATGCGAACGAGCTCCTCGAGCGGATCGCCGAACCCCCGGTGCACGTCGATCACCACGATGTGCGGCTTCAGCGTCTCGAGGCCCTGCCAGACGCCCTCACCCGGCGGCGTGCCGAGCACCGAGTACCCGCGGGGTTCGAGAGACGTCTTGAGCTGCGCGAGTTCGGCCGGATCACGACCGACGATGAGCAGCCGACGCTCTTCCATGGTCACGGGAGGTCCGCGCAGCAGCGGAACCCGATCGTCGGTCGGGCGCTGCCTGCCGAACGCTTGCCGCCGGCGCTGCACGCGGCGTCATCGTCTGCCGACGTGTAGTCTCCGCCGCGAACGGTCTGGTCGGCCGTCCACTCGGCGACATTGCCGCTCATGTCGAAGGCGCCGACCGCGCTGCGACAGCGGGCGAATTTGCCCCCCTCCGCGACGGACCGCGCCTCGCCGTCGGCGTCCTCGGTATTGCAGCGGGCCGCATCGAACTCCTTGCCATACGGGAAGTCCCCGCCCCCGCCTCGGCAGGAGCGCTGCCACTCGCCGTCGGTACACAACCGTTTTCCCGAAGCCTTGCAGAGGCCGGCGGCGGCGTCGAACGTGACGGAGGACTTCGGGGGGCGACCGCCACCCGGGTACTCGTGCGCATCGATGCAGAAGGCCTTGCCGGTGCGCGCGAGGGCGACGGCTTCGGCGCCCGTGACGTCACGCCCTTTGATGGATCCCTTGGGGAAGGTCGCGGTCGTGACCAGGATCGTACCGCCCGGGCAGGACGTCTTGTCGTTGGTGGCGGCGACGGCCGGCTTCGAGGGCGGTGGCGGGGGCTCCGCGACCGGCGGCCTCGACGGCGGGGACGGCGCCTGGGTCGGCGCGGCGCTCGGTTTCGCGGCGACGCTGGGCGGTGCCGTTGCCGGGGGCGGCGCCTTGGTGGCCGGGGCGCTCGGCCGGGCAGCCACGGAGGACGGGGGCGCGGCCGTGGCCGGCGGCGGGGGC
>JAKLJY010000069.1 GCA_023150895.1 Myxococcota bacterium | reverse complement strand
CGAACGGCGGCACCCCCGCCCCCGACGCCGCCACCGGCGGCAATCCCGCCCCCGACGCCGCCACCGGCGGCAATCCCGCCCCCGACGCCGCCACCGGCGGCAATCCCACCCCCGACGCAGGCGAGGACCCCTTCCCGGACGCCGCCGTGCCGCCGGAACCGGACGCGACCGAACCGCCGCCCCCGCGCGATGTCGGCGTCCCCCCCGAGCCCGATGCGGCCCCACCGCCGGACGACCTCCTGCGCGATCTTCAGGTCGACGGTGCCCCCTGGCTACGGCTCGGTGAGCCCGTGCGGGTCTCGGTCGTGGTCGACCCGGCGGCCGTCGAATCGTTCATCGAGTGGACGGCCACCATTGGCGGCATCGACGCCGCCGAGATCGAGTCTCAGGGCGAGTCGTCGATCGTGCTGACCCCTCTACGCGCGGGGGAGATGACGCTCGTCGCGGCCGTCGGCGGTGAGCAGATCGCCGTGACGGTCTTCGTCTACGACTGTGTCGACCGGGACGGAGATGCTGCCCTCGCCATCGAGGGCCTGCCACCGGCTCACCTCGCGGACGCGGTGGCCGCCGGCGTCTGCGGCCCCGACGCCGTCGACTGCGACGACGGGCAACTGCTGATTCGTTCCGGTCGGGCCGAAGTCTGTGATGGCCTCGACAACGACTGCGATGGCGTCATCGACGTCGGCGCCCCCGTCGACTCCATCGAACACTGCGGTGCATGCGAGACGAGCTGTGTGCGACCCAACGTCGAGGCGACCTGCGATGCGGGTCAGTGCCGATTCGACGCATGCATCGCCGGGTTCGTGGACAGGAATGGCAACCTGGAAGACGGCTGCGACGTGCCCGATCCGGGGGTGTGTGTCCCGACGGGCGCGGACGACACGTGTGATGGAATCGACGACGACTGCGACGGCGCCGTCGACGACGACGCCCGCGACTGCGCGGACTGGACCACCGGATTCTGCGCGCTGCGGCAGGCCCGCGGCGTGCGGGACACCGTCTGCGAGGACTTCGATACACCGCTGGGCACACGGTGGCGCCGCGCGTTTCCGTACGCACTGACCCCGAGTCCCTTCACCCAGGCGGGCGGGCGTCTCGCCCCGGCGGACGGTCGCGACGAGGGCATCAGTCGGTCCATCCCGCTCACCCTCGCGGCGTTCCGCGTGCAGTTCCGGGCGGCTGTCTCCAACAGCACACTCTTGCGGGTCCACCTGACGGTGGACGATGAGGTCGAGGACGACGGCCGTCCGGTGGGATACATGTTGCAGCTCGAACAGAACGAGCGCGTGTCCCTGTCGACGAAGTTGCCGCTGAACCCGGATTTCGTGCAGGCCGAATGGTCGGTGCCCGGCCTCAACGACGGGCGGCCCCGGGTCTTCGAGTGGTCCCGCGAGGCGTCCGGCCGGCCGACGCTCCGGGTGGACGGTGTCCTCGTCGCGAGCTCCCCCGCCGACCCGGCCGGCGGGGTCATCGCCGGCCTCTCCCGGCTGGCCGTCGGATTCGTGGTGCCCGGCGCGGCCGGTGCGAACGACGGCGTCGACAACGTCGTCTACTCGGCCGATCTGGAGGGCGACGGGGTCCTGACCCCCGCCGACAACTGCCCCGAGATCACCTCGGCCGACATCGTGGACGCGGACGGGGACGGGCGCGGGCGGGCCTGTGACGATCTCGACCGGGACGGCGTGGAGGACGGACTCGATCGCTGCCGGACCGTGCCCGGCGAGGACTGCCCCCAAGTCGGAGGGCACCTGCTCGTCTCGCTTGCGGCCGGCGGTTCCGAGCGCTTGTGGCGCGTGGATCCCCTGCAGGGCACCCGCGCGCGCTTCACGCCGGACGGCTCGGCCGTCTCGGCTGGTGTCGCGGACGGTCGCCCGTCCTCCAGCCTCGTGGTGACGGCCGAGCCCGCCGGTGAACAGACGGTGATCCGCGGGGTCGACGCAGCGACCGGCGAAATTCGATGGTCGTGGTTCGTGACCGGGACCGTGGGCGACCTCGCGCAGGTCTCGCTCCCCGGCCAGGCTGTCTATTTCACCGACGCGAGCGACGGCGCTCTCTGGCGGCTCGACCCGGCGACGGGCGATCTCGACCCATGGGAAGGTGTCGGCCCTCGCGAAAGGGTCCGCATCGCTGCCTCGCCCGAGGGCATGCGGATCTGGGTCGCCCGTTTTCAGGACTTCGGGGGCATCGTGCTGCTCGATCAGCTCGACGCCGCGTTCAACTCGCTCGCCGAGACCGTCTTCGTACCCGATATCGACTTCGATCCCCTGCCGGCGCTCGCATTGTCGCCCGCCGGAGATCGACTTCTGTTCGCCGGACCGAGCGGCATCTGGACCTACGAAACGGCGACGGCGACGCTCTCCCCCTTCACGGCCGAGCCGAGCCACCGGGCCGTTTTCACAGGCGACGGGAGAAGCATCGCGTCGCTCGCCGGCGACCCGCCCGGGCTCCTCCTCTACCCGGACGGCGACGCACAGGGCGTGACGCTGATCGCCCCGCACGCCGGGCTCGATAGCGCGGTCCTGAGTCACGTCTCGGGCGGCGCACTCGCAGACGCCGACGGCAACGGCCTCGCCGATCCGGACGACGCCTGTCCGGGTGTCGAGCCGTTTGCACCGCGCACGGGGCTCGACCTCGGCGCCGCCGAGTCGGACTTCGCGCAGGTCCTCGTCGCCGGCAGCGAGTACCTCGTCTCGCGCACCCGGCAGGACCAGCTCGTCGTCCGCCGGTTCACACCGACCTTCGACCCGCTCGGCGTCGAGGTCTTCGCGCCGCTCGACACGGACGTCGCGCCGGCGATCGCCTGGGACGGCACGCGCTTCGCCGCCGGCGCGATCTCGCGGGATGACCCGGATCCGCCGCTGCAGTTGCTCCACCTCGGGCTCGACCTGTCGACGATCGAGATCGCTCAACACATCCAGGGTCGGGACGAGCCGCGCAACCTGGCGGGTCGCGGGCGCACGGTCGCGCTCGCCGGCGATCCGGTGCAGGGCTTCGTGTTTGCGTACGGCAACGAGGTCAGCCTTCTGCACCCGGACCTGAACGACGCCGCCTCACGTCACCGGCCCGGCGACCTGACCGGTCGCGCCGACGCGCCGGCGCAGGCGCTCTTCCGGGCGGGCGAACGCCTGTTTTTCGCCTTCGAAGACGGCCCGAACCTGGATCTGGGGCTCGCGGTGTATCAGGGCGGCCTGGGGAATCTGCACACCTCGACGCTGCCCGGGCCCGGCCGCGCCAGCCCCTCGCGCCAACCGGCCGTCGCCGCGCTCGACGCGTCGCGGGTCGTCTTGCTCTCCGTCGACGCGGGCCGGGTCGTCCTGCGCGTGCCCGACGCACAGTGGGGCCTGCCGGAGAACGGCACCGTCGTGTCGAACGCCGACCGCGCCGCCACCTCACCGGCGCTGGCGGTCGCGGGCGGCTTCTATGGCGCCGCCTGGCTCGAACGAGGCTCCGACGGGCAAGAGGTCTGGTTCCGCCGCATCGACGCCGACGGGACGCTGCGCCCGCCCCTGCGCCTCAGCACGCCCGGGGTCGACGCCGGGGCGCCCTCCCTTTCCTGGGACGCCGAGAACGCCCGCTTCGTGGGCCTCTGGCGCGAGGGCTCGAACGCCGTCGGCCACCCGCGCCGCCTGCGGGCGACCGTGGGCCGCTTCGACTGCCCCTGAGCGAGCAAGCGAGTCGCCGTGGTCGATCGGCCGCGCAGGCGTGGCTCGTCGGGACTAGACGCGGATGTCACCCCCGCGCAGGAGCCTCCCGATGTCCGGTCGTTTTCGATTTCGTCCCGCCTTCGCCCGTCTCGCCGCCTTCGCCGTGGCGCTGTCCCTCTGGCCCGCAGGCGAAGCAGGCGCCGGCCCGACGGTCAAGAAGTCGCGTTGGGTCACCTGGACGACGCTCGTGGGGGGTCAGGAGGCTTTCGGTCAAATCGTGGTGCAACCGGCTCAAGCAACGCTCAAGCGGCCCACCTGCCTCCCCGGTGAGCAACCGTTGCTGATGCGCCTGCGGGTGACGCCCGGCACCATTTCTCGTGACGATGGTCGTTGGACCGGACCCGAGGCCCTCGGGACGTGGCGGACGAACGTCATCGGATACGCGCCGGACGGCAGCCGGGAGTTCCTCTCCGGGCACGCCCAGGGTCCGGACGCCGTCGACCTGACCACGGAGGCCGGTCTGCCGTGGACCATCGGCTCCATCTACCTGTCCGCCCACGTGGCCCGCGGCCTCAACCCCGAGGTCGGTTCGGCCCAATTCCAGCTCGAGATGACCCTGACCTGCGGTCGAACCGACGTCGCACTCGAGCCGATGCGGTAGTGGGCGGGACGGTTACCGCGCCAGCACGGCAGCCCAGCTCGCCTTGTTGTAGCGCTCCACGGCCTCGCTGTAATACCGGAAGCGGGTCGTGGAGATCTTGAGCAGGGCCTGCTGCGCGTAGGCGGCCTCGATCTGGGCCGCAACGGCCTCGACCTGGGTGAGATTGGCCTGGATGTCGGCCAGGCGGGGCTTCTCGGTCTCCGTCGGATCAGTCACGAGCGCGGCACGGGCGGCGAACGGCGGCGGCTTGCGGACGAATTTCACCGGCTGCACGTCGCGGAAGAAGTGGACGCGCAGCTTCACGATGGCCTGCCCGTCGTCGCCGATGCGCGCGCTCACGGGCTCGGTCAGCCGGCCGATGGCGTTGAGATCGCCGAAGAACTTCGGGCCGTTCTCGAAGCCCTGCCCGAACGTGACGGTCACGTCGTGCGCGCCGCCGATCTGCTCGAGGCTGTAGGCGAGGCCCACGGCGGCGTCGATCTCGGGCTCGGGCATGATGGGCGGCAGGGGGCTCTGCACGGCGACGTCGGCGCGCAGGCGCAGGCGCTTCAGGTAGGCGCGCAGCGCGGTCTCGACGGCCCGCCCGTCGGCGGCGACGTCGGTCACGACCGGCACGCGCCGGGTGGCCTCGACGGTCTCCAGCATGCGGGCGCTGCGCTCGACGTCCCGCGCGAGGCCGGCGGCGTTGTCCGCGAGGGCGAGGTGGGCCGACCGATGCTGCACGCTCTCCCGCCACAGCGCGTCGACGTCGACGGCGCGGACCGGGGCCGTCGCGGGCGCGGGGTTCTTGGGCGTCTCGCCGCCCCCGCCCTCGCAGGCGACGAGCCCGAGCGCGAGCGCGAGCGCCCGAGCGCCGACCCTCCGCCTCACAGGGCCTCCGCCTGCTGCGCCTTGAGCAGCTCGGCCTGGTGGGCGGCCCGCAGCGGATCGAGCACGGGGTCGAGGTCGCCCTCCACGAAGGCGTCGAGCGCGTACAGCGTCAGGCCGATGCGGTGGTCCGTCACCCGGTTCTGCGGGAAGTTGTAGGTGCGGATGCGCTCGGAGCGGTCTCCGCTGCCGACCATGGTGCGCCGGGCGTCGGCCCGCTCGGCATGCTGCGCCGCCTGCATCTGGTCGAGCAGGCGCGAGCGCAGGATCTTCATGGCCTTGGCCTTGTTCTTGTGCTGGCTCTTCTCGTCCTGGCAGCAGACGACCGTATTCGTGGGCAGGTGCGTGATGCGGACGGCGCTGTCCGTGGTGTTCACGCTCTGCCCGCCGTTGCCGCTGGAGCGGTAGACGTCGATGCGCAGCTCTTTGTCGGGGATGTCGAGCTCGATGTCCTCCGCCTCGGGCAGGATGGCCACCGTGCACGCCGAAGTGTGAATGCGACCCTGGCTCTCCGTTTCGGGCACGCGCTGGACGCGGTGCACACCGGCCTCGAACTTCAGCGTGGAGAACACCGCCGTCCCGCTGATGAGCGCGATGATCTCCTTGAAGCCCCGGCTCTCCGACTCCGAGCGGTCGAGAATCTCCAGCCGCCAGCCCTTGCGCTCGGCGTAGCGCCCGTACATGCGGAAGAGGTCGGCGGCGAAGAGCGTGGCCTCCTCGCCCCCCGTGCCGCCGCGAATCTCGAGCAGCACGTTCTTCTCGTCGTTGGGGTCCTTGGGCAGCAGCAGGATCTTGAGCTCGTCGGCGAGGCGTTGCCGCTGTTCGACGAGCGTGTCGACCTCGAGACGCGCGAGGTCGCGAAGCTCCGGATCGCGCTCCTCGTCGACCATCTGCCGTGTGGCGACGAGGCTCGCGTCACAGGCTTGCAGCGCGCGCCACGCCTTGACGACGGGCTCGACGGCGGCCACGTCCCGGGCGAGCTTCTGGAACTCGCCGGGCAACGCGTAGACCGCCGGATCGGCCATGCGCGCGGCCATCTCGTCGTAGCGGCGCGCGACGTCCTCGAGGCGGTCGAACATCGAGATCTACCCGCGCGCTCGGTGCGGTCCCCGTGGGGGGGCCGCCGAAGGGTGGTTCAGCGCCCGTACTTCTTGTTGAAGCGCTCGACGCGGCCGGCGGTGTCCATCAGCTTGTTCTTGCCGGTGAAGAACGGGTGGCACTGCGAGCAGATTTCCACGCTGTACGAGCCGTTCACCGACTTGGTGGCGATGGTGGAGCCACAGGCGCAGGTGATGGTGGCTTCGCGGTAGTTGGGGTGAATGCCTTCCTTCACGGGACTCTCCGGCGCACATGCCGCGACGTCAAACGGCGGCTGCCGCGCATTGGCCCGGGCTCAACCCGGGACGTTGGGACAAACGGGCGCGGTACTGTAGCGTCAACCGCCCATGCTGTCCAGGAACTCCGCGTTGGAGTTCGTTTTGGCGATCTTGTCGAGCATGAACTCGATGGAGTCCACGACGTTGAGGGGGTGCAGGAGCTGGCGCAGGATCCACACGCGGTTGAGCGTGCTCGACGGCATCAGCATTTCTTCCTTGCGCGTGCCGGACTTGTTGATGTCCAGGCAGGGGAAGATGCGCTTCTCCATGAGCTTGCGGTCGAGGTGGAGCTCCGAATTGCCGGTGCCCTTGAACTCCTCGAAGATGACCTCGTCCATGCGGCTGCCCGTGTCGATCAGCGCGGTGGCGATGATCGTCAGCGAGCCGCCCTCCTCGATGTTGCGCGCCGCCCCGAAGAAGCGCTTGGGCTTGTGCAGGGCGTTGGAGTCCACGCCGCCGCTCAGGATCTTGCCCGAGGGGGGGACCACCGTATTGTAGGCGCGCGCGAGGCGCGTGATGGAGTCGAGCAGGATGACCACGTCGCGCTTGTGCTCGACGAGGCGCTTGGCCTTCTCGATGACCATCTCGGCCACCTGTACGTGGCGCTGCGCGGGCTCGTCGAACGTCGAGCTCACGACCTCGCCGCGCACCGAACGCTCCATGTCCGTGACCTCCTCCGGGCGCTCGTCGATGAGCAGCACGATCAGGTAGACGTCCGGGTGGTTGTGGACGATGGCGTTGGCGAGGTTCTGCATGAGCACCGTCTTGCCGGCGCGGGGCGGCGAGACGATGAGCGCGCGCTGCCCCATGCCCACCGGGCAGAGGAGGTCGACGATGCGCGTGCTGTAGTTCTTCGGGTGGTATTCGAGGTTGAGTTTGCGGTCCGGGTAGAGCGGCGTGAGGTTGTCGAAGAGGATCTTGTTCTTCGCCGCCTCGGGCTCCTCGAAGTTGATCGTCTCGACCTTCAGCAGCGCGAAGTAGCGCTCGGACTCTTTCGGCGGGCGGATCTGGCCGGTGATGGTGTCGCCGGTGCGCAGCCCGAAACGCCGGATCTGGCTCGGGGACACGTAGATGTCGTCCGGGCCGGGCAGATAGTTGTAATCGGGCGCGCGCAGAAAACCGAAACCGTCCGGCAGAATCTCGAGCACGCCCTCGCCGAAAATGGGCTCGTTCTTCGCCGCCTGCGCGTTGAGCATGGCGAAGATGAGCTCCTGCTTGCGCAGCCCCGCCGAGTTCTCGACGTTCATGTCGCGCGCCATCGCCGCCAGATCGGCGATCTTCTGTTTCTTGAGCTCTTTGAGGTTCATGGCGAGGTTCCTGCGGGCGAGAGCGGCGAGGCGGACGACCCGGGGGGGTCCGGGGACTCGGAATCGAGAGCGAAGGGCGGACTGAAGGGTCTTTGGGGAGTAAGCCGCTTTTCTGGGCCTGTCAACAGTTTCGGATTACCATGCGGCGGCCATGACGCCCCGCCCCGACGACCCGCGCCCCCGTCCGACGTCCGAAGTCCGGCTCTCTCTCGCGAGCAAGGTCTTCGTGGGGAACCTGTTGACGGTGGTGTTCACGATAGCGCTGATCCTGACGATCGAGGCGGTGGATACGGGTCCGTTCGCCTTCGAGAGTAGAGCAGCTCTGTTCATCGCGTCTTTCCTGCCGGCGATGGTCATCGCATGGCTGCTTTCGAGACGTCTGACCCGCAATCTGGAATCTCTGACCCGCGCGGCGCGAGCGATCGGCACGGGAGACCTGAACGAGACGATCCGACCGCGCTCGATGACGGTCTTTCCCGATGAGATCGACGTCATCGCGGAGACGACCAGCATCATGCTCGACGATTTGCGCGCGCTGGTAGGACACCTGCAAGCAACGTCGGAGAAGCTGTCGCGTTCTTCCGGCGATCTGGTCGAAACGGCCGGTCACCTGAATGCACAGACCGACGTCGTGGTCCAGCAGGTGGGTGGCATCGCCCGGCGCGCGGAGATTCAGTCCGGCAAGGTCGAAGAACAGAGCGAAACCCTCGGTCGCATGGTGCGGGACCTCCGGCGTTCGGCAGACATCGCCACCGAGACGGCGCGCTCGACCCAGGAAACGAGCGCGGCGGCGACGCAGGGCAACGAGTCCACGCGCCACGCCCTCGGCCGCGTGCGCAGTGCCTTCGAGCGCGTCGAGGCCAGCGGCGGGTCCGTCTTCCGGCTCTCCGAGCGGGCCGGCGAAATCCATGCCATCGTCGAAGCCATCACCCGCATCGCGCAGCAGACGCACCTGCTCAGCGTCAACGCCAGCATCGAGGCCGCCCGCGCCGGAGACGCCGGTCGCGGGTTCGCCGTCGTCGCCGAGGAGATCCGCCGCCTCGCCGACTCCTCGGCCCGCAGCGCTGCACAGATCCAACTCATCGTGCAGGGCATCGACGAACACACCCGCAGCGTCGTGGACATCATGCGCGAGTCGACGCGCGACCTCGGCGACGGGCGGCGCGACATGGACGAGATCACCCGTGCGCTCGACACCATCGTCGAGGTGACCCGTCGCGAGGCCGCCCGGATGGCCGATCTGAGCGCGCTCGCCATCAAACAGCTCGAGCTCGCCGAGGACGTCGCGCAGGCCGCCGGCGAGGTCCGGCGGGTGGCCGATCACAACACCGAGTCCACTCGGACGGTCGAGACGGCGTTCACCGAGCAACGGCGACGCGGGCAGGCCCTCGAGGTTTCCTCGCGGACGTTGGCCGAGATCGCGGGCGAGCTGGCGCAGGTCACGCGCCGGTTCCGGCTCTGAGGGCGGGGGCGGCCGTGCACGAGCGTTTTCTGGTGGCCTCGCTCGGGGCGGTACAGGTGGGCTTCGACGTCTCACACGTCACCGAGGTGCTGCCCCTGAGCGCCGTGGCGCGCGTGCCCTGGGCGCCGCGCTGGGTGACCGGTGTGATGAACCACCAGGGTCGTCTGTTGACACTCGTCGACCTCGGCCGGTTCCTGGAGCTGGCCGAGACGCCCGCCCCGGCCGTCGCCGTCGTCATCGACCGGGCCGACGTCAGCCTGGCCCTCTGTGTCGCCGAAGTGGCCATCGTCGAAGCCCGCGAGGCCGTCCGCATCGGACAGATCAAACAGTTCCTGCCGCAGGCGGCCTGGATCACCGAGGCGCTGAGCACACCGGGGCTGGAGTTCCAGCACCTCGACGTCGAACGGGTGCTCGACGGCATCGAAGGGGCCTTCTGACCCCATGGATCTGTCCAAGTACCGCCAGCTCTACGTGAGCGAGACCCAGGAGAACCTGGAGAAGATCTCGCAGCTGCTCGTCGAGCTCGAGACCCGCCCCGACGACCGTCGGGCCATCGACACCGTCTTCCGGCTCGTGCACTCCATCAAAGGCATGAGCGGCACGATGGGCTACACCCCGGTCTTCGAGCTCGCACACCACCTCGAAGACCTGATGGACCGTTTCCGTCGGCTGCAGGTGCCCATGAACACCGCGGCCATCGACGTCATCCTCGCCGGCGCCGACCGCATCGGACAATGGCTCGTCGACGTCGAGGCCGAGCAGCTCCCGCTGCGCACCGATGCCGCCGCGACCACCCTGCACCGCCGCATCGAGGAGCTGCTCGAAGACCGCCTCGAGGCCCCGTCGACCCCGACGCCGATCCCGCCGCCCGCCGCCCGCCGCCCCCCCTCCGCCCCGCTTCCCCGGCCGATCACGCCTGCGCCCGGCGCGCCCGCGCCCGGTGTCCCGACCCCCGGGGACGTCGTGATTACCGTCGAGATGGACATGAGCTGCCCCGATCCGGGCCTGCGGGGCTTCCTGCTCTACAAGAAGCTGGTCGACCTCGGCCGTGTCCGCAGCACCGTGCCCGATCCACAGGTTCTTCGGCAGGGCATCCTGGACGGACCCATCCGGTTCGTGATGCAGAGCGGCCTGGATGTGACTCAGATCGAGGGCTATCTGAGCCTCGTGCCCGACCTCGCGCAGGTGCACGTCCGGCGCGAGGACCTGCCCCGGGCCGAGCGAGGCGCGCCCGAGGCGGCACCCGCCGACGCCGGTCTGCCCCCGGCCGATCCGGCCCTCGACGCCGCGCTCGACGAGGCCGAGCTCGTGTTCTCGGACGACTTCGACGCCGTGCCCGCCGCCCTCGCCGACACCCACCCTTCCGTCGACCACGCCGTCGCGGCGTTGGACGAGCCCGACCCGGTGATGGTGAGCGGGTTCTCCACGCCGAGCACCACGCCTGCGCCCCACGGGTTCAGCGAGTTCGACTTCGAGGACGTCCTCGGCGACACGGTGCGCGAGCCCGCGCCCCTCCACGACACGACCCCGCCGCGACCACAGCCCGCCCCCACCCTCACCCGACCCGCTCTGCGGGACGCGGGCGCCGCCGCGTTCGACGCGCCGCCGCCCACCGCCGAGGGGCCGGCCGAGCCGGACGACGCGGGGGCCATCGCCGAGGCGGCCATCGTGCGCGCGCCCCGCACCGCCCGCTCGGTGCGCGTCCGCACGGACTGGCTCGATGGCGTGCTCAACCGGACGGGTGATTTGTTGATCATCGCGCAGCGCCTGTGGAACCGGAATCAGGACGACCCGGATCCAGTCATGACCGACGCGCTGTCGGAGCTGTCCCGGCTGCTCAGCGCGCTGCATCAGGACGCGCTCTCCGTCCGCATGACACCGCTCTCGGTGCTCACGGGGCGGCTACCGCGCGCCGTGCGCGACATGGCGCGCCGCACCGGCAAACGCGCGCAGCTCGTGACGCGGGGCGACGATCAGCACCTCGACCGCGCCATCATCGAGGGCCTCGACGCGCCGCTGACCCACCTGCTCTCCAACGCGCTCGAGCATGGCATCGAGGCACCGGAGGTCCGCGAACACCGAGGCAAGCGGCCCGTCGGCACCATCACTCTGACGTGTACACGCGTCCGCGATGAGATCGTCGTCGAGGTCGCCGACGACGGGGGCGGCGTCGACCGCGCGAAACTCGCCGATCGCGCCGTCGAGATGGGTCTGTTGACCCGCGCCCGCGCCGAAGCCCTCGCCGCGCGCGACCTCGGTCGATTGTTGTGTCTGCCCGGCCTGACGAGCCGCGACGAGCCCGGCGAACACTCGGGGCGCGGGGTCGGCCTCGACGCCGTGCGAGAGATGGTCAACACACTCGGCGGCCTGCTCGAAGTGCAGAGCGAGGCGGGCAGCGGCACCACCGTGCGCCTGCGCCTGCCGCGTACCCCCGGCATCAGCAAACTGCTCCTGGTCGAAGCCGACGCGCAGGTCTTCGGCCTGCCCCTCGCGCGGGTCATCAACACCGAGATGTTCGAGCCCGCCGCGGGCACGCCGCCCGCCGTCGACCACGCTTCGGGCCGCATGCGCGTCCACGAGCTGCGCGCGCTGCTCGGCCGCGGCGTCGAAGCCGGACGCGAAGACGCGACCCCGGAGGCCGCGTTCCCGGGGGTCATCTGTCACGGCGACGAGGGCAGCTTCGTACTGCGGGTCGACCGCGTCGTCGGCCAGCAGGACGCCGTCATGAAGCCCTTGGGCCCCCTGCTCGAGCGCATCGACGGCCTGCTCGGCGTGACCATCGACCCCGTCGGCAAGCCCGTCTTCATCGTGGACGTCACGCGCTTCCTGATGCGGCAGGGCTGAGGCCGTGCGCGCCGACTTCGAAGGCGAGCTCTGGCGCTATCCAGGCCACGGCGCCTTCGGGCGGACGCTCGCGACCCTGCCCGCCTCTGAATTCTCTGATTTTTCTGAATTTCACATCACGGCGCCTGCCTGAAGGCGCCCGAGGAGAACAGATGACTTCCCGCCGTCCCGTGCGCAACGATGCGGCCGTCGCGTGCAACCCAAGGCCTTCGACCCCTCATGCCCGGACTCAGCGATCGTTCCGCGCGCTCGGTGCGGCGGTCGCGTCCTTGCTCTGCGGATGCAGCGCCGACCAGACGCCGCGGAGCGGAACGGACGCTGGCATCATCGCGGACGTCCGCCCGAGCGAGGACGTTCGTATCGGTGCCGGGGACCTCGGATTCCAATCGGACGCCCTCACGCCCGACGCTCGAACGACCGTCGACGACGCTCTCGCCCCGACCGTCGACGCCTTGCCGTCCGGCCCGGATACGGGTGCTCCACCGGTCGACGCCGCGCCTCCCGAGGCAGACGCGGGGCCCCCTTCGCCGGAGGCCGAGGCCTGCGCGCAACTCGAAGTGGTCGACATGACGCCGACCCGCGACGGGGTCTTCGAAGCGAACCTGGGAGAGTTGACCGTCCGCCATCGCCCGCTCCCCCGAGAAGTCCCCGACGCCCTCCACGCGCGCGGGACCAACGCGTTCTTCCGGTTCGTGCCGCCGGAGACGGGCACGTGGTTTCTCAGCCTCCCCAACCCGGAGCGGGCAGTCTTCTCCGCGTCCTTCCTCGCCATGATCCACCACGATTGCGAGCAGGCCGCGTTGCCTCCCGCGGCCGACCCGTCTGCCGAACGCTGGATCAACGTCCGGGCCCCAGGCGGCGGTGTGTGGCTCGAACGCGACCGCCCCGTGATCGTCGAGCTCCAGCGACAGCTCCAATACTCGCTCGGCCTGCAGTCATTGTCGTCGGAGCCGACGCGGCTTCGCATCGAGCACATCGACACGGAAGACTGCACCGTCGCGGGGCAGGGAGTGATCACGCCCGTCGGTGCAGTGTGCCCGGATCCGTTGGCCCCCCCGGTTCCTGTCGAGCCCGTTCGGTTTGGGGACACCCGATTCTCGATGCCTCCCGGCTCCGATGTCGGCCTCGTGGAGGTGAACGCGCTCCCCGCGCAAGGCGCGCTGAGGTCGGTCTCGCTCTCCCCGGTGTATGCTGGGGGTCTCGTTTCCTCGCCCGCTCCCGTCGGCGTGTGGGGCGAGGAGGAGGGAGCGGGCCGGAGGTTTCTCGTTCACCGGGAGTACGCCTCGACGAGCCCTCTTGCGGGGGTGCTGCTGCGAGGCTGGGACGCCGGCGGGCGGAGCACCGCGCGGCTCATCCCGGCCGAGCCGCCGCGCGAGGTGCCCGAGGGGGAGGCCTGCGACCCGTTGGCACTGGCGGATCGCTGCGCGGGCGGTCTCGTTTGTCGGCTCGAGGGTGACTCCGCGGCGTGGACCTGCGGCGAAGCCCCGGGGCGCTGCGCGCTGGAGAGGTTCGACGGTGTCTTCGAACTGGAGCAGAGCGATCCCTCGGGCCGCATTTCGATCACGACGACGGCCGGCGGGGCGGCGTTTGCCGTGAATCAGTGCGCACCTGAGTTCGGGCCGGCCCTCCGTGCCATTCCCGCCCGGATCTTCGGCTTTCGCGCGGCCGAGGCCAGCCGCTGGCAGGTGTCCGTCGACGGACCAGGCAGGGCGTATCTGCGCAACTGCGATGCGTCGCCGACGGACGATTTTTCGGACTGCGGAACGGATGGCTCCCGGGTCGCTCTCGAGGCCGGGCAGGTCGGCGCGGTCGTGCTGGTGCCCGACTTCGGTCTGCCCGAGGACACGGAGCTGCGCGTCACCCTGGAGCCCGTTCGCGACCCGCTGCTCGGCGACGGAATCGCTGTGCTGACCGAGGGGGGACGCCTGCAGATCCAGGCCACGATCGCCCAAAGGATTGAGCCGTCGGTCTACGTCGAACTGGTCGACACGAATGGCCAGACGTGGCCTGCGGAGTCGGTCCTCGAGGACGTCGGGAGCTGGTCCGTCGACGATGGGGCGGACCGGCACGTTTTCGTCCATGGATGGCTGCGCGAGCCTCGAGGCGAACATCCATGGGCCGCCGTGCGGCTGACCACCTGGGGCAGCATGCGGGAGACACTCCAGGTCGAACTCGACCGGGTGGAGGGCCAGCCGCCGGGCGCGGCATGTGACTTCCCGTCGAATCCGTGCGCCGTCGGTAGTGTCTGCGAGGCAGCAGACCGCTCAGGCGAAAGACCCGGGATCTGCCGCCCGATCGCGCGCATCACGGCCGGCAGAGTCCGCGTCACCCCGCTTTGGGATTCGGCGCTCTATGAGCTCGTCCTCGACGAGGCCTCCGGTTGGGACGGTGATCTGCGGATACAGCCGCTCGACCGGGACGGCCAGCCCGCAGGGCCGCTGCAGCGTGACTACGTGGAACTCGACGGCGCGGTGTGCGGTCCCGGCGTTCCGGTTCGTCAGTTCGGTCTCCCCGTCGCCCAGGACTGGTCGCGGGTGGCCGCGCTGCGGATGTGGATGGAACCCTATGGGGCGCGAGGTTTCCCCTTCGACATTCCGGTGGAAATCGTCGAACATGGCGGGGACGGCGACACCTGCGGGCGGTGGGTGTCACCACCTACGCTCTGCGAGCGCGGGTTCGGCTGCCCAGAGGCAGAGGGCCGCTGCGAAGCGCCCGTTCTTCACCTCGGCGAAGCCAGGTTCCATGGGCTCGGGGGGAATGGGATTGAGATCGAGCTCAGTGGCGAGTGGGCCTTTGAACCTTCGCTGATGCGATTCTCCCTCGAGGCTCGCGATGGCAGCGGCGAGGCGCTGTATCCGTTGCAGGGGTTCCAACCGAACCTCGCATTTGGTGCCGACAGGCGGACGTTCCAGGCATCTTTTTGGGACTACCTCGCCACGCAGGGGGGCGCCCCCCCGGAGTTTACAGAGGACGACCTCCGTGCGCTTCAGCTCCAGCTCAACGTGTCGGCGCCCTCCGTCCCGGACCAGACCGTCCCGATCACGTTCGCAGAGCCAGTCCCCCACGTGCCGGGCGGGTCCTGCGTCGTGGGTTGGCGCGGTTGTCCAGACGAGTACATCTGCGCCGCCGTCGAGGGGCGCCTGGGGCTGTGCGAGCCCCCTGAGCCCTTGCGGGTCGTCGACGCGAGTTTCGTCGTCAACGAGCACCCTGTCCAGGGGAGGGTGCGATTCGTGACGGCCGGTCGCCTGCCCGCCAGCGTCTCTGGGTGCCGGGTCTGGGACGCCGCCGGGGGCTTTCTTGCGGCCTATGGATGCGCCCCCGAGCAGCCAACGCCCATCGGCCAGGATACCTGGGAGACGCGCTGCGTCTTTGGGCTTGCGATACCCGACTCCCAGTTGCCCCGAGCGGCCTACGCGACCTGCAGCGTCGACAAGATCGGCACGAGTGAGGATGTTCGCGCAGACCTTCGCACGCCGGAGCCGCTCGGAGAGCGCGAAGACTGCGACCCGTTCGGCTTTGAACAGAGCTGCGGACCCGGGTTGCACTGCGTCGAGCGCGTCGAAGGAGCGGGAACCCGTTGGAACTGCGAAGTGATCGCGGCCATCTGTGGTGTGGACTGACGGGCAACGGCACCGCTCGGACGGGCGCGGTCGAGGTCCGGAACACACGGGCCCGCCCTATGCGGTCCGTTCCGCGGTCGACGATGCAGGCCTCCTGGCCAGCCTCGTGAGGGGAGGCCGCCTGATCCCGAGGGGCGAGAAGCGAGGCAGAGACGACCTCCCCGGGCCGGCACTCTGATCGACTGCGGGCGTGTCGCGTGCCATTCGGCGGACGACGTGGACGGAGCGGTTACGCGACCGCGGATACGGGACCGCGGTTATTCCGCCGCGGTTATCGGCCGACTGCAGAGGAAACCGCGTCCGCGACAATGGCGTAACCACTCGATTCAAAATGCCTTTTGTCGTCTGGTGCCGATGTACCATCGATGATGCGACGGTGATTCGTTGATTTTTTCTGATGACGATTTCGCAGCGTTTCGCGTCGGAGACCGACGCCGCGTGCGCGTCTGCCCGAGGCGCATTACAGGCCGGGGCGCGATGATGGGCTGGATCGTGAACCTCGAGGCGTTCCGCGAGAACCTGAAGCTCGGCCCGGGCGGAGAGACCGGTCCGGTCAACGACCTGCTGCGACAGACCACCGCGCGCATCGGGGCGAACATCATGGGCAAACGCATGTTCGAGCAGGGTGAGGTCGCCTGGCCCGAGGAGGCGCCGTTTCACACGCCCGTGTTCGTCCTCACGCACGAGAAGCGCGCGCCGACGTCATCCAGCAGTACCTGAACCTCGACGCCGTCGACGAGCTGGAGATCGCCCTCGCGCCGGTGCTGTTCGGCGGTGGTCGTCGCCTGTTCGAGAACCTGCGCGACCCCGCCCCGCGGTTCCGGATCGACCGCGTCCTCGCCGGGCCCGCCGCGACGCATGTGCGCTACACACGGGGGTAGAGGGGTGCCCGCTCAGGGGTCGCAGGGCACGCCGGCGACGTCACAGCCGCACGCCACGAGGGGCACGACGCCATTGCAGGCGGCCGGATCGGGGCGCGCCGGGGGGGCCGGTCGCGCGGCGACGAGCTGCACGACCTCTTCGGGGGCGAGTGCCCGGGCGAACAGCGCGACGTCCGCCAGCGCGACGTGCCCGCCCCCCAGTAAGGTCTGTCGGCCGATGCCGAACGGCGTGCCGAAATCGCCCGCGGCCATCGCGGGGGTCGGAGCTTCGGTCAGCTCGAACGCGAGGCAGCCATCGGGGGCGGCGTCGCAGGGGGCCGCAGGCAGCTCGCAGGCGGCCCGCCCCGCTCGTTCGAGGTCGTCGACGGCGACCGGCCGGCCGTCGAGGTAGACGCGGACGGCGCCACCCACCGCGAAACCCGGCGGGGCCACCACCGCCAGATGAACCCACTGGTTCCACGGACGGCAGGCCTGGTCTTCCATCAGCACGCGCGCGCCGGCGGGTCCGACGTTGATGATGAGATCCTTGTATTCGTAGGAGACGACGAAGCGATCGGGGAACGTGTAGATGTCGCCGAAGCCGAACAGTGCCTCATGGGGGTCCGTCCCCGGCAGATGCACCCACGCGGCCATCGTCACCCCCGCCGCCGCGTCCACCCCCACGAGGTCGGGCGCCACGGCGCCATTGCAGCCATCCTGGCACGAGGGGCCGAAAAACGGTCGGCCCGAGACCAGGTCCGGCTCGAATCGGGCGCCCTCGGCCAACGTCAGCGGATACCCACCGGACAGATCGAGGGGTGAGTCGTCCAGCGGCCACAACGCGACGAGGTCCGGCGGGACCGGCGGGCGCTCGGGGAGCAGCGCATCGGGGGGCAGCGTGTCCGGGAGCGGGTCCGCCGCGTCGACCGGCGGGGGACCGGCCGCGTCGACCGGCAGGGGCGAGATGTCCATCGCGGCCTGCGCGTCCACGGTCGGACCGGCTGCGTCGACCGGTGGGCCCGAGGTGTCGGTCGCGGCCTGCGCGTCCACGGGCGGACCGGCCGCGTCGACCGGTGGGGGACCGGCCGCGTCGATCGGGGGGGGCTGGAGGTCGGTCACGGGCTGGGCGTCCGCGGGCGGATCCGCCGCGTCCGCCGGCCGCGTCGAATCGTCGGGGTCGGACCCGTCGAGGCGGCGGGTGTCCGCGGGGCTGGCATCCGCGGCTTGGAACGGATCGGTCGACGCGAACTCCGGTGACCCCTGCGGAATGCAGCCGCCGCACAACGCGGCGGCGAGAACGACGAACGTGCGCATCCTGCCCCCCAAAGGCGTCAGAACCGGAAGCCGAGAGCCGGCCCGTCGGCGGGGGCCGGCGTGCCGGGCGCCTCGGGCGCAAGCTGGAACATGACGACTGCGAGGGCGACGGAGGCCAGCCCGATGCCGACGAGGGCGTAGGTCACCGGCCGCAAGGCGTCCCGGGTGTCGCGGGCGTCCTCCGCCTGCCGCGCCGCGAGCGCCGCGCCCTCGACATCGGGGGGTCGAGCGCCGGCGAGGCGTCGCTGACGGGCGGCCGCGTCGTTCATCTCCTCGTCGGCGCCCAGGGCGGCCCCATACGCGATGCCGGCCCCCAGGGTGGCTGCGCCGGCCGTGATCACGCCCGCCCAGGCCCACGTGCGGCAGGTCGTGCACGGCGCGTCGTCGACCTCGCGAGGGGGCGTCACCACCACGACCTCGGGGGGCGGGGACGCCACGGGCGGCGGGGGCGCCGGGGGCGCTTCGAGGGTGAGCGACGTCGTCTGGCCCGCCGTGACCTGCACCGTTCGCTCGACCGGTCCGCCCGCGGTGCGCGCGTCGACCCGATACTCGCCGGGCGGCAGCAGATAGCCGTTCGCGCACCGGGCCTCGACGGGCGAAGCGTCCGGGCCACGAACGACGGCCCCTTCCACACCAGGGCCCGGCTGAATCAGCAGGTGTCCCTTCGCCACCACACCGGGGGTGCCGAGGCGGGTCCGGTGGAGGGCCAGCGCTTCCTCGAGCCGGCACAGACGCTCGAGGCATCGTGCGATCAGCCCCTGGAGCTCCCCGCGGGGAGACTCGCAGGCCGGGCTCACGGGGAGGGCGGTCAACGCCGCTCGATAGCGTTCGAGCGCCCCCGCGAAGTCACCCGCCGCGGCGAGGCCACCGGCTTCGGCGCCGAGCCGTCGGGAGGTCGCGACGGTCGCGGCGTCCGCGCAGGCCCGCGCCTGCGTCCCGGCCAGGAGGCCGCCGCAGACGAGCGTGACGGACATGAGTGACGCGCGAACCACGGGGCGATTCTGTCAGTCCTGCAGCGTGTGAGGAACTTCGAAGTGCAGCGGCGGCTCCGTGGGCGGGCCGCTGGCCCGAGCCGCCGGTGGGCGCGGGCGGGGCGCGGGTGGGTCGACGGGCGGGCTCTTTCTCGGCTCGCCGGGCTTCGGGGTCGGCTCGACCCCACCGTCCGCGGGCGAGCGAGCCGGGCCGGGGGCGTCGCCGATGGCCGGGGCCGTGGGGTCCACCGGGGGCGGCGGGGCCGTGGGGTCCGCCACGGGCGCGGGCGCAGGCGCGGAGAGCGCCGGCGTCGGATCCGACGCGGACGACGGCATCAGACCCCACGCCGCGACGATGGCGGCGGCGGCCATGACGGCGACGAGCAACGCGCGCCGCGGCCCGGAAGCGGGTGACGCCGGGTCGGTCTCGGCGCGGCCCGGAGGTGTTTCGTCGACGATGGGCGGGGGGGGACGGTCGGTGGGGCCCGTCTCCCCGAGTCCGGCGCGCCGCTGATCCGCCTCGCCGCCCGCCGTCATCGTGCGGTCGACCATCGGCGGCGCCGCGCTCGTGACCGGTGTCGGGCTCGGCGCCAGCGGGGCCCGGGGCATCGGGGTCTCCCCCGGAGAGGAGCGGTCGTCGACCGGTTCGCCATTCAGCTCTCGGAGTTCGCGGAGCGCCCGGCGCATGGCAGCCGCGTCCCCGTAGCGCTCCTCCGGTGCCTTGGCGAGCGCGCGGACGAGCACGGCCCAGATCCCCGGCGGGCCGACCCCCTCGGGGAGCGGCGGTACGGCGGCGGAGATGTGCCCCATCTGAACCTCGAAGCGCGTCTCGCCACTGAAGGGCGCCTCACCCGTCAGCATCTCGTACAGCAGACACCCCACGGCATAGACGTCCGTCGCCGGCGACAGCAGACCCCCCCGGATCTGCTCGGGCGCCATGTAGCGCGCCGTGCCCGGTGTCTCCGACGACGCCGTCAGGGCGTCCCGTTCGTCGACGCCGAAGAGCTTGGCGATGCCGAAGTCGAGCACCTTGACGTGGTCGATGCCTTCGGCGTCGAGCTCCGTCATCACGTTGGAGGGCTTGATGTCGCGGTGCAAAATGCCCTGCCGGTGCGCCTCGTCGAGCGCCTCGAGGACCTGCATGGCCACCGATAGCGCGCGGGCCGGCGGCAGGCGCCCCTGCGCCCTGAGCACGGCGCGCAGGGTCGTCCCCGGGACGAGCTCCATGACGATGTAGAGCAGCCCGTCGGCCTCCTCGCCGGTGTCGTGCAAGACGACCGTCCGCCGCCCGGAGAGCCGCGCGATGCTCTTCGCCTCGCGGTGGAACCGCTGCCGCACCGCCTCGTATCCGGCCGCGCCGGGGGCCGAGACCACCTTGATCGCCACCTCGCGGCCGACGACGTCCTGCGTCGCTCGATACACCGTGCCCATCCCCCCGGCCCCGATCTGGGGCCCGACGGTGTAGCGGCCGGCGATGCGCCGGCCTTCGAGACTGGGAGGCGCGTCCTGCATGTGAGCGTTCGATGGAGGTCGGGCGGGGTGAACGAGGCGGCATCATGCGCCGATGCGGGCTTGGGCGCCATGTCTCCCCGCGAGGCCGCGCGGGGTGAACGTTTCTCTGGGAACGCGACCCACTGTGAGTGAAGATGCCTGCATCCGGTGCGGTGGGGTCGACCAACCGCGGTGAGGGCCGGTGGTCGAGCTTTTTTCGAGGAGGGACCCCCCATGCGTCCGTTCTGTTCGATTGTTGCGCGGTTCGCGGCCTGTTTGTTACCCACGGCCGGTCTGGTGGTCGCCTGTGGCGATGGCGGTGAGAGCGCCGCCGACTCGCCCGACCTCCCCTTGGGTGGCCGCCACCAGACGGCGGATCTCCGCGATCTCGGTCCGGATCGCGGCGCGATCACGGTCGACGCGGCGCTCGACGCACGCGTCGACCTCGGCCAGGTGGCTACCCCGGATGCGGGCGCTGATGCGAGCGCCGACGTCGGTCCCGCGCCGATCCCCGACGCGAGCGCCGACGCCGGCCCGCCACCGACCCCCGACGCGAGCGCCGACGCCGGCCCGCCGCCGACCCCCGACGCGGCCCTCGCGTGTCGGTTCGACGCCGCCGTCGACGCCGGCGTGCTGGTGCCCCCGGATCTCGGCATCCCCGGCGATCTCGGGCCCGTCGGCCCGGACCCGGAGCCGGACGCGGCGCCCGTCGACCTTTCTCCCTACCCCGCCGACCCCACGGGGCTCATCGCCTACTGGCCCCTGGACGAGGACTTCCGCGATGCGGTGGGCGCCTTCGACGCGGAGGCGTTTCTCCCGGACGGCTTCGCGGCGAACGAGACCGCGCGGCCCGCCCCGAACGGCGCCTACGGCCCGACCGGGCGGCCGGCCGCGAACAACCAACGAATCAACGGTGCGGTCGTCGCGGATCTCACGCTGGCCGACGTCGGCGACGCGGTCACCCTCGAGGGCTGGTTCTTCAAGTCCGGCGGCAACGCAAGCGGGACCCTCTTCGGCTTCGGCGAGGGCAGGTGGGATGAGACGAGTCTGTCGATCGGCTGGGCGTGGAACGACATCACCCTCGAGGCGGGGGCGTTCGACGGTCGTCGGCGGTTGCAGTTGGCACTCGAGGGCTCGGGCTGCTGGCATCATCTGGCGTTGACCTTCGAGCGCACACCGGTCGGCGAGGCGCAGGTGGCGCTGTTCATCGACGGCGTTCGCCATGCGCCGCCCGCCGACGCGCCGCCCTTCGAGCTCCCCCCCGAGTCGTCGCCCTTCGTGCTGGGGATCTTCGGCGGTGATCCCAACGGGGATGCGGCCACGGCCGCCCTCGACGAGGTCCGCCTCTGGGGCCGGGTCCTGACGGACGACGAGCTCGCCGATGCCGCCCGCCCCCGGGGTCCGGTCCCCGGCTGCGGCGGCGGACCCGCCCCGGAGCCCGTCGTCCCGGCGTGGTCCATCCCGCCACGCTGTCGCCCGCAGGCGGCCCCGACCTTCCGGGGCGACGGCGAGGTCCGCCTCCTCACGGACGAGTGGATCTCGGTCGTGACCGATCCGACCCCCTGGCTGACGGATCGCTACGTCGCCGACTGCGGCGAGAAGCTGGCGCAGATGGAGGCCACGCCGAATCTGGAGACGGCGATGCGCAACATCTGGCACACCAACGCCCTGATGGAGACCCAGGTGCAGTGGCTGCCCGGCGTGCTCGCCGAGTGGGAGGCCGCGCCCGGCTGGCGGATGGTGGACTGCAACGGCGTCGAGACGCCCATGCTTCAGGACGCGCGGTTCCTGCACGCCAAGGGCGAGTGGAGCGCGCCGAGGCCCTGGTCCGACCGGCCGCCGGTGGTCACCACGGTGGCCGAACACGTGATGACCAACTGGCTGCGCCTGCCCCGGCGCCTCGCGCCCGGCGAGACGGTGGGCATCCGCGATCCCTGGGGTCACACGCGCACGCTGACCTACGGGCCGGAGACGGTGTCCTGGGCCTTCAAGGTCAACCAGGTGGCGATGCTGCCCGACGCGCCCACCAAACGCGCGTGGCTGGGTGCCTGGCTCGGGCCGGCGGGCCCCCTCGACCTGGACGCCACCGATGGCGAACCGTTCCAGGTCGTCGACGCGTCGACCGGCGAGGTCGTCTACGAGGGCGTGATCCGGGAAGCGGCGGAATCCCTGCCCGAGCTGACCGGCGAGCGTCTGATGGTCCTCGACTTCTCCCCCGTCGTGACGCCGGGGACCTACTTCCTGCGGGTCGACGGCATCGGGCGCTCCCGGCGCATTCTCCTCTCCGAGGAGGCCTTTACGGACACCTTCGTCACCTACGCCCGGGGGCTGTATCACAACCGCTGCGCGACGCTCGAGGAAGCCCACACCGCCTGGCCCCGCGAGGATCGGCATCAGGTGTACCAGGGCGGCTTCGCCACGCTGGACGACAGCCGTGACCAGGATCACTACGGGGACCACTCGGCCGAGGGCTGGGGGGTCCTCGAGGCGGACGGGCAATGGCGATGCAGGGAGTTCGGCCAGGAGCTCTGCGTCCCGTTTCACCACGTCGCCGCCACGGCCACGGACGTTCCCCTGCCCCACGTGACGGGCGGCTGGCACGATGCCGGCGACTGGGATCGGCGGTCCATGCACCTGTCCATCGTCGAGGATCTCGCCCAGGCGTATCTGACCACGCCCGAGCGTTTCCCCGATGGCCAGCTCGGGCTGCCGGAGAGCGGCAACGGCCTGCCCGACGTGCTGGACGAGGCGGTCTTCGGCCTGCAGGTGTGGCGGGCCGGGCAGCGCGACGACGGCGCGGTCGCGTTGTGGATCGAGGCCACCGGCCACCCGAGCGATGTCGAGCCGTGGCAGCACGAGCAGCGTTTCTACCTGGGGCTGGCCACCCACGACAGCAGCCTCGTCTATGCGCGGTCGGCGGCGCTGCTCAGCCGGGCGCTGCACCTGGCCGGGGACGCCGCGGCGGCCGAGGGCTGGCTGGAGAGCGCCGCGCGGGCCTATGCCTTCGGCGTCGGCGAGGGCAACCGGGTCGAGTACGCCTTCGTCGACCCGCGCAGCCGCCGGGACGCGATCTGGCGCGAGAACCCGCGGACCGATCGGGACGCGCAATTCTGGGCCCTCGTCGAGCTGATGCTCGCCGCGCAAGAGCCCGACGAGGCTGCGCCGTACGCCGCCGAGCTCACGGCGCTGTCGGCGGCCGGTGTCTTCGACATTCGTCCCCTCTTCGATCGGCTCGACTGGCGCTGGCGCCTCGGTCGCCTCCTGAGCCTCGTCGCCCACCCCGACCGCTTCGACCCCGGCTGGCTCGTGGCCGCGCGCGATACGGCCATCGATGCGGCCGCGCAGTTCGTCCACCCCGATGCCCCGCTGCCCTACGATCGGGCCTGGCGCCGGCCCGACGCCGACTACTTCTACCTCGAAGGGTGGGGGCAGGGTGGCTTCCCGCCCATCCGGGATCTGGCGGTGGCCTGGCACATCACCGGCGACCCCGCCTACCGGGACGCCGCCCTCCGGGGCCTCGACTATCTGCACGGCGCCAACCCGCTCGGGCGCGTCCTGACCACGGGGCTGGGCGAGATCTCGGCGCAGCGCCCGCTCCACTGGCCCTCGATGGTGGATGCGAACGCCGAGGCCATCCCGGGTATTCCGCTCTACGGCCCGGAGGCGTGCGGTCCCGACGCCGACGACCGGACGTGCTCGTTCCAGGGTGCTGCGGAGCGCCTGTACCGCCTCGTTCGAAACGAGAGCGACTACTATCGGGCCGCTGCGCTGGACGTGCCGCTGTTGCCGCCCTCGCTCGCGGAGCACGGTCGCGACGAGGCCGCCGTCCATGCGTACGTCCGGCGCGCGATCCCCGGTTGGCGCCGTCTTTCGGGCCTGACGCAGAGCGATCCGCCGCACATGGAGTTCACGGTCTGGGAGACGACGGGGCCGGCGATGATGGCCCACGCGCTCCTGCTGCCGGACGGCGTCGCCCCGACGGCCGCGTCCCTGGAACGCGTCCCCCGGAGCGCCGAGGCGCTGCGCAGCGCGTCGTGGCCCATGCCGTGAGCGAACGCCGCCCGCTCGGAGCGCCGGTCAGCGCGGCCGGACCCACTGCAGCGGACCGGTGACCAGACCTGCCTGGTAGAATTCCTCGCGGGACGGGACGAGCACGCGGTCGTCCTCCGTCAGAAAGAGCGGCTTCGGCGTCCGCCCGAGCACGCGGTGTCGTTCGAGGTCCACGAGTCGGCCCTCGACCCAGACCCGGTCGGGCGAGAGCTTGAACGACGAGAAGTGTCGCGGGGCCTCGATCCCCAGGGGGTAGGCGCGGCCACTGGGCAGGACGACGTGCAGTTGGCCCTTTCTCCGCACGATCTCCGCGCCGACGACGGGTCCCTCTTCGTGGAGCCTGCGCCGATGAATCCGGGCGGTCGAAGCCCGCAGGTCGAGGACGAAGGTCTCGGAGATCTGGTGCGGTCCGCGTCCCTCCGCAAATTGGGTCACGACCCACTGACCACCGACCTGCGGCCGGTCGCGTCCGATGAAGGACCACGCGTCGGGCCCCACCGGCGTGAGCCCGCGCCCGGGCTCGAAGATGTAGAGCGGACTCGTGTCCTCGCGCTCCGCCTTCAGGCCGGTACAGGCGAGCCCGAGCCGGTCGGACATCGGGTCGTAGATCAGGGGCACACCGGCGCACGGGGCGCTCGCGACTTCGGCAAAGAGGCCCTCGGGGGTTCGAAAGACGAGCCGGCCGTCGCCCTCGATGGTCAGAAAGCGCTGCCCCGCGAAACCGGCGAATCCGGGGGCGGGGACCGGGGCGCCGCCGTCGAGCCGGCCGATCCGAACCACGTTCCGGGTGCCCTTCCGGGGAATCCACGAACGGGCCATCGGCGAACCGCGGCAGGCGGAGGTGCCCCCGTCCGACCACCCCCCCGGCGCGGCCGGGACGGGTCCGCCCGCATCGGGGTCGGCTTCGACGAAGTGCAGGGCCACGAGCGAACCCGAGGGTGCCGGCTCGAGAAGCCAGAGTCCGCGCGCGTCCAGATCGAAGACCGCCTCGTGGCCGTCGGCGAGGCGCCGCGAAACGAGGCGCTGGGCGTCGGCGGGCCCACGCACGTAGAGCAGGTGCGTGCCGCCGTCGGCGAAGGCGAAGGTGTCCGGCGCGTCGCCGGGCGCCGCGAGCACGGTCGGGCGCCGGTCGTCGGCGTCCCAGAGGACGAGCCCCGCCGCGGTGCGGCCCAGGAGGAATCGACCGGTCGGATCGCGCCCGAGGAAGCGCTCGATCGGCTCGCCGGAACCGCTGCCCCAGACCAGATAGGGGACCATCGCGTCGCCGGAGAGAAAGCCGTGGTGGATTTCGACGTCCACGTGGAGGCGGCCGTCGCCGTTCGTGTCCGCCCTCGCCTGGCAGACGACTGCCCAGTCCCCGCGCGGGCTCGCCGCCGAGAGCAGGGTGGGACCGGGGGTGCCGATCGCCTCCGCGGCGGCCGGGGTGGTCGGGGCGGTGGCGGTGGCGGGTGAGATGGGGAGGCTCGTCGCGAGCATCGTGAGCATCCCGAGCAGAACGTAGCGCATGGGGGTCTCCGGGGGCATTTGCGGTCAGGTACTGCGGGGCGCGCGCGGGACTTTCGTCGTCGGCCAACGGTCCGCGCGAAACCGAGTCCGTGCGCGGAAAGAAGCCGGACGAAGTGCCGGGCACCTCGGCCGACGAACCCTTCACTGGAGGGGGTCACAAATGCGAGGGTCGCACGTGTCGAATCCGATGATGCTCTGCAGGCTGGTCCAGTATCGGCCCGACTGCGTTCGGTGGCTGCTCATGGGCAGGTCGTCGCACTCCTGACCTTCCTCGGCGTTGCCTCCACACCCTCCCGACGCGTCAGAGATCACCTGCTGGAGGTTCTGGAGGTTCGGTCGCGAGTTCTCGCGGGCCATGCAGGCGACGAGGTCGTCCAGGTCACCGGGCGACGGATTCTCGGCCGGCGGGGCCGCTGCCTCTGCGGGGTTGACACATCGGGATTCCGACATGAGCTGCGCGAGCACGTTCAGGGGGTGTCGCGCCTCCGCCTCCCGGCGAGCGACACACAGGCCGAGCAGGCCCATGTCGCCGCAGGTCCGCGAGCCGTCGTCGCAGATGCCAGGGCTCTCGTCGAGTGCTTCCTGCACCCGCTGCGCATCGTCGGGGTTCTCGTCGAGTGCTTCCTCCACCCGCTGCGCATCGTCGGGGTTCTCGTAGATGCTTCGTTGCCGTTCGCCGAAGTCGAAGGCCTCCTCGGCGAGGACGTAGACGGCATAACCGCCCGCCGCCGCCAGGCCGATCGCCGCCGCAGCCAGCGGCAAGAACGCCTCCGGCCCGCTCTCCGCCATGAACTGAGCACGCACGGTATCGACACCGTCGCAGACGTGGCCGAGGGGGTCCTGGTACCACTCTCCGACGGAGTGACGTCGCGTCCCCTCGCCGCCGGTCGCCGGCACCGAACTCCCGACGGCGTTCGGGCTCGCCGGGCAGGCCGTGATGCGCGCCCGCGCGTCGCTCCCGGTCGCCCGGTCGCTGAGGGTGGTCCCGCCGCGCGTCTGCTGGCAGAACGGGTTGTCGCCGTTCAGCAGCGAGTCGGCGAGCGCGACGCCGGCCCCCTCCTGCGCGGCGAGCACGAGCCGGAAGTCCTCCAGGTTGGCGATCTCGACCAGTTCCGCGACACCGTCGCCATCCACGTCGAACTGGGTCACGGCCTGTCCGGTCCACGTCATCGATTGCGTGCCGATGACACGCCCGGTGACGTCGGTGAGAAACTGCGTCAGTTCGTTGCCCTCGTTCTGGTAGCCGTAGAAGCGCTTGCTGAAGAGCTTCGTCAGACGCATCGAGACCTGCGTCGCGACGCCGCTCTGGGCCGGGTCGGGCATCATCAGGGCGCCCTGCCAGCGATGCCAGACCCCGCCTTGAAGCCGCCCGCCCGCGGCCGTCTCGACGACCAGGTAGTTGCGGGAACCGACTGCGGCGGCGACGCCGGCCTGGCTGAACGTGAACCCGAACTGGGTGAGTTCCTGGGCGAGCGCGGCTCGCCGGGCAGCCTCCGCCTGGCGCGCCGCCGCGCCGGCCGGATTCTTCGGGATGGCTCCGGCGGGGAGCGCGATCGCCATGGCCTGGGCCGGAACCAACAGAGCGGTCGTGAGGGCAGCGATGCGAGAAGTGTGGCTGAAGCGACTCATCTGTCTCTCCTTTGCACAGTGTGTGCGGTGGGTGTGTGCGGATGGGCATTGCACCCGGCGTGCCAACGCCGACGACGGCGAAATCCGAGCAATGGTGCGCTCGCGGCGGCGCGAATCGGGCCGAAGTGGCGTCACAATCGGTGCGCGTGACAGGTGGCGGGTGACACATGACAGGTGACACCTGACCCGCGGAATCCGCGCGGTGCGCGGCATCGAAACCGAGGGCAAAAGCCCGAGGGCGGTCGTTAGTAGTTTGCCATGACCCGTCGGGCCACCCGGGTGGATGAAACCCGGGGCAGGAGCCCCGGCCGGGGCACGCCGCACCGGCGGGACCCGCGAGGGCCGCCGGATTCACTCCGGCGACCGAGCAGCCCGAGGGCAAAAGCCCGAGGGCGTTTCATAATAGAGACCACCCCCCCGCAGCCCAGAGTACATGCCCCAGGCGTTCGGCGTCGTCGCGGGCACCCCGTTCTTGAGGAAGCAGAGGTTCCGGTCGTCCCAATCCACGGTGCCGAGCATCATCGTCCAGGACTGGCAGCCCGCCGTCGTCTCGCACAGTGACTGGCACTTCTCCGGGAGGGGATCACCGATCTCGTGGGACGCCAGGTCCAGACCGAGGCGGTCGGTGTTGAACTCGATGCCCCGCTTGACGCCGGACGTCCGGCCCGCGCTCGCCAAAGGGGGCCGGATGGCGTTCTCGAGGTAACACCGGCTCGTCGAGGCAACGTGCGTGAACGAGAGGCAGCGGCTGTCGTTGACGCACTGGACGAAGTGCCGGGTACCTCGGCCGGCCGAAGTGCCGGGCACCCCGGCCGCCCATCGGCACTGCGGCGCGAAAGAGCCCGACCGCCCCTGAGTACCTCGGTGGAGACGCACCCGAGGTGCCGAGAGATCCACAACCGTGCCAACGAAGGAGTGATCGAGCCGATGAACCGAAACCGACTTGTCCATTTGTGCGGGGCCTTGGTCCTGAGTCTGATTCCGGCCGGATGCGATGCGCCGGCGGGCGACGCGGGGGCAGCGTCCTCCGACGCGGGCGGGACGCGCCGTGACGCCGGGGGCGAGGGCGGGGGCGGCGAAGGGGGCGAACCCGGCGACGTCGCCGGCGAACAGGGCGAAGGCGGGGGCGAACAGGGCGAAGGCGACGAAACGGGCGGCACGGAGGCGACGGGCGGCAGCGCCGTCGGGGGCGAGGGCGGGGGCTCCGCGGCCGGTGGCAGCGGTGGCGTGGAAGAGACGCCGGACGCCGGACCCGGCGGCGAGCCCGGGCCGGCGTGTGACACCCCGGTCACCCGACAACCGCTCGTGCGATTCGACTCCGGTCCCGGTGGCGCACGGATCGTCGATGAGCTGTTTCCCGGGCATGAGACGACCTTCCTGCGACGCACCGCCGATGAGGCGACGGTCTTCGTGAGCGCCCACCGGCCGGGGTTGCAGGCGCCGATCTTCCAGAGCGAGAGCGGCACGCCGGGGCGCTCCGAGACGTTGCTGCTCTCGGCCGATGACATCTTCGCCTCGATGCTGGACCCACGCGGGGACGTCACCGTCCTCGACGTCGCCCGCGGCGAAGAACTCTGGAGCGAGAACGTGGCGCGGTTGACCCCGGCGTTTCTGCCGGAGGTCTATCGTGTGTTCGCACGGCCTTCGGGGGTCTACGTGGCGGCCGACGATGGGGGCGGCGACGGCGAGGTCACCCGGGTCGACTTCTTCTCCGGGCGAAGGCTCTGGAGCACCCGGGGCACCGCGGAGCTGCTGCTCGACGAGGCGGACGGCGTCTTGTTGACCGCCAACTACGACGTCGTCGAAGGGCGTGACCTGCAGACGGGGCAATCGCTCTATCACAGCCCGATGCCGAGCCCCACGGTCGGGGGCCTCGGTTTCCATGCCGGCGCTGCCATCGTCCTCCTGTTGGACAGTCTCGTCGGGATCGATCCGCACACTGGTCGGCTCCTGTGGAGCGTGCCCGTCGAGGTCGCCCGTCGGTCCTATCGCTTCAATGACACCTCGACGCTCTGGACCTGGGAGGTCGACCTGGAGAATCGCACCCGTGTGATGGGCATCGACCTGGCCAGCGGCCGGGTCGTCACCCGCGCCGAGGGCGCGTACCTCGTCCAGACCACGCGCAACGGGTGGGCCGTCTTGGTGGAGTCCGATGTGGGAGCGTGGGTGCTGGCGCCGGACGGTCGTGAGGTCTTTCGCGTCGACTCGACGGAGCCCGGTTTGCGCGTCGGTGAGACGGGGCCCATCTACGTGAGCGGGGCGTTCGAAGGGATGACCGGGCTGCAGGCGCGTGATCGAGAGACCGGGTCGCTGCTGTGGAACCTGCCCGACCCCGACGCATGCTCGCTGCCTCTCGGCGTCGACGTCGGCGGCCGGGCCTTGTGTGTCCGCAACACGGGCGACGCCGACGCCGCGGCGGTCGAGGTGCGCTCTGCCGTGGATGGCCGCCTGCTCGTGAACCTCGATCTGTTCGCCGAGCCTGGATTGGTGGGACAGCCCCTGTCCGTGAGTCTCACGACGACGCTGGCCGACGGTTGGCAGCACCTGCGGCTCAGCCTCATGAACGGGGATCGCATCATCCGTGACCTTTTGATGGACCTCGACACGAGCGCCGAGTGTCCGTGAGGGCGTCGGCCACCCACACGCCCGGATGGACGCGCCCGCCGAAGTGCCCGCCGAAGTGCCTGGCACCTCGGCAGGGTGTGTGAACGCGCGGTCACGGGGGCTCCGACGCGCAACTGGAGTACGGTTCCGCCAGTGTTCAGCCGGACCTGGCCGAAATCGAAGGGCGCAGGCCGGAATGGGCCTCTTTTGCCGGCCCACTCGGGTAGTAGATGTTGGCACTGAATTTGCTGGAGCGTATCGCGAAAACGACACGCCCTGAAGGGAGTCCCCATGTCCCGTCCGATCGCGCTGCTGATGGCCCTCTTCGCCCTGCTCACCGGTCTCCCGGCCGCCTCGGCCGCCGGACGCGGCCCGCTCGTCGTCGCGCCGTTCGAGGTCACGGCCGTCGACGCCGAGCACGGGCAGGCCGCCACGGCGGTGCTGGTCATGTATTTGCGTGACGCGGGCGTCGACGTGCGCGACCGGCCCGCGGGCACGCCGCCCCCGACGACGGACGCGGAGATCCGGCAGGCCGCCGTCGCCGCAGGCGTGCCGCAGTATGTGCGCGGGCACCTGACGGCGCTCGGCAACAAGGCCATCGTCTCGGTGCAGCTCTTCGATGCCGCCGCGCCCGCGCCCCTCTGGAGCGGTCGCCTGACGGCCAACACACCGGAGGATCTCGAGACCTGCCTCGGGCGGCTCGCGCGTTCATTGGCCGCCGGCGAAGCGGTCACGGAGAACCAGGACATTCACTCCGTCACCGAGGCCGAGGAGGACAACCTGCGCCGCAAGCGGGCCAACCACTACTTCGGGGTCAAGATCGGCGGGTTCAGCCCGGTGACGGGCGACGACACGGACATCTCGCCCCAACTCGGCTTCGTCTGGACCTACGACACACGCAATCTGCTCTTCGACGTCGCCGGCGAGTTCTACGGCATCGGCTCGGGCATGGAGGGGTTCGGCCTGAGCCTGGGCGCCTACTATCCCTTTCTCGACAAGGACTTCTCGCCCTATCTCGGCGGTGGTCTCGGCCTCGCCGGGATGGATACCGCCCAGGTGGACGAGTACGGCGACTCGACCTCGAAAACGAGCGGCGGTCTGACCGGATTCGTCGGGCTCGGCGCCATCATCGGGCGCACCAGCACGGTCGCCGTGCGGGCCGACGTCCGATACATGCTCACGATGGTCGACACGGGCTCGTCGAATCTCCAGGGGTTGGTATGGACGCTCGGCCTGAACTTCTGACCGTGCGGGCGCGCCCGGTCATGCGATCTCTGATCGTCGCGACGGTGCTCGTGGGGGTCGGGTGCAGCACTCAGGTCCGCACGGACCGGCCGGACGCACGCATCTGCAGAGACGGCGAGTACCTCGGCACCGGTTCGGCCACCACCTCCAGCACGGGCTTCCCCGGAGAGGTGGTCTTCACCGTCGAGGCGGACGGTCAGCGCCGAGAAAACCCGGTCACGCGCGAGTTCCGGGCAAGCACGTTCTTCGTCGGCCTGTTCACCTACGCGACGGGCTGGCTCTGGTGCTGGCAGTTGCCCGCCGAGGTGAACCTGCTGGCGCCGGAACGGCCGGCGGTCAGCCTCTGGAAGCGTCAGGGCGGGCAGGTCAACCCTTGGCGACGGGCGGTGGCCGCCCCCGCAACGGCACTGGCGCCCGAATCGGCGGCCCCGCCCCCCGCGCCCGAATCGGCTGCCCCGGCGCCCGCGCCCGGGTCGACGCCCTGGCGCTCGGCTCCCTGAGCGTCCGCCTCGGTTCACGGACCCCAAAACATTCCTTGACGGATATATACCCTCGGCGGTATTTCTCCACCCATGCTGACGGACACGCTCCGGGCCCTGGGTGAGCCCCACCGACTTCAGATGCTCGACCTGCTGCGCCGCGGGCCTTTGCCCGTGGCCGAGGTCGGCGAGGCGCTCGGCCTGGGCCAACCCCAGACGTCGAAGCACCTGCGCGCCCTGCGCGAAGCCGGCCTGGTCGTGGCGATTCCCGACGGCCAGCGGCGCCTGTACTCCGTCCGGCCCGAGCCGCTGCGCGAGCTCGCCGACTGGCTGGAGACCTACCGCAGCGTCCTCGCGACGAATTACGACCGCCTCGACACCCTGCTCGCCCGCTTCGAGGACACCGAGTAGGCGACCCTCTACCCACGACGACGAGACCGAGGAGAACGAGAATGGCCGAAAGGCTGGAAGCCGAGGTTCTGGGCGACACGCAGCTCCGCGTGCGCCGCCGATTCGCCGCCGCGCCGGAGCGTGTCTTCCGCGCACACTTCGAAGCACCGCTGGTCAGACAGTGGATGCTCGGCCCCCCCGGGTGGTCCATGCCGGTCTGCGAGATCGCCCCGGTCGTCGGCGCGCCCATCCACATCCGATGGCAGAAGTCCGAGCACGAGAGCTTCGGCATGACCGGCACGGTGCTGGAGATCGACCCGCCCCACCGCAGCCTGCACACGGAGCTCTTCGAGTTCCCCGGGGCGACGGAGAGTGTGGTCGAGACGCGTTTTCTGGCCGATGGCACCGGAACCCGGCTCGAGATGGTGATCACGTATGCCTCTCGCGAGGCCCGCGACGCCGCGCTCGGCTCGGGCATGACGGAGGGCATGGAGGCCTCGTACGCCCGCATCGACGCCCTGAGTGCGTGACGCGTGTCGACGGGCCCGGCCCGGAACGGAGCCTCACCGATGTTCGACCACCTGTCCCTCGGCGTGACCGACCTGGCCCGCTCGGCGGCGTTCTATGATGCGACGCTGTTCGCGCTCGGGTACGTGCGGCTTGCGCAGAACGCCCGCAGCGTCTGTTACGGCCCGCCCGGGTTCGTCGGCGAGGCCCCGTTTGCGATCATCGCGCATGGGGACGCGGCGCAAGCCCCCGGGGCCGGCTTCCACCTGGCCTTCCGGGCGCCGGATCGTGCGGCGGTGGACGCCTTCCACGCGGCTGCACTGGAACACGGCGGGGTCGATGAGGGCGGCCCCGGCATCCGGGCCCACTACGATCCCGGCTACTACGCCGCCTTCGTTCGGGATCCCGACGGTCACCGGCTCGAGGCGGTGGTGCACGAGCGGCCCTCGACGCTTCACGCCGGCCCCGGCCCGGAGCGCGGGCAGTGATGCTCCCGGCGGCGACGGCCCGCGCGTTGTTGGCCGGATTCCGGGCGCTCGGTCTGGACGACACCGCGCTGCGAGACGTGGCCGGTGCCACCTCGCCGACCCTCGAGGCCCTCGACGGTGTGTTCCCGCAGGACGTCTTCCAGCGACTGTGGGACGCGGCCTCGGCCCGCCGGCCGACGCCCGAGCTCCCGACGGAGGTCGGCCTCGCCATCCCCTTCGGCGCATTCGGGGCGCTGGACTACCTGGCGGCGAGCTCGGCCACGGTCGCGCGGGGCTGTGAAACGCTGGCCGCCCACTTCCGGCAGGTCGCCCGTCACTTCGCGCTCGAGGTCGCCCCGACGGAGGTGGGCGGGGGTGTCGTCCGGATCGTCTGGGCGCAGCCCTCGGCCCCGTTCCGCGCGGTGAGCGACGAGTTCACCCTGGCCACGTTCGTCGGGCGTTTTGCCGCCGCCCTCGCGCCGGAGCCGCTCCAGGGCGTCGCCCTGCGGTTGACGCGCCCCCGGCCCGACGGCCCCACCCGGCACGACGCGCTGCTCGGCGGCACCGTCACGTTCGGCTGCTCCGAAGCGGCCCTGGAGCTCGGCCCGGCGACCTGGCAGCACCGGCTCTCGAGCGCCGATCCGCGGCTGCAAGAGATGCTGGCTCAGCTCGCAGCGCGCCTCGAGCTCGGTCCGAGCACCGACGGCCTCGAGCTGGCCGTCCGCGCCCGGTTGCGCGATCCGTTGCCCGACGGGCGAGCCGTGGCCGCCGAGGTGGCGCGCTCGCTCGGCCTCTCGGAGCGCACGCTCCAGCGGCGCCTCGAGGCCGCGGGCACGAGCTTCAGTCGGGTGCTCGACGGCTTCCGGCGGGCCGAGGCCGAGCGGTTGTTGGGCCAGTCCGTGCCCCTCGCCGAGGTGGCCCTGCGGCTGGGCTTTTCCGACCAGACGGCGTGGAATCGCGCCTTCCGCCGCTGGACGGGTACGAGCCCGCGGGCCTGGCGCCGCTGAGGTCGACGGCGGACGCTATCGCGACACGCTTTCCGGGCCGGCGTGGAGGGCTGGTCGCAACGCGCGTCCGGGCACCGAGGCCGCCCGTCGCAGGCGGGCGAACGCCCCCGGCCCCTCCAGGGCGGCGACGCAGACGAGCCCCCCCCGCATGGCGCCCGCCACGCCGAGCATGAGCGCGTCCGCGCCCGTCAGAAAGAGCCCGGGGACAAAGGTCCGCGGCCGCAGATAGGGCCGCGTGAAGCGCGCAGGCGTCACCGGGATCCCGTAGATCTCGCCCTGCGGGTGCGCCGTGAAGTGTGCCGTCGTCAGGGCCGTCGACACCTCCCGGTGCGCGACGAGGGCCCCGAATCCGGGCAGACGACGCTCGACGACCGCGAGCATCGCGTCGGCGATGCGCTCCTTCAGGGCTGCGTAGTCTTCGCCGCGTCGCATCCAGCGGCTGCCCGCAAAAGGCGCAAAACCCGCGCCGTCGACGCCGGTGATGATCTCCGCCGTGTGTCCGCGGGCCTCGGGGTCCTTGAGGGACGGAAACGAGAGGTAGGCCTGCGACACCTCGCCCAAGGCGAGGCGGTTGCGCCGGGACCACATCTCGTCGTGGTCGAGCCCGTCGTGCAGCCAGAAGTTCTCGCCCCGGACGCCGAGCGCCTCGGGCGAGCGCGAAAGCCCGAGATAGAGCGTGACCGAGGCCATGCCCGGCGCGGTCGAGGCCAGCTCGTCCCGAAACGGGACGGTGACCGTGTCCGGCAGCAGGCGCAGGTAGGTGTTGCGCGCCCCGGCGTCCGAGATGACCGTCCGCGCGCGCAGCTCGCCGCCCTTCGCCAGCCGGACGCCGACCGCTCGACCGCGCTCGACGAGAATGCCCGCGACCTCGGTGCTCGTGCGGACCTGCCCGCCGGCCGCCTCGATGACGGCGATGGCCCCCGCGGCGAGGCGGGCCGACGAGCCCTCCGGGTAGTAGCCGCCCTCGAAGTAGTGATCGGTGACGACCGCGTGCGCCAGAAAGGCGCTCTCCCCCGGCGGAAGGCCGTAATCGCCCCACCGCGCGCCGAGCACCGCTTTGAGGCGGGGATCCGTGATGCTGGCGTCGAGCACCTGCCGGGTGGTCGAGAGCGCCAGGCGCCGGCGCCCGCGCGCGAAGAATTCGACGGCCGCGCCGATGGCCGCCGGTGCCGAGCCCTTCACCCCCAGGACGTCGATGTATCGCCGCGCCCGCTCGACCGCCGCGAGGTAGCGATCGATTCCCCGCGCCTCGTGGGGAAACGCCGCGATCAGATCGGCGCGGAAGTGTTCACGGCCGGCGCGGATGCCATGCTCGAAATCGGGAAAGACGAGGCGTTCGAACGTCTCGGGCATCTTGCGCCAGCGCACCGCACCGCCCGTCACGACCTCGAACAGATCCCGACCGGTACCCGGCGTCTCGACCTCTCCGACGTAGTGAACGCCGACGTCCCAGGTGAACCAGCCCGGCCGGGAGAACGTGTGGGTGAACCCGCCCGCCCGGTAGTGTCGCTCGAGCACGAGGACGCGACGGCCATAGAGCCGCGCCAGCAGCGCCCCGGCGGTCAGGCCGCCGATCCCCGAGCCGATGATGATGACATCCGCGTCCTGACTGGTCTTCGTCATGGTGACCTCCTGCCGCCAGAAGACCAGATCCGCCGGCGCGGAGATTGGCCGGCGGCGCCGATCTCTTGGCCGCAGGCGCCACCGGGGGACACCCCGCCGCGCTCACTCCCGGCGGGCGACGTCGCGCGCATCCGCCGCGTCGAGCTTGCTCAGGCGGCGCTGCGCGAGGGTATGGGGGTCGCCGGGCCTCGGGTTCTCCGGCCGAGGAATGCGCCCGTAATACAGTCGGGCGGCGTCGGGCAGACCCCAGGCCTCGGCCACTCGCCCGAGCACCAAGTCGTCTTCGCTTTGCAGTCGCCCGACGGCCGCCACCGTGTCCGACAGCACTTCGAGCGCCTCCGCCGCTTCGCCCCGCTCGGCGAGGATCGTCGCGAGGGTGTTCCGCTGGGCGGGCGTGGGGGTGCGATCGCGCCCGATGAGGCGCCGGGCGAGTGCGAGCGCCTCGTCCGTCGGCCCGTCCAGCACCATCGTTCCCCACGCCAGCTCGTTGAGGAAGATCGCATGAAATACCGGCCCCGCCGGATCGGTCGCGCGCAGCAGCTCGACCTTGTCGCGGTTCCGCCCGAGCCGGCCCGCCCACTCGGCGGCCATTCGCGTGAGAACCAGGCGCCCGCCCGGGGTCACGTGGGGGTCGGTCGTCATCTCCTTCAACCGGGCGAACCCGACGTCCAGGCCTTGCAGCTCCCAGAGCAGCTGCGCCTCGGCCTCCATCAGCCCGAGCGCGCCCGGCGCGCGCCCCCGTGACCGCCGCACGGCCTCCAGGGCGGCCTCGTCGTGCCCCTCGGCGAGAAGCAGGTCACGCAGGGCGGCCCGGGCGGGGGTGTCCGCCGCAGCCGGCGGGAGCCGGTCGAGCACCGCCGGCAGCACCGCCGCGTCCTGCCGGACGAGCGCCAGGCCAGCGATGAAAGGGAGCGTGTCCGCGCCCGCGTCGGCGATGTCGGCGGGCTCGAGCCCGGGTCGGCGCAGGCTCTCGGTCAGCGGGGCCCGTGCGCCCGCGGGCAGGCTCCACGCCAGCCAGGTGCGGGCCTGGGCGACCTTGCCCGCCGCCAGCGCCCGAAGCGCCTCCTCGGCGCCCGCCGCCACATCGAGGCTGGCGGCCGAGAGCCGGGGCCGTGCACCCTCGCAATCGACGACGAGCATGACGTCACCGGACGGATCGGAGAGCCGCAACAGCCCCGGGCAGGCCCCGTCGACCCGCAGGACCCCCTGCAGGTGTGCGGCTGCCGCGGCCTCGAGGAAGGCCGGCGCCAGTCGAGGCGCGGACGGCTCCGAGCTCGAGAAGCCCTCGGCGAGCGCGCGTGCGTTCCGGGCGAGGACCTGTCGCGCGCGCTCGGACACCCCGGGACCGAAGAGGGCACGGGCCTCGGCTTCCGTGCCGCCGCCCCGCACGAGCAGCGCGAGGTAACGCCCCAGAAAGGCCTCCGGGTTGGTCGCAGAGGGGGTCCGCGCCCACCGGAGGGCCTCGGGCCGGGACTGAATCCGATGGGCGTCCTCACGGGCCGCCTGCGCGCAGTGCCCGTCGGGGCAGGCGCGCCTCGACAGGACGGCCGCCCCGTCGAGGTCGCCCTGGAACGCCACCAGCGACGCGCCCCGCATCGCCAGCAGCGCCGGCGTCGCGTCCAGCGCGGCCGCGAGGCGCTCGGCCTGGCGCCACGCCGCCTCGGTGTCCCCCTTCAGGGCGGTCGCGGCCACGGCGCGCGCAGCCACACGGCCATCGGCCCGGGCGCCGGCCAGCGCCGCGAGTCCGTCGGCGTCCCCGAGATGGAGCAGCGCGGCGGCATACTGGAGCAGCTGCACCTCGCTGAGGGCCTCCGGTGCGACCGCGGCAAAGAGTGCGACCGCCTCGGCGAGCTGCGCGCCGGCGGTGAACCAGCGCCCATCGTCGCCCACCAGCCGAAGGATGGCCTCCCACGCTTCGGTGCCCGCGGACGCGGGGGCTCCGCCGGCGCGCGCCTTCGCCAGCAACTCGGCGGCCGCCCGCATCGCCTTCACGTCGTTGCCTGCCGCGACGAGCCGGTCCCGGCCCAACGCATCCCGCGTGAGGAGCTCCGCGTGGGCCACCATCAACGCCCCATCGTCCGGGGCGAGGCGCCGCGCGGACGCCAGCGCCGCGCGCCCGGCGTCGACCAGACCCGCGTCGGCGAGAAACCTGGCCTTGCGCAGCGCGAGGGCGAGCGAGGTCGGATTCGCACGGACGAGGTCGTTGATGACCGCGGCCGCCTCCCGGGTCCGCCCTTCGGCAAGCAAGCGGCGCTCGGCGGGCACCAACCGCAGCGTGCGCTTGCCGCCGGTCTCGCGCCACGCCTCCCGGGTGAAGAGCGCCCGCGTCGACGCGGCCTCCGCCTCGGAGACGACACCGACCTGCACCTCGAGAACCGCGTCGCTGACGATCACGCCGTCCGCACCGATGCTCAGCCGGTGCTCGAGCGTCGCGCGCTCGCCCTCGTGTCGAAGGGCCGGCAGTTCGCGCTCCGGGACCCAGCCGGCGGGCGGGGTGACCGTCATCCGAATCTCATGCCGCACGGGCATCGGGATGTGCGCGCCGGCCTTGGACAGCTCCCGTTCGATTCGGCCGACGGACGGGACATCGAACTCGAGGTCGATGAACTCGAGATGCTCCGGTTGCGGGAGCAGATCCTGCGCCCAGGCCGTGGCGAACGGGCCCGCGGGCGTGCGGGACATCGTGTGGAAGGCGACATTCGAGGCTTTCGCCATGCGTTCGCGGATTGGCACGACGAGCTGGCCACGCGCCAGCATGCGCTCGCGTCGGACCCACTCGCGGGGGTTCGTCAAGTCGAGGGTCGCTTCGGCGCGGAGCAGGTTCTCCGCAGCCGTCGGCATCGGGGTGACGGTCAGCGCTCGCGTCGTGGGCGCGGCGACCAGCACCCGCCGCCCGGCCGCGGCGTCCGGCAGCGCCTCCGGGGGGGCGTCCGGCCGGGTCAGATCGACGAAACGCAGCCCCTGCGGCGTCCGAACGGCCACGATGGCATGGTCGAAGAGAGCCAGAATCGCCGGCGCATCCGGGGCCTCGGCGTGGCCCGACGTCGTCAGCAGGGCGACGTGCGCCTCGAACCCGAGCGAGCGCAGGGCGGAGACCAGCAGGGTCGCCATGTCCTTGCAGTCGGCGAACCCGCGCTGCAGCGCTTCGGCGGGGGGCGTCGGGATGAGCCCGCTCGCGCCGACGGCGATCGAGACGTAGCGGAGCCGGGGCGCGAGCCGCTCACCGAGGCGCTCGAGCACGTCGAGCGCGTTCTTCCCCCGACCTTCGGCGCGCGGCAGACCTGCGAGCAGCTCGGCGGGCGCCGGACCGGCGGCGATCTGCGCGTCGACCTGCGCGCCGTACCAGGTCGCCGCGTGCTGCCAGTTCCGCCAACCCGAAGCATGGGCCAGCAGGTCCTTCGGGGCCGCGGCCGCCGGGGCGCTCGGTCCCTCCGACGCGGCAGGTTCGGCCACGCGCCCCGTGTTGCCGGCCGACAGCCGGTGGATGACCCGTTCGCCCCGGGTCTGTGTGTCGAACGTCCCCTCGGGCAGGTTCGTGCCGACCGAGAGCCCGGCCGATGCGGGCGCGTCGAAGGTGATGGCATAGCGCTCGATGGACAGGCCGGTGGGGAACGGGACGCGCAGGTCGGGCACCGGGACGGGGCCGACGTGCCGCGCGACGACGCGCTCCAGTTCGACGACCGCCCCGACGGACAGGCGCGGCAGGGGGAGTCGCAGCGCCCGGAGATCGTGGAGCACCGCGCCATCGCCGGTCGGGTGGGCGCCGCTTTCCACGGCGCTCGTCGTATCGAACGGCACCGCCTGCCCGTCCGGCGTGATGACGCGTCCGCGGATCGCGGGACGCTCTTGCACGCTCGGGGCGTAGTGAATCGTCTCGACCCCGTCCCGCTGCACCGCCTCCGCCTGCGTGAAGTGACAGATGCTGCGCATGGTCTCGACCGCGCGGCCGTCCGGCTCGAAGCGGACGTCGTGCTCGACTCGGATGCAGCCGTAGCCTCGCTCGCCGACGGCCCCCCGGTGGGCGACCGCCGCCCGTGCGACGTCGGCCGGCGGGGCGGTCAGAAAGGGCAGCGACCACGGGACAGGCGGCGGCTCCGCCTCGGCCGCCGCGGCCGGCGCATGGCCCGCCGCGACGATCGTGAGAGCGAGCTTCGTGGAGAGCGAGAGAAGAAGGCGAGCGGCGGTGCGGCGCATGGTGATCTCCGTTCAGTGTGGGTTGACGACCCGTACTGAAACGGCGACCGGGATCTTCAGCGGTGGTGGCGAGGGGGGGGAGCGCAACGCAACACCCGCATGCGGCACCGCGAGAGCCGCGTGCGCCGACTCCGGTTGCGGACGGATCGAACGGCGCGATGCCGTGCGTCACGCATCCGGAGGCGATGTCAGATGTCGAAAGCGTCGGAGAGGCGCGAACTCAGAGCCCCTCGGGTTTCCGAATCACCTCTCCCACGATCGTCAGGCGAACCTGCGGGTTCTTGGGGTCGTTGGTCGTGAGCGTTACGAACTTCTTGAAGGGCCCGATTCGTTTCGTGTCGTACGTCACACGGACGACCTCTGACATTCCGGGCATGATCGGCGCAGGCGGCCAGCTCGGAATGACCGCCCCCGAACTCCCCTGGGCGTCCGTGATGAGGAGGGGCTCGGTACCGAAGTTCTTGAACTTGAACTCACGGACCGGATTGCTGCCTGCTGCGATCTTGCCGTAGTCGATTTCGGTCGACTCGAACCGCGCCACCGGTTGAGCCTGCGCGCTCGCGACGAAGGCCACGAACCCGGTCAGAAGCGCCATCATGAACGTCAGGTGTTTCATCTTCCAGCTCCGCATTCCGTGTGAGGTGGGCGGAAGAGTAGCGGGACAGGGCGGCCGAGAGAATCCCCGGGAGCATCGTATGCGTTCGACGATCCACGCCAAGATCAGACTTGACCGGCGGCGACCGCTCAGCCGTCGTCCACGTCATTGCCCGGCGGGTCGTCCGGTCAGGCCTTCGCCGCGGCGGCCTCCTCGGCGCGGGCGGCCTTCCAGCGTTCGGGGGTAAGCTCGGCGATGCGGCTCGCGGGGTGTGACTGGACCCGGATCAGCACGTCGGCGAGGTACTCTTGAGGATTGACGCCGGCAAGGACGCAGTTGGCCACGATCGTGTGCAGGATCGCGGTGTTCTGGCCAGCCTCTTCATGCCCGACGAGCTGCCAGTTCTTACGCCCGAGCGCGATGATCCGGAGCGCGTTTTCGGAGCGATTGTTGTCCGGCGGGACGTGTTCGTCGTCGAGAAACACGCAGAGCGCGTCCCACTGCTTGAGGGCATATGCGAT
>JAKLJY010000068.1 GCA_023150895.1 Myxococcota bacterium | reverse complement strand
CCCCCGCCGGTGACGGACCGGCGGCCACCGAGGCAGAGGTCGGCCCCGAGGCGCAGGGTGGCCCGGGTGGCGCCCCCGGCCAGGGCGGGCCCGCCACGGCCGCCCCCGTCGTCGCGCCCGCCCCCGTCCAGAACACCGGCGGCGCCATCGGCCAGCAGGTCGTCCTCGCCGTGGCTCGCCCCGAAGCCCTCGGCGCGCTCAACGTCGTCGATCAGCTTCCGCCGATGGCCGACGGGGCCATCCCCGTTCGAATCGCCAGCCCGGCGGACGTCGAGACCGCCAAGGCCGCCGCGGGCAACGTCGTCGGCCTCGTCGATCCCCAAGGCATGCAGGCCGTCGCCGCCCGCCGGCGCGCCGACGCGGCCACGACACTCGAGCAGTTCAAGGCGCAGGCCGAGACCAAGAAGCAGGCCCTCGAGGCGCTCAAACAGAAGATCGACCCCGCCGTCGCGCAGGTCCAGCAGGCTGCGCAGGCCAAACTCGAACAGACCCTCGCCGCGCAGAAGTCGGCCATCGCACAAGCCATCGCGCAGGCGAAAACGACGGCCGAGCAAGAGGTCGGCGCGGCCAAGGCCGCCATCCGTCAGTCGCACAGCCAGACCGTCGCCCAGATCAAGGCCGACGCCGCCGGCGCCCGCCAGGGCATCGAACAGACACACGCGACCGAGTCCGGCAAGGTCACGAAGTCGCAGGGCGAGATCGCCACCAAGGTCGCCGCCGCGTTCGAGAAAGCTGCGCAAGAGGCGCGCGACGCCGGGGCCGCCGCCGGTCGACAGGCGATGGCCGTCGCCGAGCGCCGCGCGCAGCAATACCAGGCCCGGCCGATTCCGAAGCAGGGCAAGCTCAGCAGCTTCTTCGAGGGCGAAGACTACGAGAAGAACAAGCACGGGGCGCGGGTGCAGGCCGCCCGCGACGTCGGCAAGGCCTACCAGGAAGAGTTCGCGAAGAAGGCCGAAGAGGCCGCCAAGGCGATGCCGCAGGGGCAGTCGCAGGTCGTCGACGGCCTGAAACAGCGCGCCGACGCCGCCATGCAGGCCGTGAACGCCGCCAAGACGGGCGCACTGCGCCAGATCGACGCGCGCGAAAAGGGCGACCTCGAGAACGCCGACCGCACCAAATCGCAGAAGCTCGCCGCCGTCGACGGCGCCCTGCGTGGCGCCCGAGCCACCTTTGCGCGGCTCGAGCGCACCGAGAGCGCCAAACTCGACCGCGCCGCCGCCGAGGAACGCCAAGCCATCGACGCGCGGGCGGCCGAGCGCCGTCAGGGCCTCGCGCAGATGCTCGACGGGGCCACCGGGCGTCTGCAACAGACGATCGACGACACCATCGCGCAGGCCGAGGGCATCGAACTGCCGGACGAGCAGAAGCTCGCGGCCAGCCTCGAGGAAGCCCTCGGCAAGCTCGACGAGGTCATCGGGCAGGCCGATCAGGGCATCACGCAGGGCGCCGACGAGCTGAAGACGGCGCTCGATCAGTCTCACGGGCAGTATCAACAGACCGGTGATCAGACCGTCCAGGCCGCGCAACAGTCCGCCGCGCAGGCGGGGCAGACGGCCGCACAGACGGCGCAGGGCGAAGCGCAGGGCGCCGAGCGCGCGTTGCAACAGATCGGGCAGGGTTCGTCCGAGGCACAGGGCAAGACGAAGACGGACGCCTGCAAAGACATGACCGATGCGTCGGGCAAACTCGACGCCGATCTGACCAAGGCGACGGGCAATCTGGGCACCAGCCTGGGCAAGAGCACGCAGGATCTCAATCAGGACTTCGGCAAGAGCCTCGCGGGCATCGACGGCGAAATCTCGAAGAAGGCGGAGGAGGCCGCGGGCAAGGTCCAGCCGTCGTGGAAGAAGTGGGTCGCGGTCGTCCTGACGATCGTGATCTCGATCATCGTGACCGCCGCCATCGCCGCGCTCGCGGCCTCGGGCATCGGCCTCGTCGCGCTGATCGGTCTGTCGCTGCTCATCGGCGCCGCGGGCGGCGTCGCCAAGATGTGTGTCGAGAAGTGGGCCTCCGGCGAGTCCATCACATGGAAAGACGTCGGCAAGGCCGCCGCCATCGGCGCCGTCGAAGGTCTCATCAACCTCGTCGGCGCGGGCGCCGGCAGCGCCGTCGCCGGCAAGCTCACGAGCACCATCGCCGCGAAGTTCGGCGAAGAGGTCGTCAAGAAGTTCGCCGTCAAGGCGGCGATCTTCATGGCCGAGACCGTCGTCGGTACCGTCATCGACACCATCGGCTCGGGCATCACGGACACCATCGGCCGCATCTGGGATGGCAAAGAGGTCTCCCTCAAGACGTTCTGGGATGCCATGACCGGCAACGTCGTCCAGAACTTCATCGGCAACTTCGGCGGCGGTCTGTTGGCGCCCTACTTCGGCAAGGTGCTGTCGAAGCTCGGCATCGGCAAGGCCGCGGCGAAGGAGGCCGGCGAGGCCGCGACGGAAGAAGCCACCGAGAAGGCCGCGAAGGAGGCGGCCGAGGCCGTCGTCAAGCAAGAGACGGAGGCTGCCGCGAAGGAGGTCGCCGAACAGACCGTCAAGGCCGAGGTCGAGGCCGCGGCGAAGAAGGCCGCCCAGGAGGCCACCGAAGAGGCCGCCGAGAAGACGACGAAGGAGGCCGCCGAAGCCATCGTCAAGCAGGAGGCCGAGGCCGCCGCGAAACAGGCCGCCGAACAGTCCGCGAAAGAGGTCAAGCTGCTCGGCCCCGGCCCCGAGGCACCCAAACTGCTCGGCCCCGGCCCCGAGGCACCCAAGCTGCTCGGCCCCGGCCCCGAAGCACCCAAGCTGCTCGGCCCCGGCCCCGAGGCGCCCAAGATGCTCGGCCCCGGCCCCGAGGCGCCCAAGATGCTCGGCCCCGGTCCCGAGGCACCGAAACTGCTCGGCCCCGGCCCCGAAGCCCCCAAACTGCTCGGCCCCGGCCCCGAAGCCCCCAAGCTGCTCGGCCCCGGCCCCGAGGCCCCCAAACAGCTCGGCCCCGGTCCGAAGGTCGAGGAGCCCAAGCTCCTGCCCGCGCCCAAGGACGAGCCCAAGCTGCTCGGCCCCGGCCCCAAGGCCGACGAGCCCAAGCTGCTGCCGGCCCCCAAGGACGAGCCCAAGCTGCTCCCTGCGCCCAAAGAGCAGGCCGATCTCAACGCGAAGACCGACGCCCCCCGCACCGAGGCCGGCCCGCAGCCCGACGCCAAGGTGCAGGCCGATCTGCATACCAAGGTCGACGATGTCATTGCCCCGATGAAGGGCAACATGAAGCAGAGCCCGCTGCGGGCCGAGTACGAGGGCAAGGTCGCCGAGCTCAAGAAGCTCGCCGATGACATGCTCTCCGCCGGCAAGACGCCCGAGGAGGTCGCCCGCGCGCTGCATCAGGCTCGCCGCAACCTCGGCGTGCAATACAAGGACCTCACCCCCGGTCCGCTGCGCAAATACATCTACGAGGTCAACACCGGCCGGTACGGCGACGAGCTCGGTCCGTCCTTCGAGTTCCTCGTCAAGAAGTACGAGGCCGATCTGGCCAAGGCCGGCATCACCGATCAGAAGGCCATCTTCGACAAGATCATCGGCGCGTCGTCCCGACCCAACGAGAACGTCGACAAACTGCTTCAGAACTTCGGGGACTGGCTGAAGAAGCAGCCCCCCGACTACATCGAAAAGGCCGTTCAGGAGCTGAAGGCCCCGCCGAAGCTGCCGTCTGTCGACGGAGGCGGCGGGAGTGGCAAGACACAGGTCGATGCCAAGGTCGACACGGCACCGAGCCCGAAAGAGACCCCCAAGATCGACGAGGGCGGCGCCAAGACCGACGGCCCGCGCACGGAGGGCCCGGAAGCCAAACCGGAGACCAAGGCCGAGACACAGGCCGCCCCCAAGGCCGAGGCACAGGCCGGCCCCAAGGGTGCACAGCGGACGGCGGATCTCGATCAGCTCTACAAGGACGCCGCCGTCGCCCAGAAAGAACTCGGCGACGCCACCGTCGACATCGCCGGCAAGACGGGTGGCAAGCCCATCATCCCGGACAAGCTCAAGGGCCGGCCCCGCGCGCTCGAGAAGATCGAGACGGAGTACAAGGGTGATGCCTCGCGGCTGACCGACCTCGCGCGGTCGTCCGTCGAATACAAGAAGCTCGACGACGTCTACAAAGGCCTCGAGCTGCTCAAGTCCAAGTACGAGATCGTGACCATCAAGGATCGCTTCGCGACGCCGACGAAGGCCGGCTACCGGGACATCCTGCTCACCGTGCGCATGTCCAACGGGCACGTCTGCGAGGTGCAGCTCCACCTCGAGCAGGTGCTCGCGGTCAAGAGCGGCAAGGGTCACGAACTCTACGAGATCATCCGCTCCCTCGAAGCGAAGGCCGTGAAGGAAGCCCGCGCGCTGACGCCGGAGGAGCTCGCGAAGATCGACTGGGCCAACGCCGAATCGCGCAAGCTTTACGGCGAAGCCATCGAGAAGGCGACGGGGGGGCAGTGACCCATGGAACTGCCCGTCTTCTGTCTGATCGGTGACCGGCCGGTGAAGGGCGTCGCGACGCCCGAGGGCGGGCTCGACGTCCTCGCCTATGACTGGGACACCGGCGAGTTCGTGCGCGACATGCGGCACCTGCACACCCTCGTCCACCCGACGGACGAGGACGCCACGTTCGTCGACGAACCCACGTTCGAGGCGCAGGTCGCGGCGCTGCGCCGGGCGCGCTCGCCGTTCGCAGTGGCAGACGAACACATCTTTCTGCGTCACCACGATCTGTTCGACCGCCTGCTGGTGTACGACCCGGTCACGGGCGACTACCGCGAGGTCTATCGCACGCAGAAGCCCGCCAGCGCCCGCCTGTGGACGGGTTTCTACGTCGTCGTGGGGCAGCAGGCCATCGGAGTCTTCGCGACGGCGAAGGGGCCGGTGTTCTTCTTCAACGAGAGCCGTCACGCGCTCGCCGCCGGACGGACACGGGCCGCGGTCGAACGCCTGCCGGAGGGCGACGCCCGCCGGTTCACCCTGGCCATCGACGGCCGGGCCGTGTTCGCGGTGACGTACACGCCGCCGCCGGCTGGCGTCGACCCCTACGCGGACGACGACGACACCTTCTCCGACTTCTTCGCCTGGCTCGCCGCCGCCCTCGAGGCCGGTGGTCTCTACACGGCGTATGCCGTCGACGGCGACGCCGCCCGCTGGGACGAGCCCGCGAGCGCCTGACTTCCCCCTGACGCCGGGCCCGGGACGCGCTAGACTCCCGCCTGCGTTCGTTTTGCAGCCATGACCCCCCAGACGGCCCGTATCCGGGCCAGGAGCCATTCGATGCCCGCCAAGCCCCTCGCCACCGAGATCGTCTTCCTCGCGGCCAAGCGCACCGCCTTCGGCACGTTCAACGGCAGCCTCAAGGACCTCAGCGCCACGGACCTCGGCGTGCACGCCGCGAAGGCCGCCATCGCCCAGAGCGGCGTCGCCACCGACGCCTTCGATCAGGTCATCTTCGGCAACGTCCTGCAGACGTCCAAGGACGCCATCTACCTCGCCCGCCACGTCGGCCTGCGCTCGGGCCTGCCGCAGCACGTTCCCGCCGTCACCGTGAACCGCCTCTGCGGCTCCGGTTTCGAAGCCATCGCACAGGCCGCCCGCGAAATGCTCGTCGGCGACGCGCAGGTCTGTCTCGTCGGTGGCAGCGAGAGCATGAGCCAGGCCCCGCACGTCGTCCGCGGCGCCCGCAACGGCCTCGTCTTCGGCAAGCAGACGGAGCTCGAAGACACCCTCTGGACGTGCCTGACGGACTCCTACACCGGCATGCCCATGGCCATCACCGCCGAAAACCTCGCCGAGAAGTACGGCATCAGCCGCGAGGCCTGCGACGCGTTCGCGCTGCGCAGCCAGCAGACGTGGGCCGCCGCCCAGGCCGCCGGCAAGTTCGCCGACGAGATCGCGCCCATCGACCTCGCGAGCCGCAAGGGCACGATCAGCTTCGCCACGGACGAGCACGCGCGCCCCGAGACCACCCTCGAGGGCCTGACGAAACTGAAGCCCGTCTTCAAGAAGGACGGCACGGTGACGGCCGGCAACGCCAGCGGCATCTGCGACGGCGGCGCCGCGCTCGTGATGGCGACCGGCGACTTCGCCCGCGCCCACGGGCTGAAGCCCCTCGGCCGCCTCGTGCAGTGGGGCACCACCGGCTGCGATCCCACCATCATGGGCATCGGCCCGGTGCCTGCCGCCCGCGCCGCCCTCGAGCGCGCCGGCCTCGGCATGGGCGACATGGCCGTCGTCGAGGTCAACGAGGCCTTCGCGCCGCAGTACCTCGCCGTCGAGAAGGCCCTCGAGCTCGACCGCGAGCGCACCAACGTCAATGGCGGCGCCATCGCCCTCGGTCACCCCCTCGCGGCGAGCGGCGCGCGCATCACGACCCACCTGCTCTACGAGCTCAAGCGCCGCGGCGCCCGGTACGGCCTCGGCAGCGCCTGCATCGGCGGGGGTCAGGGGCTCGCCGTCATCGTCGAGGCCCTCTGAACATGGAGGTCAAGACGCCCGGCGAGCGGGAGCTCATCTACGACTGGAACGTCCGGCGGCGACGCTGGCTGCTCAAGTCGAGCGAGAAGACCCTGCTGTTCAACGACGAGTCGCTGCGGGACGGCATTCAAGGCCCGTCCATCGTGGACCCGCCCATCGAGGCGAAAAAGCGCTTCGTGGAGTTGACGGACGCGCTGGGCGTCCAGTGTATGAACATCGGCCTGCCGGGCGCCGGCCCGCGCGCCGTCGAGGACGTCGCCACCCTGGCGAGACACATCGCCGACAAGCACCTCGAGGTCCGGCCGAACTGCGCGGCGCGCACGCACCTCAACGACGTGCGCGCCATCGCAGACATCGTGCAGCGCACCGGCGTCCCCATCGAGGTCATGGCGTTTCTCGGCACGAGCCCCATCCGGCAGTACGCCGAGTCGTGGGATCTCGACCGCCTGGTGGAACTCTCGGGCGCGGCCATCGAGTTTGCGGTGAAAGAGGGTCTCGACGTCACGTTCGTGACCGAGGACACCATTCGGAGCCGCCCCGAGACGCTGCAACCTCTGTTCCTGAGTGCCATCGACAAGGGGGCGAAGCGTCTTTGCCTCTGTGACACCGTCGGGCATGCAACCCCGGACGGCGTGCGCGCGCTCATCGAGTGGACGCGCAATCTCATCGAGGGCACCGGCGCGGACATCGGGATCGACTGGCACGGGCACAACGACCGCGGTCTGGCCGTCTGCAACAGCATCTTCGCGCTGGAGTACGGCGCGGACCGCATCCATGGCACGGCCCTCGGCATCGGAGAGCGCGTCGGCAATGCCGCGCTCGATCAGATTCTCGTCAATCTGAAGCTGCTCGGAGAGATCGACCACGATCTCACCCACCTCGGCGAGTGGGTCGAGCTCATCGCCGAGCACTGCCATTGGCCCATTCATCCGAGCTATCCCGTCTTCGGTGCCGACGCCTTTCGCACGGCGACGGGCGTCCATGCGGCGGCCGTCATCAAGGCCCACCGCAAGGGCGACCACTGGCTGGCGGACCGTATCTACAGCGGCGTGCCCGCAGGTCTCTTCGGCAAGTCTCAGGCCATCGAGATCGGCCACCAAAGCGGGCTGTCGAACGTGTTGTTCTGGCTCGACCACCATGGCTACCCGCTCGACGACGCCCTCGCGCGACATCTGTTCGAGTTCGCGAAGGCGATGAACCGAACGCTCAAGAACGACGAGGTCGTCAACGCCATCGTGGCCTGGCGCCACGCTCACACCGCGCCCGAAGAGCACCTCTGAGGAACGGTCAGGTCCCGGCGAGCACTTCGGCCGCCCGCCACGCGACGGCCGAGATCGTGTGTTGCGGGTTGACGCCGAGGTTCGTCGGGAAGACCGACGAGTCGAAGACGAACAGCCCGGGCAGGGCGTGACACTCCAGCCGCGGTGAGACGACACTCTGCCCGGGGCGCTCTCCCATCACCGCCGTCCCGAACAGATGCGCCAGAATGCAGTGATACCGGCGCGGATCCGGCGACAGCCCCTCGAGCGTGCGCAGCGCGGCCGGCAGGTCGGCGACGGGCAGCACCTCGGGCAGCCCGTGAACACCGGGGAAGAGCGTATGCGCCCCCGCGCCCGCGGCGGCGCGCATGAGGACCCCGACCCCCCGCGCGAGGCGTGTGACATCGGCGTCCGTCGGATCGTAGGCGATGTTCTTGCCGCCGAAGAGGCCGGTGCTCACCCGCCCCTGCGCCTCCGCACGGATCTGCACCGCCCACTGCGCGATGTGTCCGTAGTCGCGCATGCGCGCACCGAGCGCGGGACCGAGGCCGGGCATCCGCACTGCGCCGAGCTCCGGCGGCAGGGCGAGCGCCTCGAACTTCATGCGCTCGTCCCACAGCGCGAGGCTCTCGTGCCCCTGCGTCGCGCCCTGCCACATGCGCACGGGCGCGTCGAACGCCGCGAGCACGGCCGTCCCCGGGTGCCCCTGGAATCGGCGCCCGACCGGGCCGGCGGCCCCGCCGCGCAGACCGCTGCGCGCGAGCAGCAGCGGCGTCGATACGGCGCTCGCGGCCAGGATCACGGCCCGCCGCGCGTGAATCGTCAGGCGCGGCCCCGGTAGACCCGAGCGCGGACACGGGATGCGCGCGAAGACCCCGGCCGCGCGATCGCCCCGGGCGAAGACACGCTCCACCCGGCAATCCGCGATGAGACGCGCGCCGGCCGCGAAGGCACGGGGCAAGAGCGTCTCGTCCATGCTGCGCTTGCGACGGGTCGGACAGCCCTGGAGGCAGCGGGCGCTCGCCTCGCAGTCCGCGATGTTGCGGGCGATGGGCGCGCTCGCAAGCCCGATCGCGCCGAAGCCGGCGGCCATCAGTCGGTTGTTCTCCCCGGCGACGGTGGACGGCGTCGGGGCGACGTCGAGGGCGGCGTCGAGGGTGGCGAAGACGCGCTCGATCGAGGCCGCGTCGAAGAAGCGCCCCGCCCCGTGGTCGCGCACCCAGGCCGCGTGAATGGGCGCCGGCAGGCGGTGCATGATCGCCCCGTTGACGACCGTCGTGCCGCCCACACAGACCCCCTGCAGAACGGGCATGAAGCCACGCCCCGCGGCGACCTGCATCCCGGCGTCCCGCCAGCGGGTGGCGAACCCGGAGAAGACGTCCCGTCGGCGGTCCTCGGGGCGCAGCGGTGCGCCCTCCTCGAGCACGAGCACGTCGAGGCCGGCCTCCGCCAGGACGCAGGCCGCGGCCGCCCCCGCCGCGCCCGAGCCGACGATCACCACGTCCGCGATGGCACCGTTGCGCGCGAGCTCGTCGGCCACCTGAGCGCCGCGGTGGATCATGGCGCCCAGAACGGCGGCGTCGCGTCGACGGGCAGCCCGAACGCCGCCTGCCCGGCGGGGTGACCGAACGCCCCCTGCGCCGCGAGGGCCTTGAGCATGACCGGAATCTCCCGCAGGAGGTGGTTTCGCGAGGCACCGAAGGCGGCAATGACCGCCCGGCGCTCGTCCGGCGTGCGACGCTCCCAGGACGGGCCACCCCAAAACGCCCGCAGGCGCAGCAAGAAACAGACCCCGTGCAACCCGAGCCGCACCCGCCCCGGCGCGACCCGCCAGAAGGCGCGCGCGAAGGCGTCGAGCGGCACGGCCCCGCACTCGGGCGGCATGACCGCGATGAAACAGTCGATGAGCGTCTTCGGTGGCAAGGCGGCGCGGGCCATGATCCCGACCATGCCCGATGGGGACACCCCGCGTGAATGCGATTTGTAAAAGAAACGTCTGCGTAGATCCGGCCCGAGGGGATGCGCGTGTACCCCCGCAGAACCATCGGGAGACACAAAATGCGCCGCTTTGCCTTGCTCCGGACCCCCACCCTGACCCTCGCCGCCGCGTTCGCGGCCGCCTGCACCGTCCACGCGTCGGAGCCGCCCCCCGCGCTCGCCCCGGCGCCCGCGCCGCTCGCCGCACCGCAGATCGCGTGGTCCCCCGCCGTGGCGCCCAAGGCGCTGTCCGGGGCCGTGCAGCGGGGTCTGGCGTTCCTCGTCGCGCACCAGCAGGCGGACGGCGGCTTCGGTCAGGGCGAGGAGTCGATGAACATGCGGGGAAGCGGCCAGAACGCCGCCGACCGCTCGAACGTCGCCGACACCTGTGTCACCGTCCTCGCGCTGATCCGCGCCGGCAGCACGCCGCAGAGCGGGCCGCACGCGCAGAACGTCCTGCGGGCGGTCGAGTACGTGCTCGGTCAGATCGAGCGCGCCGACGCGGACTCGCTGAGCATCACCGATGTGAATGGCACCCGCGTCCAGGGCAAACTCGGCACGCACGTCGACACCTTCATGGCGTCTCTCATGCTCGCCGAAGCGAAGGGACACATGCCGGACCCCGCGCGCGAGGCCCGCCTCGGTCGGGCGCTCGACAAGGTCCTGCACAAGATTCAGCGCAATCAGCGGGCGGACGGCGGCTTCGAAAACGCCGGCTGGGCGCCCGTGCTCGCGCAGGCCGTCGCCGGCAAGGGGGTCAACCGCGCCGTGCAAAAGGGCGCGACGGTCTCCGCCGAGAGCCGCAAGCGGTTCGAGACCTGGGCCGGTCGGCAGCACGACGCGTCGACGGGCGGCTTCGAGGCGGACGGCTCCGCCGGTGTCGGTCTCTACGCCGCCGCAGCCACCGTCGGCACTCTGGACGAGTCGAAGAACACACGCTCGGTCGAGCGCGCGCAGGCCGAGGCCGCCATCGCGGCGAAGCGCCCGATGAGCGAGGTCGAGAGTCGCAAGGCGCGCGACGACATCAAAGAGGCCGCCGACGTCGAGAAGGCCGCCAACGTGGCGCAACAGAGTGTCATCGCGCGGCTCGAGGACCCCGCGTTCGTGGCCGGATTCGGTTCCAACGGCGGCGAAGAGTTCCTGTCCTACATGCTGCTCGCCGAGTCCCTGGTGGCGAAGGGCGGCAAAGAATGGCAAGACTGGGACCGGACCATGACCGCCAACCTCGAACGCGTACAGAACGGAGACGGGAGTTGGACGGGCCACCACTGCATCACCGGGCGCAACTTCGTGACGGCGGCGGCACTGCTCGTCCTGACGGCCGACCGCGCGCAGGTGCCCCTCGCCGCCAAGATCCAGCGCGGCTGACGGGGCGGGGGGCGTCCGTGCGGACCGCTTGCCTGGTCGCGGCGCTCGCCCTCGCCGGTCTTACGGGGCCCGGCTCGGCGCAGGCGGCCCCGGCCACGCCGCCAGCCCCGGTCGCCCCCCCTGCCACGGATGCCGCTGCCCCGGATGCCGCCGCCCTCGACGCCGCCCTGCAACGCGCGGCGGGCTGGCTCGTCGCCCGACAGGCCGCGGACGGGGCCTGGTATTCGGAGACCTACGGCGCCTTCAAGGACGGCTGGTCGCTGACGCCGGTCGTGCTGCTCGCCCTGATGTACGTGCCCCGCGACGCCGCGCTCGACCCGGTGTGGCGCCGCGGCGCGGCGTTTCTGGCCGGTGCCGTGGAGGTGACCGGTGGGACCGGACGCGTGCGGCCGGCGCCGGTGGGCTACAGCTACCCGACGGAGAGCCTGGCGCTGTCGGCGACGGTGCTGTCGATGCCGCCCGCCGCCCCGCACCGGGCCGCGCGGGACGCCCTCATCGCCGAACTGCGCGCGCGGCAGCTCGGTCCGGCGGGCGGGTTCCCCCCGGACGACCCGAACACCGGTGGCTGGGGGTATGGGCAGGGGCGCGTCGTGCGGCCTGCGGGCGGCCTGCCCCCGGACGACCCCCGCGGGGCGAATCTCGCGGCGACGTTGCTGGCCGTCGGGGCGCTTCGGTTCGCGGGCGCGACGCCGAACGACCCGGCCCTGCGCGCCGCCCGGGACTTCATCGTGCGCTGTCAAAATTTTGGCGGTGATTCGCGGTTCGCCGATGGCGGCTTCTTCTTCTCGCCGACGGGCGACGTCACGAACAAGGCCGGCGCCGCCGGGCGGGACGCGAACGGACGGCTGCGTTTTCGTTCATACGGCTCCATGACCGCCGACGGGTTCCGGGCGCTGCGCCACCTGCCCGGCCCCGACGACGGCCCGCGCCTCGCCGCGGCCGTGGCCTGGCTGCACCGGCACTTCGACCCCAAGCAGGCAGCGGGCGACTACGCCACGGACCGTGTGCTGCAGCGCGACGCGGTCTACTTCTACCAAACGTGGTCGCTGTCCCACGCGCTGATGGCGTCCTCCGGCCCCGTGATCGAGACGCCCCGCGGTCCGGTCGCCTGGGGCCCGGCGCTCGCCGGCGCGCTCCTCGCGCGGCAGCACCCAGACGGCCATTTCCGCAACCCGGCGACGGATCTGCGCGAGGACGATCCCCTGCTCGCGACCGCATTCGCCGTGGCCGCGCTCGGCGTCGTGCGATTCCATTCCAGCGGGCGCCTGTCCGCGTCGATTTCCATGGAGCCCTGAGCGCGCGTCCGGTTCTGGTCACCGCGCCGAAACCGGGCTATCGTCCACCGGAATCCGCTTTCGATTTCCCCGAAGGGAGCGCGCGGCCCCGCATGGCCCCAATCGGCATTCTCATCGTGTTCTGCTCGGTGCTCGGCGGTTACGCCCTCGAGCACGGCAACTTCCACACGCTCTGGCAGCCCATCGAGATTCTGATCATCGTGGGCGCCGGCATCGGCGCCATGGTGACGTCCGCGCCACCGAAGATCATGAAGCTGATCATCGGGGGCTTCAAGACGGTCTTCAGCGGGCATCTGGCATCGAAAGCCGAGTATCTGGAGATTCTGGGCTGCATCAACGCGATTCTGTCCAAGATTCGTAAAGAGGGCCTCATCTCCATCGAACAGGACGTGGAAAACCCGACGGCGAGCCCTCTGTTCAAGAACTTCCCGGCGGTTCTGCACAATCACCACCTCCTGAACTACATGACGGACAACCTGAAGATCATCTCGTCGACGACGATCGAGGCCTATCGGCTCGATGCGCTGATGGAGCTCGACTCGGACGCCAATCACCACGTCGAGCTCATCCCGTCGGTGGCCATCCAGAAGCTCGGCGACGCCCTGCCCGCCCTCGGCATCGTGGCCGCCGTGCTCGGCGTGGTCATCACCATGGGCAAGATCTCCGAACCCCCCGAAGTCCTCGGTCACTCCATCGGCGCCGCGCTCGTCGGTACGTTCCTCGGCATCTTGCTGTCCTACGGCTTCTTCCAGCCCTTCTCGACGAACGTCGAGTACAAGGTCAACGACCACGGCGTCGCCTTCACCGTCGTGCGGGTGTCCTTCGTCGCCTTCATCAACGGCTCGTCGCCGCAGATCGCCGTCGAGTTCGGGCGCCGCGCCATCGGCGGCGGGGATCGCCCCAGCTTCGCCGAGCTCGAGGCCTACCTGCGCGAGAAGAAGTAAGGCGCCATGGCCGACGACGACAAGAAATCGACGGTCATCATCGTCAAGAAGAAGGGCGGGCACGCCGGCGCCCACGGCGGCGCGTGGAAGGTGGCCTACGCCGACTTCGTGACCGCCATGATGGCGTTCTTCCTGCTCATGTGGCTGCTGAACTCGGTCAGCAAGGAGCAGAAAGAGGCCCTCGCCGACTACTTCCAGAACTTCAGCATCTTCGACCAGCCGGGGCGCAACAAGACGCGCATCGAGTCCCCGCCGAAGGCCGCCGGGGAGAACAAGGGCAAGAACAAGGTCAAGCAGGAGGGCGTCGTCGATCTCTCGCCGGACTCCATCGAGGGGCAGAAGAACCAGCCCTTCGTCAGCTACGGCAAGCTCACCCCCAAGGAGTTCGTCGACAAGCTGCAGGAGACCATCGAGACGCGCCTCGCGGACATCAAGAACCAGATCAAGGTCGAGATCACCGAGGACGGCGTGCGCATTCAGCTCGTCGACCGCGAGGGGCGGGACATGTTCCAGCCCGGCAGCAGCAAGCCGACCAAGGACTGTGATCGGGCGCTGCGGATCATCTCCGAGTCCTTCCGCGAGCTGCCCAACCCCATCGCGCTCGAAGGGCACACGGACTCCCTCGGGCAGAACGACGGCCCCAACGGCAACTGGCAGCTCTCCACGCGGCGCGCGCTCTCCGCGCGGGAGTCGCTCGAGGAGTACGGCGTCGATGCCGATCAGTTCGTGCGCGTCACGGGCAAGGCGGACACCGAGCCCCTGAACCCGGCGGACACGGAGGACAGCCAGAACCGGCGCGTGGCCATCACGCTGCTCTTCGACCGCCCCAAGCGCCCCGGTGAGGCCCCCGAGCTCGAGCCGTTGAACGAGGACGAGGGCGGCGAGACGGCCGAAGAGGCGCCGGCCCCCGGCCCCGGCTCGGCGGCCCCGGGCAGCGGCGAGCACGGCGGCGGGCACTGAGAGCCGCTCGGAGACCCCGCCCCGGCGTTACCCGTCGTCTCCCTCGTCGAGGCCGAAAAAGGCCCGGATGCGGTCGACGAAGTCCAGGCGGGTCTGCTCCATCTTGCGGCAGTGGGCCTCGTGGTCGAGGTCGTCGCGCACGGTCGTCAACACCATGCGGCGCTCGGCGAGGATGCGAGCGATGTGCTCCGCGAGGGCCGGCTGCCGCTGGATGACCGCCTGGAAGACCGCCCGGTCGAGGCGGTAACAGTCGACGTCCGTCAATGCGATGACGGTGGCCGTCCGCCGTTCGCCCGTCATCAGCGACGTCTCGCCGAAGAAGTCCCCCTCGCCGAGTTGATTGACCTCGGCCTCGTCGCCGCCGTTCGAGGCCACCCGTACGCTCACCCGTCCGCGGACGATGAGGTAGAGCCAGTGACCCTCGGCGCCCTGCCGCGTCATGACCTCGCCCCGGGCGAAGGGCGCGTGGCGCAGGCCCTCGGCGAGGGCGTGTCGCTCCGTCTCGGGCAGGGTGTGGAAGAGTTCGATTCGGTCGATGGCGAAGCGCCGCTCGTCCTCGTCCTCGCGCGCCTCGGCGAGCTTGCGGCCCTCGTTCTGCGTCAGGAAGAGCGTCTGCGCCGGAATCGCGAGCGGAATGCCCGCCCGCTGCAGACCGAAGTAGACCCGGACGCGCACGGCGCTGTCCGTCGGGTCGTCGACGGCGAGATCCGTCAGGTGATACCGCAGGATGTAACGCGCCGTGCTCTCGTGGAAACCCATGAGAACGCAGTTCGGGGCGGGGTCGTCGGCCACGTTGGGGACGCGGGCCTGCCGCACGGCCTCCTCGACGGCCTCGATCACCCGGGTCGGGGCGAACCGGAAATCGACGTGGAACTCGATCAGGCGCCGCCATTGCGCCGGTTTCCCCTTGCGACGGCCCAGGACGAGCACCTGATTCTTCACGATCTGCCCGTTGGGGACGATCAGGGTCTCCCAGTTGCGCGTCTCGATGGCGGTGTAGCGCCAGCGGACGTCGACGACCCGGCCCACCGTCTCGCCGATGCGGACCCAGTCGCCGACCTCGATGGAGCGGTCGGACTGCAGCATCAGCCCGCCGATGACGTTGCCGAGGGTGTCTTGCAGCGCGAGGCCGATGACCGCGGTGACGACGGCCGAGGTGGCAATCAGGCTCGCGAGGTGCACCCCCAGGCGAGAGGCCATCGAAAACACGACGATCACGAGCAGAGCCGTGCCGACGACGTCGCGCAGGATGCGGGGGGCGTGGTAGCCGACCCTCGGCAGCAGCACCTTGAAGAGCAGGGTGAGCACCATGCCGATGCCGGCCAGGGCCGCCGCGAAACGAGCCGCCACCTGCGCCTGCAGATGGGTCTCCGGATCGCCGTCCGCAAGGGCCGCCGCGGGCCCCAGAAGGGCCAGGTGGAGCAGCACGAAGAGGGCGGTGGCACGGAGGCGCCGGTGGTCCTCCGGGGCCGCCAGACGCACCACCAGGGCCGTCAGCAACAGTCCGCCGAGCGCCCACGGCGTCCCGGTTGCCCGCATCTGCGCGAAGATCGTCGCGAGGGCGTCCACTACCTCTGGAACATCGACCCCGCGGGGGCCCCGGTCAAGCGCCGCCGGTGATTTCCGCCCGCAGCCGCTCGAGACGGGCCCGGACGGTGCGCCGGAAGGGCCACATGAACAGGTAGTCCGGCCCGGCGAAGCGGTCGGCGATGCGGTCGAGATGCGCGTCGGTGATCTCGCCCCAGAGCGCGTACTCGACCCGCAGCGTCTCGCGATAGCCCCGCCACTCCCAGAACGCCCGAAACCCCGGCCCCACGGGGGGCAGGAGCAGGTAGCTCAGGTGAAAGAACAGCGGGTAGCGCCGCGCGTCGCGCAGGTGCACCGCCTCGTGGCAGAGCAACGCGTACAGCGACTCGCGGGACATGCCGTGCGGGGGCAGACAGCCGCGATCGGGGAGATAGACCCGCCCGAACAGGACCGTGGTGTACTCGGTCAGGTAGGTGCGGTTGAACGGCCACACAAGGGCGGCGATCAACCGCTGCAGGCGGCTCTCGGTCTTGAACCGCAGCGCAAAGCCCGGCAGCTCTCGCGAGAGCGACGCGAGCAGCGCGGCGACGTCCGCGTCGGAGAGGGGCGCCCGGGGAATGGCCCCCGGGCCTTTTTCCGCCCGGCTCAGTTGAAGTGCACGCGGGGCTTGAACGAGATGCCCTTCTCGCCGGCGTGCAGCGAGAAGCCCACGAGTCCGATGAGCTCGGCGATGGACTTGTTGCGGGCGAGCTGCGCGTCGATCTCGGCCTTCTGCTCCGGCGGCAGGTTGGCCGTGGCCTCTTTGAGCTTCTCCGAGACGGCGGCCATCACCTTGCCGAGGTGGTAGCCGATGACGAACAGCGGTCGGTCGCCGGTGGCCGGGGGCGCGGCGAGCAGGGCGCCGACCTCTTTGTCCATGCCCTCGCCCGCGCTGAGCGCCAGCGCGTTGCTGGTCATGGTGATGGTCGGGACCTTGATGAACGGCGGCAGGCCCTCGGTCGGGATGGCCACGGGCTTGCCGTCGGGCAGAACCGTGAGCGCCGCGAGCGGCGGGGGCAGCATGACCTTGACCATGCCGAGCAGCTCGGCCGGGCTGGCGCTGCTGATGGTCAGGTAGGCCTGCGCGTCCTGGAAGGCCGCCAGGGGATCGGGCCCCATACCCGGGCCGATCTTGGCATCCTTCACGGTCAGCGAGACGCCCTTGACCATGTTGATGAACGGCGGCAGGGGCTGCGAGAGGCCCGCGAGCACGTCGTTGGCGGCCTCGTTGAGGCCCCCGAGCATCATGCACTTGTAGGGGGCCGCCTGGACGGCGCCGGCCTTCGTCTTGGCGAGGGCCATCGTCTTCTCGAGATCGATGCCGAGGCCGAAGACCAGCGCGGGGTTGCCGGCGGGGCTCGACGTCAGGCCCGGCACCGGCAGGGCCAGCGCGGCGAGCTCCTGACCGAGGGCCGGCGTCGACTCGACGAGCAGGTTCGCGACGGCGAGGCGGTCGTTGAACTCCTCGTAGCCGAAAACCACCCGGGGGAAGTTCGCGGCGAGCGCCGGGATCTCGGCCTGGCACTCCGGCGGCGGCGTGGGCTCGGTGGGCTCGCGCAGGGCCGCGGCGATGTCCGCGTTCAGGCCCGTCGCCGTGCCGACGAAGATCGACGACAGCGTCTTGAGATCGACGAAACCGGCGCCGTGGGGGGTGAACTTGTACTGCTCGATGAGCTTCGTGAGCGCGCCGCTGCTCTCGAGCGTGGCCGCCGGGGCCTTGGCGCCGAAGAGAACGGGCAGGTAGAGGTCCTTGGCCTTGGTCGGGCCCATGCCCAGGACGAGCTCGCCGCCCTGGATGCCGGCGACGAAGAAGCCCTCGCCCTTGTCGATGATCCAGTGTTCGACGTCGCCCGTCTTGGTCACCGCGAGCTTCTGCCCGGACTTGGCCTCGACCCGGGCCACCGCCGCCTTGAAGGCGTCGGCGTTCTTCAGCTCCATGCGGATGGCCGGCAGGAACCCGATGCCGTAGATGGCCATGCGGATCTGCGCGCTGAACCCGAGCTCCTCGAGGCCCTTGCGGTTCAGCCGGCCCTTGAACTCCTCGAGGATCGCGCGGCCGACCTTCTCCGAGACGTCCTCGGGGTTGGTGGGCGCCTTGGCGAGCTCGGCGTTCAGCAGGCCCTCGAGGTCGGCCATCATCGGCTCGATCTTCGTCATGAGCTTGTCGAAGACCGGCTGAGGGGCCGGCTCGAGGTTCGCGAAGACGTACGGCGTATCCGCGGGGACGTACTTCAGGAACGCGGGCGCGGGGGCCTTCGCCTCCGTCTTGACGGCCGCGGTGGCGGGTCCTTTGCCCCCCTCTTCGCCCTTGTTGCAGGCGGTGAAGGCCAGGGTGAGGGCGGCGGACAGGGCCAGGCCGCGGGTCAGCGTACGCTTCATGGGATGAGACCTCCGGCGCCGACGGCGCAGTGTGACGCGAATCGGGCGCGTTCTAGCGACTAGGCCGGCCCCGCGCAAATGGATTCGGGGCACCGGGCGGGCGTCATGATACGCTGCGCGGCGCCATGAGCCGTTCAACGCCCCCCTTCCGCCTCGCCGTCGTCCTCGGATCCAGCCTCGCGCTCGCGGTCGCCGCCGCGCCCGCGAACGCCCAGACCGCCGCCGAAAAGGCCGCCGTCGAGTATCAAAAAGGAAAAGAAGCCTTCCAGGCCCGCGACTTCGAGGGCGCCCGCGCGGCGTTCGAGCGCGCCTACATGCTCGATCCGTCGCCGGTCCTGCTCTACAACCTGGGCCGCGCGTGCGAAGAGTCCGGCGACGCCGAAAAGGCCATCGAATACTTCCAGATGTACCTCGATCGCACGGCGGACACGCCCGACCGGGGCGACGTCGAGCGGCGCGTCCGGGTGATGCAGGCCATTTTGTCGAAGACGAAACCCGAGGCCGTGCCCGATCGCGAGCCCGAGCCCCCGCCGCCGCCCGCGCCTGAGCCCGCGCCCGAGCCCTCGCTCACCCCGGCGCCGCGGGCGGTCCAACCCGCGGGCCCGCCCCCGCACACGGTCCTGTGGCCGATCGGTTGGGCGTCGTTGGGCGCCGGCGTGGTCGCAGCGGGGGTCGGCATCGGGTTCGGCGTCGCGAGCAGCAACGCCGAGGAAGACCACAAGGCCGCCACGACCGGCGCCGAAAAGAAGCGTACCGCCGACGACGCGGAGAGCGCCGCGACGATGGCCAACGTCATGTATGCCACCGGCGGCGTGCTCGTCGCCGCGGGCGTGACGATGCTGATCATCGACGCCCGGCGCGGCGCCGAAGCGAAGAGCGCGCCGACGGCCGTCGTCACCCCGGAGGGGGCGTTCGTGGGCTGGGGCGGGCGGTTCTGAAGCGGGCGCCGCGGCGGGCGCCTCGACCGGCGTCAACCCGGGAGGTCCGCCGTGTCCCGTTCATCGGGCGAAAACTTGCCCATCGCGGGGGCGTCGAGCGCGTCCGGGGCGGACTCGCCGGCCGACACCCGGCGCAGAAGCTCGTCGACGCAGCCGAAGAGCATGTCATTACCGCGCGGGACGTAGCGTTCGAGGCTGTGCGCGAAGTCGTCGGAGCGCGACACGAAGTCCGCGATGGCGTCGACGTCGAGCCGCTCGGCGTGCCGGCCGTACCCGAGCTTCTGGAGATAGCGCGCGTTGAGCACCTGTTCGAACTGTCCCTCGATGGGCAGCGACAACATGGGCACGTGCAGATGCACCGCCTCGCCCATCAGCGAGTACCCGCCGCCGGCGACGACGGCGCGCGCGGTGCGCAGGTCGTCGATGAATCCGGTCTCCGAGAAGCCCTTGAGCGTGACGTTGCCCTCCTGACCCTCGCGTCCCATGCCATACACCCGAAAGGTGTAGGGCAGACGTTGCAGCGCGGGGATCAGCGCGGCGTTGCTCGCGGCGGTCTGATACACGAGCACGTGCGCGCCGGGCTCGCGTTTCGCCGCGAGGATCTCCGGTCGGAGTATCGGGGGCACGAGCGTCGTCTTGCGCTTGCGCACCGGCGGAAAGAAGAAACTGCTGACCAGATAGTGCCAGGCAAAGGGCAATTTGCCCTTCACGAGCCCCTTCGCGAGCTTGAACGCCCCCGCACCGTCGAGCGTCACGTCCGCGTCGTGCCGGCACCGGTTGAGGACCTGCATGTTGTCGATGCTGACCACCGGCAGGAAGTGATTGAGACCGTAGAGATAGGCCCAGGTTTCGAAATCGCTGATGACGACCTCGGGCGCGAAGCCGTCTTCGGCCACTCGGCGGTAGACGCCGATGTTCTTCAGCAAGCCGGCGGGCAGGGCCTCGAGGTTGAGCCGGAACGTCTCGCTCTTGTCGAGCGCGTTGCCCTCGAACCCGAGCACGAGGCCGTGGATCTCCTCGAAGCGGATGTTCGGGCGGCCCTGGAAGCGGCTGACCAGAAACCCGTGCGCCCGCCCGGAGACCACGACGCGGACCTCGTGCCCCGCCGCAAGCAGGTGTTCGAGCACCACGCGGCTGCGCGTCGCGTGCCCCATGCCTTCGCCGACGACCCCGTACAGAATGCGCATCTCGCTCTCCCGTTCTCGACGCACCGCGGGCGCGCGGCGGGCCGATGATAGCCGAACCGGCGCGGCGCGGAGAGTCCCTCAGGGCTCGATCGGCAGGGCGTACCCGGCTTTGAGCACGAACTCGCGGCCCGCCGCGGGGAGCGGGCCGTGTCCGCTGTCGTGCGGCTGCACGTACCGGAAGCCGCTGTCCGTCAGGTCGTAGCCGCCGGCGCCGAGGTAGAGCCCGTCGACGCCGGGGGGCGTGAAGCTGACGAAGAGGTTGAGGCGCAACGTCGGTGGCTCGAGCGCGACGATGGGGGCCGGCGCCGGGGTCGTACCCGCTGGTTCCGGATCGCCCGCGAAGGGCACGGGGTCGTGGCCCACGACCGTCCAGCGCTCGGAGAGGAAGACCGCCGACGGGCCGAGCGTGACCCGCCCCGGCAACAGAAAGCGTCCCCGCAGGGCGACCTTGTGCCGGGCCGCGCCGAGCAGCGCTTCCGGCCTTCCGGGCACGGCGTAGGCAGGGACGCCGTTCTGCTCGTGCGCGGTGTAGAGACTGTAGCTGACCTCGGCATGTCCCCAGCCGCCCATGGCCCGCTGGACGACCTCGAGGCCCTGCGTGCCCGTCTCACCCGCGTTGTCGTAGAGTTCCTCGCCCTCCGCCGCGTCGTAACCGAAGACGATGGGGCTCTGCATCGTCATCTCGAAGGCGTTGACCGAGAACGAGAACCGATACGGCACCTGGTAGCCGACCTCGGCCTCGTAGACGGTCGTCCGCTCGGGCTGGACGTCGCGGGCGCGCGGCAGGCCGAGGTTCTCCAGCGCCGGGGTCCGAAACGCCTGCGTGACGAGGGCCTTCGCGAAGACGCGCTCGCCCTGCCAGATGGCCCCGACCCGCGGGACGACGCTCGTTTCGAAGCGGTCGCTCCACTCTCCGCGGACACCGGCGACGAGGGTGAACGGGCGCGCTGCGTAGACCCCCTGGACGAACGCGGCGACGTCGCTGACCGTGATCGACGTGCGCCCGTCGAACCGGCGCTGCGTGCCCAACAGGCGCTCGTCCTCGAGCCGCGCGCGATCGTGGTAGGCCTCGACGGCGAGCTGCAGGTCGAGGTCGTCGATGAGGACGAGATCGGCCAGCAGGCCGCCTCGGTAGGTGTCGGCCGTCTTGTCGTAGAACGTCGCGAGGCCGGGATCCGTCGCGCGCCAGGGCTGCTGCCGCTTGAACCCGAGGTGCGGCACGAGCGTCAGGCGGTCGCCGAGCTGGCCGCGCCACCGCAGATCCGCGAAGTATCCGGTGAATCCGAGGGCGGCCGGCTGCGACAGCACCTCGCCGTAACCGTCCACGGTGGCCGCGCGGTAGCCATCGTAGAGCAACCGGAGCTGGAACCCGTGCCACTGAACCGCCGCGTTGACCCAGCGCGGATCCGACGTGTTTCCGGTCAGCGCCGCCCGCCGGCCGGTCTCGGGCTCGACGTAGTCTCGCGGGCTGGTGATCGCGTGCCCGGCCCAGGCCGAGAGCGAATACTCCAGGGTTTCGCTGCGGACCTGGCCGTAGGCCGCCGCCAGGCCGGCCCGCCCCGGCGTCGCGCCCATCAGGCCCCCGATGCCGTGCAGCTCGAGTCCGTGGAGCGTGCTCGGCCGCACCGTCGTCACTTGAATGACCGCGAGCTCGGCGAACCCGCCGTAGAGCACGCTGCCCGGCCCGCGGATGATCTCGATCCGCTCGATGAGGTCGACCGGCAGCGCCATGCCCCACTGATTCGTGCCATAGAGGCGTTCGTTCATCTCCAGCCCGTCGACGAGCAGCAGGACTTTGCCCTCGGTGCCCCAGAGCCCCCGCACCGACGGGCCGAGCCCGCCCTCGACGTCGACGCCGAACTGCAGACCCGGCACCAGGTTCAGCACGTCGACGAGGTCGCGCGCGCCCGTCGCCAGAATGTCCTGCCGGGTGATGACCGTCACGACACCCGGAGCATCCCGCATGGCGCGCGCACTCCGGGTCGTGACCGTGACCGGGTCGTTCATCCGGTCCGCCCCGCGCGGCGAATCGGGCTGCGCGCTGGCCGGCGCGGCGCTCGCCGACATGACGGCGACGAGGCCGACCCCTGTGCGGAACATCCGCCCGTGCACCCTCATGGCGAGCCTCCCCCCTCCGACCCCCCGGTCGGGCTCCTCACCAGCCGTTCCCCGCGGAAGACCCAGGGGATCCCCGACGCATTGAGCTGCCCTTCGAGCATGACCCGGTCGGTATCGCACCACGTCTGCAACCGCCCGCCCGGCTTGAACAGACCGAAAGACGGACCCGCCCGACGCGCCGCCCCCTGGCTCACGGTGGCCGTGACGACGTGTCGCCGTTCCGCGGCCACGAGCAGCGCCCGCCACGCCGCGTCGCCGAGCGACGGCAGCATCACCGCGACCGCGACCTTCGTGTTGCGCAGCATGCCCTCGCACGCCTCCGGCGTCGCCGGCGTCGGGAGCGGCGCGGCGATCGCCGTCGCCTTGTTGGTCAGGCTCGCCTTGCGCGAGGTGTCGTTGACCAGGGCGATGAACGCATCGACGAGGGCCTGCGCCTCATCCGCCGCCCCGGGTCGGGCCGGGTCGTAGTAGAACGCGACGAGGCGTCGCTCCGTGGTCTCGTCGAGCCCCTTCAGGTACGACAACGTCGTGACCAGGCGACCGGCCTCTTCGAGCGGCCCCGCCTCCGACCAATCCTGCCCGAACGCGCGGCCCGCCGGCACGACGGACAGGACGCACGGGACGGACACGACCGCGAGCGCAACGACGAACCGAAGCCCGCGCCCGCGGCGCGTCCGGTGGCGATTCACGCTGCGTCCCATCCCATCCTTTTTCCGGAGACCGTTTCGGCGTCAGCATCCCCCGCCCGCGAACGGCTGGCAAGCTCACAGCATCGGACTGAAGAGGTGCGCCGCGGCCTGTTTGATCTGCGTGAAGCGATCGATGCGCGCGACCGCGTCCGCCGTGACCTGCACCGCATTCTTCTGGTCTCGCACGAAGAGGTCCGCGAGGTGCGCCGTCAAGGCCTCGCCCTCGAGGAAGACGCTCGCCTCGAAGTTCAGTCGGAAGCTGCGGATGTCCACGTTGGCGCTGCCGAGCATGCACCAGTCGTCGTCGAACAAAAGCAGCTTGGCATGGAGGACGGCCGGCTCGTACTCGAAGATCTTCACGCCGGCGCCGAGCAGCTCGCTGTAGTACGAACGGCAGGCGAGCTGGACGAAGGGCACGTCCGACCGCCGGGGCACGAGCAGTCGGACGTCCACGTCGCGCTGCGCCGCCGACGTCAGGGCAACCAGCATGGCCTGATCGGGAATCAGATACGGCGTCATGATCCAGATGCGCCGCAGCGCCGTGGTGCATCCGTGGAAGAAGATCTCGAACGTCGCATTCTTCGGCGTGTCCGGTCCGCTCGCGATGACCCGGCAGCGGGCGCCGTGGGAGACGGGCCGCACGCCGGCGAGCTCGAGGTCGCCCGCCCGCTCGTGGCAGCCGAAGTAGCGTTGCGAGGCCAGGCTGTAGCCACAGGCATAGAACCAGTCCTCGGCGAAGACCTCCTGCAACTGATCCACCACCGGACCGTCGAGCTGGATCGCCAGGTCGTGCCAGTCGCGCGTGTATTCGTCGCCGATGTTGATGCCGCCGGTGAAGGCCGTGCGGCCGTCGACGATGAGGATCTTGCGGTGATTGCGGAAGTTGAGGATGAGCCGACGTCGCAGAAACCGCACCGGCGAGAACGTCTCGAAGTGACCGCCGGCGGCCTTCAGGGGCTCCATGAAATCGCCGGCGACCGGCGCCCCACCGACGGCATCGACCAGGACGCGCACGGAGACCCCGCGCCGTGCCGCCGCGACGAGCGCATCCCGGAAGCGACGGCCCGTCTCGTCGTCCTGGTAGATATAGAAATGGAAATGGATGTGATCGCGGGCGGCGTCGATGGCCGCCAGGAACGCCGGGTAGGCCTCCGCCGCATCCACGAAGACGCGGACGCGATTGCCCCGCCGGGAGGCGAACACCCGGTCGCTCTCCGAGAAAAGGAGTCGCCGGGCCTGGTCCCGGGTGCTGCGGTCGGTCAGCGCGGGGTGCGGTCCGGTCAGCTGCCGTTCCGTCATCGACTCGCGCACGCTGGCGAGCCGACCGACGACGTCGGCCTTGGCGCGCCGCCGGCGACGGCGACGGCGCTGCATGTAGAGGCGACCCAGTGACCACCACAGAAGCACGCCGACGAAGGGCACGAAGAGGAAGAGGAGCAGCCAGACCGCGGCCGACGTCGGGCGTCCCCGCCGCTCGATCAGCACCGATGGCACCGACGCGAGGGCCAACACGAGCGCACAGGCCTCGGCCGTCAGCAGGATGGCCTGCAACGACACTTCAGTGACTCCGGATTACGACGGCGGTGCTCGTCCTGAGGCCCTCTTCGCCCCACCGCCGCTTGTAGTCCATCTCGCTGCCCAGGTCATAGAGCGCGATGCCCTCGGCAGCGAGCGCTTCGATCATTTCGAGGTGGACCAGGACCCCGGGCGACAACGAACGATGCGTGTCGTCGAAGCTGCACTGGAGACCGCGATAGGTTCCGGCGAGCAGCCCGCCGAAGACATAGGCGACGTCGCAGCCCCCGAGCCGCGCGAACACGACCCGCAGCGCACCGCGTCGCGCGAGGCGATGGACCATGTAGCGGTAGAATCCCCGGGCTGGCTCGTTGTCGATCCCGTGGCCGCCCATGCCCTTCCAGCAGCGGCGCTCGACGGCCTGAATCCGGTCGTAGAGCGCGACGACCTCCGCCGCCGTCGAAACGTGGGCGACGTGCTCGTAGGTCACGCCCGCCGCCGCCGCCTGCCGGCGCGCACGCCGCGCGTTCGCCCGGAAGCCCGCCGAGCGGCGGCCATAGAACGCCTCGAGCCCGCCGCGGATGTCCGCGCAGTGCCGCCCGGCCGTCGGTCCCTCGTAGAGCAGCCAGCGTTTCGACCGCGACACGGCGGCTTCGACCGCCTGAAAAGCGCGTCCGTCGATGGCGAGGCCGGAGAGGAAGAGCGCGTCTGCGGGGGGTTCGCCGTCTCCGAGCAGCGCGAACAAAAGCGCCACCAGGGGCTCGGGGTCCGGCCCCACGAACGGGGACGCGAGTCCCCAGCTCGCCTCGAGCGGGAGCAGCGCGCGTCCCCCCTCGACCGTCGGCACGGCCATCAGCGCCACGAACCCCTCGGGCGCCTCGATCACGAAGGGTCGGGCCCCCGGTGCGAAGGCGGCCCGGGCCGGCAGGACCCAGTCCGTCGAGGAGCAGAAAAGGTCGATCTCCCCCGTCTGCGATACGAGCGCGTCGAAGCGCGCGGTGCGCAGGTCGAGCTGCGCAAACGTGAGCAGTCGGGGCTCCGGCGGCGGGCCCATGAGGGGATCGCTCGCGTCGATCTCGTCACTTTCGTCGATCTCGTCCATCGACTTGACGTAGCGCGGTTCGGCGGAAAGGTCCAATGGACGTCGACCCACGCGCGTGATAGAAGCCGCGCCCAATCACCGTCGCGTGCGCTCCCGCCCGTGGCGCCCCGTCGATCCCGACTTCGGTTCCTTTCCTCTTTCTTCCCGCCGTTTCCTGCATCCGGCCTTCTGGCCATCAGGGAGATCTCCCGATGAGACTAGGTGTTCCGAAAGAAGTCTTCCCCGGCGAGCGCCGCGTCGCGGCCACGCCGGAGAGTGTCTCCAAACTGCGTGACCTCGGGTTCACCGTGGTCGTCGAGCACGACGCCGGCCTCGGCGCGAGCTTCGACGACGCCGCGTACCGCGCCGCCGGGGCCGAGATCGCCGACGCCGCCACCGTCTGGGGGCAGTCGGACGTCGTCATCAAGGTCCGCCCCCCGACGCTGACCGAGGCCGACGCGCTGCGCGAGGGCGCGACGCTCATTTCCTTCATCTGGAAGGTCGCCAACCCCGAACTCGTCGAGCGCCTGGTCGCCCGCAAGGGCAACGTGCTCGCGATGGAGATGATTCCCCGCACGACCCGCGCCCAGAAGATGGATGCGCTGTCGTCGACGGCGAACCTGGTCGGGTACCGAGCGGTCGTCGAAGCCGCCGCGCACTACGGCAGCTTCTTCACGCAGCAGATCACCGCCGCCGGCAAGGTGCCCCCCGCCAAGGTGCTGATCATCGGCGCCGGTGTGGCCGGTCTGGCCTGCATCGGCACCGCCCGCGGCCTCGGCGCCGTCGTGCGGGCCTTCGACACCCGACCCGCCGTGCGCGAGCAGGTGCAGAGCATGGGCGCCGAGTTCCTGGAGGTCACGCTCCAGGAGGACGGCGACGGCGGTGGCGGCTACGCCAAGGAGATGAGCCCGGCCTTCATCGAGGCCGAAATGGCCCTTTTCGCCGCGCAGGCGAAAGAGGTCGACATCGTCATCACGACGGCGCTGATTCCCAACAAGCCCGCCCCGAAGCTCTGGCCGAAGACGCACGTCGAGCTGATGAAACCGGGCTCGGTCATCATCGACCTCGCGGCGGAGCAGGGCGGCAACTGCGAACTGACCGTCAAGGACGAGGTGGTCGTTCACAACGGCGTGAAGATCGTCGGATACACCGACTACCCGAGCCGCCTCTCGGGCACGGCCAGCAAGCTCTACGGCATGAACCTGGTCCACCTGCTCACCGATCTGGGCGGGGCGACCAGGTGGAACATCAATCAGGAGGACGAGATCCTCCGCGGCGCCTCGCTCATCCACAAGGGCGAGGTCCTGCCCCCCGCGCCGGCCATCAACCCGTCGCCGGCCAAACCGGCGGCCCCGGCGGCTGCCAAACCGGCCACCGCCGCGCCGGCGGCGCCCCCCGCGGCGGCCCCGGCCCCGAGTGCACCGTCGAAGAGTCACGGCGGCCACGGCGGCCACGGCGGCCACGGCGGCGCCTCCGGCGAGGCCTCTCCGGCGATGAAATGGGTGGGCATCTTCCTGCTCGCCGCCTGGCTGGGTCTGCGCTTCGGGGTCACCCCCGACGCCGGCGCGAACCATGCCGGCACCGCGGCCTTCCTGCAGCACCTGACGGTGTTCGTGCTCGCCTGCTTCGTGGGCTGGCAGGTCGTGTGGAATGTCACCCCCGCCCTGCACACCCCCCTGATGAGCGTCACCAACGCCATCAGCGGCATCATCCTCCTCGGCGGCATGTTGCAGGCCAAAGGCGACCCCCTCTCGGCGGCCACGCTGCTCGGCACCATCGCCATCCTGTTGGCGACGATCAACATCGCAGGCGGGTTCCTGGTGACCCAGCGCATGCTGAAGATGTTCCGGAAGTGAGCCGACCATGAACGCCGCCCTTCTCACCGTCGCCTACATCGTCTCCAGCACGCTGTTCATCCTCAGCCTCCGCGGGCTCTCCAGTCAGGAGACGGCCCGCCGCGGCAACCTCTACGGCATCATCGGCATGGCCACCGCCGTCGTGGCGACCACGCTCTGCGCCGATCTCGACGCCTACGCCTCGCTCATCGGTGCCCTGGTCATCGGCGCCGGCATCGGGGCCGTCATGGCCGCCCGCGTCGCGATGACGGCCATGCCCGAGCTCGTCGCACTGCTGCACAGCTTCGTCGGTGCGGCCGCCGTCATCGTCGGTTTCGCCAGCTACCTCGGGCCGGACGACGGCCACGTCGGCAGCCGCACGGTCTTGCTCATCGAAATCCTCGTCGACGTCTTCATCGGCGCGATCACCTTCACGGGTTCGGTCATCGCGTTCCTGAAGCTGCGCGGCAGCGTCAGCGGCAAGCCTTTGCTGCTGCCCGCGCGCCACGCCCTCAACCTCGCCATGGTGATCGCCAGCATCGTGTTCGGCGTCATGTTCGTGCAGGCCGAGGGCCACACCGGCCTCACGCCGCTGCTCGTCATGACCGCGATCGCCGGCGTCCTGGGCGTGCACCTCGTCGTCGCCATCGGCGGCGCGGACATGCCGGTCGTGGTGTCCATGCTCAACAGCTACTCGGGCTGGACGGCCTCGGCGGCCGGTTTCATGCTCTCGAACGACCTCCTGATCGTCGTCGGCGCGCTCGTGGGCTCCTCCGGTGCCATCCTGAGCTACATCATGTGCCGGGCGATGAACCGGTCGATCTGGAACGTGATCTTCGGCGGCTTCGGCGCGGATCCGCCCCCGGGGGCCGCCAAAGCGGCCGCCGCGCAGCCCGTCGGCGACGTGAAAGAGGTCAGCCTCGATCAGACCGCCGAGGCCCTCAGGGCCGCCAAAGAGGTCATCTTCGTGCCGGGGTACGGCATGGCCGTGGCACGCGCGCAGCACGCCGTGCAGCAGATCACCGAAATCCTGCGCAAGCAGGGCACCAACGTGCGCTTCGCCATTCACCCCGTCGCAGGCCGCCTCCCGGGCCACATGAACGTGCTGCTCGCCGAGGCCGCGGTGCCCTACGACATCGTCCTCGAGATGGACGAAATCAACGACGACTTCCCCCGCACGGACGTCGTCATGGTCGTCGGCGCGAACGACATCGTGAACCCCGGCGCCCAGACGGACGCGAGCAGCCCCATCTACGGCATGCCCGTGCTCGAGGTCTGGAAGTCGAAGCAGGTGGTCATCCTCAAGCGCAGCCGCGGCGCGGGGTACGCGGGCGTCGACAACCCGCTGTTCTACGAGCCCAACGCCGCCATGCTGCTCGGCGACGCCAAGAAGACGATGGACTCGCTGCTCGGCAAGCTCCGCGGCGAGTGACCGGGGGGTTCTGATAGCTTCGGGCTATCACACTCTTCGAAACGTGATCCTGGCCGAGCGCGTCTGGTTCGGCGACCGTGGGTCCATGACCGCCGTCGCCCTCACCCTCGCCTATGGAGCCGGCTCCGGTGCGCTGCACGCCGTCACCGGACCGGATCACGTCCTGAGCCTGAGCCCGGCCGCCCTCGCGACGCCCCCGCGCGCCGCCTTCGGAATCGGCCTGCGGTGGGGCCTCGGACACGGCCTCGGGACGCTCGTGCTCGCCGTGCCGCTGATGATCTTCGCGCAGAGTCTGCCGGTCGAGCCCCTCGCCGCCGCCGGTGAGCGCGCAGGCGGCCTCGCGCTCCTCGTGATGGCCCTGCTGTCCGCGCGGGCGCTGCGGCGCGGGGCGGCGGTCGAGACCGGGGATCGCCGACGCCCCGCGCTCGTCGGCCTCTTCCACGGGCTGACGGGAGCGGGGGCGCTCGTGCTCGTCCTGCCGGCGGTCGCGGGGACGACGCCGGGCCTCGGCCTCGCCTACCTGGCCGCTTTCGGTGCGGGCAGCGCGCTCGCGATGGGCATGCTGACCCGGATGATCGCCGCCGCCGCTGCTCGACACAGGCCGTCCACGGGAGCGCTGACCCGCTTGCAGTGGGCGTTCGTCGTCGCCGGGGCGCTCGTCGGGGCCGGCCTCGTCGTGCACGGACTGTGAGGGGCTGCGCGGCCATGCATCTGGCGAGCGCGACCGGTCCGTTCAGCCGACGCGTGGTCCCGAGGCCACGGCGCCGCCGTCAAGGGCAGGCATCGACACGACACATGTCGAGCGCCCCAATCCCGGGGAAGGCGCAGTGTATGCACGTGCCTTCGCTGCACTCGACGTCGCGATGACAGGCGGTGTATTGGGCCGGCGCGCAGGCGTCCGCGCACCGCGCGCCGGTGCCTTGATCGACACAGCACTCCTGTCCGCCCGGGCAGTCTTCCGGTCCGTCGCAGAGCGCCGGCAGCTCCAGAAAGCCGCACCCCGCGCCGCATCGGGGGCCTGCGAACCCGACGCAACACACCTCGCGACACGGCGTGCCGCCACAGTTGACCTCGCCCGCGACCCCCGCGTCGACCGTCCCCGCGTCGAGGAGGATCTCGGCGGCATCGATGGGCAGTGCCGCGTCGGGCTCGGGCTCGCAGGCTCCGTTGGCACACGGATCGGGGGCGGCCTCGTCGAGCCGGGCGAACAGATCGAACTCGCCCGACTGAATCCCGTGAGTCGGGAGGCCGTCGACGATGACACAGAAGGCCCCGGCGGGGACCGTCACCGCTCCGATGTGCGCCGAGCGGCCGGTCGCGCACTGCAGCACCGGCCCGGGGGTGGCGCAGGGGCCGCGTCGCAGTTCCAGGGCTGCGTCGAACCCCGCTGCGAGTTGCAACGACAGTTCCGTGTCCACGTCGAAGGCGCCTTCGAAGGAGCGGTCCGGCTGCCCGCCCCCCGTGTCGGCGCAAGTGAGGTCGGCCCCGTCGGGCCCGCCGAGCGTCGTGTCCCGCAGCGCGCGTCCGGTCGCCCCCCCCGGAAACCGCAGGAGGCGTGGCCGGGCGGGGGTCGCACCGGGGGCTGCCCGCACGAACGCCCCGTGCGTCACCACCCGGAAGTCGCGCAGGCGACCGACGGCCCCGTCTCCGACGGTCGCCCACAGCGTCCAGTCCCCGGTCGGCTGGCGGCCGTACAACGGTGACAGATCGACCGCCGGCCCGCGGAAGACCGCACGCCAGGGCCCGGCAGCCGGCCCGCGACCGAGCGCAACCCGTCGACCGTCGGGCGCGCCGAGGCTCAGCTCGACGGCGGACAAGCCCTCGCCCTCGAGGTCAACGTAGACCGAGATCGTGTCGACCATCTGAAAGGCCTGCCGCATGCGCGCGAGGGGAAAGTCGACCGCGCCGGGGGCCGGGAGCGGCGCGCGCACCAGCATCGGATCGGCGAGGGTCTGTGTCCACTCGCCCGGGCCCGGCATGACCTGCGTGGTCAGCGAGTCGTCGAAGTAGTTGGCGATGAACAGATCGGGCACGCCGTCGTGATTGGCATCCCCGATCTCGAGACCCTGAGGGGCCGCCCGCTTGAGGGGGATGACTTCGTCGTCGGGAGAGTAGCCGATCTCGTAGGCCCGGCGCAGGCGCAGGCTGGCCACGTTGAGTTCGGGGATGACACCCACCTCGTCGGCGAGCCCGTCCCCGTTGAAGTCGGCAAGCCGCGGAGCGAGCCGGTGGACCCCTTGCCCCTCGTACTTGTCATACCAACCGTCGATGGCCGACGCCTCCAACCGGCCACGGGTGAGGACGTCGTGGCCGGGCGCGTGAAAGACCAGGCTGTACCGGCGGTCATCGACGTGGCCGAAGAGGACGAGTTCATCGCGCCCGTCGGCATCGAAGTCGGTCGTGTCCATCCCGTTCCCGTAGATCTGAAAGGGCACGAACCCGCGGACATCGCCCGTATCGACCACCCGACGCCACGCGGCCTGCCCGAGCTCGGAGATGGCCAGGCCGACGCGCACCCCGTAGAGGGTCAGTAGACCGTCGGGCATGGAGACGTCCACGGCGGCGGTGCCAGCCGAGTACGCCACCGGGCGCCAGCGACCGTCGACATCCCAGACCGTGAAGCCGGCGCCGCAGTCCGCGCCGAACGGAAGGCGCTCCGAGTCGAAAACGCTGTCGGCAACGTAGGTCGAGAGGCGCTCGATGACACCCCCCGTGCCGTGCAGGATTTCGCGCGTGCCATCGCCGTCGAGATCGACCGCCAGCAGACGCTCCCGAGGGAACACCGGGCCGTAACACGCGGCGCTGGGGTCGAAGTATCCGAACCCCGCCCCGGGCGTGATCTCCGAAGGCAGTGCGACGAGCCCTGCGCCCGTCCCGCGGAGGACCTGTCGGGCCTGGCCGTTGCCCGTCGTCACGACGAGATCGACCCGGCCGTCGCCCGTCACGTCACTCGCGACGGCATCGGCCGGGGCGATTTCGAGGGCGACGTCTCCACCCGCCCGCGTGAACCCGCCCGCGCCGTCGCCCCGGAACAGACTCAGGGAGCTTGCCTCCTCGTTGAGGCTCGCGAGGTCGAGATGACCGTCATGATCAAAATCGAGAGCCACGAGCCCGACGGGCCCCGTGCCCGTCGGCAACGGCGGCCGCGCCCGCCCGAACGCCGCCCGACCGAGCCCGCGGCGCAGCACGAGCCGCTCCGCGCCCCGCGCCGCGGCCGGCCCGATGAGATCCTCGACCCCGTCCCGGTTCGCATCGGCGACGCGGAAGCGACCCGCACCGTCGACCAGCGGGGTCACGGTCGACGCCGTCAGGCGGCCATCACCACGGCCGACGAAGCGCCGGAGAGCACCGGTGCGATCGAGCGCGAGCACGTCGGGGTACCCGTCTCCCGTGGCGTCTCCGAGGTGCACGTCGTGCCGTTCATCCGAGTCGATGGTCGCGAACCGCACGAAGGCACCGTTGCCCTGTCCGAGGAAGACCACGACCGTGCCGGTGTGGACCGCCGATTCGGGATCATCGTCGTCGTCGCGGGTCGTGACCACCACGTCGGGGCGGGCGTCCCCGTCGATGTCGCCGACGGCCACGGCGGACGCCCGTTGTCCCGCGCGGACGTCGAGATCCGCAGCGGGTCCGAACCAGTCGAACGGTGCCGCGCGTTCGCCCGTCCCGCGGAACACACGGACGGTCGGTCCATCGGCGGCGAGGACGTCCGGGTGACCGTCGAGGTCCAGGTCGGCGACCACCAGTTGCTCGGCGCCGGGCCCCGCGGCGTCCAGGGGCGCTCCGTTCGGGTGCGCGGGCAAGTGCACGGCCCGCTGGAAATCGAACCCGCGCAGACCCCGACCCCAGCGCAGAAAGAGGCGGCTGAGCGGCCGATCCTCGCAGTCCTCGGTCGGGGGCACCGCCGGCTCGCAGTCCGGCTCCAGCCCGCCGGTGAGGACGTCGACATGACCGTCGCGGTCGAAGTCCGCGAGTGCGAGCGCCTTCGGCGAACGCTGCATGCGCAGGTTCACGGGCAACGAGAACGTCCCATCGCCCCGCCCGAGCCGGGTCGAGATGCCGGCAGGCAGGTCGAGGAGCGAGACGACGTCCACCCGGCCGTCGCTGTTCAGGTCCCCGGCGGCGAGGGCGCGCGGACAGGTCAGCGCGGCAATGGCGTGCAGCGGCTGCGCGGCGTCCTCGAGCGGGCCACGCCGCAGCAGGAGCTGACTCGACGCGCAGTTCGAGACGAGCGCATCGAGGTGGCCATCGCGGTCGAAATCCTCGACGAGGAGATCCTGCGGGAATCGCCCCGGATCGCCGGTGATCACGGTCGTTTCGGCCGCAAACCGCCCGTCGTTGCGTCGCTCGACGGGGTAGAGACTCGCCTGCGGCTGCCGACCCGTCGCATCTTGCACCATCAACGCAAAGGGCTGTCCGAGGAGCGCCGGCACGACCCCGCCGGCCGTCTCGGGGGTGACCATCGCTGCGAGCTGTCCGACGAGACGATCGCCGGCGAGGACGGCGGGGACGTCCTCGACCCGATAGCGCCAGAGCAGCGACGCCGCGTCGCCGCCGCGCCACGCGAGCCCGGCGAACTGCTCGGGAAAGTCCGTCCGGGAGACGAAGTAGGTCGTCTGTCCGGACGCGTCCACCGGGCGGCGCCCCGTGAGGGGGGCGATGCACGTCTCTGCGGCGAGACAGGCATCGGCCACGTCCGTGATCCCGAACGGCGCGGTCCCGACACCGTCGCCGGGGCTCGGGTTGACGACGCCGATCGCCTGGTCGGCCGGGTCGAGGCCCACGAGCCGCTCCGTGCCGAAGTCGACGACGACGTCGCGCGCGTCGAGCCCGGCACAGGCCCCCTCGGCATCGACCGGCACCGGCACGCGCCGCGACGAGGAGAGTACCCGCCCGACGTTCGGACCGAGGCGGAACTGCGCGTTGTCGGCGTCCCGGCAAACGGTCAGGGCCACCTCGACGTGGTCCGGGAACACGCGGGCGAAGTCCGTGCCGTCGAACTCTGCATCCTCGATCAGGCCCCGCAGATCGGGATCGGACAGATCGGCGAGCGCCAGCCCGCGGGGGGACATCGACTCGATGATCGGCAACTGTGTGGAGACGTTGAGGAAGAGGGGCTCCGAAAGAGACTCGCCTCCCTGTACGGGGGCCGGCGTGCGCAGACGGACCGCGTAGGTGCCCGCGTTGTCCCGCAGCCCGCCGGCCTCGGGTCGTGTCAGATCGATGACACACTCGCCGTCACAGGTTCCCTCCACGTCGGCCCGACATCCCTCCGCGCCCGGTACGCCCAGGGGACGCTCGCAGGGGAGTTCGATGGCATCGACGACCGCGACCGTGTCATGGGCGATGCCCGACCTGGTGAGTGTGATGAGGGTGCGGGGCCGGGCGGGTTCCAGCGGCGCCGCCGGATCGTCGACCATCTCGTAGTGATGGACCTCGATGGTCGACGGTGTCATCGTCGAAAGCACCGGCGTCGGCCGCTCCCGGAAAGTGCCGAGGAGCGTGAGCGCCGCCACGGGCTCGGCGCAATTGCAGACCTCGTCACAGGCGAGGACGCAGACGGCCTGGGGTGTGCCTTGTCGTGCCTCGTCGAGCGTGTGGACGACCGTGCCGCCGTAGGGAGCGAGTGCATCGGTCCCACACCGGGGAGCGCCGGCGCAGGTGGCATCCGACGCATTCCAGACGGCAAGGGTCGCGGCCCCCATGGCATCGACGACGACGGGAACGATGAGCGCGTGGACCTCGGGCGCGCCGCCTGCGACCTCGACCCGCGTCACGCGCGGGGGCTCGGTGTCGACGACGGTGGCCGCCGTCAGGACCGGCGTCCGCGCCCCGTAGGGATCGGCGGGGTCGAGGAGGTGCGCCTCATTGGCAAGCTGGAAGCGCAAGACATAGGCTCGGTTCTCGGCCCCGACATCGACGACGAGGGTGTCCGCCGCCTCGCCGGACAGCGGCTCGAACGGCAGGTCCGGGGGCGGCTCGTCCCCTTCCCACCAGACCCGGCCAAAAACGAGATCGGGATCGGCGATGAACCGCGCGGTCGCGACGCGCCCGACGACCGGGGGCACATCGACCCGATGGACCCGCCGGTGCACGGCCAGCGCCACTTCGGCAGTCTCTCCGGCCGTGACCACGACGGGCGTCGCGGGCGGGGTCCGGTAGTCCTCGGCGAGGGGGGTGACGGTCCACGCCCCGGCCGGGAGCGCGAGATCGAACGCATCGTCCGGCGGCGACGTCACCGCGCGGACGGTGCGTCCCGCGGTCACCGGATCGGCGGGCTCACCGGTGACGACCAGCGTCACGCCGGCCCCCCGTGCGACCCCGTCGGACCGCGTGACGCGCCCGGCGAGGCGTCCGGGTGCGAGGGCGAGCGCGACATCTCCGAAGCGCGCGGCCCGGCCCGGGGAGAGTACGAGCGGAAGCGTGACGTCCCCGTACTGATCGCGCGTCACGCGCAGCAGGTAGGTGTCTGCCGCAAGCGAGACCTCGAACGTGACCACGCCATCCGGCCCGGAGAGCACCGGCTCGGCCACGCTCGTGCCGGCGCCGCCGTCGGCGCCCGAGCGCAACACGGTCGCGCTCGCCCCGGCCAGGGGTACACCCCCCTCCCCCAAGATGCGTCCCTCGATCCGGGAGGGCAGAGGCACGAGTTCGACGTCGTCGAGCGCCCGCTCTCCCACGTCGACCGACGTGCTCACCTCGACCGGCGCATGACCCTCGAGGCTGTAGCGCAGCGTGTGTGCACCGGCCGTCAGCGACAACAGATATCGGCCGTCCGAGCCCGTGACGGTGACGAACGGCCGCCCGACCGTCTCGACGAGGATGCCACCATGCCCGCAGGGCTCGAGCGGACATCGGCGCCGGGCGATCCCGAAGAGTCGAGCGTCGATGCGGGCCTGGAGCGAGAGCGCCCCGACGTTGCGGGCCCGGCCGGCCTCCACGTCGACGGACGCCTGCGCGCCGATGAATCCCGGCGCGTCGGCGCTGAGCGCATAGTGACCCGACGGGATGTCGTCGAACGAGAAGCGTCCGTCGGCCGCCGGTGCGCCGATTCGGGCTTCGATGCCGTCGCGGTCGAGATCCACCAGCGAGAGCGTGACCGCGAGCAGGTCCTGTTCGGTGAACGGCCGCGCGGGGTCGGGCGAGGTGAGCACGATCTCCCCGACGATCCGTCCCGGTCGGGCGGTCAGGACGACCTCGTCGAGCGTCGTCGTCTCGCCGGGGGTGGCGCGGACCGCGGGGACCGACGCCGAGCCGTATCCGTCGGCGGAGAAGCCGACCGCATACAACCCCGGGGCCACGACGACACGGTAGTGGCCCGAGTCCTCGGTCTCGGCCTGCCACGGCGTGCCGAGCACTTGCACGCGGATGCCGCCGTGGCCGTCCTCGGGCGCATCGACCCGCCGAGCCACGCCCGCAATCGTCCCCACCGCATCGGGCGACGCGAGCGCCGGCAACGGGAGTTCCCCGAGGTCGTACCGGACGCCGGCGTCGAGGCGGAGCGTGCGCTCGCCGTCTCGGAATCCGTCGACGTGGGCCCGCACGAGGTAGTCCCCCGGCGGCACTTCGTCGAAAACGAACGTGCCGGAGGGGCTGACCGCGACCTCGTCGAGCACGGCGGCGCCGGCCCCCGTGCGCCACAGGCTCGCGGTCGCGGCCTCGAAACGGACCGCGTCGAACACGGCGTCCGGCACCGCCTCGTCGTACAGCTTCAAGGCGCCGGTGATCGTGGCAGCGGCCTGTTGTCCGGCCGGCGTCGACGGGTCGTACGGGTTGGTGGGCGCGATCTCGCTACACGCGATGAGCCCCCCCCCCGACCCATGCGACCAGAATGAACCAGAGGGACGCCCACCGCGTGGCCGCGCCTGAGGGACTCGATGGCATGGTCAATCCTCCCGCTGATCGGCCAGCGCCCCCCGGCGCTCGAGCCGACCTGGGATTTGACCCTAGTCAAGCGGGGGTCGTCTCGGCAAGTTCCCGGTGGTGGGAGTGCTCGAGAAGACGCCGTGTACTCGCACACCTTCGCGAAGGACGGGCGAATCGACCGCGGCGCCTTCGGCCCCGGGCTCGATAAGTCGCCGTATTCTCGCGCCTTCTGGCGCGAGAACGGCGACTAAAACCGCCAGCCCACGCCGATCATGCCGTAGTTGCCCCGCTGCTGATCGTGGCCGCCGCGGCCTTCCACGTACCAGTTCTTCTTGGGATCTTCGCGGCGGACGTAGGCCTCGGCGCTGTGGCCCTGCTGATCGCTGTAGCCGTAACGCGCGCCCGCTTTCCAGGTGCCGTCCCGGTTCTGCCAGTCGAGGCCGGCCGCTCCGTTCGTCTCTCGCGGGCCCATCTGGCCGTTCGGCCCGGCCTGGCCCTTCTTGTTCTCGACCTCGGCGTAGGCCTTGAGCGTACCGCCGGCGAGCGGGGCTTCCGCCTCGATGCGGCCTTTGATCTGCTCGAGCGAGATGTTCCGGAACGTGCCGAGTTTGGCCTCGATCTGCGCGTTGATGCCCTGCGCGACCTTGAATTTGGTCTTCAAGGCCGGGATCTCGGCGTTGGCGACGACCATGCCGATGGCGGCGAGCACCGCAATGGTGGCGATCTCGCGGGGGTGCGCGTCGACGTACTCGGCCAGGCTCGCGGCCATCTCCTGGCCGGGGCCCGCGTCCATGAACTCGTCGACGACCGGCTTGAGCGTCATGTTGAGCGCCGTACCGAACGCCTCGAGTGCCTTGGGGTCGGAATCCGGCGAGAGCTTGCCGAACTGCTTGACGAGGTAGTCGATGCTGCCGTCGAGGGCCTTCTCGGCGTATCCCTTGACCTTGTCCGGCGTGACCGCCTTGGACACGGCGCCGTAGAGTTTCTCGCCGAGGTACTTGCCGAGGACGGCCTGGTAGTTTTCGAGGCCGCTCGCCTTCTTCTCCTGCGCCTCGGCGACGGGTGCGTCACCGGCGCCCGCCGGCGCCGGGGCCGCGCCGCCCTCCCCCTCCGTCCCCTGGGGTCCGCGCAGGGTCTTCATGTACTCCGACTGCGCTTGTTGCTGGCGCGCCTCGCGCGCACCGCCCGCCGCCGGGGCGTTCTGGCGCGCGGCCTGCGCCGCCTGGGTTCCCGCCTGGGTCTTCTTGTCGCTCGCGACGTCCGGCATCGAAGGCCTCCCACACGCTTTGCCAGTGCCCGCTCGCGGCACCGTGCTCGGTGTACATTACGCCGGTCGTTCGCCCCCCGCCATGCCGACCGACAGTCTCACTGCAACTCTTTCATCAGAATGCGATCGAGCGCGCCCGCCGGATCCGTCAGGTCGAGCCCATCCAACCCCGGAAGCCCCTCGAGCCCGGGAAGCTTGATTTCGGTGTCGAGCAGCGCCGTGGCGGCCCAGGACGAGACCACGAACAGGACGACGTAGGCGACGAGCCGAACCGCGAGCACCCAACGGCTCGTCAGCGTCGCCTCGGCCTCGCGCGCCCATTCGGTGCACCGCTCCCGGAGTCGGCCGGCGGCGGCTCCACCGACGATCGCGAGGCACAGGGCGGGATGCCAGGGGGTCACCAGATGCCCGGGCGCGCGGTCGCCGGCGGCCGCCAGCCGCCGCAACGCCTCGGCGTGCCCGGCAGGCGCGACGAGCACCGCCGCGACCGAGTAGGCCGCACTCGACGGCCCGTCGTCGCGCCCGAGCGCCGCCAGCGCCAGCGCCAACTCGATCTCCGCCCGCCGGACGAGGTGGTGTCCCAGGACGGGCCAGCCAGCCGCCCGGGTCCAGAACCCGGGTCCAGCCCGGAGGACGACGAGCCGCCCGAGCAGCAGAAGCGCGCCGGCGAGCGCCAGGAACACGAGCGGCGGTCGGGCCGCGGCGGCCGGCGTGGCGGCGTCGAGCAAAAGGAGGGGTGCCTGCAGCGCGAGCACGGTCACGAAGGTCAATGCGAGGGGGGTCGAGGCGGCCGTCCCCATCGCCCGCAGCCGCCGCCGACGCTGCGCCCGCCGCATGACGAGCAGCCGGAGCGCGGCCGCCTGCTGCTCGGGCGCGGTCAACGCCCGCAGCGCGTCGGCCTCGGCCGGTGTCACGCAACCGGCTTCGGAGAGCGCCGCGGCCAGGTGGCGCCCGGCCCGCATCCGGGCGGTGATGGCCCGCGCGAGGGTCCCGGACTCCGGTCCGGCGGCCCCCACGAGGCCGAGTGCCGCCTCCACGTCGATGTCCCCGGCCGTCAGAACATCCCCCAGGGCCTCGAGAAACGCCGCCCGCCCGCGCGCGTCGAGGCGGACGGGAACGCTCACGGTGCGTCCAGCCGGACGAAATCCGCCCAGGAGGCCTCGACGCGCCCGGAGACCCGCTCCCGGGGCACGACGACGTCGACGTAGACATCCATCCCGACGTCGCGACCGAGGCAGCGCCCCTCCCCCTCGACACGGACCCTCAGGCGCAGGCCGTTCTCCGGCGTGCGGGGCGGGAAACCCGCCTTCAGTTCGAGTGCGGCGGCCTGCACGTCGTCGGCGACGAACACCCCGATCCGGAAGTTCTCCGGGGCGTAGTCGGCGTCGCGCAGGACCCGGGCGACGTCGGCGGCCACCACGTCCCGGCCGACCACCGGCGCCGCCCCGCTCGCTCGCAATTGTTCATCGAGGTGGTCGTGCAGCCGCCCGCGCAGGATCGGAGCCGCGAGGTATGGCCCGAGGACGTAGCCGATGACCAGCACGACCGAGACGCCGATCGCGGCGCGCACCGCGGCGGGGCGCTCCGGTTTCAGATCGAGGTCGGTATGGGGCCGCTCCGCCGCGTCCCCGGCGGAGGTCCCTTCGGCGCGCGGCCGCGCGGGGCGCTGTTCGAGCGTGAGCCCGCCGGTTGCGTCGAGGGGGCCGGAGGGACGACGCCCGACGCCGCGCTCATCCGCCAGCGCGCGAGCCTTCTCCCGCGCGGCACGGGCCCGCTGCGATTGTGCGTCGTCCGCCGCGGCCGCTCGCCCCTGCGCAGCGATCGCGTCGGCCTCGAGTCGGCCCTCGAGGAACGCCAACCCGGCCGCACGCGAGGGCGCCGCCGCACCGACGGCCGGGGCGAGCGTCGCCCGCACGCCCGTCGCGGCAAAAACCCAATCGGCGAGGCGCTGCGCCTCGGCGGCGCTCGGCAGATCGAGCAACCACGGCGTGGTTTCGTCGAGGCGTCCGAGGAAGACGTCGGCGGGTTGCCCGGTAATCTCGGCGAGGGCGTCGGCGATCCGGCCGCGAGCCGGGTCCGCCGGCCGGGCGTTCCCCGCGACGAGCACACGCTGATTCATCGCCGGACCACTGTGCCCGAGGATGGCGTTCTCGCAAGAAAAAACGGGACTTCCGGGCGTCCCGAGGTTCGTTGACAGGGGGTGTGGGCTGGCATAGCGTGCCCCCCATGTCGAAAAAGGCCCTCATCATCGACAGTGACATCGAGCTCATCGAGCAACTCCAGGACGCTGCGGTCCGGCTCGGGCTCGATGCGGAGACGACGACCAACGGCAACGAGGGGGTGGATCTCGCCAGCCTCGACCAACCCGCCGTTGTCCTCCTCGGCATCATGGACACCAAGGGTGCCGGCTACGGCCTCTGCAGCAAGCTGCGGCGGCGCGCACCGACGGTCCCCGTCCTGATGCTCATCGACGCCGACGAGGAGGACTCCGAGCGGCTCGACCGCCACCGGGCCCTCAAGACCAGCGCCGACGCTTATCTGGTGCGTCCGTTCACGATGTCCGCCCTCGCCGACGCGATCGATCGCCTCGTGCCGGGCGTCGTCATCGCCCCGACCGATCCCGAGGAGGTCATCGGCGAGACCGCGGTCGTGCCCAACGACTCGCTCCTCGGCGGCAGCCTCTTCAACGACGAGGAGCTCCGCGAGCTCGAGAAGGAGGCGGAGCAGGCCTTCTCGTCGATCGTCGTCGACCCCGTGCCGACGGCCGGCAGCCGCGAGTTCGAGGTCGACGACCTCGACCTGATCGGCGACGACGTCGGGAACGAGTTGCCGACCGGTGGCGGCGACGCACACGTCGAGGACGGCACGCAGGTCCTCGATCTGAACGCCCTGGAGCTCGGTCGCGCGAGCGGCCCCGAGCGCGGTCACGCCGAGGCCCCCGAGCCTTTCGAGCTCGACAACCCCCGCATCGCCGCCCCCGTGCCCGATCCCCTCGAGGACGACTTCGGCGACATGCTCGACGACGACCCGGCGCCGACCCCGCCGCCGGTCAGCCCGGCACCGACGCCCGGGCCGCCGATCGCACGCACACCATCGAAGAGGGCGACGGGCTGTACGCCCTCGCCAAGCGCTACTACGGCAACGGGTCGCTGTGGGAGAAGCTCGCGGTCTACAACAACATCAAGCCCTCGGCAAT
>JAKLJY010000067.1 GCA_023150895.1 Myxococcota bacterium | reverse complement strand
GACCGCGGCGTCGGGCGTCGGGGCGACCGCGGCGTCGGGCGTCGGGGCGACCGCGGCGTCGGGCGTCGGGGCGACCGAGAAATCACCGAGCGGAGCGAGATCGGCCAGCGGGCTGGCGTCGGGCGGCGCGGAGGCGCGCGGCGTGCAGCGGTTGAACTCGCAGAGCGGCGCGGTCGCCGGGCACTCGCGGTCGACGACGCACTCCAGCACGCACTCGCCGCCCCGGCAGATCGTGCCGTTCTCGCAGGCCGAGTCGTCGTAACAGGGCGCGTCGTAGGCGCCGAGGCCCGTGCACCCGCTCGCCGTCAGGCCGAGCGCGAGGACGCGCAGTCTCAGTCGGGTGATGGCGGGCACGCGCGCACTCCTCGGGATCGAGTGAACGCGGCGATCTACACCGGCACGCGGTCCGGTGCAAACGCGAACGCGCGCTGGCCGAATGCGCGTTGCCACCGTCGGCGGGCGCGGGCAGAATCCGCGGCCTCTCGCGGCCCGTGCCGCGTCGCCTGGAAACGCCCCGGAGTCGACCCCCATGACCGTCGTCCGCACCCGCATCGCGCCGTCTCCCACTGGTGATCCGCACGTCGGTACCGCCTATGTGGCCCTCTTCAACTACTGCTTCGCGCGGCAGCACGGGGGGCAGTTCCTCCTGCGCATCGAGGACACCGATCAGGTCCGCAGCACACGCGAGTCCGAGGCGGCCATTCTGCGCAGCCTGAAGTGGCTCGGCCTCACCTGGGACGAGGGACCGGACGTGGGCGGCCCCCACGGGCCCTACCGGCAGAGCGAGCGTTCGGCCATCTACCGCGCGCACGCCGACGCGCTCATCGAGAAGGGCCACGCCTTCCGCTGCTTCTGCACGCCGCAGCGCCTCGACGAGGTGCGCAAGGCACAACTCGCCGCCCAGCAAACGCCCGGGTACGACGGCCACTGCGCACACCTCTCCGCCACCGAGTCCGCGGCCCGTGCCGCCGCCGGCGAGACGCACGTCGTCCGCATGAAGGTGCCCCGCGAGGGCGTCTGCCAGATCCAGGACCTCCTGCGCGGGCCGATCGAGATCGAGTGGGCGCAGGTCGACATGCAGGTGCTCCTCAAGAGCGACGGCCTGCCCACCTACCACCTCGCCAACGTGGTCGACGACCACCTGATGGGCATCACGCACGTCCTGCGCGGCGAGGAGTGGATCAGCTCGGCGCCGAAGCATCTCTTGCTGTACGGGTATTTCGGCTGGCAGGCGCCCCAGCTCTGCCACCTGCCGCTCCTGCGCAACCCGGACAAGAGCAAGCTCAGCAAGCGCAAGAATCCCACCAGCATCGTGTACTACGAGCGCATGGGCTTCCTGCCCGAGGCCCTGCTCAACTACCTGGGCATGATGGCGTGGTCGATGCCCGACGAGCGCGAGAAGTTCACGCTCGAGGAAATGGTCGCGCACTTCGACCTGAGCCGGGTCTCGCTCGGCGGGCCGGTCTTCGATCAGGCCAAGCTGAGCTGGCTCAACGGGCGCTGGATCCGCGAGAGCCTGACGCCGCAGCAGTTCGGCGAGCGGGTCGCGCAGTGGGCGCTCAACGCCGACTACCTCGGCCGCATCACGCCCCTCGTGCAGGGGCGCGTCGAGCGCCTGAGCGATCTCGGCGCCATGACGTCGTTCTTCTTCCAGGGCCTCATCGAGCCCAACCCGGCCGAGCTGACGGTCAAGGGCCTCGACGCAGACGGCGTGCGGCGGGCGCTGCAGTGGGTCTCGTGGCGGGTCGAGGACACCACGCCGTTCACCCGCGACACCCTCGAGCCGGCCCTGCGCGAGACGGCCGAGCTGCTCGGACTGAAAACCAAGGACTTCCTGCGCGTGCTCTTCGTCACGTTTACGGGCAAGCCCGTCTCGACGCCCCTCTTCGAGACGATGGAGCTGCTCGGGCGCGACCTCTGCCGGGCCCGCCTGCGCCACGCGCAGACCCTGCTCGGCCTGATGACGAGCAAGGAAGACAAGAAGTGGAAAGCCGAGCTCGAGGCGGCGGAGAAGGCGCTCGCGGAGAAGAAACTCGCCGCGGCGGCGGCGGCGGTCGCGCCGGAAACGCCGACCCTCTGAGTCCGGCCGGCGTCGCCCTCAGAGCGGCGCGCAGGGCGGGCAGTCGGCGCCGGTGGGCGTCAGCGTACAGGGGCTCCCTTCGAGTGGTTTGCACTCGTCGGCCGTGCCTTCCGGGTTCCAGCACAGGAAGGGCCCGCAGGGTTGACCCTTCCGGAACTGCCCCTCGCCCTGTTTCTTGCCGGTGTCGTGCCAGGCGATGAACCCGCCGTGCTGCAGGCTGTCGACGAAGTCGCCTTCGAAGGCGAGCAGGCCTTCGCGCCAGCTCCGCCAACGACCGACGCGCTGCCCCTTGGAGTAGTTCCCGGTCTCGTACAGGCGTCCCTGTTCGTCCCAGCCGAAGTAGGTGCCCTCCTGTTGCCCTTCGACGTATTCGACCTCGCCCTGCTTGTGACCTTCGTTGCCGAAGAACGTGTAGCGTCCGTGGCGGCGGCCGTCCTTCTCGCAGAACCGCTCCCGGCCACCTTCGACACCGAGTTCTTGCGGCGTGGCCCCCGGTGGGCACCCGTCGGCAGGCGGTAGACCCGATGGGGGGCCACCGGGGGGCACCGTCGCGCGGTTCATCGGGGGGGCCTCGGTCGGCGGTGCGAGTGCGGGTGCCGGCTTGGGCGCGACCGGGCCCGAGCTCCCCTCGGCGCCGTGCTGGCCGTCGACGTGGCAACCCGTCAGACCCATGGCCTGGATCAACGCCGCGAGCGTCGGCAGCCCGCCCCGGGTGAGCCAGCGAAACGGGGGTGCCGTATGCATCATGTCGTCCGCTCCATTCTCGTCCGTATGATTCGCACTTGGTTCAGTTCGGCTGAAACGATACAGTAGGTGTGCAAACGGTAAAGGGGGGAGTGCGCGTGTCCACAATCTCGCTCAGACCATGGCTGATCGCGTGCGCCGTCGCGGCAACGGGCGCCTGTGGTGGCGGCGGCGGCGGCGGAAGCGACGGCGCGGACGCCTTCACGTTCGGTGGCTCCGGCGGTGAAGGCTCGGGCGGCGAAGGCTCGGGCGGCAACGGGTCCGGCGGCAATGGCTCGGGCGGGGAGAACGCCGGCGGGGAGAACGCCGGCGGGGAGAACGCCGGCGGCAATGGCTCCGGTGGCAACGGCTCCGGCGGCAACGGGTCTGGCGGCAACGGGTCTGGCGGCAACGGCTCCGGCGGCAACGGCTCCGGCGGCAATGGCTCCGGCGGCGATGGCTCCGGTGGCAACGGCGCTGGTGGCGAGGGCGGCAACGGGTCCGGCGGTGACGGCGGCAACGGCTCCGGCGGCAACGGCTCCGGCGGCAACGGCTCCGGCGGCGAGACGGGCGGCTCGAATTTCGGCGGCGACGCGATCCCCGATGCCGGCCCGCCGGCCGATGTGGACGGCGACGGGCTCCCCGACGAGGCCGACAACTGCCCGCAGGACGCCAACCCCGACCAGCTCGACATCGACGAAGACGGCATTGGCGACGCCTGCGACGCCCCGAGCGAACCCGACGCCGACGGCGACGGCATCGCCGACATCCGTGACAACTGTCCCGACGACGCCAACGCCGATCAGGCCGACGCCGATCGCGACGGCATCGGCGATGTGTGTGACGTCGTGCCGCCCACGGATACCGACGACGACGGCCTCCCGGACGACGACGACAACTGCCCCCTCGTCCCCAATGAGGATCAGGCCGACGGGGACGACGACGGGATTGGCGACCTCTGCGATGCCACGCCGCAGGGCCCGGACGACGACGGCGATGGCCGTCTCGACGCGACCGACAACTGCGTCGGCACGCCGAACTTCGATCAGCTCGACAACGACGGCGACGGCGTCGGCGACGCCTGCGACAACTGCGTGTGGGATGCCAACGCCAATCAGGCCGACGCGGACGACGACGGCGAGGGCGACGTGTGCGAAGGCGCCATCCCGGGCGACGGCGACCGCGACGGAACGCCGGACGCGCTCGACAACTGCCCCGACATCGCGAACCCCGAGCAGGGCGACGCCGACCGCAACGGCATCGGTGACGCCTGCCAGGCGGGGCCGGGCGATCAGGACGGCGACGGCCTGCCGGACGACCAGGACCGGTGTCCCGAGCTGCCCGTGTTCAGCCTCGCCGATCGCGATCTCGATGGTCTCGGCGACGAATGCGACAACTGCCCGGCCGAGCCGAACCCCGAGCAAGTCGACGGCGACGACGACGGGATCGGTGACGCCTGCGATCCGGACGTGCCGCCGCCGGTCGACGATCTGGATGGCGACGGCGTCCAGGATCGCGACGACAACTGCATCGAAATCGCGAATCCCGGGCAGGAGGATCTCGATCGGGATGGCCTGGGCGACATCTGCGAGCCGTTCTACCTCGACGACGACGGCGACGGCCTCGCCAACTTCCGCGACAACTGCCCGTGGCCGGCCCCCCGGGTCGCTCTAGGTTCCGCCGGGTTCGAGTGTGTGGTGCTCGAACGTGGCGACATCGACCGCGACGGCGTCATCAACGAAGACGACATCTGCCCGTACTTCTTCAATCCGGAGCAGGATTCGCAGAACCCATGTGTCGCCGATTTCGACGGTGACGGCGTGACCAACCTCGACGACATCTGCCCCAACACCCCGGATCCCAACCAGTTCATCGCGCAGAACGGGCTCGGGGCGTCGTGCCAGGTGCCCGTCGACCGCGACCGCGACACCATCATCGACGTGCTCGACAACTGCCCGTTCGTGGCCAACACCGACCAGGTCGACGAAAACGGTGACTTCATCGGGGACGCCTGCGACGACTTCCTGGCGGACACCGACGGCGACGGGTTCTCCGATGCCACCGATCAGTGCATGCAATGGCCCTCTCCGGCGAACAACCCGCCCTGTGGGGACTTCGCGGAGGGTGATCTCGATGGGGACGGGGTGCCGAACAATCAAGACACCTGCGTGCTCATCCGGAATCCGTTGCAGCGATTCGACGACGAGTGCCTCGACGACTTCGACGGCGACGGCATGATGAACAGTGGCGACGTCTGTCCGCTCGTCGCCGATCCCGAACAGAACCAGGTCCAACCGGGCATGGGAGCCGCCTGCTCCGTGCCCGCCCCCCGCTGATCACACAGGCACAGGAGGACACACGATGCCCATGCTTTCCTGGAAAAAGGCTTTGAGCGTTCTGGGTCTGGCGCTGCTGCCTGCGACGGCGGTGGCTCTGCCCAACGAGATCATGCAAGAGGGCGTCCTCATCGACGCCAACGGCAACCCGTTGCAAGGGGCGCACACCATTCGCGTGCGCATCTGGAACGACCCGGCGGCGGGCATGGCGGTCAGCGACGAGACGTTTGCCAACGTGCAGCTCGTCGAGGGGTACTACGCCGTCGCCATCGGCTCGCAGCGGGCGCTGACGCCGGCGATGTTCACGGGCAACGCCTACCTCGGCATCAGCGTGGACAACGGCGCCGAGCTCGCCCCGCGTCTCGCGCTGCGCAAAGTGCCGGCCGCTTTCCTGGCAGACAACGCCGTGGGCGACATCACCCCGCGCAGCGTGTCGGTCGGGGGCAACGTGGTCATCGACGCCAACGGTCGCTGGGTGGGCAACGTCGCCGGGCTTCAGGGGCCCGCGGGTCCCGCCGGCCCCGTCGGTCCGCAGGGCCCCGTCGGCCCGCAGGGGCCTGCCGGCAACGTCGGCGCCAACGCCGATCCGGCGGCCGTCGTCCCCCTGGTGGTCCAGAACATCCAGGCCAACCCCAACGTCTTCCCCTACGTCCGCAACGACGTGGCGGCCACGAAGGCCGGCAACCTGACGATGAACGCGGGCAACATCATCCTGAGCGGCGGTGTGCTCCAGATCCCCGCGGGCAATGCGCGGACCTCGATCGCCATGGGCGATACCGACCTCGGCGGGGTCAACTCGATCCACATCAACGACCCGGGCCCGACCGAGGGCATCTTCTGGGACGGCACGCAGGCCTCCATCATCGTTTCTCCGGGCAACGGCGGGGACGCGGACGGCCTGCTGCGCCTGCGCAACGACGACCTCATCAGCCTCGAGACGAACGCGCAGGTCACGGGCAACCTGACCGTCGGGAACACCCTGACGGTGACCACGGGCCTCAACGTCCCGAGCATCACCACGACGACGTTGACCGCGACGAACGCGACGGTCACCAACGCCACGGTCACGAACCTGAACGGGCCGGGCAACCAGACCAACGTCAACGGCAACTTCCAGCTCAACGCCGACGTGCTCCTCTCCGCCAACACCGACTTCATCGGTGACATGCGGACCGCGAACATCACCTCGACGGGCAATCAGAGCGCGACGGGCAACGTGTCGGCCGGGCAGAACATCACGGCCGGCGGCAGCATCACGGCCGGGGGCAACCTCCAGTCGGGCGCGAACGGCTCGGTGCGCGCCGGTACGGGCGGTCTGTACATCAACGGCACGCAGATCTTCGACGGCAACGGCAACCAGCTCCGGACGCCGGCGCTCGCCTGCCCCGCCGGCCAGGTGATGGTCGGTACGACGAACGCCGCCCAGGCCCGCTGCATCACCGTGACCTGTCCCGCCGGCTCGGCGATGCGCGGCTACAACGCGGACGGCAGCCCCATCTGCGAAACGGACGACGTCGGACTCGCGGCGATTCCGGCGAATGCCTGCGGTGCCGGCCAGGCGCTGATCTCCATCGCTGCGAACGGGGCGACGGTCTGCGCCGCGGTCGGCGGGGGTGGTGGCAACGGCCAGAACCAGCTCTGCGGCGCGGGCCGCAAGATGGTCGGCATCGCCGCGAACGGGACGATCACCTGCGACTGCAACCAGGATGCGCAGTGCCCGGCACAGCAGTACTGCAACGTCAACGCGCAGTACTGCCAGGACGGCTGCCGGGACGACAACGGTTGTCCTGCGGACCGCTGGTGCGACGTGGGCTCGCACACCTGCCAGCCCGGCTGCCGGAACAACGCGAACTGTCCGGCCAACCAGAGCTGCGTGAACCACCAGTGTGCCGCGGGCGTGCGCATCACCGGGCCCGGCGAGGCCTACGGCCACCACGGCGCTTGCAGTGGCTGGAACCAGTGCGGCAACGCCCAGACCTGCGCCCAATGGGCCTGCCAGGTTCGCGGATTCGCCCGATTGGTCTCGTTCGGTGCGAACGGACCGTGCGGGATGTTCTCCGTCTGCCACCTGTTCTACAACGGCTGCTGCGGCGGCATTCAGTGGAACTGGGGGAACTGGTGTGCCGTGGCCGGCGTCAGCGAGATCACGTGCAGCAACTGAGCCGCCTCGACTCTCGATGATCCACGGCGGCCGGAAACCGCCACCTCTGAGCAGGGCGCCGCCGTCGGGCGTCCGGGGCCTCCGGGCGTCGTAGGCCAGCAAACACCTGCCGACCGCGCGGACTTCAGGGGGCGTCGTGGTTCGCGGCCTCACTCCCCGTCTCGCAGGTGCCGCAACCGGCGCCTGCGACGTGGGGCGGATCGGCACCCCGAAGACCCCCGTGGAAGGGCCAGGGCGGGCCCGGGTCGTACAGCACCGGCCCGCCCTTCTCGCCCGACACCCCCTCGAGCACCGTGGGGGCGGGCTTGGACGGGGGCAGCGACGCGAGCGCTGACGGGGGCAAGAACGCCGACAGCGCCGGCACCGAAGCCAGCGGTGAGACCGTCGGCGGCGCCGCTGCGGCCAACCGCGCCTCGAGCTCGGCGAGACGGGCGGCGAGGGCTTCGACCGTCGGCTCGGGGCTCGGGGTCGCCGACCCGGGAGCGGGCGCAGGCCCTCGGCCGTCCGCCGGCCCCTCCGCGATGGCGATGGAGGGCAGCCGGCCGGGGCGGGGGTTGGCGACGACGCCGGGCGCCGTCTCCGGGCCCGAGCGCGCGGCGGTGGGGGCGGCGCCGGGCGGGCTCGAAGGTTCGCGCCCGGTCACGAACAGCACCCCCGCCACGCCGGCGACCCCGACGAGGCCGAGGACTGCAAGGGTGCCCGTGCTGGCCTTGGGCTTCATTCTTCAGTCTCCTTTCGGGCCGGTCGGGGTCCGGATCACGGCAACGGCCGGCGCAGGTGCTCTTCGACCGGCGGCGCCGTCAATGATCGCAGAAACGCGACGAGATCGGCGACTTCTTCCGGCGTCGCGGGATACGGCTCGAGGCGCGGATCCCGCTCACCGAGTGCGGGCAGATCGGGGAGGGACGTCTTGTAGACGACGACCTCTTCGAGCGTGCGGAAGCGGCCGTCGTGCATGTAGGGCCACGTCTCCGTCACGTTGCGCAGCGTCGCCGTGCGGAACGCGCCGAGATCCTCGGCCTCGACCGCCAGAAACCCGAGGCGCTGCGCGCGCTCGCCCGCGGGGTCGTCGCTGTGCGGGCCGGCGGCGTTGAAGCGGTCGGTCAGGACCTCGGGGATCGCCGCAGCCCGACCTTCGTCGAGGGGGCCATCGGGCAGGCGGGCGAGCCCGAGATTGTGAAACGTCCCGTCGGAGAGCGTCGGCCCCGCGTGGCAGTTGGCACACCCGGCCGGCCCCATGAACAACCGCAGGCCGCGCAGCGCGGCGTCGTCGAGGGCGGCAAGCTGCGCCGCGTCGCCCGTCTCGAGCCCCTCGAGAAAGGTGTCGAACGGGGACGGCGGCGTGACGAGCTGACGCTGAAAGGCCGCGAGCGCCTTGCCGACATTGGCCAGGATGCCCTCGACGACGAGCTGGTCCTCGGGGGCCATGTTGGCCCAGGCCGTGTCCATCACGGCCTCGAACGGGCGGTCCGAGGGCTTGGCCCGCACGGGAATGCGGACCCAGAAGACCTCGTCGGGCAACGGGCCGAAGGCCGCCTCGTAGTCGACGCGGACCAGCGGCCAGTCGTGGACGAAACGGGCCAGGCGCACCCGGTCGAAGTTGAGCTCGTCCGGGCTCTCGAGGGGCGTGCGGACCTGCGCCCAGAGGGAGTCGGCGCGGCCGTCCCAGAAGAACCAGGGCTGCTGCGCGACGTCGATGAGCGAGGGGGGCTGCCGGAAGTCGAGACCGCCGTGACCGTCGTAGGTCAGGATGCCCGAGAAGTAGCGGTCGGGATCGTGACAGCCGGAGCAGCTCGCCAGCCCGTTGCGCGTGAGGTTCGCGTCGAAGAACAAGCGATGGCCGAGGCGCTGCGCGGCCGCGTCGTCGGTGAATCGATTGGTGGGATCCGGCGGCGGGGGCTCGCGGCGCATCGTCAGCAGCTCGGCGACGAGCTCCCGGGTCAGGCCGCGCGGGGGCTCGCGGGCGGCATCTGGAGGGGGCGCGGCCCCATCGGCGGCGTCGGGGGCGGCGTCGGGGGCCGTGTCCGGTGGCCCGCCGTTCGCGCCCGCGTCGAAGTCGAGTCCTGCGGCCGCGTCCGGCCGGGCGAGACCCGTGTCGTCGCCCGCGTCGGGCATTCGCCCGTCGTCGCCGGCGTCGGGCGGGGCCGCGTGAAAGACCGGCGGCTCGGCGTCCGGTGGCGGGGCGGGCGCGCGCAAAACGGCGCCCGCGTCGGCCACGGCCGGGACCGGAGCGCCACCCGCGGCCGCGCTCGCATCGACTGCGCGTGGGCGCTCGGCGTCCGCGGCCACCCCACACCCCGAGCCGGCGAACGCCAGCAGGGCACAGAGGGCTCGCCCGCGGCGCCGGGCAGCCACGGTGGGGCGTCGGACAGTGATCGGCACCATGCCTCGAAGCATCGCCGGCTCCGATACCCGCGTCAAAGCGGAATGTTACCGTGCTTCTTCGGCGGGTTCGTGTCGACCTTGTCCTGGAGCATGTCCAGGCCCCGGATGAGCTTCAGGCGCGTCTCGCGCGGGTGAATGACCTCGTCGACGTAGCCGAGCTCGGCGGCCCGGAACGGGTTGGCGAACGTCTCGCGGTACTCTGCCGTGCGCTCGGCGCGGCGGGCGGCCGGGTCGTCGGCCTGCGCGATTTCGCCGCGGTAGATGATGTTCACGGCGCCGTCGGAGCCCATGACCGCGATCTCGGCCGTCGGCCACGCGAAGTTCAGGTCGGCCCGGATGTGCTTCGACGCCATCACGTCGTAGGCGCCGCCGTAGGCCTTGCGCGTGATGACCGTGAGCTTGGGTACCGTCGCCTCGGCGAAGGCGTACAGCAGCTTCGCGCCGTGCAGGATGATGCCGTTCCACTCCTGCTCGGTGCCGGGGAGGAAACCGGGGACGTCGACGAGCGTGACGAGCGGAATGTTGAAGCAATCGCAGAAGCGCACGAACCGCGCGGCTTTGCGGCTCGCCCCGATGTCGAGGCAACCGGCGAGCACGGCGGGCTGATTGGCCACGATGCCGACGCTGCGACCCCCGAGTCGCGCGAAGCCGATGACCATGTTCATCGCGTAGTGGGGCTGGACCTCGAGGAAGACGCCGTCGTCGACGAGCCTGCGGATGACGTCCTTCATGTCGTAGGGCCGGTTCGGATTGTCCGGCACGAGGGTGTCGAGCTCCGCGTCGGCCCGGTTCGGGGGATCGTCCGTCGGGACGAACGGCGGGTCCTCGGAGCGGTTCTGCGGAAGATACGTCAGCAGTTCGCGCAAGAGCTCCAGGCAGGCGGGCTCGTCGGGCACGATGAAGTGATTGACGCCGCTCTTGCTGGCGTGGGCCATGGCCCCGCCGAGCTCTTCCTGCGTCACCGACTCGTGCGTGACGGCTTTGATGACGTCCGGCCCGGTGATGAACATGTAGCTCGACTTCTCGACCATGACCGTGAAGTCGGTGATGGCCGGCGAGTACACGGCGCCACCCGCGCAGGGGCCGAGGATGGCGCTGATCTGCGGGACGACGCCGCTGGCGAGCGTGTTGCGCAGGAAGATGTCCGCGTACCCGGCGAGCGAGACGACGCCCTCCTGAATGCGGGCGCCGCCGCTGTCGTTCAGGCCGATGACCGGCGCGCCGACCTTCATCGCCAGATCCATGATCTTGCAGATCTTTTCGGCGAAGGCCCCGGAGAGTGAGCCGCCGAAGACCGTGAAGTCCTGTGCGAAGACGAAGACCTGCCGGCCGTGGATCTTGCCGTGGCCGGTGACGACGCCGTCGCCGGGAATCTTCTGCTGCTCCATCCCGAAGTCGGTGCAGCGGTGGGTCTTGAGGCGGTCGAGTTCTTCGAACGTCCCCGGATCGAGCAGCGCGTCGATGCGCTCGCGAGCGGTCAGGCGGCCGCGCGCCTTGTGTTTGGCGATGCGGTCGGTGCCGCCCCCTTCCAGGGCGCGGCGGTTGAGGTCTTCGAGACGGTCCAGCATGTGCTGGCGGGACGAAGCATCGGACATGGGCGCTTCCGAATCCGGGTGGCGTGGCGTGGCGATGAGAACTCAGACGGGCGGTGCGGTGCCGATCATCTCGGCGTACAGACGGGCGTATTCGCGCGCGGGGCCGGCCCAGGACCAGTCCTGTGCCATCCCGGCGCGTCGAACCACCCGCTCGGTCTCGGGGGCGTCGTGCAGGGCGACGGCGCGCTCGAGGGCGTGGTGCAGCGCCCCTGGGTGGGGGTCGAAGAAGGACAGGCCCGTCTCGCCGTCGCGCACGGTGTCGGCGAGGCCCCCCGTCGCGCGCACGATGGGAATGGCGCCGTATCGCATGCCGAACATCTGTGTGAGGCCGCAGGGCTCGAAGCGGCTCGGGACGAGGATGAAATCCGCCCCGCCGTAGATGCGGCGGGCAAAGCCCTCGTCGAAGCCCATGCGGATCGACACCCGGTCGGGGAACCCGTGCGCGAGCCCCCGGAACCGCGCGATGAGGTCGTGGTCCCCGTCGGCGAGCAGGACGAAACGGCTGTGCCAGAGGTGGGACGAAGGCAGCACGTCCGCGACGAGGTCGAGACCCTTTTGCCAGGTGGCCCGCGACACGACACCGAAGACCGGTCCACCCGTCGGGGGCAGGCCCGCCTCGGCGAGCAGCGCGTCGCGGTTGGCGAGGCGAGCGTCGAGATGATCGGCGTCGAAGCGGTGCCGGAGGTGGGTGTCGTGCATCGGATCCCAGGCCCCGGCGTCGATGCCGTTGAGGATGCCGCGCAGGTCGTGCGCGCGATGCGACAACAGGCCGGAGAGCTGTTGACCGCCCGGCTCGGTCAGAATCTCCTGCGCGTACCGGGGGCTGACCGTCGTGATGCGGTCCGCGAGCACCAGGCCGGCCTTGAAGAGGCTGAGATGCCCGTGAAACTCCATCCCGTCGTAGCCCCGCAGCACGTGCGGGATGTCCAGCGCGTCGGCCCAGTGGAAGCCGCAGAGGCCCTGGTAGGCCAGGTTGTGGATCGTCTGAACCACCGGTCGCGATCGATCGAGGTAGATGGCCGTCGCGGCCGCCTGCCAGTCGTGGAGGTTCACGACGTCGAAGTCGCGCCGCGCCACGATGCTCGCGACTTTGCAGAACGCCCCGAAGCGCAGGGGGTTGTCCGCGAACTCGCCATAGGGGACGGAGCGGTCGAGGAGCCCGGGGATGTCCACGAAGGTGACGTGCGCGTCGGGCGTGCGCCACAGGCGCGCCTGCAGCGCGTGACTGCCGAGGTGGAAGTCGTATGTCTCGCCGGCGATGAGGCCCTGCCGGCGGACGAAGCCGTAGAGCGGCGTCAGGACCTCGACGTGGAGCCCCAGGGCCCGCTGAGCCGCGGGCAGGGCGCCGAGGACATCCCCGAGACCACCGGTTTTGCTGTAGGGCGCCACCTCTCCGGTGACGTGCAGGACTCGCATCGGTACTTCCAGGCGGCTCAGCCGCGCACGCTGCGCAAGAACTCCGCGGCTTCTTCCGGCGCCGTGGGGTTGATGTAGAAACCCGTGCCCCACTCGAACCCGGCCACCCGCGTCAGCGTGGGCATGATGACGACGTGCCAGCGGTACCAGGGCACGTCGTCGAGGCCGTAGGGGGCACTCTGGATGATGAAGTTGTACGGGGGATCGCCCAGACCGCGATCGAGGCGGTCGAGCCCGAGCGTCAGGACCTCGGCGAGTTTGTCCAGCGTGCGCCGGCTCGTCGTCTCGAAACGGGTCCCGTGGGCGCGCGGGACGATCCACACCTCGAAGGGGAAACGGCTGGCGTACGGCGCGACGAGGACGAAGTCGCCGTTGTCGTAGATCAACCGCCGACCGTCCTCGACCTCCTGCCGGATGATGTCGTCGAAGACGTTGCGCTCGTGGAAGTCCCAGTAGCGCTTGGCGCCGTCGAGGAGCTCCTGGCTCTGCGCGGGCACGACGGGCAAGGCGATGAGCTGGGCGTGCCCGTGCGCGATGCTGGCGCCGGCCGCTTCGCCGTGGTTGCGAAACAGCAGGCTGAACTTCAGCCGGGCGTCGCCCTGGAGGTCCTTCATGCGGTCGCGGTAGGTCTCGAGGGCCGCGACGAGGTGGTCCCGCGGGAGCTGGTGGAGTTTGAAGTCGTGATCGGGGCTTTCGATGATGACTTCGTGGGCGCCGATGCCGTTCATGCGATCGTACACGCCCTCGGGCCGCTTCTCGGTCTCGCCCTCGATGCGCAGCGCCGGGAACTTGTTGGGCACGACCCGCACCTGCCAGTCCGCCCCGTGGGGCCCGCGCCCGACGGGCACGGTGGTGATGGCCGGCGGGGTGAGCTGCTCGTGCCCCGGGCAGAAGGGGCAGGCCCGGCCCTTCGGCGGGCGGGCATGGTCGAACTTGAAGTCCTTCGGGCGCATCGCCCGCTCGGTGGCGATGATGGCCCACCGGTGCGTGATCGGATCTCGGCGGAGCTCGGGCATGGCGCGGATCTACCGCCAATCGTGGCGGGCGTAAACGGGTTCGGGCCGCGGGGACAGCGCCGCCATCGTCGGTGGCCGCGTCAGTCCTCGGAGGGGGGGAGCGCAGGGGGCATGCGCAGAATGTCGGCACAACCGGCGCCCGCCGAAAGGGGTTGGTACACCGCCTTGCCGTGAAATCGGTCGTCCGTCTGCTCGTCGGCGAGGGCGAGGCACCAGCCCTCGGATTCGGCAATGGTCTGCCCGACGCGGACGGCGAGGTCGAGTTCGAGGGCCTCGGCGCTCGCGCGACGCACCTGCGCGGTGGTTTTCGTATCGCTGATGACCGCGAGCCGACCGCTGCACAGGGGGGCCGAGATGGACAGCGTCAGTCCCGGCCAGCCGTCGCGGTCGTGGTCGCGGGCGTCCCAACCGGAGGACCAGGTCGGGGCGAAGTAGAACCCGTCGGCGTCTTTCAACACCTTGAAGAACGTGGCCGGCATGCGCGGAATGCCGTCGCGCGGGAACGTGATCGACACACCCGCCACGTCGGCGACCCGGACGTCACAGGTCGTCTGCCGGACCTCCCAACGGTCGGCGGTGCGCACGATCTCGGCAAGCAACCAGATGTCCGTGCGCGTCTCGTAGTCGCCGAGCAGCGGGATCGATCGCATCCCGAGCACCGTCTGGCGTCCGGCCCAGCGCTCCGGGGCGGGCGCAGAGGCCGGCACGGTGGCCGGTGCCGAGGCCGGTGCCGAGGCCGGTGCGGAGGCCGGCACGGAGGCCGGCATGGAGGCCGGCGCGCTCGAAGCCGCCGGCGAGGCCGAACCGGGCGGCGCGCTGAGGAGAAAAAGACAAACCGCCTTGCGTGGCGTCGGCGATTTGTGTAAGGTTTGTTTCATGCAAAGATTGAACAAAAATTCATCTCAGGGAGCGATGGGCGGCGCAGGCCGCGCCATCGTCGTCGGGGCCGGTTTCGGCGGTCTGGCGGCCGCGGTGCGGCTCGGGGCGCGCGGCTACCGCGTCACGGTGCTCGACCGCCTCGATCAGGCCGGCGGCCGGGCGCGGGTCTTCCGCGATCAGGGCTTCGTCTTCGACGCGGGCCCGACGGTGGTCACCGCCCCGTTCCTCTTCGAGGAGCTGTGGGCGCTGTGTGGTCGCAAGCTGAGCGATGACATCGACCTCCGGCCGGTGGCGCCATTCTACCGAATCCGGTTCAACGACGGTGAGGTCTTCGACTACTCGGGCGACGCGGAGGCGATGCGCGCGCAGATCGGCCGCCTCAATCCGGACGACGTCGCCGGGTACGAGGCGTTTCTGGCGAAGAGCGAGCGCATTTTCAACGTGGGCTTCCAGCAGCTCGCCGACGTGCCCTTCGGCAAGGTCTGGGACATGCTGAAGATCGTCCCCGACATGGCGATGCTGGAGAGCTGGCGGACGGTCTACGGCCTCGTCTCGCGGCACATCCGCGACGAGCGGCTGCGGCAGGTGCTGAGCTTCCACCCGCTGCTGGTGGGCGGCAACCCGTTCTCGACGACGTCGATCTACACGCTGATCGCCTTCCTCGAGCGCAAGTGGGGCGTGCACTTCCCCATGGGCGGCACCGGCGCGCTCGTGCAGGGTCTGTGCAAGCTCATCGAAGGGCAGGGCGGAGAGGTCCGCCTCAATACGTCGGTCGAGCGCATCGAGGTGGAGAACGGCCGTGCGACGGGCGTGCGTCTGGCCGACGGCGCGTTCCTGCCGGCCGAGGTGGTGGTCTCGAACGCCGACGCGGCCTGGACTTACCGGCACCTGATCGCCCCCGAGCACCGCAAGACGTGGACGGACCGCCGCCTCGAGAAGGCCCGCTACTCGATGGGCCTCTTCGTCTGGTACTTCGGCACCCGCAAGCAGTACCCGGACGTCGCGCATCACACGATCCTGCTCGGACCGCGCTACAAGGAGCTCCTCGAGGACATCTTCGAGAAGAAGGTCCTCGCCGACGACTTCAGCCTCTACCTGCACCGGCCGACGGCGACGGACCCGGCGCTCGCGCCCGAGGGCTGCGACGGCTTCTACGTGCTGTCGCCGGTGCCGCACCTCGACGCGGGCATCGACTGGACGGAGCGCGCCGAGAAGTACCGGCGGGCGATCTCGGCCGAGCTCGACCGCACGATGCTGCCCGGGGTCGAGGAGAACCTGGTCACCTCGCGCGTGCTGACGCCGCAGATGTTCCAGGACGAGTACCTGAGCTTCAAGGGCGCGGCCTTCAGCATCGAGCCGGTGTTGACGCAGAGCGCGTACTTCCGCCCGCACAACGAAAGCGAAGACATCGCGGGTCTGTACCTCGTCGGCGCGGGGACGCACCCCGGCGCCGGGATGCCGGGCGTGCTGTGTTCGGCGAAGGTGCTCGATCGCATCGTGCCCGAGCCGAGCGTGGCGCGGGTCCGGGTCTGACGATGGCGCCGCGCGCCCTGCTCGATGCCGACGTGGCCGCCTGCGAGGCCTTGCTCGCCGCCGGCTCGAAGAGCTTTCATGCGGCGTCGCGGCTCTTGCCCGGGCGTCTGTACGCGCCGGTGGTCTCGCTGTACGCGTTCTGCCGCGTGGCGGACGACGCGGTGGACCTGGCACCCGAGCCGGCCGCCGGGGTCGCGGCCGTCGGGGCGATGCTCGACCGCGTCTATGCCGAGCGTCCCGCCGACGACGCGGTGGAGCGCGCCTTCACCCGGCTCGTACACGGCGTCGGCATTCCGCGCGGACTGCCCGAGGCCCTCGTCGACGGGTTCGCCTGGGACGCCGCCGGCCGCACCTACGAGACGATCTCGGACGTCCGCGCCTACGCGGCCCGGGTGGCGTCGGCCGTGGGCGTGATGATGACGCTCATCATGGGCACGCGGGACCGGCAGACGCTCGCGCGGGCCTGTGATCTCGGGCTCGGCATGCAGCTTACCAACATCGCCCGGGACGTGGGCGAGGACGCCCGCATGGGGCGCGTCTACTTGCCCGCGGCCTGGTTGCGCGAGGCCGGCGTCGAGCCCGCGGACGTCCTGCGTCGCGACGCGCCACGGTTCGAGCCGGCGCTCGGCGCCGTGGTGCTGCGTCTTCTGGACGCGGCGGACGAACACTATCGCCTGGCCGAGCTCGGCGTGCCGGGGCTGCCGGCGGACTGCCGCCCGGCCATCCGGGCGGCGGGCAGCATCTACGCGGACATCGGGCGGGTGATCCGGCGTCGCGGGGGCAACAGCGTCGACAGGCGGGCGCACACGTCGGCGCTGCGAAAGCTCTGGCTGCTCCTCTGCGCGCGGCTCGCGCCGGACGAGGTCGAGGCCGGCGACGTGCCGCCCCCCGCGCAGGAGATCCGGTTCCTGCTCGACGCGGTTTCGTCCTGGCCCCCACGGTCGCCCGTGCTGGCCGCCGGGCCCGTCTCGTGAGCGCGCACGCCCGTGACGTCGTCCGCGCGTGCGGCGGCGACGAGCTGCTCGACCGCCTCGACCGCCTCGACGCCCTGCAGGCCGGACGCGCTCAGGCCGCCCCGGAACGCCCGACGGCCCCCGAGGCCGCGCACCGCCCCGAGTGGGACGTGGTGCTCGCCGGCGGCGGCCTCTCTCTGCTGATGGCGCCGCTGCTCGCCGCCCGGGGTGCCCGCGTGGCGGTCTTCGACGCCGGACGCATCGGGGCGGTCCACCGCGAGTGGAACTGCGCCGGCGACGAGCTCGCGCCCTTGTGGGAGACGGGCCTGCTCGACCGGACGACCGTCGAGGCCCTGGTCCTCAACCGCTACCGACATGGTTTCTGCCGGTGGTCCGGGGGGGGCACCTACCCGGTGACCGGGGCGCTGGATTACGCCGTCGACGCGGGGGCATTGCTCGCCACCGTGCGCGCCCGCGCCGAGGCGGCCGGGGTCGCCTTGTTCGACCGGCACGCGGTCACGGGCGAACGCGGCGGGGTTTCCGGTGTGCGGTTTCGTGGAATCGACCCCGCGGGTCGCCCGTTCGAAGGCACGACGCGGGTCTTTCTCGACGCGCGCGGGGCGGCGTCCCCCTGGGCGCGGGGCGACCTGACGTGCCCGACGGTGGGCGGTGTCATGACGGGCCTCGACGAGGGCGTCGACGACCCGGAGCGCATCGACCCGACGGTCGGCGAGATTCTGGTGACCACCGAGGGGGTGGAAGACGGCCGGCAGCACATCTGGGAGGCCTTCCCCGGTCGTCCCGGCGAAACGACGGTCTACCTCTTCGCCTACGAGCCGGCGAGTGCGCGCCGCCCGGGCGATCTCACGCGGCTCTACGCGCGCTTTTTCGAGCGCCTGCCCGCCTACAAGCGCGGTGCCGCCCGCATGGTGCGCCCGACGTTCGGCCACATCCCCGGCTGGAGCCGTCAGGTGCCCGGACCCCGCACGGATCACCCCCGCATCGTGCTCGTCGGGGATGCGGCGGCGCGCCATTCTCCACTGACATTCTGTGGTTTCGGCAAGGCCCTGCGGAGCTTCGGCCCGGTGGCCGACGCCGTCGCGGCGGCGCTCGCCGACGACCGCGGCCCCGGCGAGGTCCTGCCGGAGGACCCGATTCACCGGCTCACCGGGGCGCTCGCGCTCGTCATGGCGCGCCCTTCGACGGTGCCCGCCCGGGCCGGGGCCCTCAACGCGCTGCTCGACGCCGCGTTCCGCCGCCTGCACGGCCTCGGCGACGCGGCCTACCGGGACCTCATCCGCGACCGCCTCGACGACCGCCGCTTCGTGCAGTTCGCCTGGTCGACGTCGCGCGAGCGCCCCGAGGTCTACGACGAGGTCTTTCGCGTGCTCGGGCCCCTCGGTGCGGCGCGTTGGGGCCTCGGCGCCGCGGCCCGCGCGGCCTTCGCCCCGGGGCCATGATCGAGGCCCGCAAGATCCCCTGGTTCGAGCGCTGGTTCGCCGGACAGGTCCGCGGGCGGCTCGCCGCGCAGTTCGAATCCGTGCGCGTGGGCGGTCTCGAAGCCTTCGCCGACGCGGCGCGCACGGGGCCGCTGCTGGTCGTCTGCAATCACACGGCGTACTGGGACTCGCTGCTGGCCATCGCCCTGGTGACGGGCACGCTGCGGCTCGACGGATACGCCCTGATGGAGGCCGCGAACCTGCGCCGTTACCCGTTTCTGGGGCGGGTCGGCGGGTTCGGCGTCGAACGCGACGTGCCGGGCGACGGCGAGCGCGTGCTGGCCTACGGCGCCGAGCGTCTGCGCGGCCCGGGGCGGGTGGTCTGGGTGTTCCCGCAGGGTCGCGAGGCCCCGGCGCAAGCCCGCCCACCGGTGTTCAGGCGCGGGGCCGCGGTGATGGCGGCCACCGCCTCAGCGCACGCCCGCGCGACGGGGGGCGAGCCGGTGCGGTGGGTGCCCGTGGCGGTGGCCTACGTCTACGGGCGGGACCCCCGGGCGACGGTCTTCATGCGCTTCGGCGCGCCGCGCGACGTCCCGGCCGACGCCGGCCCCGACGGGTTCGCCTGCAGGCAGGCCGAGGCGGTCGCCGATCTGCTCGCCGCGCTCGACGACGACGTGGCGGCCTGGGTCGACGCGGGCACCCATGCGCTGCCGGCCGTCATCGAGGGCAAGCGCGACCGGCTCGGCGCGGCCCTCACATGGGCTCTGGGGCGCCTGACCCGATGGGGCCATGTGCGTCGGCCTCGGTGCTCGCCGAACGCGACCCCTTCGGGGCGCCCCGACGCCGGGCGGCCTTGAGCTCCTCCGGACCCCGGAAGAGGCCGTAGGGCACGCCGCCGTGCCGGTGGTGGACCTCGTGCGCCGCCCGCACCCGCCGGAAGAAGCGGAATCGCAGAAGAAACGCCGCGGGCAGGCGGCCGTGCACGAGGCCGTCGTGGACGACGATGTAGGACAGCCCGAAGAGCGTCATCCCCAGGCCGAACCCGAACAGCGCCTCGCGCAGCGGCCCGACGGGCCCGAGGCAGCCGTACAGAATCGCCGCGATGGCGATGGGCGCGTGGGTGAACGACAGCAGATCGTTGACCTCGTACCGTTGTCCCGGCGCGTGCGGGCGATGGTGCGAGGCGTGCATGACCCACAACCATCGGTGCCAGACCTGCCCGTGCAGCAGGCGCGACCAGTACTCCATCGCCACGGCGGTCGGTACCCCGGCGGCCAGCCAGATCGAGAGCTTGGCGAGAACGGGCAGATCAGCGGGCGTCGGCATGGGGGCGGTGCTCCGATGGGTGGGAGGGCCGGCGGGCCGGGACAGCCGGGGCACCGACCGAGAGCCGACGGCCGGCCCAGGTGACGCTGCGGGCGCGCAGCGCCGAGACGAACGCGCAGGCGAGCAGGGCGTCGGCGGCGATCAGGTCGCGCACGGGGGGGCGGGGCAGCCGGGCCCGCGGGTCGCCGGCCAGTCGACGTGCGACCTCGGCCGTCGCATGGCGAACCAGCAGGGCCCCCAGCGCGAGCGCGAGACCGGCACCGGCGTCGACCACGGCGAGCCCCAGGCCGCCGCAGGCCAGACCCCACGGCCCCAGAAACAAAACCGGGTAGCTCCACAGGCGGCCGGGGCGCTGCGTGCGCACGACCAGCAGCCAACGCGTGTAGCGTTCGAGCATCGCCTCGGCGCTGCGCCCGCGGGCGAGGGAGCGCGCGGCGCCCGGGGCCAGGGCGGTGTGTTCTCCGTGGGCGGCGAGGCGGCCGGCCAGGGCCATGTCCTCCCCGAGCACGTCGACGCCGGCCGTCAGCGCACCGCAGGCCGAGACGCGTCGCGGGTCGAAGGCGAAGAGCTTGCCGACGAGCCCCGTCGGGTCCAGGCGCCCGATGAGCGGGAACGCGTGCAGCGAGGCACCGAGCAGGGCCGCCGAGGCGCGATCGGCCGGTGTGTCCCCGGGGCCTTCGACGACGGGCTGCCAGACGGCGGCGGGCGCGGGCGCCGCGGATGCGTCGAGCAACGGGCCGGCGAGGGGGCGCAGATCGACCGCCGCGAGGTCGACGTCCGCATCGGCGACGACGATGAAGGGGGCATCGGCGAACGCACCGGCGCCGGCCACGAGCTGTGCCGCTTTGCGGTTCAGCCCGGGGCCGCCGAGGACGACGACCGAGGCATCGTGCCCATCGGCGCACAGGCGCTCGGCGACGGCCCGGGCGACCGGCAGCGCGGGGTCGTCCGCCCGGTCGACCGAGAAACGCAGGCGAAGGCCGGGCGCGCCGACGGGCACGGTCGCGAGTGCGGTGGAGAGCCACGGCGGCGTCCCGGTGCACGGCCGCAAGAGCACGCCGCCCGTCGGGAGCGGGCCCTCGGGCGGCGGGGCCGCGTCGCGGGCGCGGCGGCCCCGCGCGAGCGCGACGAGCGGCAGTGCGGCCAGCAGGGCCAGCCACAGGGAGAAGGCCACGGTGATCACGGGGTGACCTCGAGGCGGGCCGGCGGCGCGGCGACGGGTTCCACCCGCGTCCGCCAGCCGAGCAGGCCACGCACCCACGGTCGCCGGAAGCGCGCGAGGTCGACCGACTCGTGAACGGCCGGACGGCCGTCCGCGCCGAGCACCAGACTTCGCGTGTAGAACGGCGCGTCGAGGAGGGTCTGCACCCGGGGTCGGACGCCGAGGTCCGTCGGCAGGCCCCGGGGCACGCGCCAGAAGGCCCGGCGAGCCGGCCGCCAGGGGGCCTCGGGCAGGGGCGACCGGCGACCGACTGCGTCCCAGTGCAGGGCCGTTTCGAACGTGCCGCCCCCCAGAAGCTCGCCCCGGTAGCGCACGCACGCGCCCTCGGCCGTCGGCCAGCGGAGCCACTGCCACGCGTCGAAGGCCGCCTCGAGGGGGCCGTCGCCGGCGTTGGCATCGTGGTATCCGTGACCGTCGAATCGGCCGCCGGGCGCGTCGAGTCGAACGGCGGCCCGGGCGCGCGGGGCGATGGGGAACCACCGTTGACCGGGCGCGAGCAGCACGGGGTCGCCGTCGACGAATGCGGGCTCGAGGCGGACCGTGCCGCGCAGCCGCGCCCCGGCCCCACCGCCGAAGCGGGTGCGCGGCACGTCGAGCGTCACAGTGAGGCCGTCGGGGGTCGCGTGCAGGGTCGAGTCGCCGAGGGTGAGCGCGTCGCGGCGGCGGCCGGCGACGAGCCCCTCGTGCATCACCCACGCCCTGCCTTCGGGGCTCGTGAACGCCACGTTCAGGGCACAGAACGCCAGCGGATCGGTCCGACCGCGGGCGGGGGCGCGGGCGCGGGCCGCCGCGTACGCCGGCGAGAAGACGCTGCCGACGAAGGCGATCACGGTGAGCGTCGAGCGGCCGTCGTCCGAGACGACGTCGGCGTACCACCACAGGTACCCGTCGTGGGGGGGCGTCAGGTCGAAGGCCGGTCCGCAAAGAGCGCTTCGGCGGCGCGTTGCCCACTCGCCGTCGCCATCGGCAGCCCGGCCCCCGGGTGCACCGTGCCCCCCGCCAGATAGAGGCCCGGCACCCGCGTCCTCGCCCCCGGTCTCAGGAAGGCCTGTCGCCACCCGTGGCTCGCCTGTCCGTAGAGCGCGCCGCCCGAGCCCGGGTACGCCGCCGCCCAATCCGCCGGTGTCCGCAGCGCGACCGTGTGGGGCGAGTGCGGCCGGAGACCCCGGCGCGCGAGCAGCGCCCTCAGGGTGCGATGAAGGTCGTCGGGCGTCGGCGCGGGCGTCGGAGTCGAAGTCGAGTCGGGCGGCGGCCATGGCTGTGGGCTCTCCGTGAGGGCGGGGGCGTTGATCAGGGCCAACATCCGCTCGGGCGTGCGGGCGGGCGGGGCGACGACCGTCGGGGCGCGGTCCTGTGCGCAGACGTACAGGGTCGGATCCGGGCCGACGCGGCGTGCGCCGAAGAGGGCCTCGAACTCCGCCGGACCGTCGGTGCCGAAGAAGACGTTGTGATGGCTCAGGGCCGGCGTCTCGTTCCCGGTCGCCACGAGCCCGGTCAGGGTCACGGCCGACAGCGACCGCGTCCCCGAGAGGCGCACGGCCTCGCGCGCAGCGGCGCCGAAACGCCCTTCGACCACGGCGGCGGCGTCGGCCGCCATGACCACGGCGTCGCAGTCGAGGTGTGTGCCCCCGGCGAGGAGCAGGCCCGTCACCCGGCCCGCCTCGACGCGGATCTCCGTGACCTCGGCGCCGGTGACGAGCTCGACGCCGAGCCGGGTGGCCAGCGCCGCGATCTCGGCCATCAGCCGGCGAATCCCCCCGTCGACGCAATAGACGCCGGCGAGCTCCACGCCGGCGATCACTGCGAGCGTGCCCGGTGCCTCGAGCGGCGAGCTGCCGACATAGGTGGCATACCGCCCGAAGAGCTGCCGGAGCTGTGGCGTGCGAAAGAAGTCTCCGAGGGCGGCCCAGAGGGTGCGCATCCCGTCGATCCGCATCAGATCGGGCAGGGCGCCGAGGCCGAACGTACGCAGCGTCCCGAGCATCGTCGGTCGCTGTCCGTGGATGAACGGACCCTCGACGATGCGGTGAATGGCCCGGGCGTGGGTCGCGAAGCGCCGGAAGCCGTCGGCCTCGGCCGCCCCGAAGACCGCGGCGATGGCCTCGGCCGAGCGGTCGGCGTCGGCGAAGAGGTCGAGGACCTCGCCGCCGGGAAAGAAGTGTCGGGCGAGCACCTCGGCCGGGCGAAGCGAAACGTGATCTTCGAGCCGCTCGCCCGCCGCGCCATAAAGGTCTCGGAAGACCTGCGGCAGGGTGATGACCGTCGGGCCGGCGTCGATGCCGAGGCCGGCGTCCGTCGTGCCGGGCGCGGGGTCGACGGCCGCGATGCGCTCGCCCCGGGCCTTGCCACCGAGGGTGTCGGCGCGCTCGAGCAGGGTGACCCGGGCGCCCCGCGCCGCGAGGTGGACCGCAGCGGACAGCCCCCCGGCACCGCCCCCGACCACGGCGACGTGAAGGGGCGCGCAGCCGGCGGTCGGCGGGCGCGAATCGGGTCGGGGTTTCGCTGCATCCATGCCTCAAAGAGTAGACAAAGATTGAAGACGTCGCAATTCGATCCGCGAAACATTTGACAAGGCTTGTTCAAATCCGGGAGGCTCTGAGCATGAAAATCCGAGAGCGCATCGAACTCACCCTCACGAACCACCTGAAGCGGCTCGTGCAGAAGCCGTGTCCGCCCCACTTCGCGGCCGCGATCGAGGCGGCGGTTTTCCCCGGCGGCGGGCGCGTGCGGCCGATGCTGGTGCTCGCCGTCGCGCGGGCGCTCGGCGTCGACGAGGGCCACCCGCACCTCGCCCTCGCGGAGAGCGGCGCGGCGGCGCTCGAGCTCCTGCACTGCGCGTCGCTCGTGCACGACGACTTGCCGTGTTTCGACGACGCGACCTACCGGCGGGGCCTGCCCACCGTGCACACGGCCTACGGGGAGAGTACCGCGGTCCTGGTCGGCGATGCGCTCATCGTCGGCGCGTTCCAGAGCCTGATCCCCTTCACGATGCAGAGCGGCCGCGAGGCGCTCGCGGGGCGCATGTTGGCCATCGTCGGCGACGCCGCCGGTTCGCCGCGGGGGATTGCCGCCGGGCAGGCGTGGGAGACCGAGTCCTCGGTCGATCTGGTCGCCTATCACGACGCCAAGACGGCCTCGATGTTCGAGGCGGCGGTGATGCTCGGGGCGCTGGCGGCGGGCGACGCACCGGGGCAGTGGCGGCCCGTGGGTCGCCTGCTCGGCGAGGCCTACCAGATTGCCGACGACCTCGCCGATCTGGGCGGAGACGCCGAGTGGCTCGGCAAGCCCGTGCGGCAGGACGCCCGCAACGACCGCCCCAACGCCGCGCGGCATCTCGGGGTGAACGGCGCGACGTTGCGTCTGCGGCGCACCTTGGCGGCGGCCTGTGAAGCAGTGCCCGACTGCCCGGGCCGGGACGGACTGGTCGAGCTCGTCAACGGCATCGGGATGCGCCTGTTGACGGTGGCCGCGCCGGCGGAGGCGACCCCGGACGCCGCGGTGGCCTGAAGCGCCGGCCCCGGCCCGGAGCGTTACTGCCCTTCGGCGGCGCGCTTCGCGGACTCGGCGTCGACCTCGTCGAACGCCTTTTTCGCGTTGAAGCGGATGATCTCCTTCGCCCGCGCGCTCAATTTGTCCATCTGATCGAGCTGCGCCGCGAAGGCCGCGGGATCGAGGCGGGCGAGCGCATACTGCGTGTCCTGGTCGGTGTCGAAGAAGCGGTCGACGATCTCGACGCCCGCGAGCTCCATCTCGGTGAAGACCTTGGTGGCCTCCTGCCGATGCGCCTCGGCGGCCTCCTTGTCGCCGTCGTTGGTGCTCGCTTCGTAGTTCTTGACGAGATTCTGCACGCGGCTCGTGAAGATCTTGGCGAGTTCGGCGCGGGCCTGTGCGTCCGCGGTGCTGCGGCGCAGGCTGACGGAGCTGATCTTGCTCGCTACGCCCACGCCGTAGACGGCTTTGTCTTTCATCGCGGCACCGCCGCGGTCGACCCAGGCGGGGCGGTCGTCGTGTTCACCCTCGGTCTGCGCGCCACCGCAGGCCGTCAAAGCGGCCGGGGCGGCGAGGGCGAGGGCGAGGCACAGAAGGCGAGGGGACAGAAGAGACTTCATCGGGGGTTCTCCGGAAAGAAAGGGCCCAGAAGGTCGGGCCGGTCAGTCGTCTTTGTTCTTCTCGGACTCGCGATCGAGATCGCGGTCGGCGTCGTCGGCGTTGCGGCGGATGCTCTCGGTGTCGACCCGCTTCGGGGGCGAGCCGCACGCACCGAGAAGGGCGGCGCTCGCCAGGAGCGCACACAGGCGGCCGAATCGGCCGGGCCATCGGGTCGTCGGGCGGGTGTTCTTCACCGTCGGCATCGTCGTCTCCGCAGTCTGACGTTTGGGGTCTGCGCTCACTGGACGGTGCCCACCGCGGACAAATTCACCCACCTGCCCCGGCGCGGTCACGTCCGATGCGCCGCCGATTCTACGCCGGACGGTGCCCACCGGGCGTAGAATCCGCAGCGGAGCGAAAATCCCCAGAATGTCGGGCGCGGGCGGCGCGTCCACGGGGCACGGCGGCCAGGAGACGGTAGATGCGTGGCGAACGGCGGAAGAGCAAACGGCACGGGCGGCGGGCCATCCTCGCGGTCCTCGTCCCGATCCTCGCGGCCTGTGGTGGCGGCGCCGGCGGGACGCGGTCTTCCGGCGATGGCAGCGGGCACGGCGGACGCGAGGCGTCGGACGCGCTGCCCTCCGCCCCGCGGGGCGCGCTTTGGGCCGACGGCTTCGGGCCGACGCTGCGCGAGGCGTCCCTCGACGCCCGGCGGGCGGTCTCCGAACAGCTCGACGCGCGCATCGCCAGCCACCTCGACGCGCGCGAGACGGAGGATTCCCTCCGAGGCGGCTCGCGGGACGTCTCGCAGCGGGTTCGCACGGAGAGCGCTTTCGAGCACGCCGAACTCATCGAGATCGCGGGCGAGGAGAAGCGGGCGGACGGCTATGTCGTGCGGGCCTTTCTGCGGCGCGAAAAGGCCGCCGCGGTCTATCGCGAGGAGATCGCCGCCGAGGGCGAGAAACTCGCCGCCATCGTGCCCGTCGCCGAAGACGCACTCGGCAAAGCCGATGCCGCGCGCCTCCTGCGCACCGATCGGGGGCCGGGGCACTTCATCGAGCGCCTGACGAACAAGGGCCGCGTCCTCGCCCGGCTCGACGACCGGGGGGGCGCGCTCGAGGCCGCCGTGTCGCCGGACGCCCTCGCCCTCGAACGCCGCCTGAGCGCGGCCCGTCGCAGCGCCGTCCTGCGCCTCTCGGTCACGGGCGACGTCCCTCCGGCCGTGCGCGCCGCAGCGGTCGAGGCGGTCGCGCAGCGGTTCGCCGCGCGGGGCTGCGCGCTGACGGAGACGCCCTCGACCCCGCCGGGTCCCGTGCCGGCGCCGGTGGCCGACGTCGCCCTCACGCTCGCCCTGCGGACGGGTCACGAGGCCGGCGTCGACTGGCGCTACCTCGGCCTCGAAGTCGAGGCCCGCGACGCGAAGACGGGCGAGAGCTTCTTCCGGTTCTCGGCGATGCCCGATCTCGCGAAGGGCGGCGGCAAGGGCCTCGACAAGGCCGATCGAGGCCTCGTCAAGCACCTCGCGGAGCGCTTGCCGGCGGCCTCCGAAAAGGCCTTCGAGGTACTGACCTGCCGTTGAAAGGGTCGGCGGAAATCGCCCGCCGCCGACCTCAGAGCGTCAGGCGCTTGAACGCGGCCTCGGGGATGGCCTTGATCACGCCCATGATGCCGCGCCAGAACCGCGGGTAATAGAAGACGTCCTCGCGCGCGCGCTGCGCCTCGAAGAGGGCGCGGCTGACCGTCTCGGGGGAGGCCACCGGGATGCCCGTCTCGAGCCCGAACGTCATGCGGGTGTCGACGAAACCGAGCTTGACCGTCATGACGTGCACGCCGGCCTTGAAGAGCCGGTTGCGCAGCCCCTGCAGATACAGCCCGAACGCGCCCTTCGCGCTGCCGTAGATGTAGTTGCTCTGCCGGCCGCGGTCGCCGGCCACCGAGGCGATGCCGACGATGGAGCCACCGGCCCGGTCGCTCATGTGCGCCGCCAGGCGCTCGCAGATGGACACCGCCGCGGTGTAGTTCACGTCGATGACCTGATGCGCCGCCTCGAAGTCGGCCTCGCTCGTCTTCTGGTCGCCCATGTCGCCAAACGCGAGCACGGCGACCTCGACGGGACCGACGGCGCCGATGACGGTCTCGAGAAACGCGGCATGGCCGTCGAAGTCCGTGGCGTCGAAGCGGCCCGAGGCACAGACGCCCTGCGTCCGGACGCGCACGTCGGCGGCCACGGCGGCGGCTTCTTCGGCGTCCCGGGCGGCGACGAAGACCGACTGCCCGTTCTCGGCGTAGCGGTGGGCGAGACTCTGCGCGATGCGCGAGGTGGCCCCCAGGATGAGCACGCTCATGGCTGACCTCCGCGCGGGCCGGTGTGCGACGACGGCCCCGAGAGCCCGAGGCGTCGCCCGAGCTCGGACTGGAAGACGTGACCGGGATCCCAGGCGTCGCGCACCTGCTTCCAGCGTGGCAGCTCGGGATACATGGCCTCGAAGGTCTCCCGCGGCAGCCGCGAGTCCTTGCCGAGGTAGATCTTGCCGCCCGCGTCCAGGACGATGCGGTCGAGGCGCAGCAGGAGGTCGAAGAGGGGCTGCCCGGCGAGGCCGAAGTCGAGGGCGATCATCGGCCCCGGGGAGGGGAACGAGATGCCGCCGTGCTGCCGCTCGCCGAACTCCTTGATGACCGCCAGGAACGAGCCGAGGCCGGAGTGCGTGATCTCGTCGACCACGGCCCGCACGGCCTTGTGCTCCGGGTCCGGCGGCACGACGAACTGGTACTGCAGGAAGCCCCGCGGGCCGTACATGCGGTTCCAGTTGCGCACGTTGTCGAGCGGGAAGAAGAACGGTTCGTAGTGGACGACGCTCTCGACCTTGCCCTTGGGGTGCTGGCGGAAATAGACCTCGTTGAAGGCCTTGATGGACGCCTGGTTGAGCAACCAGTCCGGCGCGTCGATGGGAAAATCGAGCAGCGCCGGGGCCCGCGCGCCGACCCGCTGCAGAAGCGACGGCTTGCCCTCGACGCCGGCGGGCGCGTGCCGACCGCGCATGAAGATGCCGCGCCCGGTGGCCTTGCCCGTCGTCACGCAGTCGATCCAGCTCACGGTGTGCGTGAACGCGCCGCTCTCCGCGCTGACCTCGAAGAACTGATCGAGGTTTTCGACGCGGATGGACTCCATCTCGATGTACGGGTTGTCGATGCGCGCGAGCTGCACTTCGCACGAAAGAATCAAACCCGTCAGGCCCATGCCGCCGACGGTCGCCCAGAACAGCTCGGGCTCTTCGTCCGGGCCGCAGGTGACCACGCGGCCGTCGGCGACGAGCAACTCGACCCGTCGGATGTGGTCGCAGAAGCTGCCGTCGACGTGGTGGTTCTTGCCGTGGATGTCGCAGGCGATGGCGCCCCCGACCGTCACGAACTGCGTGCCGGGTACCACCGGCGGGAAAAAACCGCGCGGCACGAACGTGTGCAGGATCTCCTCGAGGGAGACCCCGGCCTCACAGCGCAGCCAGCCCGACTCGGGGTCGAAGTCGAGCATGCGGTCGAGCCGGCGCGTGAGAACGACGCGGCCATTGCGCAGCAGGGCGGCGTCGCCGTAACAGCGGCCGAGACCGAAGGCCAGCACGGGCTCGCCCTGACGATCGGCCAGGGCGGCGGCCACCTCTTTGCGCCGCTCGGGGCGGGCCACCTGCGACTCGACCCGGGGATAGCGGCCCCAACCCCAGAGGGTCTGCGGGGCCCAACGTGACGTGGACATGGGAACTCCAGGCGAGCAGACGCGCCATTGTGACGCGGTGCGTCAATATGCATGATCGGGCGGTCGCGTGCAACGCGGGCGCGCGGGCCGGCGTCGGGGACACCCTCAGGGCGGTGTCGTCTGCGCCGAGCCGCACTGCGGACAGAAACGCGCCCGCACCGCGACGTCCGTTCCGCAGGTGCCGCAGGCCTTGCGCTGCGGCGCGCCGCACTGCGCGCAGAAGCGGGCATTGGGCGGCACGGCGTTCAGGCACCGGTGGCACGAAAGCACGGCCTCCGGCGTCGCGGCCGCAGCGCTCCCGTGCGTCGGGTTGGCGAACGAGCCGCTGTTCATCAGGCGTCCCCCGCCGGTGGTCCGCAGCTCGAGCTCGAGCGGGCCCGTCAGGCTCTCGAGTTCGAAGCGTCGGACCGCGAGCCCGGCCTCCTGGAACGCCCGTTCGATGGCCGGCCGGGCCCGATCGATCACGAGGCCCGAGTCGCGCAGCAGCACGTCGGCCCCCTTGTTCTCGCCCTCGGCCAGGCCGCGCAGGGCCTCGCCGAAGCGCCCGGCGGCCATCCGGCGGATCCGCGTTTCGAAGTCGTCGGTGGTGGGGATGCCGTTCCGGCAGAAGCGACCCCAGACGCGCCCGGCGTCTGCGATCCGGATGCTGAAGCGACCGAAGGCCCGGAGGGGAACGTCCGCGGCGAGGCCGGCGCGCAGCGGCACGTGGATCGGCTCGACGCTGCCCCAGCGAAGCATGTCCGTTGCCCCCAGGTTGACGAACGTCATCGCGGGCGTCACGGCGCCGCCCGTCCAGCCGAGCGCGTCGGCCACCTGCGGCAGTGTCTCGGGCGTCGCGTCGTACACCCCGTCGGCGAGCACGTCGATGGCCCCGTTCGGGGCTTGCACGACGAGCGCCTGGCCCCGGGACACCATCAGCTTCGCCCCGTGGACCAGGGGAACCCGGCCGCCCGGAAACGGCCAGAACGTCGCGCGCTGATCCTCGTCGTCCCAGGAGACCCAATCCACCGGTTGGCCGTTCAGCCAGGCCACGAACGCCTCGGCGGTCCGGTCAGCCGGCGCGGTCGGGTCCGCCGGCGCGAGGGCCAGGCGTTCGCCGACGCCGAGCCCGAGGGCCATCGCGCGCAGGGCGTCGCGTTCAGCGTCCGTGATGCCGCCGTCGAGCTCGGCCATGAGGCGGCTCGCCCGCACCAGAAGGCGTCTGATCCAGTGCGAGTCGAGGGCGCGGCGAGCCTCCGCGAAGTCGAAGGGCATCGTCGCGAGCGCCTCGAAGTCGGCCGGCGCGCGGGTCGCCGACAACAGGGCGACGAGGGCCCGGCGCTCTTCCGGAGCGACGCCGTCGCAGGCAGCCACCATGAAGAGGCCCCGCAGGAAGGCGAGGGCGCGGGTCGGCGTCCAGAGAAGGGCATCGAATTCGGGGACGACCGCGGACACGGGAACTCCAGGGCGGGGCAGTGGTTTGCACCCGCGGGGCGGGCCTTCGATGTTAAGGTAACCGGATGCCAAACGAGATATTTCCGGTTCTTCGGCACAATCGCCGCGGAACCTTCGGACGGGGTGAAACCGCGACCGCGGTCTTGGTCTGCGTGCTCGCGACGGCGTGCGGCGGCGGCGGAGCGGGGGACGGCGGTGCGACAGGGGGCACACCTGCGAAGGCCGACGCGGCGGCCGGCTCCGGGCCCGACGCACACGGCGGTGGCGGCGGTGGCAGTGGCGGCGGAGCGGCGCAACCGGATGCCGCCCGCCCGCCAACACCGTCCGGCCCCGACGGCGCGGTGGCCGCAGACGCCGTCGTGACGCCGCCGTCGGTCCCCGATGCGGCGGTTGCCGCAGACGCCGTCGTGGCGCCGCCGCCCGTCCCCGATGCGGCGGTCTCCGCAGACGCCGTCGTGACGCCGCCGCCCGTGTCCGATGCGGCCGTAACGGCCGATGCGCTCATCGCACCGGATGCCGTCGCGGTTTCGCCCGACGCCGCCGTCGCCCCCGATGCCGTCGTGGTCTCGCCGGACGCGGCCGTCGCCCCGGATGCCGTCGTGGTCTCGCCGGACGCCGCGGTCGTCGAGCCGCCCCCGGATCCCGACGCGCCGTTGCCCGATCTGATGGCCATCCCCGAGCGCACGCGCGACGACATGTACTTCGAAGAGCGCGAATTCGCCCCCGACAGTTGTGCCATTTTCGAGGGCTGTGTCGGCGGACCCGGCCTGCGGCGCCTGCTGCGGTTCGGCGTCTCGACGGCCAACGTCGGCAACGTCGACTTCGAGATGGGCGATCCGCGCGAGACGCCCGAACTCTTCCAGTTCAGCCCGTGTCACGGGCACTTCCACTTCAACGACTACGCCCGCTACGCCCTGAAGGACGCCGACGGCAACACCATCGCGCCCGGCCACAAGCAGGCTTTCTGCCTCCTCGACAGCGCCATCTTCGTCGACTGGGACCCCACGGTGCGGCAGTTTCCGCGCTACGGGTGCCAGTTCCAGGGCATCAGTCGGGGCTGGTACGACAGCTACGGCTCGGGCCTCGACTGCCAGTGGATCGACGTCACGGACGTCCCGCCCGGGGACTACGAGCTCGAGGTGCGCATCAACCCCGAGCGGGCCATCGCGGAGCTCGACTACGCCAACAACGACCTGCGCATGACGGTCACGGTACCGAGCTTCGAGATGGACGTCCCCTGCGGCCCCACGGACGACGCCGGACCGGATCGCATGTGCGGCTGGCGCATCGGCGCGGTGGGCGAGTGCGCCCCGGGCGAGCTCGTCGACGCGGGCTGCGCGCAGGCAGGCAACGACTGCGCCGACGCGGTCTGCCCGGAGCAGCCGTTCATGCGGGCCTGCGCGGGCGAGGCGGCGTCGTGCATGCCCCGGCTCGCCCTCGCGACCGGCCAGAACGAGTGTGGCACCTGCCCCACGACGACTTTCCGCTGCCCCGACGTCGGCCGGTACACGATCTGGACGGCCGCGCCGGACCCCGATCTCGACGCCACCTGCGACGTCCTCACGCAACGGCGCCCCGAGCCGCCCGTCGACAGCCGCTGCCCCGACGGCGGCGCCAGCGACGGCGTCGACCGGCCGTGCGGGTGGCAGCTCGCCGCCGATGGCCCCGTGCCGTGCCAGCCTGGCCTCGAATACACCGCCGGGTGCGCCGTCGGCCCCAACGGCTGCGGCGCCGGCGAGGCCTGCCAGGGCGACCCCATGCTCCTCGTCTGCCCGGGCGCCACGAGCTGCACGCAGCCCGACCGCCTCGCCGTCGTCGACGACAGCTGCGGGGGCCTCTGCCCGTCCGTCGCCTTCGTCTGCCCGCCGGAGGGCCAGGTCAGCCTGTTTGCGGCCAGCTACCGCGCCGCCGAGCCGAGCGCCTGCCCGGCGAGCATCGTGCAGCGCGCGCCTTGATCACCCGTTGATCCCGCGTCGAGGTTGCGCTAGTTTCCGCGCACTCCTGCCGGAGTGGTGAAACTGGTAGACGCGCCGGACTCAAAATCCGGTGGGGTAACTCCCGTGTCGGTTCGAGCCCGACCTCCGGCACCCTAGAGCGACGCGGGTTTGAGGCGCTTCGTCCGGCGGAGTTCCGGTGCGGGTTGCCCGGTCCTATGCCGGATTCCTGCCACTCACACCAGCTCGACGCGTTCGCGCGGGGCCCGCCGGACGAACTCCACGTACGCGCGACCGTCCGGCGGCGCGAACACGGAGAGGTCGAGGGTCCCGTCCTCGTGGGCCCGGGTGACGACCGCCGCGAGCGGCGTGGACGTGAAGTGCGTCTCCGTCGGTGCCGGAAGGTACCGGGCCGAACGCCCGACCAGCGCACCGAGCGCGGGGTCTTCGCCGGTGACGTTGGGCGGGGGCGTCTCGAGTTCGCCGGGGGTGGTCACGCGGGACTTGTTTCTGATGGCCATCGGCCGACTCCTGTCACGCACGCAGGTTGAGCTTCCGGGCCACGGCGTGCATCGTGTCCCCATAGGTGTGTATGTAGCGCTCGGTGGTCATGATGGAGTCGTGCCCCATGATGACCTTGAGTTCCGCGAGCGAAAGGCCGGCGGCGACGCACCGACTGGCGAACGTGTGGCGCAGGTCGTGCGCGGATGGACATCGGCCGGGAAGACCTGTTCGTTTCCACGCTCCGAGCAGCGCTTCGCGCCGGCAGAACGGGCCGAACACGAGCCCCACGGGTGCCCCCCTGCGCTCCGCGAGCGCGCGAATCGCGTCAATGGCTGCCTGAGTCAGCGGCACGTCTCGGCGCTCGGCATCCTTCGCGGTGCCCGCCCGCACGTGCACATGGGGCGGGTCGTGCAACAACCGCACGTCTTCCCAGCGCAATGAAGCCGCCTCGGACGCCCGAAGGCCGGTCTCTATCAGGAATCGAACCCACAGCGTGTGGTGAGCGCGGCCCTCGGTTCTGGACTCCGCGAGCTCCCGGAGAAGCGCCTCAATCTCCTGGTCAGACAGCGCGCGGTGTCGCTGCTCGGTACGCTCCTTGAGCTTCTTGAGCCTCGTGGCCGGGTTGTGCCGCAGGTGGCCGAGACGTACGCCATGCGCCAGCATCTGGCGCAGAGCGACCATGTACCTGTTGGCCGTGGCCGCGCTGACGGCCGGCCACCCCCGATGTTGGTCGGAAACGGGCCGCCCGCGAAGGAGGGCGCGCCGGAACTCCTCGATACTGGCGGGCGTGAGGGTACGAGCCCGGGTGTCCTCGCCGAAGTACGGCAGAATCCGGGCCGCGATGAGGATTTCCAGTGTCTGGACGTACCGTTTCGCTTTCTCCGGTTCGACCGAGAGCAGGTATGCAGCCGCGAGGTCGATCAGGGAGATGTCGCTGGGGCGTTCGATGCCTGCTTCTGCGTCGGCGTGGGCTCTTTCTGCGTCGAGCGCCCACGCTCGACCAATCCTCTCAGCCTCTCCCTTGTCGCGGACTCGCGTGCTGCGACGGATGCGCTGACCATTGGGCGCGGTGAACGAGATCCACCAGAATTTCGAGTCTTTCTGGAGATAGATGCGGAGCATTGGACCGTCCTTTGCTGGATCCACTCGTTGAGCGCGTCTTCGCGAACGCGAACGGAAGCTCGTGGTCCGTCGTCGAGGCGGATGAGCCCGATCTGGCGCATGTACTCGTACGCTTTCGCTTTCGAGACCTGCAGCCGCTCGGCGACGTCCTCGGCGGTCAGGAGTCGGGCGCTCATGGCGGCGTCGCGCCGGGCCGCACCGTCTGCGGGGCCTCGGTCTCCTCGCCGACGGGCGACACCGCCTTGGCCGAGAGCTCGGCCTTCGCCTCGAGCGGCAACCCGAGGTAGTGCCGCCCGCACAGGCCGGTGGAGTTGCGGCGGCCGAGGACCTCTTCGCATCCCGGCCAGCGGCATCGGCGCTTACTTGACGTATTCATTGAGGAATTTCCACACGATGGGCCGCATCGTTTCCGAGAGCAGATAGCGCTTCAGCCGCGCCGCCAGGAGGTCGATGAGCGGCTCGAGCTCGGCCGCGGACTGAGCGCGCACCGCTCGGGTCACGACTTCGCTGCCCGCACGGACACGCCACCGGGCCGTCACGATCCCGTTCTCTCGGCTCACGTCGAGCTTGAGATCCTCCGCGATGAAGGTCCGAATCTCCCGCTCCATCTGCCGTCTCAGGAAACCGGGAATCATGCCGCGACCCCCGCCCGCGCCGCGTCGAGGTACTCGCGGGCGCACAACGCGGCCAACCGCCGCAACGTGACCTCGCGCCGGGCCGTGAACATCCACGCGGCGACGCCGTACCCGAGGACGCCGTCCGGCGCGAGCTGCGGCACGAGCTCCGGCACCTGGTCGGCGACGACCGGGGGGGTCGGCACCGGCGCCGCCGCCCGCACCCGGACCGGACGCTCGCCCTTCTGCAGGACGCCGCGGTACGGCACGCCGCGCAGCCACTCGACGCAGCTCGCGATGTCCCGCGGGAGATGCTGGCGCGACAGGGCACTCCGCGCCGACTCGAGGCAGTTCTTGCAGAGCCCGCGCCCGGCGCCGGCCTTCTGGACGCCGGTCAACCGGTTGCACCGCGAGCAGCGGGGCGACTCCACGGCCGCCGGGCGCGGCGTCACGGGCACCACGGGCGGCACCGGCGTCGCCGGCGGCACGATCGTCCGCTCATCCTCCCGGTCTCCCGTCCGGGCGTGGTCGACGCACCGGAAACACCGGCCGCCGACCAGGGTGTCCCACGCCGGGACGAGCTTATCGCACGCCGGGCACGTGCGTTCGGGGCGTTTACGCGACTCCATGGGTCTCCTCCGTGTCTTGGGGCGGGCAGCGCCAGCGCCCGCGGGTCTCGGTCAGCATCTCCAGCTCGTAGTCCTCGGCGGCGACACGCCGCCCTGACCGGCAGCGCCAGTCCTCCGGCTCGTCGGCGTAGGCGGCCCCCCAGGCCTGGCACTCGACGCCGTCGACGGCGCCGGTCCCGCCGCACCGCGGACACGGCGGCGCCAGCTCCATCGCGCGCTGTGCGGCCGCAGCCTCCGCCTCCCAGGCCGCGCGCATCTCGTCCGTCGGCTGCGACAGGCCCCCGACCGGGCGCACGGCGTGGCCGTCGGGCAGCGTGTCCCCCCGGTGCAGGTCGTCGACGGTGCTGACCAGGTACGCGATGGCGTGGATCTTCTTCCCCTTCCTGGCCTGTCGCTCGAGCCGTTCCAGCGCGGCGCGCATGCGCGGCTCGCCGTGCTGCGCGAGGAGCTGCCCGAGGAGCATGAGCTCGCTGCCCGTCGCCGCACGTCCGAACGCGGCGCCGAAGAGCGTGACCACCCAACCCGGAACCGGAACCCGCCCGTCGTCGTCGTCCGTCGGACCCTCGCGCGTGGGCGCGCGCGACGCAGGACGACGACGATCACTCGGGTGATCTTGTTGTTCTTCTTGTTGTTGATCTCTGACCGCACCCACGCGCGCTCGATCAGGCACCTGTTCGCGCACCCGATCGTGCGCGCGCTCGTGTGCGTGCGCGAGGGAGAGCGCGAGCTGGTCGGTCGGGGCCGGGTAGATGACCCGGCGCGGGTCCGGGTGCTTGACCTGGTACTGCGTCCAGTTCTTGACCAGGCCGTAGCTGCGTCCCTCGACGACGTACTGGCGAATCCAGCGCCCTTCGGCGAGCACGCCGAGGATGCGGGACATCATCGCCTCGTCGATGTCGGCCTCGAAGGGCGCGATGGCAGCCCGCAGGACCATCGCATCCCACTCGAACCGCCCGGCGTCGTCGCTGAACGCCCACAGCCCCGAGAAGACGAACCGCAGACTCCGCGCCGGGAGGGTGTGTTGACGCTCGGCGCGCGCGAGGTCGACGTCGCCGAAGAACTTGGCGTCCATCTTACGCCACGGCTGCACCGGTCGAATCACCGGACGCTCCTCCCTGGGCCACGGTGTGTGCGCGGAGATGGACACGGGTGTCCAGTCCCTCGGCGTGCCGCTCGACGACGACGAGGCGGCGCGGGGGGCTCTCGGTGCTCTCGACGATGTCACCGACGGCGGGGACGCCGCGGGGGTCATCGCGCGGCCACTGCAGGTTGATGGTCTCGCCGCGGGCGAGCTGTTTCTTCTCGCTGTTGACCAGATAGATCAGTTGCTTCATCGCGTTGCCTCATCGAAAAGCGGCATCTGACGGTCTGCCTCCTCGAGAATGAGTTGCAGGCCGTAGGGGTGATGCCGGAAGTCCGCGACCCGCACGCGCAGGTAGCTCGGGACCGGGTTGATGCCGCGGGCGTCGAACACCTCGACGCCGAGTTCCTCGTTCATCGCGACGGGCGGGTCGAGCTGCGGGTGCATGATGACATGCGGCACGCGCAGACGGACCCATGACACCTCGCGAGGCATCAGCTTCAACACACGGGACATGACTGACTCCGGTCGTCAGGCAGGCTCTACGGTGATGTGTACACGCAGGCGGTACGCCCGCTCGTCGACGGTGACCCGGGCGTCGAGCTGGGTGATGTCTTCCGTGCGCATGCACTCGATGAGATACGCCGCGGCCAGCGGCGCGCAATCTCGCGTCCCGAACTGTTCGACGACGCTCTTGGCGATGAGTTGCTGCTCGAACTGGGGCTGGAAGTTCATGCCGCGGGCTCCGCGTCGTCGGGCTCGCCCGTGGAGGTTGGCTTGCTCAGGTGCGTGATGATCATGGCCATCGCGGCGTGAAGCTCTTGCGCGCTGTCGATCGTGCCGCCGAAGTCCATCTCATCATCATCGTGGTCGTACGCGTTGAAGAGGGTGTGACCTCCGCCGATGCTCATGTAAACCCACCGACGGCGGTCGTCGGAACGGACGACGAGTCGCATGCAGGTGGCATGAAAGACCAACGTGCCCCCCCGTGCGATGTAGTCCTTCATGTACTCGACTGCGGTCACCAGTCGAGACAGGCTCAGTTGCCACGCCTGCAGGTCCCGGCCCTCCGGAGTGCTCTCCCACTCGGCGAGCCGCGCGTACCGCTCACGCTGCTCCTGCTCGAACGCTTGAACGTCCGCAGTCGACCGCCGGTGTCGCCCCACTACGACCCACCAGCGCCGAGTGTCATAGACCACCAGACCGAGCAGGAAGAGCGCCAGGCCGACGGCGACGACGCCCAGCCGCGGGTCGCGCACGCCGACCGCGGCGCAGGTGATGAGCAGGCACGCCGCGGCAATTTCGTGGCCATGGTAGTGCGCGGCGTAGGATCCGATTCGGACGACGGCGGTGTCTCTGAGATTCACGACGGGTTGCCTTTCCGGGCGTATGGGCGCCCTTCGACGATGTCTTTGACCATCTGCTGCGTGGCGGCGTTGACCTCAGCCTCGGTCGCGTCGAGCGGGAGGCCGAGTCGCTGGCGAATGCGTGCGCGGCCCTCTCGGATGATCGCTTCGGCGAGCGTGCAGTGCGCGCCGTACTTGTCGATGAGTCGGCGCAGGGTTTCGATGCTCATCGCCGGGCTCCGGGGGCGGGCGCCAGGGGCGCGTTCGGGGGGCTCGGCGGCGCCGGCGGTTGAATGCCCATGCTCCGGAGAACGTCATCGGCGGTGACCTCCGGATCGCTCGGAGACCACCGCTCGAACGCCAGCGCGGGCTCGTCGCCGACGAGGAGCTCGCGCACCGTCACCGCGCCCCCCGTGGCGTGGCTGATGCGCCGTGCCACGTCGACGGACGGGCGGCGTTTGCCCGTGCAAATCTGGTGCAGGAAGGACAACGAAACGCCGACTCGTCGAGCGAAGTCGGACCGATCCCCGTGCGGAACTAATGCAGCGAGCATCATTTGAGGCCCCGTTAGTTGTTCGAATTGCGCTACTTTTGCCCGTTGCCCACCGCGTCTCTTGCTCTCGGTGTGCAACGATGTCGACTGAACTGACGCTGAATGTACAAACGACATTCATTGCGCGCAAACAGAATTTGCACAAAAAGCGTGAATCGACCAAGCGCAAATGACGCAATCTGCCTGAACGACATGATCGGCCGGCGCGTGAAAGTCGTTCGACAAGCGCAAGGTTTCACCGCGGAACAGCTCGCAGCGCAGCTCGGCGACAACTTCAGCGTGAATACACTTCGCCAGCTCGAGGTCGGCGCCAGGCGGTGGAACGCCGACAACCTCGAAGCCGTCGCGCACGCCCTCGGCGTCGACCCGCGGGCGCTCCTCCCGGGCCCACCGGAGGCCGATACGGGCGCCCCGCGGGCCATCCCCAACCCGGCACCCGCCCCCCCGCTCAGCCCCGCCGAGCGCGCCCTCCTCGACGCCGCCCGCGCGGGGGATGCCCGCGGCATCGCTCAGGCCATCCTCGAGCTCGCCCCCAAACCCGCCGGGGAGCGGTAACCGCCCCGGCGCCATCGTGGAAAGGAAGTGCTTGTGCTAGAAAAGTCGAAGGAGGCTGCGAGATTCGCGTGGTTGATGCTGGTCCGACTTCCGAACGCCCTGGATTGGATGGTCGACGTGATGACCGCACTGCTGGTGCTTGCGCTTGGTGGCGCCGCGCTCTGGATCGCGTGGTCGGTTCTCTCGGCGAAAGACCCGAATGCCGTGCTGATGGAAAGCGTGCCGCATTGGCCGGCGGTGGCGATCCTCCTGGTGCCTCTCCTCTACCGGCCGGTGACGACGTTCCTCAAGGAGGTCGAGGAGGTGGCGGGGGCGAGGCGACGTCGGGCGGAATCGGCGGAGACCGAGACCGAGACCGTGGCGAAGAAGGTTCAGGACAAGGAGCCCAGGTCATGAGCCTGCACGTGCTCGAGCCGGGCGAGATCGTTTTCTGGGAGTTCAGCTCCGGCCGTTGGGGAGAGATCGAGTTCAACGCCCGCGGCAGCGTCGCCATCGACACCTTCCTCTTCGACGCCGACGACTGGGATGAGGACGCCGACCTCGACGAACTTCCGTACTTCGTCCGACTTCGAAAACGCCTCGAGCATCAGCACAAGGTGAAGGTGCAACGGAACTTCGCCCTGGTGGCCGTGGTCCGGAACTCGACCGACAAGACCGCGGCCGTCGATGCCCACGTGACCCGGCGGAAGTAGGAGGGTCGCGCAGTTTACTTGTTGGAGTCTGAGCGATGAGGCAGGTGGTCCTGTTGGCGCCGTCGTCCACCTGGTCGATCCGCATTCGGTCCCGCCGCCGGCGGCTTAGGGTCGACTGCATGGCGCACGCGAGCGGCGATGTGGCCGCCTACGTGCTCGAGCCCTTCGACTTCCAGGCCTTTTCGGCCGACGCGCCATGCCACGTCGTTTCAGGTCACGCTGCGCGGGCCCGCCACCACTACGCCGTCGAGCTCGACAAGGAAGAGGTCGTGTACTTCGTCGTCCGGAATCCCCACGCCTCGAACGTCGCGCTGTGGGTGTCGGTCGCGTGAGCTCACACGGTCTACCGTTGGGAGTCCGCCGGCGACCATCCGGCGCGGATGGAACCCGGTGTTCAACGGCTCCTCGAGGCGGCGCGTGCGCTGCGGCTCTATCGGTAGACCTCGCGTCGGTGGGCGACACGCACGACGACGATGATGAGGACGTCGTTCTCCACCTTGTAGAGCACACGATAGTCCGACACCCGCAATCGGTAGTGCCCCGCGAGTGCACCCTGCAGCGCCTTGACGCCGACGGGCCGAGGGGTGACGGCCAACCCTTCGATGACCGCCGCGATCCGACTGCGGTACGGCTCCGCGATGCCCTCGAGGTCGCGGGCCGCGTGGTCCGTGACCTGAATCGAGTACTTCGGCGGGGGCGGCTCAGGAGGTCTTGACGCCGAGCTGGCGCTTGACCTTTGCCCACGGGGTGAGGGGTCGGCCCCCTTGCTCGAGCCAGGCCTCTTTGATGAGGCGCTCGTCTTCGGCATCTTCCGCGTCGGCATGAAGGGTCACCTCGAGTTCGGCAACGCGACGCTCGAGCCGCTCGACTCGATCGTCCAGGGTCGTTTCCTTCCGGCGGGCAGTTGCCATCGCTTCTCCTGGCCTGCGGATTGGCGGCCTGTCGGCACGATAGCAGGCGCATCGGGCAGCCGCCAGCGCGTCACCGGCGGCGACGGTTCATCATCACGACCACGATGATGAGCAGCAACGCGCCGCCGCCGGCGCCCCAGGCCCACAGAGGGATGCCCCCCTTCTTCTTGGGCGGCGGGCGACGGATGTACGTCGGGGCGGGTGGCTTCTTGCGACGCGCACGGCGCCGCGCGATGCGCTCGCTGCGGTCCTCGCGCTGTTTCCGGGTGGTCCACTCGTCGATGGCGCGCTGCCCCGGCCGCAGCATCCACTCCGCGTGGTCCGGCGACCCGGGCGGCTGGCGGCTGAGGAACTCGCGCAGCTTCTCGGGGGACCACCGCTGCTCTTTGCGCGACGAGAGAAGGCGCACCACGACCTCGTGTCCGTCGAAGCGGACGAAACGCGGGTTGCCCCAGAGGTCTCCGAGGTCCGCCAGGTCTTCCAGCGCGAGGGCCATCTCAGGATCCTTTACGGGCCAGGAAAGGCCCGAGCTCGGCGATGAGGTGTCGGCCGCCGACGGCGATGGGCGCGCCGAGCAGCAGCGCCAAAAGGTTGTCGGAGAGCCCGCCGGTGGCCAGCTCCACCACGGTGCCGGCCACGACGGCCAACGCGGCCAGAATCAGCGTGCGGCTGCCGGGCTTCACGGGGCCGCCACGTCGGGCGCGTAGCCCAGACCCTTGTACGTCCACGACGGAGGGGCGTCGTTGTGGGCATCGCGCCAGGCCACCCACGCCACGGCCGCGGAACCAGCGACGGTCGTGCATCCGACGGTAAATGAGCCGTTCGCGGTGCCGCTCGAGAGCGTCGACACACCGCTCACGGAGTACACCGGCACCTCGCCGAGCCAGACCTCCATCGTCGTGAGCGCCTGGTCGACCGTGGTGGAGACATCCGGCGAGTGCACTCGGATGGTGACTGTCACCCACCGGCTGACCGGCGTGCCGCTGCGGGGATACCCCGCAATGGCTGATCCCGTATGCGCGCCCACGCCGGCCGGTCCGAGCACGATTCGCCAGGTGCGCCCAAACGCCCCGAACGCGATCCACGTCTGCGGGTCGCCGGCAGTGGCCTCGTGCGTCAGGTACACCTGCGCTCGCAACTCGAAGGACGAGTCCGGAGACGACGCCATCGAGTATGAGCCGTTGGCCGAGTTGGATCCCGTGGTCGTGATGGTGTATGCGCTGCGCCCTCCGGTCGTCGTCACCGTGCTCACAGATGCCACCGAGCCGCCTCCGAGCGTCCACCCGGTGTCGCCGTCCGCGGCCTCCCAGACGGCATCCCAGGCATCGGCCGAGTACGTGATGCCGGAGGGCCCTTGCGGGCCGGTAGCGCCCGTCGCACCGGTGGCACCTGCCGGGCCCGGGTCACCCTGGGGGCCCTGGGGGCCGGTCGCGCCTGTCGCACCGGTGGCGCCGGCCGGGCCGGGGTCGCCCTGGGGGCCCTGGGGGCCGGTTGCCCCGGTCGCGCCGGTGGCCCCGGTCGGGCCTGGATCACCCTGCGG
>JAKLJY010000066.1 GCA_023150895.1 Myxococcota bacterium | reverse complement strand
GGCGGCACGGGGACGTTCTTCGGCAGCGGCGGTCTCGCGAGCGATGGGGCCACGGGCGCGGCCGGCGGACGGGGCGGCGGCGGCGGCGGGACCTCCGGCGCGTCGCAGGCGCCCGGCGGCGGCGGCTTCGGTACGCCCGGCGAAAACGGAAACGGCGGCATCGGCGTTGGCCCGCTGCAGGGCTACGGCGGCGCAGGCCTGGAGAACGGCAACCTCTTCCTGGTCCCCCTCGGGGGCGGCAGCGGCGGGGCAGGCGGCGACGCCTGCGCGGCCAACGCGGGCGGGGGCGGCGGCGGCGGGGGCGGGGCGATCTTCCTCCAGGCCGCTCGGCTGCGCGTCGGTCCGGGCGGCGAGATCCGGGTCCGGGGCGGCAACGGAGGCTCCATCCCCGGGAACGAATCGTGCGCCACGACCGCGCCCGGGGGGGCCGGCAGCGGCGGCGCCATTCACCTCGCCTCGCCCGATCTCGTCGTCCAGGGACGCCTCACCGCGGCGGGCGGCGAGACCGGCGTCGGTGGCACCGCCTTCTCTGCGGGCTCCGGCGGTGAAGGGCGCATCCGGCTCGACGGTGCCGGGATCGCCGAGCTGCCGAACGGTCCGACGGGCGACGTCCCGTCGACCTACGAGGGCCCCGTGCTCGCCTACGACGGTCAGCTCTTCCGCAATGCGGGCTCCGTCGGCGCGCTGCTCGTCGTACGAGACCTCTCCGGGGCGGTCCTCTCGCAGACGCCGCTGCCGGCGGACGACGTCGTTCCGGTCCTGCAGGTGGCGGAGGGGGACTTCATGGCGGTCCTCATCGCCGACGACGGGGTGGGCACGCTCTCGCCCGCGGCGGTCGTCATCGCGTCCGACAGCGACGGCGACGGTGTCCCCGACATCGGCGACAACTGTCCGCGCGAGCCCAACGACGATCAGCTCGACGGGGACGACGACGGCGTCGGTGATCTCTGTGACCTCTGCCCGGCCGATCCGGAGAACGACTTCGACGGCGATGGCGTCTGCGAGTCGGCCGACAACTGCTGGCAGGACTTCAACCCCGAGCAGGAGAACCTCGACGGCGACGCGCTCGGCGATGTCTGCGACGCGTGCGCCCGCGACCCCGAAAACGATGCCGATGAGGACGGGTTCTGCGGGGACGAGGACAACTGCCCCGAGGACACCAACGGCGATCAGGCCGACGGCGACGGGGACCTCATCGGTGACGTCTGCGACGTCTGCCCGGTGGACCCCGACAACGACGCCGATGGCGATGACGTCTGCGGCGACGTCGACAACTGCCCCGCGGACGCCAACCCCGAGCAGGACGACTCGGATGTCGACGGGCCCGGCGACGCCTGCGACGTTTGCCCGTTCGATCCGCGGGACGACGCCGATCAGGATGGCGCGTGCGGCGATGTCGACAACTGCCCTGACAATGCCAACGGCGACCAGGCGAACGCCGACGGCGACGAGCGGGGCGACGTCTGCGACCTCTGCCCGCGCGACGCCGCGGACGACGCCGACTCGGACGGCTTCTGCGCCGACGTCGACAACTGCCCCGCCGAGAACAACCCCTCGCAACGAGACAGCGACGGCGACCGCCGGGGCGACGTCTGCGACGTGTGCATGCTCGACTTCGACAACGACGCGGACGGCGACACCGTCTGCGGGGACGAGGACAACTGCCCCGCTGCGGCGAATCCGGAGCAGCGCGACGTCGACGGGGATCAACTCGGCGATGCGTGCGATGTCTGTCCGCTCGATGCACTCAACGACGCGGACTTCGACGGGGCCTGCGCCGATCTGGACAACTGCCCGGTCCTCGCCAACCGGGATCAGGCCGATCGGGATGGCGACGGGACGGGCGACGTCTGCGATCTCTGCCCCGCGGACGGCACCGACGATGGCGATGACGACGGTGTCTGCGAAGACGTGGACAACTGTCCGGGCGTGACCAACCTCGGGCAGGCGGACGCCGACCGGGACGGCGCGGGCGACGCCTGCGACGTCTGTCCCGCGGACCGCGACGACGACGGCGACGCCGACGGTCGGTGCGCCGACACGGACAACTGCCCGCAGACCGCCAACCGCGGTCAGGACGACCTCGACGGCGACGGCCAGGGCGACGTCTGCGACGCCGACCTCGACGGCGACGACGTGCCGAACGACCGAGACAACTGCCCGCGGCGCGAGAATCGCGAGCAGGATGACAGCGACCGCGACGGAACCGGCGACGCCTGCGACGACGACACCGACGGTGATGGTCTGCCCGATCTCACCGAACGAACGTTCGATCTCGATCCGACGGCGGTCGACTCGGACGGCGACGGCATCGACGACCTCACGGAGTTCGGGCCGGGCGTGAACGCACGCGACACCGATGAAGACGACGTCGTCGACGCGCTCGACCTCGACAGCGACGACGACGGTCCGACCGACGCCGTCGAAGCCGGTGACGCGGACCTTCGCACACCGCCCGCCGACACCGATCGCGACGGCCTGCCCGACTACCGGGACACGGATTCGGACGACGACGGCGTCGAAGACGAAACCGACAACTGCCCGCGGGTCGTGAACCGCCTCCAGGAGGACATCGACGGCGATGGCGCGGGCGACGCCTGCGACAACAACAACGAGCTGCCCATCGATGCGGCTTTGCCGGCGCCCGACGCGGCGAATCCGGTGGCCGATGCCGGCCCGGCCACCCCGGATCTCGGCACGCCGACGGCCGATCTCGGCGGCGGCGGCGGCGGCGGTGGGGAACCCGTAGGCGGCAGCGGCGGACAAGTCGGCGAGGGCGGTGCGGGGGGCACGCGCCCGACCGAGCCCGACGCCGGAGAGGGCGGACCGGGCGACGGCGGCGCGACGAACTCCATCGGTGCGGGCAGTGGCTGCGCGTGCGCCCAGCGCCCGGGCTCGGGCGGCGCGGGCGTCTGGCTGCTGCTCGGCCTCGCGGGCCTGCGTCGCCGTCGTCGCGCGCGCTGAGGAACCGGGGTCGGTCGGGAAGGCACGCCGGACGATACCCGAGTGCAGAGCAGGGGCCGACGCCCCGCGAACCGTGGTATGGGTTTCCCCGTGCAGCCCGATCCGATTCCCCGACGGCCCCCCCGCCTCAACGTTCCGGCGGAGCTCCTTCGTCTCGGCTACGTCCTGTTGTCGCGCATCGGCGAAGGCGCGACGGCCGAGGTGTGGGATGCCAAGCATGGCCCGACCGGGCGGGTCGTCGCGATCAAGGTCAGCCGCGGCGACGTGCCGGAGGCCGCCATCATTTCGGCCCGGATGCAGACGGCCTGGAACGTCGGCCGCGGGTTGCGCCACGCCCACATCGTCGCGACGCTCGACGGCGGTCTGCTCCCGGACGGCCGTGCCTGGCTGGCCATGGAGCGCCTCGTCGGCCAGGACCTCCAGAGCGAGCTCGACGCACGCGGGGTCCTCGAGCCGGCGCGGGCCGTCCACATCGCGCGGCAAGTGGCGGCAGGTCTGCAGGTGCTTCACCGGCGCGGGGTCGTGCATCGGGACGTGAAGCCCGAGAACGTGTTTCTCTGCGCCTCCGGCCACTTGGCCGATCACGTCAAGCTCATCGACCTCGGCGTGCTGTCGGTGGCCGTCGACGATCCCGAACGCGCCCACGAGGACACGGGGCAGCTCATCATGGGCACGCCCTTGTACCTCGCGCCCGAGATGGCCGAGGGGCATCGCCCGGACGGTCGGGCCGACCTCTACGCCCTCGGCGCGATGGTGTATCACCTGCTGTGCGGGCAGCCGCCCTTCGAGCACGACGATCCCACGGAGGTGGTCCGGCAGCACATGCGTGAGGCCGTGCCGCCCCTCGAGACCCGCCATGGCGAGCTCCCCGAGCCCCTCTACCGGCTCGTCGCCGCCTGCCTCGAAAAGCGACCCGAAGACCGACCGCCCGACGCGCAGGCGGTGATCGACGCGCTCGCCCTCGTCTCGGACGCGCTCGCCGCCGCGGGGGACGCCGACGAGTCGCTCCGGCAGGCGGCGGTCCCTCCGATTCCCGGGACGGGCCTGCCCTCCGACTGGCGGTACCTGCACACGGTCCTCGGACGCTACGTCGGCATGATCTGGCGGGACCGACCCCTGCCGGCCGGCCTGCGCGACGCGCTCGAGTGGGCGGAGGACGCCCGACTCGCGGTGGAGACCGCCGACGGCGCGCTGGAGCTGAGGCGTGAGCGGGCCGATGGCCTGGCCCGGGTGCGCATCGCGGCCCAGGGCCGCCTCGACGGCCAGCGCCGGGATCTGGGGCGGGCGCTGGAGTCCGGTGAGGCGCAATTGCGGGCGGCGCAACGTCAGATCGAAGAGGCCCAGGTCGAGCTCACGCTGCTCGACGACCGCTACCGGACGATGCTCTCGGGGCTGGTGGGGCGGGAGGCGCGCGGCTTCGACGGCTACGACGTCGAGCGAGTCATCGCGCTCCGGCGGCCGGTGCGGGGGCTCCTCGCCGCGCGCAACGATGCGGATCGGCGGCTCGCGGAGGCCCGGGCGCTGGAGCGCGAGGCCGTCGAGCACCTGGCCCTGTTGCACGCCGAAGCGCTGGAGGTCGAGAGCGCCCACCATGAGCTTCGACTGCGCGAGCAGGACGAGGAGCGGCGCGCCGAACTCATGGCGGACGCCGCGGCGGACGCCGCCGTAACGGCCCAGCGGGCCTACGAGAACGCGTGTCTGCAGCTCTTCACCGAGTACGTCGAGCAGGCCGCGGCGCGCCTGCGCGGTACGCAGCCCGGCGTCTGAACCGCGGTCACATCTCTTCGAGCGGGGTCATGCCCAGGAGGTGGAGACCGGCCTCGAGCGACCGCCGGGCGGCGCGCACGAGATCGGCCCGCGCGGCCGCGATCGCCGGCTCGGCCCCGATGACCCGCGCCTCGGCGCTGTTGAAGAAGGCGGCGAAGGCCCGGGCGATCTCGAAGACGGCCTTCGTCAGCAGGTTGGGCTTCAGCTCGAGGGCCGCCGTCCGGACCTCGCCGGGGAACGCCATCAGGGCGTGGATCACCGCCTGCTCCTGCGGCAGCGTCAGCGCGCCGTAGTCCGGCGAGGCGGTCGGTTCACCGGCGGCGGCCAGCTTGCGCAGGATGCTGCCGGCGCGCGCATAGGCGTACTGGCAGTAGGCGCCCGTCTCGCCCTCGAGCGCGATGGAGCGCTCCTTGTCGAAGACGAAACCCGTCGCCGGCCCGAACTTGAGCAGGAAGAACTTCAGGCCACCGAGGGCGATGGCCTCCGCGCGGCGATGCACCTCGGCGTCGTCCATGTCGGGGTTGCGCTCCCGGGCGGCGGCGTAGGCGAGGGCGTGCAGATCGTCCATCAGGTTGTCGGCGTCGACGACCTTGCCCTCGCGGCTCTTCATCTTGCCGTCGGGCAGCTCGACCATGCCGTAGCTCATGTGGAACAGCCGCCCCTTCACCTCGGGCCGCAGGTGCTCGAGGATGCCGAACAGCACCTGGAAGTGGTGGTCCTGCTCGTTGCCGACCACGTAGATCATCCGGTCGAAGCCATGCTGATCGAGGCGCTGCACGGCCGTCCCGAGGTCCTGCGTGGTGTAGACGCTCGTCCCGTCGGAGCGGAGCACGGCCTTCTTGCCCTCGAGGCCGATGCGCGACAGGTCGAACACGACCGCCCCCGAGGGGTCGCGCTCGAAGACCTCGCGTTCGAGGCCGGCCGCGATGAGGTCCTTGCCGAGCAGGTACGTCTGTGACTCGCGGTCGACCTGATCGAATCGCACGCCCATCCGCCCGTAGGTAGCCTCGAAGCCGCTCTCACACCAGCCGTTCATGGTGCGCCACAAGGCCCGGACCTCGGCGTCGCCGGCCTCCCAGGCCTGCAACATCCGCCGGACCTCGGCGCCGAGGGGGCTCTCGGTGTTGAAGTAGGTGTCCTTCTCGATGCCGCGCGGTTCACCGTGGGTCTTGAACTCCTCGGCGAAGGCCTTCTCGAACCGGACGTAAAGGTCGCCGACGTAGTGGTCGCTCTTGCGGCCGACGCTCTCCGGCGTCGCGCCCTCGCCGAAGCGCTGGTAGGCCAGCATGGACTTGCAGATGTGGACGCCGCGGTCGTTGATCAGGTTGATCTGGACGACTTCGGCGCCGGCCGCCCGGGCGAGCGCGGCGACGGTGGAGCCGAGCACGATGTTGCGCGTGTGCCCCAGGTGAAGCGGCTTGTTGGTGTTCGGTGAGCAGTACTCGACCAGGATGCGGCGGCCGTCGAGCGCGTCGGAACGACCGAGCGCCGCGTCGTCGGTCAGGGCCCAGGGGAGGGCCCGGCGGGCGAGGGCGGCACCGTCGAAGCGCAGATTCAAGAAGCCGGCGACCGGCTCCGCCGCGGCGACGAGCGGATGTGTACGGGCCACCTCGGCGAGCTGGGTCGCGATGACCTGCGGGCTCAGGCGCAGGGTGCGCGCGTAGGGGTGGCAGGGGAGGGCCAGATCGCCCGCGCCTTCGCGGGTCGGGGGGGCGAGGGCCACGGGGGGGTGATTGCCGCGCTCGGCCAGCCAGGCGTTGAGTGTGGCGGCGAGGTCGGCGATGATTTCGGCGTGAAGGTCCTTCGGCATGCGCGCATTCTGCGCAGGGGGTCACCGCCGCGCAAGGCGCGCCGCGCGGCGTCGCGGGCCATCGCCGGGGCGGCGGCGCTCGCCCTGGCCGCCTGCCTCGCCGATCCCGCGGCCGGGACGCAGGCGGACGTGGGCGAGCTCGACGTGCTGGCGATCGAGTCGGCGGGGGAGGCCTGCCTGCCGGCGACGACCGGCGCCGCCGATGCCTGCCCGGGCGTCGACCCGGGCGATCCGTGCGCTGCCGCGATCGACTGGGTCCTGCGGCTCGACGTCGTCCGCACCGGGTGCGAGGTGCCCGGGGCCGAGCCCGCCGAACTCGGCCTGCCCGTGGCCGGTCGCCCGCTGCCGGAGCGGCCCGCATTCACCCTGGGCGCGGCGGGCGGGCCGGACCTCTACCTGGACGCCTCGACGCTCGGTGTCGATCCGGCGGCCGAGGCGACGCTCGTCGTTCGGGTCGCGCTCGGGGCGTTCGAGCCGACGCGTTGTGCGTGGCCGTTCGAGCTCGGCTGGTTTCACGACACCCCCGAGGGCACGCGTCGCATCACTCGACTGCATGGAGTGTTGTCGGCGGACGGTCGAGTCGTGGGCACGGGGGAGCGGCACGACGAGAACGTCCACTTCGCCTGCGACTCCGATCTGCGGCTGAGCGCGGCGCCCGTCCCCTGAGCCTGATGGGGTTTCGTCGGTGCCGCGACGCCTGCGGCGCATGGTCGCCTCTCCGGCGGACCTCGCAAACTCGACGCGTGGCCTTGACAGCGGGGGGGGGCGATCCCATCGAATGCTCTTCCCGCGAACCCCGAAGCACGACCGAACGAGAGACCCGCCATGGCCGCCAATCAGCCCTCGCTCGCCGACCTCCGCAAGAAGGTCAACGATCTCAACGCCCAGTACGACGCCTTCTTCGCCGGTCAGCCGCGCATCTCTCGGGACGCCGCCCTGATGGACTCCCTGCGCGACGGCCTGCAGCCCGTCGTGGCGGCCCTCCAGGCTCTGCCGGCCGGCACGGAGCGCGACGACGTCCTGCGCACCGCCCAGAACAACCTGAACCTGTACGGCACCGAGGGCGACGCCATCCGCAAGGCCCAGGCGGCGGGCCCGGACGCCCTCGAAGCCCACCGCCTCGCGACGTGGTCGACGTTCACGACGCGGCGTTACGTCCGGCACTTCGCCGGTCGTGCCCGCGCGACGCGCGACCTCGGCCTGCTCAACGAGCTCATCGAGGACCTCAAGCGGCTGAACGAAGACGTCGCCACGCTCGGTCAGGAGTTCTCGAACGGCGAGCTCTCCGAAGCCCGCACCACCGTCGAGAACAGCCTCCGGCTGTACCAGGAGGAGCGGACGGCCATCCAGGAAGCCCGCACGCGCGCCACCCCGGAAGAGCTCGCCGACGTTCTGGCGCAGGTCGCCAACGACCAGTTCCAGCTCTACCAGGACCACTTCGTCGGAAAGGCGCGCAACAGCCGACGCCCGGACCTCCTCCAGCGCATGGTCGGCAGCCTCCAGGGCGTGCTCGATCTGATGCAGTCGGTCGGCGCGAAGCTGCCGGGCCACACGCACAACGGTCGCAACATCGAGACGGTCACGCGCCAGATTCAGTTCTTCGAGTCCGAGCTCGGCGAGATTCGCAAGGCGCGCCAGGAGAGCAGCTTCAAGGATCTCGTCGGGGCGCTCGGGCAGGCGGCCAACCAGGTCTTCGAGGAGTACCGCCAGCACTTCGCCGGGCAGGACCGCCGCACGCGCGAGCTCGCCCGCCTGAGCAAACTCTGCGATCAGCTCTACGAGATCGCCCACCAGATGGACGATCTCGATCGCGTCCGCGAGGACGAGATGAACCTGCACAACCTCTCCATCGTCCTCGATAACCTCCGCTTCTACGAGCGCGAGTACGACGAGGTCCAGAAAGCCCAGAACACCCAGAGCGGGGCCCCGGCGGCCTGATCGGCACCGCCATGCTCCCGCTCGCGGCCGGGGCCGTCGTCGCGGCGCTCGGTGCGCCGACGCTGCTGTACCCCATCGATCACCGGCCGCAGGTCACCTCGGTCGTCGGCACGTATCGCATCGGCCACCACCACGCCGGGCTCGACCTCACGACCGATGATCGTCTCGATGCGCGGGTTCTGGCTGCGCTCGACGGCGAGGTCATCCGCATCAAGCGCGGGCACTTCGGCTACGGGCGCAGCGTGTACGTGCGGCACGCGGACGGACTCACCACCGTCTACGGCCACATGGAGCGCTTCTCACCCGCCCTCGAGGCCGTGGCACGAGTCGCCGAGAAGGCCGCCGGCGCCTATGGCTTCGAGAAGAACCTCGACCCGCCGCTGCCCGTGAAGCGGGGCGACACGCTCGGCATCGTCGGTACGAGCGGTACGGATCTCGTGCACCTGCACTTCGAGCTGCGGCGGGACAACCTGCCCATCGACCCGCTTCAGAACGGCCTGACGATCCCGGACACGCAGGCCCCTCGCCCGACGCGGGTCCTCTTTCAGCCGCGCGATGCGAGCGCCCGGGTGGAGGGCCTGCTCGCTCCCCTGGAGCGCGCGGTCGCGAGCGCCGGACCGGAGCCGCCGGTGAGCCTGAGCGGTCGCGTTGGCCTTGCGGTCGAGTGGGCCGACCGCATCGACGGCAGCGCGCGGGACCTCGAACCGGCCTCGCTCGAGCTGCGAATCGACGGCGTCGTGGCCCACCGCGTTCGTTACGATCGGGCCAGCTACGCCGAGAAGAACCTCACCGAGATCGACTACCTGGCCGAGCGGCGGGCCGACGCCTCGGGCCGCTTCCACCGCATGTACCGCGACCCGGTCGACGCGCCCGCGATGGTGGCCTGGCCGGGCCCGACGGTGAACGATCTGGGCCACCTCACCCCCGGTCCCCATCGCCTGGAGGTCGAGGCCCGGGACGCCGCCGGTCACCGCGGACTCTGGGAACAGGTGGTTCATGTTGTGCCAGCCGCCGACCCCTGTCCGACTCAGTCGGGCACACTCATGCCCCGCGCCGCCGACGCACCCCGCTTGCAGGGCACGCGCTGGTTCGAGTCGACGCTGGTCATCCCCGTCCCGGAGGCCTGCCGGCCCGGGTTCCGCTGGGGCGCCACGCTCGACGGTCGTCCGCTGACCCGGCCGCACCGGTTCACCGCCACCGAAACCGGCCCGGCCCTGGCGATCGACCTCGATCCCGATCGCGACGTGCGGCTCTCGTTGGCCGTTTCCGCCGACGGCGTCCCCGAGCGGACGGGATCGTTCGAAGCCTACAGCATCCGACCCGGGGCCGAGATTCGCGTGCCGGCCCTGGGCGCGGCGTTCGACGTGGGGGCGACCGCCGTCTTCGCGCCGTATCTCGTGGACGTGAGTCCGGCGCCGAACCCGGGGACGCCGGCGCTCGAGCCGGTCGGACCCCTCGTCGTATTCCGCCCGACGTGGCGCCCGGCCCGGGGGCCGCGTCCGCTTGACAGTGCCGGAATCGGTTGACACCGATGGTCTCGCCCTCTTCTTTCAGGAGGGCAAGCGCTTCTGGCGGGTCGGCGGACGCAGGACCGGGTCCCCCCCTGCGCTGGAGGGCAGTCTCGTCCACCCGGGGCCCGTCGGCCTCATGCGGGACAAGACGCCGCCCGTCGTCGGCGACCTGCGCCGTGCGGCCCACCCGGCCGGCGCGCGCCTGGAGATCCCCGTCTCCGACCCGGGCGCCGGCGTCGACATCGGGACGTTGCGCGTCCGCCTCGACGGCCGACCCATCCACCCCGAGTACTTTCACGCTTACGGGCGGTTGACCTGGCGCCCGGTGGAACCGCTCGGAGCGGGTCGCCACGCGGTCGAAGTGCGTTTGCGGGACGCGGCGGGACACGAGGCGCGGCGCACGCAGCACTTCCGACTCGAGAACCGCTGGGCGCCGGAGTGACGGCCCGCGAGTCCGGTCCGGTTGTGGGCCGTGAACTCACATCACCCGATGCGTACATTCCCCGTTTGACAACGTGGGCGATTGCGTGAAGTGTAGGGCAGTCTGCGGTCCGCGGTGACGGGTTCCGTAGCTTTGCCGACCTCGCCCCATGTCGCATAACACCCGGGACTCAGGCCCGATGGGGTGTTTTGCCGATCCCGTGCGACCTTATGGGGCGTATATAATTGCAGTGCGCGTGTACGTTCTGTTACTTTCGCGCTGCGGGTGTACGCTGAGATCCAAGCTGGGTCTTGTGCGCTCGCATGATTCTTGCCTGAGCCATGGACGGTCGGGGCAGGTCAGTCGGTCCGATGAACGGGCCGCCCTTCCTGTGCAGGAGCACGTCCCATGGTTCGAAACTTCTTCGGGCGCCTTTATCCCCTCTTCGTCGTCGGTCTGGCGGTGCTTTTCGCCACGCCGGCGTCCGCGCAGAACGAAGTTGTCGTTCCCGTCCCGTACTCCCAGAAGAATCCGGACATCCCTCACCCGGTGCACAAGAACGCCCGCACCACGTTGAAGGCGTACGTGCGCGACACGTCCTGCGGGACGTACCGCATCTCTTGGGACGTCAACCGCAACGGCAACTACGACGACGATTGGTCGCGTGACGTCAGCGCCGACGGCAATGCGACCTTGTGGGAGATTGGCCGCACCTACATCGTGCCGAGCACGGACCTCCAGGGGCAGCCCCTGACGCAGGACACCACGCTGAACATCTCGGTGCGGGTGCGCAACACCTGCAACGGGACGAACAAGTACGGTACCTACCGCATGTTCGTCTACAACTGGGACGTCTCCGACGATCCCCGCCAGTGGACGGCCGAACAACTCGAGATCCTTCAGGTCGAAGCCGTCGACGAGGGCATGTGGTTCAACCACCGCACCCTGGTCAACCGCGGTGGCCGCAACACCAACAGCATCACCGGGCAGTGCCCATTCAGCAACGGTACGGGCCTCTACCTCTGGCTCTACAACATCAACGGCCACCTCCCGGCCTACCCCCCCGGCACCTACACCTACCCCGCCAACGATCCGCCGCCCGCCGGCTTCATCGAGGAGAACAACCGCCGTTGGGCCGTCGACCCGTACGCCGAGACGGCTCTCCGCCTGATGAACGATCTCACCGCGAGCGCCAACCTCGTGGGCATCGCCGCGGTGGATGAGGACACGACGTGTGGCTACGGCGGCGACCCGCACTTCCCCACGAACCAGGGATACGTCCTCGATCAGGAGCAGCGCTGCAACCGGATTCCCGGGACGGCCGACTCTCGGGGCGCCTACACCAGCCGCTCGACCGGCTACGGCACGACCTACAACATGGGCATCGACGGCGGCGCGATCGCCACCTGCCTGCCCTCCATGGCCGGGACGCGCGTCCAGAACGGCCCGCTCGCCGGCAACCGCTTCGAGTGGCTCGCGCAGCAGATGACCGACTACCTCGGCTACATCCAGCTCGATGCGGGCGCGGCGTACGGCTCCTGGTACTACCTGCCCGTCAACCTCGACAACAAGGACGAGACGGCCCTCACGCTCACGCAGCCCTGCCACGGAACGACCTGCGGCGCCTACGCGGTGTACTCCGACATGTCGACGACGCAGTGGGCCTTCGTGGGCATGGACGGCATCGAAGAGGCCGGTCACGACTACGGCATCATCGTCAACAACCGCCACAAGTACCGCGTCGCAGAGCAGCTCAAGATCGCGCAGCGGGACGCCAACGGCGGCGTGACGTACGCCAACAACTACTCCGAGCCCGACATGAAGCTGACGGGCGGCGCCATCCTCGGCGCCCGCTGGGTGGGCGTCCACGCGTTCGCCCCCAACGACCCGGCGCGCCCGTACTTGCCCTACACGAAGTGGACCAAGGGTGAGCTTCGCCGGATGTACGACCGATACATCGAGTTCTCGGCGTACTGGTGGGACAAGCGCCGCGTCCACGGCACGCACTGGCTCGACGGTCTGTGGTCCCACGGCGACTACCTCTGCGGCGACACCAGCGGCCTCTACAGCCAGGGCACCTGCGGCAACACCTACGGCATTTACTCGCACCAGAAGGGGTACCGCACCGGTCTGCCGCTCCCGCAGACGATCGGCGGTCACGACTGGAACCGCGAGTTCTCCATCTACTACGTCCGCGCCATGACGCGCGACGCCAACGCCGGCGACCCGATGGCCGGGTACGGCAACTTCGGCCAGATCGTCGACTCGTACTGCGACATCTGGGGCGTGACCTGCGGCTACGGCCCCGGCTATTTCGGCTCCGTGATGGGCCACCTGGTGCTCACCCCGACGCTGTTCCACCCCAAGCCGGTGCCCATCGCCAAGGTCGACCAGACCGAGGTCTTCGCCGGCTGCGCGGGCGGCACCAACGGCAAGGTCATCTTCGACCATTCCGAGTCGTTCCACCCGAACTTCGCCGCGCGCATCGTTCGGTACCAGTGGGACGTCAACGCCTCCAATGGTCTCTGGTGGGACACGAACGCGCCCGCCGACTACCAGACGCCCGGCGCCGACGGCGTCCTCGGCCAGATCTTCGAGTACGCCTACAACAGCCCGGGCAACTACCGGGCGACCCTGCGGGTGATCGACGATGCGGGCGAGACGAAGACGTCCTTCGTGGACGTGCGCGTTCTCGCCAACCCCAACACCCCCCCCGGCGCGGTCGCCGGCCCCCCCTACGTCATCGAAGAGAACGAGGCGCTCGCGCTGCTCGGCAACGCCTTCGACGCCAACGCCGCCTGCGGCGACACCATCACGGCCTCGTGGGACTTCAACAACGACAACACCTTCGGCGACGGCGGCATCAACCGGGCCGACGGCCTGGTGCCCTGGGCGACGATCTCCGCCCTCCCGCGCGGCGTGCCCAATCGCATCCGGCTCAAGGTCCGCGACGCCGCCGGCCTCGAGGTCATCGCCGAGACGACGCTGACCATCTGGGCGAGCCTGCCCCAGGCGGTGCTCCGCATCAACCCGACCCCGGCCCGGTGTGGCGAGACCGTCTTCTTCGACGGCTCCCGCAGCGGGTCGTCCAATCCGCTCCGTCAGATTGTCCGCTACGACTGGGACGTCGACGGCCGCGCTGGCTTCGACGGACTCGGGCCGGTGTTCGAGTACACCTACCCCGGCTTCGGCTCGTACCCGGTCACGCTCCGGGTCACGGACGACCGCGGCCGCACGGCGACGGCCAACGGCACCGTCGAGGTCAACCTCGGCAACCTGCCGCCGGTCGCCCGCATCAGCCAGCCCGTCTACACCGTCCTCTCTGGTGAAGACCTCCGCCTCGATGCCTCGCGCTCCGCGGACCCCAACGACACCTGCGGTGACCGCATCGTCACCTACAAGTGGGACCTCGACGGGAACGGCCAGTACAACGACGCTGGCGACGTCACGGGCGTCACGCCCAACCTGCCCTGGCAGTTCCTCAACGCCCGTATGCGCTGGCCCGCCAGCCGCGAGACCAACCAGCCGGCCAACCCCATCCGGCTCATGGTCACGGACACCTTCGGCCAGAGCAGCGTCGCCGAGGCGACCATCATCATCTACGACGCGACGCCCGTCGCCGACTTCCAGCAGACGCCGAACCCGGCCCCGATCAACGTCCGCACGGGCGAGGTCCGGCCCTTCCTCGACGGTCGCTCGAGCCGATCCCCCATCGCCGGGGTGACCATCACCCGCATCGACTGGGACGTGAACGACGACGGTCAGTTCGAGGTCGTCGGTCGCGAGACGCTGCAGGCCTCCCGCTTCCTCTCGCCGATCCCGGATCGCCAGGAAGACGTCGAGGACATCTACATGCGTGTCCGCGTGACGGACAGCACCGGCCGCACCGCGACCCGGCGCTTGCTCGTGCCGACGCACATGCCTCCGACGCCGCCGACGGCGGATGCCGATCCGTCGGACGTGCCCGAGCAGGGCTACAACCTGCTCCTCGGTGAGACGCTGACCCTCAACGGCGCCGGCTCCTTCGACCCCGATGCCGCCGATTTCGGCGACTTCGTCAACTTCTACCGCTGGGACCTCAACTTCCAGGACGGCGCCGAATTCGCCGCCGACATCACCCGGGAGGACCAGAACTCCGACGCGGTGGAGGCCGTCGTGCCGCTGTCGATTCAGGAGATGGCGACCTACGGGATCACCAACCCCGGTCAGTACACGGTCAAGCTCCAGGTCGAGGACACGACCGGCATGACCAACTTCGACACCGCGCCCGTCACCATTCACCCGGTGAACCCGCAGGCGCGGTTCACGATGGACGCGAACAACGTCGCCTGTGGCGACCGCGTCACGCTCGACGCACGTTCGTCGTTCCACCCCCACCCGCTCGTCCGCATCGACTCCTACCTCTGGGACCTCGACAACGACGGTCAGTACGACGATGCCGAGGGCGCCGTCGTTCAGGCGCGCTACGACCAGTTCACCTACGGCCAGGCCAAGACGCTTCGCCTGCAGATCACGGACAGCCTCGGCCGCACCGCCACCGCGTCGGCCCAGCTCCTCGTGGACCTCGGCAACGTGGCGCCGACGCCCGTCGCGGGCGGCAACCGGGACGCCAACGGCAACGTGATCGGCCCGTACGTCAAGGTGCGCGGCGAGACGCTGCAGCTCAGCGCGGCCGGCAGCGTCGACGCCAACGAGGATTGCGGCGACCGCATCGTCCGCTACCAGTGGGACCTCAAGAACGACGGCAGCTACGAGTTCGACCGCCAGGACAACACGGTCCCGGCCATCTCCGTCGCGCAGCTGACCACCTGGGGCATGCAGAACCTGGGCACCTACGACATCCGCCTGCGCGTGACGGACCGCTTCGGCGTCACGGCCGACCAAATCGTGCCCTTCCGCGTGGTCAACGGCCCCACGGCCATCGTCACCGCGACCCCGGCCCGTGTCGCCTGCAACTCGCAGGTCACGTTCGACGGCAGCGCCAGCTTCACGGACGGCCCGCTCGGTCAGGGCTTCGACCTCGTCGAATTCCTCTGGGATCTCGACAACGACGGCCAGTACGACGACGCCAGCGGCGTTCGCACGAGCCGCAACGCCTTCGCGCTGCCCGACGCGCAGGGCAACGTGACGATGACGCCCCGCCTGCGCGTCCGCGACGCTTCGGGTCGGACCGTCACGGCCAGCGCCGTCGTGGTCATCAACCCGCAGAACCTGGCACCCATCGCCTCGGCCGGTGGTCCGTACACGACCGGCCCCGTGGCGGGCGGCTTCCAGCCCATCACCCTCGATGGCCGCGCCTCCTACGATCCCGACGAGCCCTGCGACGCGCTCACCGCGTACAAGTGGGACATCGATGGCGATGGCCGCTTCGGCAACGAGGACGCCCCGGCCGAGCCCATGGGCGCGCAGGTCGCGAACTTCGTCTCGCCGCTGTGGCAGCCCAACACGACGCAGACCGTGCGTTTGAAGGTCTGCGACATGCGGAACACCTGCTCGAAGATCGACGAGGCGGACGTCCAGATTCGCCCCGCCGCGCCGCCCGCCGGGCGCATGCTCGCGCCCCTCGCCGCGGACGCCGCCTGCATGGGTCAGGGCGCCTTCGACGTGCGGTTCGAGGTCGGTGATCCGGGCGGCCGCCCCGTCACGGCGACGGTCAACATCGCCGGCATCGACGTCGGCTCGTCCAACTTCAACCCGCCCGCCAACGGCGCCATGATCCCGGGTACGATCCGCGTCGACCCCGTCGCCCGCAACATCCCCGAGGGTCGCCACCTCATCATCGTCAAGTTCCGCAACAACGCGGGCGGCGAGTCGAAGGTCGACGCCGGCGACCGCATCGTCTTCGACCGCACGGCGCCGACGTTGACGGTCGGGGCGCAGCTCGCCGCGAACGCGTGTTACGCCCCCTCGGGCGTGCCGCGCCCGACGGTGGATGCGCAGGATTTCTGGGATCCCGTCCCGAACGTCTCGACGGAGACCACCTCCGACGTCTGCGCCCGCACCTTCCGCGTCACGGCGCGCGATGCCTGCGGCAACAGCACCGTCGTCGAGCGCTCGTACTTCGTCGCCGAGGCGGTGCCGGTCACGATCACCGGACCGGACGACGGCGCGCTGGTCAACAACGCCCAGATCAGCTGGACGGTCCCGGGCGCGGCGCAGTGCCACCCCACCGTCACGAGCACGCTGTCCCGTGATGGCGCCGCGGCGCAGGCCTATCTCGCCAACGCCCCGATCAACAACCCCGGCGCGTACGTCTACTCGCTGACGGTCAGCGACTGCCTCAACCAGGTCCGGCCCTACGGCCGCCGATTCACGGTCAATGCGCCGCCGGTCGCCGTCCCGGTGCCGTCGGGCCACCCGCAAGCCGACACCGGCCGCGCGGCGACGTATCGCGTCAAGCAGGGCGACCAGCTCATCGTGGACGCCAGCGACTCCCGCGCGCCGGAGGCCTTCGACCAGATCGCGTCCTACGCCTGGGACTGGACGGGGGACGGCACCATCGAGGCCAACACCGTGCGCGCCCTCTACCCGACGCCCGCGCAGGGCACGTTCGACGGCCGCCTGACCGTGACGGACAGCGTCAACGCCAGCAACAGTGCGCCGTTCCGCGTCGTGATCGACGACGTCAGCCCGGCCTGCAACGCCGGTGGTCCGTACGTGATCTTCTCCAAGAACCAGTTCACGGCGGACGGCTCGAACAGCCGCCCCGGCGCGGCGAACGAGCCCATCACCCGCTACGTCTGGGACTGGGATGACCCGACGCCGGACAGCGAAGGCGTCCGCGCGAACCACACCTACGTCGACTCCGGCAACTACTTCCTGCGGCTCACCTGCCACGATCAGGACAGCACCTCGACTTCGACGGTCCGCGTCGACGTCCGCGACGTGTCCCCGATCGTGACCCGCTTCACGCCGCCCGCCGTCATCTACGAGGTCATCCCGCAGCAGTGGTCCGTCGAGGCGATTCCCGCCCTGGAGAACGATCCGATTTCCGCCTACGAGTGGGACTGGGGCGACGACAACGTCAACACGACGATCATCGGCACCAACACGCCCAATCAGTCGGAGTACCGCGGTCTCGACAAGGCCACGGTCGTCCACCAGATCCGGGAGTACGGCAACTTCAACCTCGCGGTGCGCGTGTATGACACCGACACCCGCGGCATCCGCAAGTATCCCATCGTCGTGCGCGAGTCGACGTTCACCGTCCTCCTCGAGCACCTGCGCACCAAGACCGCGGCGATCATTGCGAACCCGGCCTACACCGCGCAGCAGAAGCTCTCGCTGCTCGATGCCAACACCTTCATCACCCGCGCCCTCTGGGGCGAGCGTTACCTGCAGCGCGGCGTGACGCTCCAGGCCCTCGATACGCTGACCACCAAGATGGTCCAGGCGCAGCTGCGCGGCGTGGACTTCGGCACCGAACTGTGGGCGTTCGCGCGGCAGGCGTCCCGCGAACTCAACCGCATGGAGGCGACGATCAAGGCGATCCCCGGCGTCAACCTGCGCGACCTCGATCTCGTGGCGGGCTTCGGCTTCCTCCGCAACATCGAGCAGTACAAGCAGGCCGCCTGGGAGGCCAAGGTCCGCAGCCAGGCCGACGTGATGGTCGCCGTCGACAACTGGAGCAAGGTCCTCGAAGGCTACTTCTACCTGCGGCGCTACAGCATGCCCCTCAAGATGGTGAAGAGCGCGCCGACCAAGCCCGAGTTCCTCAACGTCTGCAACATCAACGAGGCCATCGCGCCGCGCGTCGCCCTCAAGGGCATCGTCAACCCGATCAACCGCGCCGAGGAGTGGGGTCGCATCAAGTCCGACCTCGCGGCCGGCATGGACGCCCTGGTGTCGGACCTCGCCATCTACGTCAACGCCGGCGCGGCCGCGAACGACCCGGGTCCGGACCGCAACCTCGTGCAGCTCGCCCTTCAGCAGATGACCGAGGCCGCCAGTATCGCGGCGGATCCGATCGGGCGCATCTGCGGCAGCGGTCAGACGTGCGTCTCGGAGCCGAAGGAGCAGCGCTACCTTGCACAGCTCAACGGGTTCGCCCAGACGATGGCCCAGCTTCGGGCCAGCGGCGCCTACACCCGCCTCTGGCAGGGCATCGCGGAGCGCGCGGTCGAGTGCCGCACGCTGCTGTCGCACCACGAGACGGTCGACGTGAACGCCAACGGCAATTACCTCGGCGGCTTCCCGGTCAAGACCATCGACCAGTACTTCTTCACCGTGGCCAGCGATACCGAGACGCTCTTCCTCGAGACGAGCGACGGTCGCGGCGGCTGCCCGGCGACCATCGACACCAAGGTCACGCTGTTCAAGATCAACGGCAACTCCCGCGCGACCCTGGGCATGAATGACAACATCGCCGCGAATCGCAAGTGCTCCCGCCTCGAGCGCCAGATCGTCCGCGGTCTCTACGAGGTGCGGGTCGAGCGGCCCGGCGCCCTCGCCGGCATCGACATGTACAACCTGCTCGTCACGCACACCCGGACGGACGGTTGCAGCGACCGTCGGGTGGGCGCCGGCGAAGAGTGCGATGACGGCAACCTCGACAACGGAGACGGTTGCAGCGCGCTCTGCAAGATCGAGGCGACGCCCATCGACGCCGGTGGCGACTTCCCCGGTGGCTTCGCCGCCAACGAATTCGATCGCTTCGGCTTCACGCTCCCCATCCGCCGCACGGTCGGCCTCGCGGTCACCGACGGGGCCGGGGGCTGCCCGGGTGACGCCCGCATGGTGCTCACGAAGATCGGCCTCGGCGGCTTGCCCGCGGTGGTCGCGACGGACGACGACAGCGGCCCCGGCCCGTGCCCGGTGCTCTCGCTCGAGCTCGACCCCGGTCGCTACGAGGTCAAGGTCGACGGCATCAACGGCGTCTCCGTCGATCCTTACGTCCTGACGGCGTCCTTCATCGGCGCCTGCGGCGACGGCACGGTCGACCCGGGCGAGGGTTGTGACGACCGCAACCGCCTGAACGCCGACGGCTGCTCTGCGGTGTGTACGCTCGAGGACGCCTGCGGCAACGCCGCCGTCGACGCCGGTGAGCTCTGCGACGACGGCAACCGGGCCAACGGCGACGGCTGCGACCTCAACTGCAAGCCCGAGCTCGGTGCGGTCTGCGGCAACGGCCGCGCCGAGGTCGGCGAGGGCTGTGACGACGGCAACCGCCTCAACGGGGACGGCTGCAGCGCGGACTGCGTCCGTGAGCCGCAGTGCGGCAACCGCGTCGTCGACGCGGGCGAGCAGTGCGACGACGGCAACGTCCGCCCCGGCGACGGTTGCAGCGCGACCTGCCAGCGCGAAGTGCCGTGTGGCAATACCAAGGTCAATGCGGGCGAGCAGTGCGACGACGGCAACGTCAACAACGGCGACGGCTGCAACGCGACGTGCCAGATCGAGGCCACCTACATCGACGTCGCCCAGACCCGCCTCCGGGGTGCCATCGTCGCGCGCGGCGCGGCCTGGTACACCTTCCGGGCCGAGGCGAACTCCGTCCTCTACACCGAGACGAGCGACGGCGCGGGCGGCTGTGACTTCGACACGGCTCTCACCCTGTTCCGCAAGAGTGGTGCGAGTGTCATTCAGGTCGGCCGCGACGACGACTCCGGACCCGAGCGCTGCTCGCGACTCGCCCGGAGCATCGGCGCCGGCGACTACATGTTGCGCGTGGACACCCTCAACGGCGTGCCGCTCCCCGCGTTCACGCTGGACTACCGCCTCGACGTCAACCTCGGTGCCGGCGGCGTCCACGGGGGTGGCTTCGGCGAGGACGGCAGCGACATGTTCTACTTCACGATCTCGGCCATGAAGCACGGCCGCTTCCAGACGGGCGACGGCCTCGGCGGTTGCCCGGGCGATACCATCCTGAGCCTGCGCCGCCGCAACCCGGACGGCACTCGCCCCGAGGTCGCCTCGAACGACGACAACGATGGCCCGTGCTCGTCCATCGCGCTCGACCTGCCGCCGGCGACCTACGAACTCCTCGTCACCGGTCGCGGGGCGGTCAACGCCTACAAGATGCTCAGCCAGATCGTCGCGCCGGTCGGCTCGTGCGGCAACGCTCAGGTCGAGGGGGCCGAGGAGTGCGACGACGGCAACCGCGTCGCGAACGACGGCTGCGACCTCACCTGTCGGTACGAGTGCGGCAACCGCCGCGTGGACCTGCGCGAGACCTGCGACGACGGCAATCGCGTCGCCGGCGACGGCTGCTCCGACCTCTGCCGCAACGAGGGCACGTGTGGCAACGGCATTACGGAGGCCGGCGAGGCCTGCGACGACGGCAACCAGGTCGGCGGTGACGGCTGCGAGGCCAACTGCACCCTGCGCGCCGGCTGTGGCAACCGCATCATCGGTGTCGGCGAGACCTGCGACGACGGCAACCTCGTCAACGGCGACGGCTGCGACGTGCTGTGCAGCACGGAGACCACAATCCTCGACAAGGCGACGATTCGACCCGTCGGCGCGCTCCCGGCCGGCCAGAAGGACACCTACCGCTTCAAGACCGAGGACGAGTCGGTCGTCCGCCTCCAGACCAGCGACGGCGGCGCCGGGTGCCCGGGGAACACCGTCCTCCGGCTCTTCCAGATTGGCGCCGGTGGCGCGCGCAACGAGCTCGCGACCGACGACGACGGCGGCAACAACGGCTGCTCGCTCCTGACGCGCGAGCTCCCGGTCGGCACCTTCGAGGCCGACGTCATCGCGCCGGCGGATCGGGCCATCCTGCGCTACACGCTCGACTACCGGCTCACCGTCAACGCCAGCCAGAGCGGCGGCTACAGCGGCGGCTTCGAGAAGGCCGGCAGTGACCTCTTCACCGTCCATCTCGACGCCGACTCCCGCATCATCTTCGAGACCTCCGACGGCCTCGGCGGGTGCCCCGGCGACACGGTCGCGACCCTCTACCAGAACGGGCGCGTGCTCCAGTCCGACGACAACAACGGCCCCGGACCCTGCTCCCGCGTCTACTATCCGAACCTCGCCGGCGCTTATGCTCCGGCCGGCGACTACGAGATCCTGGTGACCGGCCGCAACAACGTCGCCATCCGCGGATACGCGGCGCATGCCAGCTACGCCCGGTGCGGCGACTCCGTCGTCACCCTCGGCGAGCAGTGCGACGACGGCAACGCCGTGCCCGGCGACGGCTGCGACGCGACCTGCCGTCTCGAGAACCTCTGCGGCAACAACCGCATCGACGCCGGCGAACAGTGCGACGACGGCAACCGCAACAACGGCGACGGGTGCAGCGCGGCGTGCCAGACCGAGGTCCTCTGCGGCAACGGTCACGTCGATCCGGGCGAAGAGTGCGACGACGGCAACGTCCAGGGTGGCGACGGCTGCGCGGCAAACTGCCGCGCCGAGATTCCCGCCTGCGGCAACAACGTGGTCGAGGGCGCCGAGCAGTGCGACGACGGCAACCAGGCCAACGGCGACGGGTGCGCATCGGACTGCACCATCGAGCAGATCTGTGGCAACAGCGTGCTCGAGGGGGCGGAGACCTGCGACGACGGCAACGCGGTCGACGGCGACGGCTGCTCGGCGGCCTGCCAGCGCGAGTTCTACCCCATCATCGGTGGTCTGTACTCCCGCTCCTCGACGCTCGCCCGGAACGTCTCCGACGTCTTCCGCTTCACCGCGGATGCGAAGTCGAACCTGAAGGTCGAGACCAAGACCGGCGTCGTCAACGGCGCGTCCGAGTGCGCCGCGATCGACACCGAGCTGCTGCTCTACAGCATCAATGCGCTGACGGGGGCCAAGACGCTCGTCGCCTCGAACGACGACGCCCGGGCCGGGTACCGCTGCTCGCTGATCAGCCGGGCCATCAACCCCGGTCGGTACGAGCTCGTCGCCCGTGGCAAGCTCGGCGCTCAGGTGCCCGAGTACATCTTCGACTTCCGGATGGCGACGAACATGACGACGGCGGCCATTTACGGCGGCGCCTTCGTCGCCGAGGGCAACGACCTCTTCGAGCTGCGGACGGCCCAGGCGACGCGGTACACGATCACCACCTCCGACGGCAGCGGTGGCTGCCCCGGCGATACGGTGTTCGCGTTCTACCGCATCGAAGCGAACGGGACCCGGACGGCCATCACCCCGCCCACGGCGGACGACGACGGCCCGGGGCTCTGCTCGCAGATTGCCAGCTTCCAGACGGTCGCCAACGTGCTCTACGAGCTCGAGGTCTCCGGAAAGAACGGCATCGCCATCGGGTCGTATCGTCTCCAGACGCAGCTGCGCTGACGTCAAAGCGCCGCGGCCGCCCGCGGCGACCCCGGAGGTCAGGCATCATGGGCCTCACCGTCAATACCAACCGGGCGTCTCTCGTCGCCCAACGCAACGTCAGCCGCTCGATCTCCGAACTCGATCGGACCATCGAGCGGCTCTCGTCGGGCTCGCGCATCAACAGCGCGCGGGACGACGCCGCCGGCCTCGCGATCTCCACGCGGCTCACCGCGCAGATTCGCGGCATCGGGCAGGCCGTTCGCAACGGGAACGATGGCATCTCACTCGCCCAGACGGCCGACGCCGCCCTCAACGACATCGGGACGGCGGTCCTGCGCATCCGTGAGCTCGCGGTCCAGGCGGCGAGCGACACGAACTCCGAGGACGACCGCTCGGCCCTGCAGCAGGAAGTCGACGACCTCGTCGACGAGATCTCCCGTATCGCGCAGGAGACCGAATACAACGGGAACCGACCCATCAGCGGCGACTCCCGGGTGACGTTCCTGCACCTCGGACCCAACGCCCGCGAGAGCCTCGCGCTCTCGCCGCTCGACGCGCGGGCGACGAGCCTCGGGCGCCACGCCCGCGTCGATGGCGATACCATCGATACCTCCGTGAGCCTCTCCTTCGGCGACGTTCGCCTCAACGGCTACGACGTGCGGGGCACGGTGGCCGCGGACGATCTCGACTCCACGGCCAACGCCGCGGGCTCGGCGATCTCGGTGTCGAAAGCCATCAACGACCTGACCCTGTACTCGCGCGTCACGGCCACGGCACAGCGCACGACCGTGACCGGCAGTGCGGCGGTCACCGCCGGCGCGCTCGACGCCGCCGACAACATCACGGTCAACGGCAAGCTGATCTCCGGCATCACGATCGAGGTCGGCGACGCGAACGGTGTCCTCGTCGACACCATCAACGCCGAGGCCGCCGAAACGGGCGTCGTGGCGAGCATCAACGAGAATCGTCGCCTGGTGCTGACCGCAGAGGATGGCCGCAACGTCGAGGTCGTGACGAGCTCGGACGCCGCCGCCGGATACGTCGGCCTCAATGGCCTCGTCGCCGGGACGGTCGTCACGGGGGGCAGCGTCGTGCTCGAATCCGACCGAACCGTGACGGTCGTGCTCGCCAACGCCAATGGGGCCAACGCGACGGGGCTCAACGGCGGGGCGGCGGGGACCCTGATGCTCGGCATCGACGGGACGAACGCCCTCTCCACGGTGGACATCACGACACGCGACGGTGCCAACCGCGCAATCGACATCGCGGACTCCGCGCTTCGCCACCTGTCCGACTATCGGGCCCGGTACGGCGCGCTGACGAATCGCCTCGAGTCGGCGGTCAACAACCTCTCGATGCGCGGCGAGAACCTGACGGCCGCGCGTTCGCGGATCACCGACGCGGACTTCGCCGCCGAAACGGCCGCCCTGGCACGCAACGCCTTCCTCCGCGACGCGGGCGTATCCGTGCTCGCGCAGGCGAACGTCAGCGGCAGCGCGGCCCTCAACCTTCTGAGCTGAGGCCCCGGGCGCCGGATTCCGTCACGGCGCGTCCAGCGTTGCGTAACAGCCTTCGGGCTGCAGGCGACCGATGCCTTCGAAGTTCGGCCACTCGCTGCGCAGCGGGCAGGTCGGCAGGTTCGGTCCGCCGAGTTCGACGCAGTCGCCGGCCGGCCGTCGGTCGAGGTCGGTCTCCACGACCCGCAGGGCGTAGTCGACGCGGCTCGCGAACATGCGGTCCGCGGTGACCTGAATCGAAAAGACCTGGTCGCGCGCACCCCCACGCAGGTTGATGCACTGCTGACCCCCGAGCGCCAGCTCCGAGCGCACGAAGCCGGACAACCCGTCCGCGGGATCGGGCTGCGGCCCGGTGCCGTACAGGTAGATGCGCCCCTCGTTCACGTCGTCGAAGTCGACGAAGACGGTCCGGTCTGCGCCCGCCGGCACCGTGACGTCGTAGAAGTCGCCCGTCACCCGTTCATTCGGGCAGATCCAGGCGTCGCAAAGGCCGATCTCCCGAGGACCGAGGGCCGTGCCGGTCTCCGGGGTGTCGTTCTGCCCGGTGCGCTCGGGGCCGTCCTGCCCGCAGTTCTCCGCGTCGGGCACGTTCGAGACGTCGATGCGGTACGGCACCCCCTCGCCGGGCGGGAGGCCGCGAACGAGCCGGTAGTATTCCGCTCCGCTCCCCGGCGCCGGCTGGAAGCGACCGCGGTACCACATCTCGTTGGCGGTGCGGGTCGCGGCGGTCGCGTATGGCAGCAGACAGGCGCCCTCGACGCAGCGCTCGCCCTCGAAACAGGCGTCGTCGTCCTCGCAGGGCAGGGCCTCTTCGTCGACGCCCGGGAGGTAGATCTCGAGGTCGACGTCGCCCCCCGCATCGGCGAACCCGCTCACGGTCACGCAGAGCCGTGCGCCGGCCGGGGCGGGCGTGTAGGCGTACCAGTCCTCGTCCGCGGTTTCCCCCACGTCGCAGAAGTAGCCGTCGCCGATGGCGAATCGCTCCGGTGCTGCGCCCTCGGGGGGCGCCAGCGTCGCGGTGGCGGCCGTGTCGTTGCGGCGTCCCGTTGCCGGGTCGGTCTCGGCCACGTCGGCCGCACACGCGAACATGGCTGGCACGTCGCGCCGCACGCTGAGCGTGTAGGGACCGCCACCGCCGGCCACCTGCAGGCAGTAGCGCCCACCGGCGACCCGCCCGAGTTGCTGTGGCACCGGGGCTGCCCCCGGAGGCTGCCCGGGGATGAGGGCGGTCAACGGGTCGCCGAAGCCGTCGAGCCACCGCAGACCCGCGCCGGAAGCGGTGGTGAGCGTGGCCGAAAGGGCATCGTCGCGATCGGCGATCAGGCAGAAGGTGTCGACGTCGCCGGGACAGAGGGCGAGGTCGAGGGGGACGCCGTGCAAGGCGTCCGGGACGAGCCGCCCGCCCGCGCTGATGTCCGGCAGCAAGTCCAGGTCGACGGCGGTGCCGGGCTCGTCGTTGGGTTCGGTATGGCCGTCGTCGTCGCAGACCACGCCGCTGACGTCGTGATCGTACTGCAACCGGTACTCCGCTTGCTGCCCGGCGACGTCGGTGCGCAAACGAACGTACCAGTCCTCATCGGAGAATCCGGCCGTATCCGTCGGGACGACGACCTCGTAGGCGGTCCCGTCGAAGCCCTCGATGCCGGGCCCGGAGGCATGGTCCGGGGCGATTCCGGGGAGGCCGTCGACCCGAGACGCCCGATAGAGCTCGAGGCGCAGGGGCGCGCTGCCGCTGAACGCCAGCGCCGACAGCGCGAGGCCGTCGTTGCGCCCGAGCCGGAGCACGAACCAGTCCTCGTCGCCAGCGCACAGGGTGCCACCGACGGTGCCCGTCTCCCGGGCGAGGCGCGTCGCCGTGCGCAGACTGTCGTCGGCCGGGTCCACGGGATCGGCGAAACACGCCTCTGCATCCGGGGCGAGCTCAATCGTCAAGGTGTAGTCGCTGCCCGTTGCACTCTCGGCGAGGACGGTCACGTAAACGGGACCCGGCTCGACGGCGACGCCGAGGGCCGGGAACGTCAGCTCCGCCGGGGATGCGTCGAAGGGGATCTCGCCCGTCGACGTGCCGTCGGCGGTCGTGATTGCGATGTACGTGCCGCTCATGCCGCCCGCCTCCGACACCTCGAAGTCGAGCCGAGCACGGAAGCGTGCGCCCGCCGGCAACTCGAAGGTGAAGACGTCCGGATTGAGGTCGCACATCCGGCCGACCGCCTGAGCGACCCGGCGCCCGTCGGCGTCCGGGGGCCCGAGGTCGAGGGCCCGCGCCTCGTCGAGCAGGTCGTCGGGCTCGAACGCGTCGTCCCGGCAGCCATCCTGACACCGGGCCGAGAACGCATCACAGATCTGGTCGGCCGGACAGTCGTCGTTGGACTCGCAAAGCGGCACGCAGCGACCCGAGATGGCGTCGCACACCTGGCCCCCGGGACAACGATCGTTCTCCGGATCGCAGAGGAAGACGCAGGTGTGGTCGGCCGCGCAGCGTCCACCCCCGCCGCAGCTCGCGTCGTCCCGACAGCCCTCCCGGCAGGTACGGGTCGCGAGCGCACCGATGAAATCACAATACTGCGCGGGGTCCTGACAGTCGTCGTGCGCCTCGCAGTCGACGACGCCGCACGCCCGCGTCTCGGGGACGCAGGTCTCATCGAACGGGCATCCGGCCGGATCGCCGAGCCGACAGCCGCGGGTGCAGCGAAAGTCGACGGGGTGGCAGAACTGCCCCGCGCCGCAGTCGAGATCGGAGAGACAGTCGATGCCGCAGGGGTTCGCGTCGCACGTCACCGAGCCCTGGAGCGCGACCCCGCCGCATAGATCTTCGCGCACGAGACCGCAGACCCCGACGCCCGCGCAGCACGGGACGTTGGGCAGGCATAGGTGCGTCGCCGGATCGCACGACCGGGTGCGACCGAGCGCGTCGGGCGGGCAGACGTCGTCGGCCGAGCGACACCCAACTTCACACAGGCCATCAGACCCGCAGTACCGCCCGGGCGGACAGGCCTCGTCGGAGGCGCACGGCGTCGGCGGGACCCCCAGATCCGGCGCAGGCGTCCCCCCACCACCGCCGGTGGCGCCGTCCGCACCGCCCCGACCGCCCGTGCCGCCCTCGCCGGCGGCCCCCCCGTCCGTCGGGCCGGCGTCGCACGCGCTCCCGCACGCGCCCCCGCCACCGCCCCCGCCGAGGTCGGCGATACCGCCGGGACCCGCGTCGGCGGGCTTCGGTTCGCCACCCGCAGCGGCATCTTCCTGGCGTCCGCCGGACCCGCCGGACCCGCCGGACCCGCCGGCGGCAGCGTCCCCGCCCGTCGCGGCATCCGCCACGGCACCCGACCCCCCGCCCCCGTCTCCACCACAGGCGGCGATGAACCCGGTGAACGCGAACCCGAGGCGGAATCGAATCGAGACACTGCCCATTCTCACGGAGCGACCCCCTGCCGGAACGATGACCGACCATCTGCCCGCCCGCGCAGGCGACGACGGCCGCGAATGACCGAGAACAGACCGAGGAGGGCGAGCGCCAGCAGGCCGGTCGCACCGGGCCACCCGCGGTCGACCGTCGCGGCGCCGAGGTGACAGCCGAACGCCGACTGCCCGACCGCGCGCGAAGGGGCGGGCTCGGCGTCGCAGCGATTGAAGGGACAGCGGGCATCCCCCTCCTCGAAGGCATCTTCCGGATCCGGATCCACGTCTGCGTCGGCGTCCGCGTCGGGGTCGGCCGGCGCGGGCGGACCGTCGCGATCGACCGGCGGACCGGCGTCGCGGTCGGCATCCGGTGCGACGAAAGCGTCCGGACGTTCGGCGTCGACGGCCGCGTCCGTCCCGACATCGGGCGGACCCGCATCGGGCAACGGGGCGGTGGCGTCGGGCGGGACGAAGTCCGGGTCGCACGCGTCGCCCGTCCCGTCGTCGTCGGCGTCTGCCTGCTCGGGGTTGGCGTTCCGGGGGCAGTTGTCGTCCGCATCGTCGATGGCGTCGCCGTCGTCGTCGGGGTCGCAGACATCGCCCGCGCGGTCGCGATCGAGGTTCGCCTGATCGGGGTTGGCGAGGACGGGACAGTTGTCGACCGGATCGTTCACCCCGTCGTCGTCGTCGTCCGGATCACAGGCGTCCCCCGCGCCGTCGTCGTCGGTGTCGGTCTGGTCATCGGCGACCGCGGGGCAGACATCTTCCGCGTCGCGCACGCCGTCGTCGTCCGAGTCGATGAACGTCGCGTCGTCGACCGGGTCGTTGGGGTCACCCTCATCGGCGTCGAGCCGGCCATTGCGGTTCCAGTCCTCGTCGCCGTCCTCGGCGCCGCCGTCGTCCGTATCGGCGACGAGGGGATCCGTGGTCGTCGTCGGGTCGAGATCGGGCCGGAAACGACCGCGACCGACGTCGGTGGCCGGCCCGGCCTGCGCGACCCCCGCTTCGAGGCCATCGGGCAGACCATCGTCGTCCGCATCGGCATCGAGGGCACCGATCAGCCCGTCGCCGTCCAGGTCCTCGCCCCAGCGCGGCTCGGCGCCGTCGAGCAGGCCATCGTCGTCGGCATCGGCGTCGAAGGGCAAAAGGCCCGCCACGACCTCGACGGCATCCGTCAGACCGTCCTGGTCGGAGTCGCCGGGCGCAAGGCCATCGTCGGCCGGATCGGCCGGGTTCGTCTCGAGACCCCGCCGCGCCCCGTCCCGGTTCAGGTCCTCGGCGCCGTCCGAGACGCCGCCGCGATCGCTGTCGCGCGCGACCGCCGAGGTCGTCGTCGCCGGATCGGCGTCGGCGACGAAATGCCCGGCAGCGAGATCGGTGTCCGGCCCCGGCGTCGTCAGCCCGCGCTCGACGGCGTCGAAGATCCCATCGCCGTCGGCGTCCTCGTCGAGGGCGGTGATCCGACCGTCGCGGTCCAGATCGAACGTGGCGTTGGCCTCGTGGCCGTCCGGCGTCCCGTCATCGTCGGAGTCGGCGTCGTCCGGGTCGAGCCCGAAGAGGCGCTCCGTGGCGTCCGTGAGGCCGTCGCCGTCGGTATCGGTGCGGTCGGGGCGTGCGTCGGGCGCGCCGTCGAGATCGAGATCGTCGGTGCCGTCGGGCCACAGAATCCGGGTCGTCGAGGCGCGGTCGGCGTCGGGGCGGAAAGCGCCGGCCCGAGGATCCGTATCCCGGTGACGTTCGGCGGCGGCGAGGCCCTGCTCGGTGCCATCGGCGAGCCCGTCCCCGTCCGCGTCGGGATCGAGCGCGTTGATCGCCCCGTCGCCGTCGGTGTCCAGGAAGGCGTTGGGCTCCTGACCGTCGAGGACGCCATCGTCATCGCTGTCCGCGTCGTGCGGATCCGTCCCGAACGCGCGCTCTTCGGCATCGGAGCGCCCGTCCCCGTCCGTGTCGAGGGGCATCCCCCCGGCGATGAGGGGGTTGCCCTCACCGCGGCCGACCCGCCCGTCGTGATCCGCGTCCTCGGCGCCGTCGAGCGCGCCGTCGCCGTCGGTATCCGCGAGGCGCGGGTTCGTGCGGCTGACCGGATCGGCGTCGGCCCGGAAGTGACCGCGCGCGACGACCGTGTCGCGATCGGGCTGCACGAGGCCCGCCTCCGTGCCGTCGAGCAGGCCATCGTCGTCGCTGTCGGGGTCGAGCGCGTCGACGAGTCCGTCGCCGTCGGTATCGAGCGTGCCTTCGGCGCCGTCCGTGAGGCCGTCGTCGTCTGCGTCGCGGTCCCGCGGGGCGGGGTCGTCGTCCAGGTCGAGGCCGTCCCCGTCGACATCGGGATCGCAGGGGTCGCCGATGCCGTCCGCGTCGAGGTCGAAGAAGACGCGGTCGGCGTGCAGCGGGCAACTGTCGACGGCGTCCGGTCGCCCGTCGTCGTCGTCGTCCGGGTCACACGCGTCGCCGAGCCCGTCGTCGTCGGTGTCGAACTGCTCGGGATCCGCCACGTCCGGGCAGCGGTCGACGGCGTCCGGCACGCCGTCGTCGTCGCGATCCGTCTCGCAGAGGTCGCCGATCCCGTCGCCGTCCGAGTCGCGCTGCGCCGGATCGGGCACGAGGCGGCAGACGTCGCTCTCGTCCGGCACGCCGTCGCCGTCATCGTCCGGGTCGCAGGCGTTGCCGATCCGGTCGCGGTCCGCGTCGCCCTGATTGCGATTGGACACGAACGGGCAGTTGTCCGAGGCATCGGGGACGCCGTCACCGTCCCGGTCGAAGTCGCACGCATCGCCGCGGCCGTCCCCGTCGGCGTCGGCCTGATCGGGGTTCGGGGCGTCCGGGCAGTTGTCGTCGGGGTCGAGCAGGTCGTCGCCATCGTCGTCGGGATCGCACGGGCTGCCGAGACCATCACCGTCCGGATCGGACTGGTCGCGGGCGCCGACGCGGGGGCAGTTGTCGAACACGTCGAGCACCCGGTCACCGTCGAGGTCGTCGTCGCACGCATCGCCGACGTTGTCGTTGTCGAAGTCGGTCTGCGCCGGATTGGGCACCACGACGCAGTTGTCGTCTGGATCGTCGATGCCGTCGCCGTCGGCGTCGCCGTCGCAGGCGTCCCCGCGATCGTCGAGATCGGCGTCGACCTGGTCGGCGTTGGCGACGAAGGGGCAGTTGTCGAGGGCGTCCGGGACGGTGTCCCCATCGTCGTCATCGTCACAGGGATCGCCCCGGCGGTCGGCGTCGATGTCGGCCTGGTCGGGATTCGCGAGATCGCGGCAGTTGTCGAGGGCGTCCTCGATGCCGTCGCCGTCGTCGTCGTCGTCGCAGAGATCGCCCGCGCCGTCGTCGTCGGTGTCGGTCTGGTCGAGATTGGGCTTCAGCGGGCAGTTGTCGTCTACGTCGGCGAGGCCGTCGTCGTCGTCGTCGTCGTCGCAGGCGTCCCCGATGCCGTCCTCGTCGGCGTCGCGTTGGTCGGGGTCGGCGGCTTCGGGGCAGATGTCCTCGAAATCGAACAAGCCGTCGTCGTCGTCGTCGGGATCGCACGGCGCGCCGAGCCCGTCTCCGTCGAGATCCCGGTTGTCGTCGATGCCGACGGTCGGGCAGGTGTCGAGGCCGTCGGGGATGCCGTCGTCGTCGTCGTCGGGATCGCAGGCGTCGCCGACATCGTCGAAGTCGAAGTCCGCCTGATCGGGATTGGCCACGGACGGGCAGTTGTCGACGCTGGCGTCGAGGCCATCCGAGTCCTCGTCCCCATCGCAGAGGTCGCCGACGAAGTCCCCGTCTGCATCGGCCTGATCGGGGTTCTCTTTCTGGGGGCAGTTGTCCTCGCCGTCGAGCAGGCCGTCGTCGTCGTCGTCGTCGTCACAGGCGTCCCCGAGTCCGTCGTTGTCGGTGTCGACCTGATCGTCGTTGTAGACGCGGGGGCAATTGTCCTCGTCCACGTCGAGATAGCCGTCGCCGTCGTCGTCTTCGTCGCATTCGTCGCCGAGAAGATCGACGTCGAGGTCGAGTTGCTCGGGATCGGGGAGGCTGGGGCAGGTGTCGACGTCGTCGGGGAAGCCGTCGTCGTCGTCGTCTTCGTCACACGCATCGCCCAGAACATCGCCATCGAGATCGGCCTGATCGGCGTTGTCGACCTCGACGCAGTTGTCGAAGGCGTCGAAGACTCCGTCGCCGTCCGTGTCCGGCTCGACGACGCAGAGACTCGAGCAGCCGTCGTTGGAGTCCGTATTGCCGTCGTCGCAGGTCTCCTCGGCGTCGACGTCCCCGTTGCCGCACTCGCCGGGGAGGCCGTTGCGGACCTTGACGCGGAAGACGCCCGGCTCGAAGCCGTTGCTGCGCTCGCAGTTCTGCATCATCGCGTCGGTCTGCGAGCCGTCGAGCGCGTAGGCCGTCACCAGGTCGCCGGCGTCGAAGCCGAACTGGGCCGGCAGGCCGCCGACGCCGAACTCGCCCCCGAACGCGTCGCTCGCCTGCCATTCGCAGCGGGCGAAGCGCATTTCGACGTCGAAGTCGCCGGGCGCCGCCCCGTCCACGCGGGTCAGGATGAGCTGAAACGTATTGACGAGATTCGTGCGCGCGGGCCAGTAACCGACCTCGTTCCAGGTCGCCACGAAGCGGCCGCCGGGGCCGTCGACGGCCCAGTAGATGCCGTTGTCGGCCCCCAGTCCCGTCGTGTCGACGTCGCCCTGCCAGATGGCGATGCTCGGCGCGAGGGCCGACGGCAGCGGGGTGGCCTCGAAGACCGGCACGGCGTCGCCGAAGCTCACGTTGCCGTTGCTGTTGACGAAGATTTCGGTCTGCGTGACGCCGTAGAGGTTCAGGCCGTCGGGGAACGCTGCCGACACGTCGATGGCGGCGCTCGAGGCGTCGTCATCCGGGGGGAGCTCGTCGGCGCCGAACCCCAGGGGACCACCGAAACCGTCGAGGGGAAGGGCGGCCGCCAATGCTTCGCCCGAGGGCACGAGCAGCACGAGCGCCCCCCCGGTGACCAGGGCGTTCGCGCGGCGTCTCCAGGGGGTCTGCGTTATCGTGCCAACCATGCAAAACCTTTCGATTTCCGGCGGATTCTAGCAGCATGGGCGGGTCCAATGCTTCTTTTGGGCTCTTCGAGGACACCCATGAGTTCAGCCGATACGCCCCACCGCAAGACGACGAGCCGCCGCCGCGGCCTGGCGGCCCCGCTCACGCTCGCCGCCTTCGGCCTGACGTCGGCCGCGAGGGCCGAGAACATTCAGCAGTTCGAACCGGCGCCGGGACCATCGGGTGGTTTCTCCCTCGAAGACCATCGCACCCCCGGTCACCTTCGCCTGACCGCGGACGTCTATGCAAACTACGGGAGCAAGCCCCTCGTGGTCATCGACGCCAGCGGACGGAACGAGGTGCCCGTCGTCGAGCACCTGACCACGTTCAACCTCATCGCCGGACTGACGTTGATCGACCGCCTGCTCCTCGCGGTCGACCTCCCGATCTCCCACATCGCCGGCGAGGGGGCGAAGATCGAAGACCAGGAGGGCGTCTCCCTCGGGGACCTGCGCGTGATGGTCCGCGGGCGCATCCTCGGGGGCGACGACGGCTTCGGCCTCGCGCTGGCCCTGCCGGTCTCCTTCGAGACGGGCAACGAATTCGGGCACACCAGCGCCGGCGCCACGATCCTCCACCCGAAGCTCATCGGTGGCTACGACCTCGGCGCGTTCGACGTGTTCGCGAATCTCGGTGCGCGGATTCCGACGGAGTCCGACACCATCGACGGGACGTCGACGAAGCTCGCGAGCACCGCCACGTACACCGTCGGGCTCGGCTATCAGCTCGGCACGGTCCGGTTGCTCGGCGAAGTCTTCGGGGCGGTGCCCTTCGAGGACGCCGCGTCGAAGAAGACGGCCAACCCGCTCGAAGGGCTGCTCGGCGCGCGGTGGGCGTTTCTGCCCGGCCTGCACCTCAACGCCGGGGCGGGCGCCGGCATCATCGGCGACGCCGGGACGCCGGCCTTTCGCGCGCTGCTCGGCCTCGGGTACCAGAGCCCGGGCAGTGACGGGGCACCCGAGGTCGAGGCGGAGGCGGCGGTGGCGTCGGCCCCCCCGGTCACCGAGACCCCGCCCGCGGTCGAGGCCGTCGCGGCACCCGCGGAGACGACGGTCGCCGACGAACCCCTCTACGCCGAGGGCGGCGAGCAGGAGGCCGACGAGGCCTTTGAGCGTCGAGCCTATCGCGAGCGGCGCAAGGCGAGGGAGGCCCGAGCGGCCGGCGAAGACGAGGCCGCGCCCGCGCCGCCCGCACGGCCGGACGATGACGCCGAGGCACGGGCCGCCCGCGCCCAGAAGGAACTCGACGACGAACCGCCGCCGAACCATGGGAAAAAGCGTCGGGAAGCGCGCCCCGTCGAGCCGGAGCGGGCGCCGGCACCCGAAGACGATCCGCCGCCCAGCCGCGAGCCGCCGAGGCGCGAGCGCGCCGCCGAGCCCGACGAGGGCGCGGGCGACGTCGCCGGGATTCAGCGTGCACCGCGGGGTCGGGTTCTGACCCTCGGGCATGAGGGCGTCGGGGCCGGCAAAAAGGGCGGCCACAAGAAGCGGCCGTCGATCTTCTTCGGCGAAAACGTCACGACCCTCGACAAGCGTGCCGCGGCCGAGCTCGGGCGGGTCGCGGCGCTGCTCGACGAGGCCCCCGCCGGGGCGAAGATTCGCCTGTCGGGCCATTCGGATGACGCGAACCCCGGCGACGTGAGCCTGCGGCAGTCCCGGCGCCGGGCCGAGGCCGCCAAGATCTGGCTCGTCGAGCACGGTGTCCCCGCCGAGCGCATCGTGCTGGAGTGGTACGGAGATACGGCTCCCATCGGCAAGAACAAGACCTCCGCCGGGCGGAGCGTCAATCGCCGGGTGGACTGGGCCTTCGTGGTCTTCAGCGAATGAGGCGGTCGTGACCGTCCCGGCCGGCGCCCCCGATCCCCTGGATGGACCGGCCCGCGCGGCGCGGCTGCGGGCCCTGCGGGACGTTCTGCCCGACGAGATCTGGCGCCGCGCCTGGGCCACGGTCGGGGCGCCGCCGCCGGTGAGCGCCTGGCGCGAGGCCCTGTCACTCGGGTTGGCCCTGCTCGGTGGAGCGCTGATTGGCGCAGCCATCATCTACGCGGTGGCGTTCAACTGGCAAGCGATGGGGCGCGAGGTGCGCCTGATGCTGCCCATCGTCCTCACCGCCGGCCTGGCGCTCGGCGGACGTGCACTCGGTTTCGACCGCCTCGGCGGGCTCGTCTGCCTCTCGCTGGCCTGTCTGACGGCGGGCGCGGCGCTGCTGGTGCACGGCCAGACCTACCAGACCGGTGCGGACGCCTGGCAGCTCTTCGCGAGCTGGGCCGTGCTCATCACCCCCTGGGTCGTGCTCTCGCGCTTCGCGCCGCTCGTCGTGGCGTGGATTCTCCTGCTGAACCTGGCGTTCGGGACGTTCTGGGAGAGCCAGTTCATCTTCTTCGGGCCGCGGGTACGCGAGGTGGTCGGCGCCGTGATGATCGGCGGGGCGAACGCGGGGCTTCTGGCCCTCTGGGAGCACTCCGGCGAGCGCCACCTGCGCGCCGGCGCGGGCCGATTCGGTCCCCGGACGCTGATGCTGCTGTCTGCCTCTCCGTTGACCGGGGCGGCGTGCTGGTCGGTACTGGAGACCCGCTCTTTCGGTGTGCTGGCGACGCTGAGCATCGGCGCCCTGGGGGCGGCCGTCGCCGTTGCCCATGCCTACTACCGTCCGGGCCGTCGTCCGGATCTCTTCGCCCTGACGGTCGCGGTCTTCGCCGTGGTCTCCGTGCTGATCACCGGGGGCAGCCGCGTCATCTTCGACGTCATCGACCTGGGCGAAGGCGGCATCCTGTTCGTCTCGGCATACGTCCTGGCGCTGGTGGCCGGGGCGGCGAGCTGGCTGCGGACGCAGCACCGTGAGATTTCGGGTGGAAGCGCGGCTCCGACGACGGGCGGGCCGGGCGGGGGGGCGCCATGACGCCACGGGAGGTCTTCCGGTCGCCGCCGCTCGGGGCGGTGCTGACGGCGGCAGGTGCAGATCCGGCGACGCTGGAAGCGGCGCGCGAGGCCCTCCGGGCGGCCGACGCCGACGCCTTGCCCTGGTACGTCCGGGCCGCGACGGGGTTCGGCGCATGGATGGCCGCTGCGTTCCTCCTGGCCTTTCTGGGGGCAGCGGGCGCGTTCGACAGCGCCGGCTTCAACCTCGTCCTCGGCATCGGGTTTCTCGTCGCCGCGTGCCCCATGGCCGGCGTGGGAAACGAGTTCCGTCGGCAGCTCGCCGTGGCGCTCGGCCTGACGGGACAAACGCTGACGATCATCGGCCTCTTCCTCACCGAGGTCCCCGCCTCGGCGCTCACGCTGCTCGTTTCGGTGCAGGCCGGCCTCATGGTGGTCGCACATCGGGATCCCGCGCATCGGTTTCTGAGCGCGGCCGCCGTGCTCGGGGGCCTGTTGGCGTTTGCGGCCGACGCGAACCTGCCCGTGTTCGGCGAGGGGGCGCTCGTGGCCGCGTTCGGGGTCGTGGTCCTGCTCGGCGGGCTCTCGGCGGAGCGGACGAGCGCCGCCGTGGCCGCGATGGTCGGGCCGGCGCGGTACGGACTGCTCGCCGCCGCGCTCGTCGTGCTGGCGTTCTCCATCGGCCCGGAGCTGAGGACGAAGTACCTGACACCCCTGACGGGTCTGGGGCTGACGGCGTTGCTGGCGGTGCAGATGCTCCGCGATACGACGGCGCTCGGGGCCTCCACCGGGCGGCGGGCCCTCATCCTGCCCGTGACGGCGCTCGTCGGCGGTCTCTCGCTTCAGGCCCCCGGCGTGCCGGCCGCGTTGGTGGTGCTCGGGCTGGCCATTCGAGAACGGGATGCGGTGCTTTTGCTCTTCGGTGTCGTGTTCCTCTGCCTCTTTCTGTCCGGTTTCTACTACAGCCTGACGCTGCCCCTCTGGCACAAGGCCGGTCTCCTCCTGGCGAGCGGGCTCGTGGCCCTCGCGTTTCGGGCCGTGTTCGTCCGCCTGGTCGGGGGCGGCGCCCCGGCTGCCGCCGAGGAGACTTCGCGATGAAACCGGCGACGCTCTTCTGGCTCGGCCTCGGGCTGTGTCTCGGGACACCGGCGCTCCTCATCGCCGAGAAGGAGCACCTCCTCACCCACGGGCGTCGCGTGCTGCTGCCCCTGGCGCCCGTCGACCCCCGCAGCCTGATGCAGGGCGACTACATGGCCTTGCGCTATGCCGTCGCCCGACCGCTTCAGACCGCGCTCGAGGAGGCCGCGCCGCCCCGGTCGGAGGACGGTGAACCCCGCCTGCCGCGGTCCGGCACGTTCATTCTGAAGATCGACGCCGCGGACGTCGGTTCGTTCGCCCGGCTCGACGACGGCGGTCCGCTCGCCCCCGACGAGCAGCGCCTGCGCTTCAAGCGTGCCCGCTTCGAGCCGACGTTCGGCGCCGAGTCCTACTTCTTCGAAGAGGGACGCGGCGAGTACTACGAAGCGGCGAAGTTCGGCGAACTGCGCATCGACGCCAATGGTCGCGTCCTGCTCGCCGGGCTGCGCGACAGCGACCGCAACCCGCTCTGAGCGGGCGGTTCGTCAGCGCGGGCTCGCGGTCTCGGGCACCGAGAGGCCGTACCGCGCGAGCACACGGGCGAGCGAAGCGGCCTCTTCGAAACGCTCGCCGGCCATGCCGAGGGCCCGGGCGGCCGCGACGTTCTCCTCGCGGTCGTCGATGAAGAGGCAGCGAGACGGATCGACCCCATAGGCCCGGGCCGGGCCGAGATAGGCTTCCGGGGCGGGTTTGCGCCAGGACGTGCGGTACGAGACCCACCGCGCGTCGAGGCATCGCGACAGGCCGAGGCGCGCGTCGAGGTCCTCGAACCAGACGGGGTAGTTCGACAACGCGACCATCGGCGGCCGGCGGCCGTCGGCGTCCCCGAGGCCCTCGAGCAACGCCTCCATGCCCGGCAGCCAAGACGCGCCGGCGAGCATCGCCTCGCGAAAGCCGGGCCCGTCGAAGGTGCGCCCATCGCGGAACGCCGTCGCGAAGTACGTCGCCTCGTCGATTTCACCCCGCTCGAACGTGACCCAGGCCGTCGAGGACTTGACCTCGAGGAGCGCGCGCAGCGAGAGCCCGAAGAACGCGGGCATGACGTGGCGAAACGGATCGGCGACGAGCGTGTCCATCACGTCCCAGAGGACGAGATCGATCGCGCGCGGGGGCACGGCGCTCACTCGATGCCGAGCGAGCCGCCGGCGTTCTCGGGTCGGTACGCCGCCTTGGCGTGGAAGCCGATGTCGAGGCGGGAGCTGCCGACACCGCGCGTGCGCGTCACGGAGACGACCGTCGCGCTGCCCTTCCACAGGCGGGTCTCCGCCGTCTCTTCGTCGGGCGTCGAGAGATCGCCCAGGATCGGATCGAGCAGCTTGTCGATGCTGCCCCCGCCCGGGCCGGCCGCCGATTCGTCGACCTTGACCTCGATGGCGACGCGGTACAGGCCCTTGGCGTCGATGTAGAGCTTGCCGGGATACTCCACGCCCTTGAACTTCAGACGGGTCTCCAGAATGGCCCCGCCGCCCTTCTTGAGAATGCCCGCGACCTTGCCGGCCGGGTAATTCTTCTTGAGCGCGGGGAATCGGGCGTAGAGGGCCTTGAGATCGGCCCCCCAGGCCAGGCCATCGAAGCCGTCGGCCTCGGTCGGGCGCACGTAGGCGAGCTGACCTTCGACGGCGACGGGCTCGTCCGCGTGGGCGACCGTCGGGGTGAAGGTCGCGAGCGGTGCGGCGAGGGCGACGGCAAGCGCGACCAGACGGCGGGGGGAACGTGCGACGGTCATGGGGCCTCCGGTGAACGGGGAGAACGACGGCGGGGATGGCCCCCGGGCGCGCGTCTCAGTGCGTCAGGCGTTCGAAGACGTCGTTGCCGTGCGCCTGGATCGCCGGCACGATGCCCCCCGCCGTGGCGAGGGCCTGGACGATGCGGGTCGGCGTCTCGGCGTGGAAGGCCTCGCCCGCCACGGTGACGACGCCGGCGGCGAGATCCACGGAGACCTCGGCGCCGTCGACGGCGCGCTCGTAGAACCGCTCGTCCTTCATGACGAGGTACGGCAGCGCCTCGTTGACCAGGTTGCGCTTGTGGATGAAGGCGTAGCTGCGGGCGATGACCACCTGCACGCCGGCGCCCTTCAGCGCCCAGACGGCCTGCTCGCGCGACGAGCCGGAGCCCCAGCCCTCGCCGGCTACGATCACGCCGTAGCCCTCGCGGACCCGCGCAGCGAAACCGGGCCGGACGTGGAAGAAACACTTCTCGCCCAGATCGGAGAAGGCCGTCAGGTGGCAGAACTCGCCGGGGATGATGGCGTCGGTGTCGATGTGGTCGCCGAATCGCTGGACGCGGCCCGTGAGGCCGTTCGACGAAGCCGCCGGACCGCCCGCCGGGCCATCGCTCGCCGCCGAGGCCGTCGCGGCGCCCGGTGCCGTCACCGGTGCGGGCTCGATCGTCACGACCTCGGGGACGTGGACGTCCTGATCGCGGCGCAGGATGCGGCGGAAACGGTCCTGATCGACCTGAGCCAGCCAGGGGCGCGGATCCGTGACGGCGAGCTGTGGCGCGGACACGGCGACGGTGGCCGCCGAGGCGAGCCAGGCGAACGAGCCCTTGCCCATGCGGTTTTCGTAGTTGCGGTTCTGGCTGGTGAGCCAGACCTCGCCTTCCGCCGCGCGCTCACTGGCCACGCCGAGGCACATGCTGCACCCGGGCGGGGCCGTGCGGAACCCGGCGCGCTCGTAGGCGGCCAGCAGCCCCGCCTCGCGCAGCCGGGCCTGGATGTCCAGGTCGCCGGGCACCACGAGGCGGTTGCGCGTCGGTTTCGGGGCGATGCCCGCGTCGAGCATCTTCTCGAGGAGCAGACCGGCGAGGACGAGCTCTTCTTCCGTCGTGGTGCAGGCCCCGATGAAACCGCCGTGGATCTCCATGCCGGCGACGCTGGTGACGTCGAAGACGTTGTCCGGCGAGAACGGTTTGGCCACCTGCGGCGCCATGCCCGCGAGGTCGATCACGTGCCGCGCGACGTACTCGGCCCCCGGATCGGCGTGGAAGTACCGGGCCTCGTCCTTGTGCGTCTTGCGGTGCAGCGAAAGCCAGTGGGCGACGGTGGCGTCGGCCTCGAAGATGCCGTTGAGACCGCCGAACTCGGCCGTCATGTTGGCAATGGTGAAGCGCATGTCCGTCGTGAAGTGGCGCACCGCGTCGCCGACGTACTCGACCGAGCGCTCCATCGCGACCGTATTGCGCCCCAGCGTCCCCAGCGTCTTGAGGATGACGTCCTTGCCGCCGAAACCGAAGGGCAGCGCGCCGCGGTACTCGACGGCGATGGCCTCGGGGACCTCGATCCAGCTCTCGCCGAGCACCATCGCCACCGTGATGTCCGCCCCGCCGAGGCCGATGGCGAAGGCGCCGAGCCCGCCGTGGCTGCTGGTGTGGCTGTCGGCGCCGAGAACGACCTCACCGGGCTGCACGAGATCCCGGTAGAACCGGGTGTGCAGAATGGTCTCGTTGGCGTCGTAGAAGTACTTGATGCCGCTCTCGCGGGCGAAGTCACGGCTGAGATCCGCGAGCTTCTGCGCGCGCTTGTCGGTGGCGAGGGTGACGGGATCGACCGTGTGATCGACCGCGAGATAGAAGCGGTTCTTGTCGTGCACCGGGGGCTTGCCCAGGGCGGCCCAGGTCTGGTTCATGCCGTTCCAGGCCAGCTCGGAGGCGATGGTCCAGTCGACCTTGATGCGGACGATGTCGCCGGCGCGCAGGCCGTTGCGGGGCGGCTGGATGGCGTGCGCGTAGAGGATCTTCTGCGTCAGCGTCATCGGCAGGTTCTGGGCCAACGGGGTGCTCCTTGGGCGGTCGATGTGGGTCGAAACGACGCGCCTGTGTAGCACACGCGCGCGCGGCTGTCAGCGCCCCGCCGGGCGGAACCCGGGGGGCGGGGCCTTCTTGCGCGGGAGGCGGACGGGCAGGGCCTCCACGCGGACGGGACCGGCCACCAGCGACTGACAGGCGAGGCGCTCCTGCGTCAGGTGAAAGATGTTGCCGAGGCGGTCGCGCTCGAGGGCGTTGGGCCGGCTGAGGTGGTCCATGCCCGCCTCGATGCGGACCTTGCACTGAACGCACGCGCCGATGCCGTTGCACAGCGTGTGAACCGGGGCCTCGCAGGCGTGGGCGGCCTGCAGGAGGGACTCCCCCTCGTCGACCGTGACGGTCCAGGCGCGGTCGCCCTGAAAGAACTCGACGGTGTGGCGGCGGGGTTCGGACATGGGGCTGGTTTCTGACATGACGCGGCCGGCTGCGCGCAGGTTTCGACGCGGCCTGCGTTTCGGGGCATGCTCCGCCCGTGGACCCGCGCCCCCCCGGAGACCCCGCCACCAGCCGTCTGGGGCCCTATCGCCTGCTGCACTGCATCGCGCAGGGCGGCATGGGCGAGGTGCACCTGGCGACGCTGGAGCGCGAAGCCGGGTTCCGCAAGCGGGTGGCCATCAAGCGCGCCCTGCCACAACTGGCGGGCGATCCCCGGGTGGCCGAACGGTTCGAGCGCGAAGCGCGGCTCTCCGCCGTGCTGGCCCATCGGCACATCGTGCAGGTCTTCGACTTCGGCCGGTCCGACGGCGCGGCCTGGCTGGCGATGGAGTACGTCCACGGGGTCGACCTGAAGGCGGTCCAGGATCGCCTCGGGGCGCAGCCGCTTCCGGCCGGCGTCGCGCTCGAGATCGGGCTGGCCTGCGCAGCGGGGCTCCATCATGCCCATGGCGCCCGCGACGCGGCCGGGGTGCCGATGCGCCTCGTCCATCGCGACGTGTCGCCGCACAACGTGCTCTTGTCTTTCGACGGCGACGTCAAGCTCACGGACTTCGGCCTGGCCGACGCCGCCACGGGGCCCGACGGCCCCGACGGGCTCATTCAGGGCAAATATGCGTACATGAGCCCCGAACAGGCGCGGGGCGGCGCCGTGGACGCGCGGGCCGACCAGTATGCGCTCGGCGTCGTCCTTTACGAGCTCCTCAGCGGCGCGCGGGCCTTTCAGAGCTTCGAGGGGCCGCTGGCCACGCTCGACCGCGTCGCGAGCGGCCGGCCGTTGCGACCGCTGGCCGAGCTGGGCGTCGCCCCGGCGCTCGCCCTGGTCGTCGGACGGGCGATGGCCGTCGACCCGGAGGCGCGCTACCCGGACATGCAGCACTTCGCCGGGGCGCTGCGCGCGGCGGGCGCGGCGGCGGGGGTGACCACCGGAGAGCCGCCCCTGAGCGATTGGTTGCGGGCGGTCTTCCCGGAGCGTCTGACCGCCTACGCGGAGGTGGACCGACCGGCGACGCCGCCGGTCGCGACCGAGGTCACGGCAGCGGCCCTCGAGCCCATCGGCACGGGTGGGGGTGGGGGTGGGGTGATGGCCGCCCTGGAGCGGACCCTGGACGCCGTCTCGCCGGCCGCGCTCGACCATACGGT
>JAKLJY010000065.1 GCA_023150895.1 Myxococcota bacterium | reverse complement strand
GACGCCCCGCCGCCGGAGCCGGCCGCCCCGCCGGCCGGCCGGCGGCCGCCGCCCGCCGCCCCCGCCCCTCCCCCGGAACCCGCGCAGGACCGCGGCCGCTTCGACAGCGTCTTCGACGTCCGGGTCGATCCCGAGCGGCCGATGACCGACGCGCTCGGGCACCTCGTCGTCGCCGAGAAGCGGCGGGCCCCGCAGACGCTCGCGCCGCAGCCACCGTCGGTTCCGGCCGCCGCCGGCAGCGCCCGGCTGCGACTCGTCCTGCCCATCGCGCTCGCGGTCGTTCTGCTCGCGACGCTGACGACCACCTGGCGGTATCGCGCGACGGCCAATCGCTTCGAGCGCGCGGTGGTGACCGCCCGACAGAAGGTCTCCCAGTCGACATGGCCGGGCACGGTCGCCGCCGTGAACGCGCTGGCCGAGGCGGACGCCGCCCCGGATCCGTTTGCCCGGCTCGGCAATGCGCTCGTCCGGGCGTTCGGGCGACCGGGGCTCGAGGGTCGCCGCGGCGATCTGCTGGCCCTGCGCGCGCGCCTCGAAGCGCAGCGCGTCAGCCTGTTCGGCGAGACCGAGCGTCGCGAGGCCGCGGCCCAGGCGCTCGAGCGGGCGACGGCCGTTGCCCCCGATCGGGAGGACACCGCGCTCGCCGCCGCCTGGCAGTCCCTCGATGCCGGGCAGGCGGAGCAGGCCCGGCAGCGCCTCGAACCCCTGGCCGCCCGGCGGGCCGGCGATGCCGATGTCCGGTGGCTGACCGGCGTCGTCTGTCTCGCCGCGGGCCAGACCGCCACGGGCGTGGAACACCTTCGGGCCGCGCTCCAGGCCGAGCCGGCCCACGTCGGCGCGCTCAAGGCCCTCGCCGATCACCGGGCGGCGCGCGGTGAGCACACGGCCGCGCTCGACGCCTACAAGCAGATCCTCGCCAGCTACAGCCCGGACCACCTCGAGACCCGGGTGGCCCTGGCGCGGCTGCAGATTCGCCTCGGCAAACGGGAGGCGGAGTCGCTCGCCGAGCTGCAGGGGCTCTCGACCGATCCCACGCTCTCCGTCCCGCAGCGCGCGCTCGTCTACGACGCGCTCGGCGAGGCGTCGGTCCATCGGGGCGACCTCCAGGCGGCGCGCCAGCACTTTCAGCTCGCCAAGCAGACCGCCCCCGGAGATCCGCGCTTCTCCGCGGGGCTTGCGGCGCTCGACATGCGCGAGCTCAAGCTCGACGACGCCGAGAACGCGCTCGGCGAGGCGGCGCGGGCCCACCCGGAGAACCCGCGCTACCTGGAGCACCTCGTCGAGCTTCGGCTGATGCGCGGGGACGCCGATGGCGCGCTCCGAAGGCTGGCGCAAGCCCCTCAGAAGACCACGGCGCTCCTGTTGCTCGAAGGCCGTGCGCTGCTCGCGCGCGGCGATCCGCGGGGTGCCGAGGCGGTATTGCGCGACGCCCGGGACGCCAATTCGGGCTCGCTCGACGTCCGCATCTACCGGGCGCTCGCCGCCTACCTTCAGAACCGCAGTCCCAAGGGCCTGGACGATCTCCGCGCGTTGCGCAAGCCGAGCGAAGGCGATGACCGACTCGAGGACCGCGCCCTGCCCTTCCGGGCCTATGGCGAGGCCCTCCTCGCGGCCGATGACCGGCGCGCCGCCGTGGACGCGTTCAAGATGGCGCTCGAGATCGACGCCCGGGACTTCCTGTCGGCGTGGGGTCTGTGTCGGGTCGCCCTGCTCACGGGTGATCCGGCCCGCGCGCTCCAGACCTGCCGCGACACCGTCCGGCTCAACCCGTACTATCTGCCGGCGGTCGACCAGGCGGCGGCGATCAACGAGACGCGGGGCGACTCCGAGGCGGTCATCGCCCTCCTCGCGCCCCTGCTCGGCCGGGATCCCGACCACCCGGCCGCCGTGCGGCGCCTCGCGCGGGCCTATCTGCTGACGGGCGATCCGGACAACGCGCGCAAGCTGCTCGACGGGGAGCGCGCGATCTCGGATCCGCCCACCCGACGCTACGTCCAGGGGCTCGTGGATCTCCACACGGGGCGGCTGCCCGAAGCGCTGACCGCCCTCGGCGCCGCTGCCGACGAACTGCCCGGCGAACCCTTCGTCCAGCTCGCCCGGGCCGATGCCCTGATGAAGGACGGCAAGGTCGACATGGCGGGCGGGTTCTACCGCCGGGCGCTGGTCGCGGGCGCGGGCGCCGAGGCCGGCATCGGCGCGGCGCGCGCCTGGATGATGCGCAGCCGCTGGACGGACGCCCTCGCCAGCGCGCGGGAAGCCCTCTCCCGCGCCGAACGCGACCGGGCGCGGCCGGCCCTCGTGGGCGCTGCACTCGCCCTGGTGGCCGAGGCCCTCTTCGCGTCGGGCGACCGGCGGGGGGCGGCCGTTGCGATCGGGCAGGCGCTCGAGGCGGCCGGCAATGACCACGCCGTGCTCATCGCCGCGGGGCGGCTCGCGGAGGCCGAGGGCCGCGCCCCCGAAGCGCTCGCCCACTACCAACGCGCCGCGGCCGCCAAGGCGGACTCCGCCGAGGCACGGTACTACCTGGGTCGACTCCTCGTCGGCAGCCGGGAGCGGGCGGACGAAGGTCGGGACGCGCTCGAACAGGCCGTCCGCCTCGACCGGGACGGGCGGTTCGGCACCCTCGCCGAGGACCTCCTGCGCAAGCGCCCGTGATCGGCGGGCCGGACGACATCGTCGTCACTGGCCTGGGGGTCGTCTCCCCCATCGGTGTCGGGCGAGCGGCCTTCGCCGAGGGGCTGTTCGCCGGACGCAACGGCGTCGGTCCCGTCGACTTCTGCGAGACCCGCGACTGGCGCAGCCGAATCTGCGCGCGCGTCCGGGACTTCGCCGCCGAGGACTGGCTCGAGGCCAAGGCGGCCCGCCGGATGGACCGCACCGGGCATTTCGGGGTCGCTGCGGCGACCCTCGCCCTGCGCGACGCCGGCCTCGACCCCACCGGCCTCGACCCCACGCGCGTGGCGGTCGTCAGCGGCACCTGCGCGCCGATGGAGTGGGTCTGGACGGCCCACGAAGCCTGTTTCACCCGGGGTCCGCGCGCCGTGCCGCCGGCCACCGTCCTCGCGACCTTCCCGGATGCCGCCGCCGCCCAGATCGCGCTCCGCTTCGGGTTCACCGGACCCGCCCCCGCCGTCTCGACGGCCTGCGCCTCCGGTGCCGACGCCCTCGGGCACGCCTGGCTCCTCCTGCGCGCCGGCCTGTGCGACGTCGCCCTCGCCGGCGGGATCGAAGCGCCCATCGTGCCGTCGGCGATGATCGCCTTCGGGCAGGCCCGCGCCCTCTCCGAACGCAACGACGATCCGGCGACGGCGTCGCGTCCGTTCGCCCTGGGCCGCGACGGCTTCGTGATGGGCGAGGGGGCCGGTCTTCTCGTGCTCGAGACGCGGCGCCACGCCGAGGCCCGCGGCGCCCGGATCGACGCGGTGCTGGCCGGCTATGGCGCGACGACGGACGCCTGGCACATGACCGTGCCCGAGCCGGACGGGATCCAGCGTCTGCGCGCGCTGCACGTCGCCCTCGCGGCGGCCGGTCTCGGGCCGGAGGCCATCGATCTCGTCGAGGCGCACGGGACGAGCACCCCGCAGAACGACGAAAACGAGACACGGGTGCTGCGCGCGCTTCTCGGCGCACGCGCGGCGAACGTCCCCGTCCCGGCCCTGAAGTCGCAGCTCGGGCACGGCCTCGGCGCTGCGGCGGGGCTGGCCGCCGCAGCCGCGGTCGTTTGCCTGGAACGACAACGCGTCCACCCGACGCTGAATCTCGACGAACGGGATCCGGCCTGCGATCTCGACCACGTCGTCGGCGGCGCCCGCGCCGCGTGCCTGCGGACGGCGCTCGTCTGCGCGTTCGGATTCGGTGGCAAGAACGCGGCCCTCGTCCTGCGGCGTTGACGGCTGCGACCCGCCGCCATTGCCGCGCCGCACGGCCGATGCTATGAGCCCCGACCGATGGCGACGCTGTTCGACGATGCCGAGGGGGGCCTGACGCCGGCGGACTTCGAGGTCTTCGCCCCGCAGTGCTGGTCGAGCAACCAGTTCAACCTGGGGCGCATGCGCGCGAAGGCGCGGCTGCTTCACCTCTGCGCGCCGCTGGCCGCGCTCCCGGAGGCCGCGGCCCTGACGCTCGAGTCCTCGGCCGAGGTGCCGGGGGTCTGGAACGGGCGCACGGTCCGCGAGCAATGGGTCTACCTGCTGCGGCCGCCCGAGCTGCGGCGGACGCTCGCGCCGATCATCGCCGCGCGCGCGGGTCTCGCCGCCGGCGTGCGGGAACCAGCGGAACACCAGCGCCACGTGACCGCCTTCGTACGGCTTCATCACGACGGCGTCGAGGTCGGGTTTCGGCTGCCCGCCGGAGCGGTGGCCGACGTGGCGACGCTGGCCGCCCGCCGACGCGACGCCGCGTTGCCCCCGGCGCTGGTCTCAGCTCTGAGTGCGCTGCCGGACGCCCTCCGGCTCGACGACGGCCCGCCCGCCGTGGGGTTCGCGGCGGCGTTCGACGCGCTGCAGGCCTCGACCCGAGCGGATGTCCGGGTGGCCGCGAACCTCGACCGGGCGACCGTGCTGGCGGCCGGGCCGGCGCTCCCGGAGACCGTCCGCCCGCTTCTGCGCGCGGCGCTCTCGGTGTACGCCTGCGTCGCGTTCACGCCGGACGACGACCCGGCGGGCCTGATGGCGCCGATGCCCTCGACGCCTCGCCCGCCCGCCGGTCCGCCAACCTCGCCGGCCGTGGGTGCGACGGTGCACCTGACCCGCGGGCTGCTGGCGGGTCGCGCCGGCGTCGTCACCGGCGGGCCGGGCCCCAAGGGCTATTTCAAAGTCCGGGTCGGCACCCTCGAGGTGCAGGTCCCCGGCGCGGAGCTTCGAACGTCATGAGCCTCCCCTCCCTGACCCTCACGCCGAAGGGCGCCGCCCGCCTGCGCAAGGGGCACCCCTGGATCTATCGCAGCGACGTCGCCGCCCCGCCGGCCGCCCGCGGGGGTGACTTCGTCTCGGTGCGCCTTCCCGACGGGCGCAGCGGCGGCGTCTGCACCTTTTCGGATCAGGGTCAGCTCGCCGCGCGCCTGACCCCGCTGTCCGTCGACGCAAGCGATTTCGAGGCCGCGTTCCTGAGCCTCGTGGATCTGGCCGTCGCGCGCCGCGCCGGGCGTCCCGCGGCCTGCCGCCTGGTCAACGGGGACGCCGACGGCCTGCCGGGGCTGATCGTGGACCGCTACGGGCCCGCGCTTTCGGTCCAGTGTCTGACGCAGGCGACGGATCGACGCCGCGCCGCGCTGGTCGCCCGCCTGCGCAGCCTCACCGGCGCCCGGGTCGTCGTCGCACGCGACGACGTAAAGGTCCGGGCCTTCGAAGGGCTGCCGCTCGAGAAGTCCGTCTTCGTCGCCGACGCGGAGGGGGCCATCGACCCCGCGGACGTGCTCGTCGAGATGCACGGTCTCCGCCTGCGCTACGACCTGCTCTCTGGGCAGAAGACCGGTGGTTTCCTCGACCAGACGGACAACCGCGTGGCCGCTGCCGCATTTCTGCACGGCGAAGCCCTCGACTGCTTTTCGTACGACGGCGGGTTCAGCCTGCACCTCGCCGCCGCCGGTTGCCGGGTGACCGCGGTCGACAGCAGCGGGCCCGCCCTCGCGCGGCTCGCCCAGCGCGCGGCCGACAACGGCCTCGACATCACCCTCGCCGAGGAGAACGTCTTCGACCTCCTGCGGGCGTACGAGCGCGATGGCCGCCGCTTCGACGCGATCGTGCTGGATCCGCCGGCCTTCGCGAAGTCCCGCGACGCGGTCGAAGCCGGGCGGCGCGCCTACAAGGAGATCAACCTCCGCGGCCTGAAGCTTTTGCGACCGGGCGGGCGCCTCGTCACCTGCTCGTGTAGCGCGCACATGGACCGCGCGGGCTTCGAGACGATGCTCGCCGAGGCCGCGGCGGACGCCCGCCGTTTCGTGCGCGTCGTTGAACGCCGCAGCGCCGCGCCGGACCACCCGACCCTGGTCACCGCCCCGGAGACCGACTACCTCAAGGTGCTCTTCGCCGAAGCGCACTGACCGGAATCGGCGTATTCTGGCCCCCATGGCCACCGCCGAAGAAAAGCTGCACCCCACCGCCTGGGCGGTCTTCCGGGCCCTGCGAGCGGGCGTTCGGCTCTCGCGCAACCGGCACTTCGCCCTCTTTCAGGACGCCCGCGTCCGCAAGGCGCTGCGCCTGCACCGGTATCTGGCGAGCGTCGCCGCCGACGTCGGCGCGCACCCGGACGAGCTCGTCGCCGAACGGGTGGACGACGCCCACTGGCGCCTGCGCATCGAAGTGCCGACGCTCCACGGCCGCCGGGTGGCCCATCTGACGGACTGGGAACTCTCCCTCTTGGCCGAGATCTCCCCGACCGTGGCAGAGTTGCTCCGCAGTCGGGCTGGCATCGTCGGCCCCTGAGGTGGTACAAGGCCCCGCTTTTTCCGACGAGGGGATCATGCGACGAATGGGGATTCGTTTCGGTCAGGGTCTGTTCGCCGGCGCGCTCGCGCTGGCCGCGCAGGCGTGCGGCGGCGGCGGTTCGGACGACCCGACGGTCATCATCGACGCGGGGCCGATCGGCGGCGGCATCGGTGGCGCCGGCGGTGAGCCCGTCGGCGGTGGTGGCGCGGGCGGCGAGCCCGTCGGCGGGTCGACGGGCGGAGCCGGCGGTTCGGAACCCGACGTCGGCGTGCCCGACATGGGCACCGCCCTTCCCTGCCCGGAGGCCACGGGCTACGGCTACATCGCCGCCCCCGTCGCCCTGACCTCGGGCGCCAAGGCCAACCATAGCCCCCGCGCCGTCTGGACCGGCACGGAGTGGGCGGTCACCTGGTTCGCCGTCTCCGAGACCGACCCGGGCCTGGGCAACATCAAGTTCCAGCGGTTCAATACGGCGGGGGAGCCCGTCGGCGACCAGCAGGACCTCGGCCTCGCCGAGATCGCCCGCTTCGACGTCGTCTACAACGGCGGCGGCTTCCTCGTGGCCTGGATCGGCGCCAAGGACATGGCGGGCAACGGGTTCAAAGGTCTGCGCATCCAGGCCCTCGCGGCCGACGGCACGCCCGTCGACGTGCCGACGGACCTCGCGGCGACGTTCGACGCCGAGCGGCTCGCCCTCGGTTTCGCCCCGCTCACCGGCGGTATGCTGGTCTACACCCGGGGCCGCAACGGCGCCGACGGCGTGCACGCCCAGCCCCTCGGCGAGGGCGGCGAGCGCGCCGGCGAACCCGTCCGTCTGACGGCGGCCGGCGTGGCCGGGAACTACCCGGCGGTGGCGTACGGCGACGGCACCTGGGGTGTCGCGTGGTCCGATCCGACGGCCGCGACCCCCTCTGCCATCGTCTTCAAGCTGCTCAACGAGCGGGCCCAGGTGGCCCGTGAGGGCTCGCTCCCCAACGCCGTGGCGGCGAAGGGCGCGGTGTTCCTGGCCTACGGCGGCAGCGACACGTTCGGCCTCGCCTGGAACCAGGAGGGCGAGGGCGGCATCCTCCGGCCGAAACTGACGCTCCTGTCGGCTTCCGACGCCTCGGTCCAGGTCAGCCCGGACATCACGGGCCCCGAGGGCTTCGCGGTGGTCACGGACCTCGCCTGGCACGATCCAAACTTCTTCGGCGTGGCGTGGCAGGACACCGTCAACGGCCTGTCCCGCGTCGGCCTGACCCGCATCGACCCCCTGGGCGTCTCGCAGCCGGCGCTGCCGCTCGACCTGCCCGCCGGACAGGCCGTCAGCGGGCTGAGCCCGGGCGGCACGGTCAGCAACCTCGGCGCCTTCTTCACGGCGGATCCCGATCCCGTGCCGGGCAGCTTCTCCGACGCGGCCCAGGTTCATCTCTCCCGCCTCGGCGCCTGCCGCTGAGACCGACGGCGGCGGTCAGAGGTCGAGGACGTCCCCGTCCTCGGCCACCCGCCAACCCGACTGCCGCACCTGGGGGGCGTTCACCCGCATGACCGGCCCGAGGTGGGTCAGCAACATGCGGGAGACGGGCAGCACGGCCCGCTCGCGCTCGAGGACCTCCAGGCTCAGGTGCGCCTCGTAACCGGTCGTCCAGTCCGTGCACTCGCAGACGAAGAGGTCGGCGCCCTGAGCGAGCGTGGCGAGCGCCGGCTGCCACCCGGTATCGCCGCTGAAGACCAGCGTCCGTCCTGCGGCGGTGACCCGCAGCGAGCAGGCGTGGTGGTCGCGGTCATGGGCCGCGGCGATGGCCCGCACCCGGCGCGGCCCGACGGTCGTCTCACCCGGCACGGCAAACTCGACGATGGGCACGGCGAACGAGAGCCCCTTGCCCCAGACGTCGGGGTAGGCCCCCTGCATGAGCGCGGCGAGGCGCGCCGCGGTGCCCGGCGGACCGGCGAGCGTGAGCGGGCGACGGCGCCGCGCCCGGTACTGCAGGTCGATGAGCAGCACCGGCAAGCCGCCGATGTGGTCTCCGTGGAGGTGCGTCAGCAGGACGGCGTCCAGGGTGTCGGGGTCGAGGCCGAGGCGCTTGCACTGCGCGAGCGTCGTCGGCCCGAAATCGACGACGAACGGGCCGGCCGGTTCATCGACCCAGTACGCGCTGTGGGCCCGGCCGCCGCTGTTGAAGGCGTCGGCGGACCCGAGCACGGTCAGACGGGCGTCGGTGGGCGTCGCGCTCACGCGCGCCTCGCCGCCGGATAACGCCGGAATTTAGCGGGCATCAGAATTGTCCCCTATACTTCCCGGCGTCTTCCGGGAACATCCACCTATTCTCCGTGCGACGTCCCGTACCGATACCGGGGAGGTCTCGTCTTGGCTCGCAGTCTGCCTGAAAACCACTCGACCGCATTGTGGGTGACGCTGTGCGCCGCCGCTACGCTCCTGTGCGCGCCGACCGTCGACGCGCAGCAGATTACCCCCTTCGAGCGCCGCGTCACGACCTCGATCGACCGCGGCCTCGACTGGCTGCGGGGCCGCGCCAACCGGAACACCGGCAACATCTCCGACGAATCGCCGACGGCGATCGCCACGGTGGCGTTCCTCGAGAAACGGGCCACGGCGGACTTCGACGCCCCGCCCCTCGGGTACGTCGGCTCGTCCCCCGCCGACCAGCAGCTCATCCGGTCGGCCATCGCGTACGCCCTGCGCACCGAGGTCAACGGCAACGCCGGCTCGATGCTGCTCGGTCCGCAGGCCGCCTCGAACTGCTACACGACGTCGACGAGCATCATCGCAGCGACGATCTACCTGACGACGGGTGGTCCCGACGACCGCGTCGACGGCGTGCTGGTCTCGCAGGCCGTCCGCAACGGCGTCGACGCCCTGCGCGCCAAGCAGGCCAGCGTCGGGGTCAGCGCGGGCGGCTGGGGCTACAACCTCCCCGACGACAACCGCAACTTCGGTCAGTTCGGCGCGAACCGCGCGGACGGCTCGTGCACGCAGATGGTCTCGGCGGCCCTCTCGGCCGCACAGGTGATCTATCCCGCGGCCGCCGGGCCCTTCGCGACGGTGCCGGGCTTCATGGAGCGGCGTGCCGAGGTGAATGGCACGTACAACTACCTCGTCGGCGAGACGTGGGACGAGATGTCGAGCAGCCTCACGGCCGCCGGCATCTGGACCTACCGCCTCGCCGGGATCTCGCAGAGTGACCCGCGCATCCAGAACAGCCTGACCTGGCTGCGCAACAACTACGCCTACCAGAACCACTCGCAGGGCGCGTTCCGCAACGACCCGCCGCCGAACGAGTACAACTGGATGCAGGTCTACCACCACCTGTACCTCTGGCTGGGGCAGAAGGCGCTGGACCTCTGCCCGGACAACGGGCGGGCGGGCATCTACAACAATGACTTCCTCGGCCTTCGCAATCCCGCGCAGGACGGGTTCCCCGAAGAGCAGCGCGGCTACTACTACGACTTCGCCCACTGGCTGACCTCGACGCAGACGGCCGACGGCAGCTGGTTCTACGGCGGTCAGCACCCCAAGCAGCGCACGATCGACACGGTCTTCGCCATCCTGGTCCTCGAACGCTCCCTCGGCGGGGCCTGCGTCGACCTCGACGGTGACGGGGCGTGCGAGCCCGGACTCGACAACTGCCCGGGGATCGCCAACCCGGACCAGGCCGACGCGGATCAGGACGGCCTGGGCGACGCCTGCGATCTCTGCCCGCAGGTGCCCGACGCGTCGAACGCCGACACCGACGACGACGGGGTCGGCGACGTCTGTGACGTCTGCCCGGCCATCGCCGATCCGGACCAGGCCGACGAGGACGGCGACGGCGTCGGCGACGTCTGCGACAACTGCCTGCCCGGCAATCTGAACCTCGGGCCGGACGCCGATCTCGACGGCATCAGCGACCAGTGTGACAACTGCCCCGCCGCCGCGAACCTGAACCAGGCCGACGGCGACGGCGACGGTCGCGGCGACGTCTGCGATGTCTGCCCGGCCCGCATCGACGACGGCGCCGACGCCGATCGCGACGGCGACGGCGACGCCTGCGACAACTGCCCGGCGATCGCCAACCCCAACCAGGCCGATGGCGACGGGGACCAGCGCGGCGACGCCTGCGACAACTGCCCGGCCGCCAACAACCCGAACCAGGGCGACGCCGATCGCGACGGGCGTGGCGACGTATGCGACGTGTGTCCGGGCAGCCCGGACAACGGCCCCGACGCCGACGGCGACGGCATCCCCGATGCGTGCGACAACTGCGACCGCAATCCCAACCGCGATCAGGCCGACGCGGATGGGGACGCCGTCGGCGATGCCTGTGACAACTGCGACGCGCGCGCCAACGCCGACCAGGCCGACGCCGACCGCGACGGGGTCGGCGACGTCTGCGACAACTGCGCGGACGACGTCAACGCCGAGCAGACCGACGGCGACCGGGACGGCGTCGGCGACGCCTGCGACAACTGCCGCGCCCGGGCCAACGCCGATCAGGCCGATCCCGACGGCGACGGCGTCGGCACCGCCTGCGACAACTGCCCGGAGGCGGCGAACGCCGACCAGACGGATACGGACGGCGATGGCGCCGGCGACGCGTGCTGCCCCGGATTCGGCCGCCCGGACATCTGCGACGGCATCGACTCGGATTGCGATGGCACGGTGGACGAGGACGCGGCGGTCGGCGTGCAGTGTGACACCGGCCTGCCCCTCGGTTGCGAGATCGGATTCCTCGCCTGCGTGAACGGCGAGGAGATCTGCGTCCCGCCGGATCGCGACGGACAGGCCGAGATCTGCAACGGCCGGGACGAGGATTGCGACGGCGAGGTGGACGAAGGCCTCGACGACTTCCGGATGTGCGACACCGGCTTGCCGGGCCTGTGCGCGATGGGCGTGCACCGCTGCATCGACGGCGTCGACCTCTGCGAGGGCGGGGCCGATCCGCAGCCCGAGGTCTGCAACGCCTCCGACGATGACTGCGACGGGCAGGTCGACGAAGACGGCGCCTGTGATCCCTGCCTCGCCGCCGGGCCCGATGCCGACGGCGACGGCCGCCTCGACGGGGCCTGCGACAACTGCACGGACGCCGCCAACCCCGATCAGGCGGACGTCGACGAGGACGGCGTCGGTGACGCCTGCGACACCTGCCCGGCCGCGGGCAATCCCAACCAGGCCGACACCGACGGTGATCGGGTCGGCGACGTCTGCGACAACTGCCGCGAGCAGCCCAATGCCGACCAGGCCGATCGGGACGGCGACGGCGTCGGTGACGTGTGCGACGGCTGTCCGGACCTCGCCGGCGGCGATGGGGCCGACGGCGACGGCGACGGTGTCCCCGACGCCTGCGACAACTGCCTCGACGCGCCGAACGCCGATCAGGCCAACGCAGACGGCGACGCGTTCGGCGACGTCTGTGATCCCTGCCCCCGCAACCCGCAGGGCACCGGCGACGGCGACGGCGACGGTCTCGGAGACCTCTGCGATCCCTGCCCCCGGCTGGCGGGCGACGCGGCGGACCGCGATGCCGACGGCGTGGGCGATGCCTGCGACAACTGCCCCTCGGTCGCCAACGCCGATCAGGTCGACAGCGACGGGGACGGCGAGGGCGACCTCTGCTGCGCCGGCTTCGGTCAGCCGGACGTCTGCGGCGGGGGCGACACCGACTGCGACGGCATGGTCGACGAGGACGCACTCGTCGGTCAGGCGTGCGGCACCGGCCTGCCCGGCACCTGCGCCGTCGGCGTCATCGTCTGCGTGAACGGCCGCGAGATGTGCGACCAGACCGGCGACCCCCAGCCCGAGGTTTGCGACGGGCGCGACGACGACTGCGACGGGCTCGTCGACGAGGACCAGCGCAACGCCTGCGGCGGCTGCGGCAACGCGCCCCGGGAGACCTGCAACGGCCTCGACGACGACTGTGACGGCACGATCGACGACGGGGCCCCCTGCCCCGGCTCCCAGGTCTGCGCCTACGGTGAGTGCCGCGATCCCTGCCGCAACAACGAATGCGACGGGGACAACTTCTGCACCGAGGGCGTCTGCATCGACCGGTGCGCGCGCATCGAGTGCGACTTCGGCGAGGCCTGCGACCCGCAGGGCGGGGTCTGCACCGATCCCTGCGTCGGCCGGGTGTGCAACGGCGAACTCATCTGCCACGGCGGGCGATGCGTCGAGGAGGACTGCCGCCTCACCGGCTGCCCCGAAGGCGACGCGTGCGCCGGCGAGATCTGCGTCGAGGACCCCTGCGCCGGCGTCGAGTGCGGCGCGGACGAGTTCTGCCGCGGCGGCGTCTGCCACGGGGCCTGCGGCGCGATCTCGTGCGGCTTCGGCGAGACGTGCTTCGACGGCGTCTGCCAGCGCGACCCGTGCGCGGGCCTCGACTGCGGCGACGGACGCCTGTGCGACGAGGGCGAGTGCCGCCGCGATCCCTGTGCAGACGTCGTCTGCCCGGCGAACTTCGCCTGCCTCAACGGACAGTGCGAGGCGCACCCCTGCGCGACCGTCCACTGCCCCCTGGGGATGGTCTGCGAGCTCGTGCAGGGCTCTGCGCAGTGCCTCTACCCGGAGCAGGCCGAGAACCCCTACGAGCCGCCGGTGCCGGCGGGTGAAGACGCCGACGCCGGCGTCCCCGCGCTGCCCGCCGACGCGGGCGTGGAACCCGACGCGGCCGGGGGCAACCTCGATTGCGGCGATGGCGGCGAGTGCGGGCCGAACGACCAGATCGCCGATCCCGCGGGGGACGGCTGCGCCTGCAATACGCAGGGGCGCCCGGCCGGTGCGACGCTGCTTTTGCTCGCGCTGCCCGGGCTGCTGCTGGGCCGTCGGCGTCGGCTCCGGGACGCCGCCCGCCGACGCTGACCGAAACCCGTAGACTCGCGGATTTCGCTTTTCGCGGGACAGCCGCTACGATGTAGGCAAACACCCCACACGGCCAATCGCCTCCCCTCGGGCTGGCCCGTCGAATGGAGTTGCCATGCGTCGCAGACCTCACTCCCCCGCCCCGCGGTCCCTGACCGGTGCCACCCTGGCGGTCGGGCTCCTCACCGCGGTCCCGCTCGCGGTCCCGGCCTCGGCCCGCGCCGAAGGGACGGCCCAGCTCGGCGTCAACGGCCGCGTCCAGCCCGACACCCGCCTGCGCGTCGACATCGTCGATCCGGCGACCGAACGCATCGCGTGGCGGGGTCTCGGCACGCTGACGGTCGTCGCGCCCGACGGGGTAACGCCGGTGGCCGTGCTGTCGACCGGGCAGCGGACGGGCAGCCTCGCGGCCACGGGCATCGGCGCCTATCAGCTCACGCTCTCCGACGCCCAGGGGCCGAACCTCAGCCCCGCCGACTGGGATGTCTCCGTGGTCACGGCCGCCGGTGCGGCCGTCCCCAACGCCGGTGGACGCCTGCACTCGACGCAGTGGAACATCATCACCGGCGACCGCGGGCCCCTGCGGACGCTGGACACGAGCTTCTTCGCGCTCGTCCCGGGGGGGGTGCCCGGGACGGACGCCGTGCTCGAGGTGCAGTTCTCGGGCGTGAACGGCAACTTCCACCGCATCGGGATGAACGGGACCGGCATCGACGGCCGCCGGGACGGACGCAGCGGCCCGGCCGAGTCGGGTTACACGCCGCAGTATCCGCTGTATCTCGCGACCCCCCGCATCCGGGTCGGCGGCGCGCTCGCCCCGGGTCTGACCGAGTTCTCGTTTCGCAGCGCCGGCGTCGAGCCCGGGGCTGCCGCGTGCGACTCGGCCATCGCCGGCGCGGGGGGCGTCTTCTCCTTCGAGACGGACGTGGCCGCCCGCTATCGGATCGTCTGCGACACCAGCGGCGACGGGACGCCCGACGTCACCGATCCGCTGGACCTGCTGCTCGTCGGCAACACGGTCCCCGGGTACAACGAGGTGCCCTGGAACGGGACGGACAACCAGGGGCTCGTCGTGCCGGTGGGGCGCTACCCGTGCGAGGCGTTCATCGCCACGGGCGAGCTTCACTTCCTCGGTCAGGACATCGAGACGGCCTACCCCGGCATCCGGATGTACGAGGTCACGGACGCGGGGTCCATCCCGGTGCCGATGTTCTGGGACGACACGGCCTGCCTGGATCCGGACGTGGCGATGCCCAACGGCCAGCTCGGCCTGGTGACGTCCGGGCCACGGGGCATCTTGCCCAACGCCCGCAACGCCGCCCCCATCCCGAACGTGACGGCCCGCTCGTGGGGCAACTTCGCCGACGACGGCAAGCGCGGCGGCAACGAGGTGACCGACACCTACGCCATCGCTCAGGCCTCCAACCGCTCGCAGTTCTTCCTCGAGGCCTGCGGCGACGCGGACGGCGACGGCGTCTCCGACTGCTGCGACCTTTGCCCGGACGTGCCCGATCCCACCAACGGGGACGCGGATCGCGACGGCGTCGGCGATGTCTGCGACCTTTGTCCCGCCCTCCCCGACCCCGACCAGAACGACGGGGACGGTGATGGCATCGGTGACGCCTGCGACAACTGCCTGCCCGGCAACCTGGGCATCGGCCCCGACGGGGACGGCGACGGCGTCAGCAACCAGTGCGACAACTGCCCGGCGACGCGCAACGCCGACCAGGCCGACGCGGACGGGGACGGTCGGGGGGACCGATGCGACGTCTGCCCCGCCCGGATCGACGACGGCAGCGATGGAGACGGCGACGCCATCGGTGACGCCTGTGACGTGTGTCCGGCCCGCGCGGACCCCGCCCAGCTCGACGGCGACCGGGACGGACGCGGCGATCTGTGCGACGTCTGCCCGGCCGTTGCGGATCCCGGGCAGCAGGACGCCGACGGAGATGGCGTCGGGGACGCCTGCGACGTCTGCCCGGGTCATCCCGATCGTGGACCGGACGCCGACGCGGACGGCCTGCCCGACGCCTGCGACAACTGCCCGCGACGCCCCAACCGCGACCAGCGCGACGGGGACGGCGACGGCGTCGGCGACGTGTGTGATCTGTGTGCGTTCACGGCCGATCCGGCCCAGACGGACACGGATCGCGACGGCCTCGGCGATGCCTGCGACGCCTGCCCGGCCGTGCCCGATCCCAATCAAGACGACGGCGACGGCGACGGCGTCGGTGACGCGTGCGACGTGTGCCCCCTGCTGGCCGACGCGGGGCAGGCGGACGCCGACGGCGACCGCCGAGGCGACGCCTGCGACAACTGCCCCCTCGCGGCGAACCCCGACCAGACCGACACGGACGGCGACGGCCGCGGTGACGCCTGCTGCGCGGGCTTCGGCGCCCCCGACGTGTGCGATGGCCTGGACTCGGACTGCGACGGCCGCGTCGACGAAGACGCCGCCGTCGGCGCGCGCTGCGAGACGGGCCTGCCCCTGGGGTGCGAGTTCGGGCTGACCGCCTGCATCGAGGGCGCGGAGGTCTGCGTGCCGCCGGACCGCGACGGACAGGCCGAGCTCTGCAATGGCCGCGACGAGGACTGCGACGGCGAGGTGGACGAAGGTCTCGACGACTTCCGCGCCTGCGACACCGGGCTGCCCGGCCTGTGCGCGATGGGCGTGCACCGCTGCATCGACGGGGTCGAACTCTGCGACGGCGGCGCGGATCCGCAGCCGGAGACCTGCAACGCCAGCGACGACGACTGCGACGGCCAGATCGACGAGGACGGGGCCTGTGACCCCTGCCTCGCCGCCGGACCCGACGCGGACGGCGATGGCCGCCTCGACGGCATGTGCGACAACTGCGCGGCCGTCGCCAACCCCGATCAGGCCGACGTGGATGAAGACGGCGTCGGCGACGCCTGCGATACCTGCCCCAGCGCCGGCAATCCCCTTCAGACGGACAGCGATGGCGACAGCGTCGGCGACGTCTGCGACAACTGTCGCGAACAGCCGAACGCGGACCAGGCCGACGCGGACGGCGACGGCGTGGGCGACGCCTGCGACGGCTGCCCGGCGCTCGCCGGCGGTGACGGGGGCGACCAGGACGGCGACGGCGTGCCCGACGCGTGCGACATCTGCCCGGACGTGGCGGACGCCGCCCAGACCAATACCGACGGGGACGCGTTCGGCGACGCTTGTGATCCCTGTCCCCGCAATCCGCAGGGGACGGGCGACGCGGACGGCGACGGTCTCGGAGACGTCTGTGATCCCTGTCCGCGGGTGGCCGGCGACGGCGCCGACGCCGACGCCGATGGCCTCGGCGATGCCTGCGACAACTGCCCGCGGACCCCCAACGCCGATCAGACCGACAGCGACGGCGACGGCGCGGGCGACGCCTGCTGCGCGGGTTTCGGGCAGCCGGACCTGTGCGATGGCCGCGACTCGGACTGCGATGGCGAGATCGACGAGGACGCCGTGGTGGGCGGCCGGTGCGCGACCGGGCGGCCCGGCGCCTGCGCGGCCGGTCTCATCGCCTGCGTCGGAGGACGCGAGATCTGTCAGGAGGCCGGCGACCCGCAGCCCGAGGTCTGTGATGGCCGGGACGACGACTGCGACGGTGTCGTGGACGAAGACCAGCGCAATGCCTGCGGCGGCTGTGGCGCGGCGCCCCGCGAGACGTGCAACGGACTCGACGACGACTGCGACGGGCGGGTCGACGACGGGGCGCCCTGCCCGGCGGGCCAGGCCTGCGCCTACGGCGAGTGCCGCGAAACGTGTCGCAACAACGAGTGCGACGGCGACGACGTCTGCAGCGAGGGCGTCTGCATCGACCGCTGCGCGCCCGTGGCGTGCGACTTCGGTGAGGCCTGCGATCCCGCGGGCGGCACCTGCGAAGACCCCTGCGCGGGTCGCGTCTGCAACGGCGAGCTCATCTGTCACGTCGGCCGCTGCGTCGAGCCGGACTGCCGCCTGACGGGCTGCCCGGAGGGCGACGCCTGCGCCGGCGACGCCTGCATCGCCGACCCCTGCGCCGACGTCGAGTGCGGGGCGGACGAGTTCTGCCGGGGCGGCGTGTGCCTGAACGCCTGCGGGCTGATCTCGTGCGGCCTCGACGAGACCTGCTTCGACGGCGTGTGCGAACGCGATCCGTGTGCAGGGCTCGACTGCGGCGAAGGCCGGCGCTGTGCGGACGGCGAGTGCCGCCGCGATCTCTGTGCCGACGTGGCCTGCCCCGCCAACTTCGCGTGCGTCGAGGGTGAGTGCGAGCCGCACCCCTGCGCCACCGTCCACTGCCCGGCGGGCATGGTCTGCGAGCTGCGCGACGGGTCCCCCCAGTGCCTCTATCCGGAGCAGGCCGACGACCCCTACCAGCCGCCCCAGCCGCCACCGGCGGGCGAAGCGTCCGACCTCGGCGTGCCCGCAGAACCGGGCGACGCGTCCACGGAGGCGGACGCCCTGCCCGGCACGAACGGCGACTGCCCGGACGGCGGGACGTGTGGCATCACCAGCGACCCCGCCGCCCCCGCCGGCGACGGGTGCGCTTGCCGCACCGGAGACGGGCCCCGCTCGGCGCCCGCCCTCCTCGCGCTCATCGGCCTCGCGCTCGCCCTGCGACCCAGACGGCGCCGCTGAGCGCCCGGCCGCGAATCGCCCGCCGGCCGCCCGGTCGCCGGCGCCGTCGCGTCAGAACCAGCCGTGGAGCTGAAGGAATCCGTCGGCGCCCCCCGACCCCACCGCCGTGAACGCCCGGCGGACGTCGAGACGGGCGGTCAGGGAGGGGATGGGGACCCACTCCACGCCGAGTCCGGCGCGGTGGAACTCGTCGTCCCTGATCTCGTGATCGGGATCCCAGAAGTCGTGCCGCGCATGGAGCGTGATGCCCGGTCTGGGCAGCCATGAGACGTCGTGGAACCACGCATGCTGTGCCGTCCCGCGGCCGCTGTAGGGCCGTTCGAGCGTGCCATAGGCGACCTCGCCGAGGTAGGCGACCGGGAGCGTCGGCCAGTAGAACCACGGGTTGAAGCCCCATTGCAGGGACGCGTCCTTCGTGTCGCCCCCGGCGCCCTCGGGCCGACTGCGCAGCATCGCACTCGCGCCGACCTGCCAGCCCAGGTCGCGGTAACCGGCGTTCAGGGCCCCCCCGTACCCGTCCGTCGGTTCGAACGGGTTGTCGGGCCGCCGCGAGCCGGGCACCCAGGCCGCGATGTTGGCATAAGGGTAGTTGCCGTTGAAGCCGAACTCGGCGCCGATGATGCGATTGGCCGGGTCCTCCTGACTCAGCCCGAAGGGTCGCCGGGTGTATGCGGTGTGATCGTCGAGACGCCAGCCGAACTGTGGCAGGAACCGACCGACGCGGGCATAGGTGTTCATCGGCCACTCGTGGGTCATCAGCCAGAGGTCTCGCACCCCGAACCGCGACTGACCGTCCGGATCGTCGGCGGCCGGCCCCCGGATGCGCCCGCGCAGGCCCACCGTCGTCGACAGCGTCAGGTGCTCCTTCGGATGCACCGCCGCGTAGGCGTCGCCTTGCATGGGAAAGACTTTCGGTCCCGCCGTCCAGGCGCCGAGCCGCAGATCGGCGCCCAGCCGGAGCAGGGCATCGGCGTTCAGGTCGCCGTAGCGGCCGTCCAGAAAGGCCATCTCGGCGCCCCCCCCGTCGAGCGGGCGACCGAACGCCAGGCCGCCCGTCGGCTTCGGGGGCGCGGTGGGCGCCGACGACAGCGGCTGCGACCCCGCCGACGAGAGCGGCTGCGACCCCGCCGACGAGAGCGGCTGCGACCCCGCCGACGAGAGCGGCTGCGACCCCGCCGACGAGACTTCGGGCTCGACGTACTCGCCGTGTGCCTTCTTGTCGGCCCAGGGACGGTCGACCGCCCAGAACATCGGGAGCGTCGACCGGCCGAAGTATACGCCGCTGACCGTGCGCAGTCCGCCGCCGCCGGGGTCGACGTGACACCCGCTGCAGCTCAGCGTGCACTTGCGGCGGGCCATCTCCGGGGGATCGACCCAGTCGTTCGGGAGGGCGTGGCAGTTGTCGCACGTCCGGCCCTCGCGGACCGTGTAGAGCGGCGTGGCGGTCGCGCGACCCGGGGTGCCGACGAGGGTGGCCACGAGGAGCAGGAGCGCGGCGACGGAGAGCAGCGCGTTACGGGCAGACATGGCCATCCCTCCACCACCGCTCCAGGGTGAGTCGGTCGGCGGCGCTCAGGACCCAGGCCGTCGGCGGGGGCATCGAGCGCCCGTCGAGCGCCGTGCTGCGCAACCCGGACCAGTTGCGGACGACCCACTTGCAGCCATCGTAGCGGACCTCGCCGCCCTCGCCGCCCTCGCCCTCGGCGTGGCAGGCGGTGCAGTAGGTCTCCATCAGCGGGGCGATGTGGGCCTCGTAGGTGGGATGGAGTGGCGCGGCGGCGGGATCGACGGTCTCGAGATCGCCGTCGCCGATGCCACACCCGGCGAGCGCGACGAAGGCGCTCGCGCGGGCGAAGGCGGAGGTGCGTCGAAACGGGCGGGCCATGGGGCCTCCGGGGCAGGCCGGCGGAGCCGGCGACGGACTCAGATACTCCGGTGACGTGCTGGAAAACCAGTGGGATCGGGCGACCGTGCCCCGCCCCCGACCGGGGAATCCGACGATTGCAGCGGCGCAGCGGCCCGCCTATGCTCCCCGGCCCATGACACAGGCTCGGCGAATGGAAGACGACGGGACGCCACCCGCCGACCGCGAGGGCGACGGTGACGCCCCGTGCAGCGGGCACCGGCGGTTGCCGCGGCATCCGGCGCCCCTCGTTTACGATCTGCGCCTCGACGTCGATCCCGAGCAGCCGACCTTTGCGGGCGAGGTCACGATCGCGCTCGCGCTCGACGACGCGCGGGCGCACCTCGACCTGCATGCCGAGCGACTCGAGATCACGGGGACGACGGTGATTCAGGCCGGCGTGTCCAGAGCGGCGACGACCGAATCCTCGCCGAACGGCGGCCTGCGGGTCCACCTGCCGCCCGGAACCACCGCCGGCGAGGTGCAGCTGGTGCTGACCTTCGAGGGGTCGCTCGACGAGGTCCCCGAGGGGCTCTACCGCGTCCGGGAGGGCGGCGTCGCCTACGTCTACACGCAGTTCGAGCCCCTGAGCGCGCGTCGGTGTTTCCCCTGCTTCGACGAACCCGGCTTCAAGGCGCCGTTCCGGGTCCGCCTGCGCGTGCCTGCCGGCTGCACGGCCCTCGCCAACGCGCGGTGCACGCACACGGCGACGCTCCCCGACGGGCGCACGGAGGCGGTCTTTGCACAGACGCCGCCGCTCGCGACCTACCTGGTGGCCGTGGCGGTCGGCCCCTTCGACGTGATCGAGGGCGCGCCTCAGAGCGATCTGCCGCCACTGCGAGTCGTGACTACGCGCGGGCGCGGCCACCTGGCTGCCTACGCCCTGGATGTGACGCCGCGCATCCTGGCATGGCTGACCCGCTGGTTCGATCTCCCCTACCCCTATGACAAGCTCGACCTCGTCGGCGTGCCGAACTTCGCCGCCGGTGCGATGGAGAACGTCGGCCTCGTGACCTTTCGCGAGCGGCTCCTGCTCCTCGACGCCGCCGCTGCCCCCGCGACGGATCGCCTCTGGGCGCAGGTCGTCATCGCGCACGAGCTCGCGCACATGTGGTTCGGCAACCTCGTCACGATGCGCTGGTGGGACGACCTCTGGTTGAACGAAGCGTTCGCGACCTGGATGGAGATGGCCTGCGTCGCCGCCGTCGATCCGCCCCTCGACGCGGACCTCGAGGCCGTCGGCGAGGGCCAGCGGGTCATGGACCACGACGCGCTCTCCGAAGCGCGGGCGATTCGGCAACCCATCGTGGACGGCGGCGACGTCCTCAACGCATTCGACGGCATCACCTACAGCAAGGGGGCGGCGGTCGTCCGCATGACGGAGGCCTGGCTCGGCGCGCAGGCGTTCCGTGACGGCGTGCGGCAGTACCTCGTCCGGCACGCCCACGGGAACGCCGACACCGCAGACCTGCTCGGCGCGCTCGCGCAGGTGTCGGGGCAGCCGGTGGCCTCGACGCTCGTGACGTTCCTCGACCAACCGGGGTTGCCCCTCGTCGAGGCGGGTTTTCTGCCGGGAGTGGGGGCGGGCGAGCCCGGCGTCGGCCAGGGCCTCTCCATCCGGGTCACGCAGCGGCGCTGGCTGCCGGCGGGGGCCACGGCGCCCCCCGGACCCGAGGCACGCTGGCATCTGCCGGTGAGCGTCCGGGTGGGGGACGCCGCCGGGGCCTTCGCCCGCGTCTCGACGCTCCTGACCGCGCGGGAGGGCGTCCTGAGCGTCCCCCCCGGCGCCGTGCCGGCCGGCCGGACGCCGACCTGGCTGCACCCCAACGCGGAGGAGGGCGGTTACTACCGCTGGACGCTGGCCCCCGAGGCCTTCGCGGCGCTGCTGCGCGACGGCTGGCCGCACCTGACGCCGGCCGAGCGCCTCGGGCTGCCCGAGCACATCTGGGCGCTCTACGAGGGTGCCCGCCTGCCCCTGTCGACGGCGCTCGAAGCGCTCGCCGCCGTGGCGAGCGATCCCCACCGGATGGTCCTGACCGGCGTCTGTGCGGCCCTCCGCCGATTCGGCCGGCTCGTGCCCGAGACGCACCGGCCGGTGTTCGCCACCTGGGTCGAGGGGCTCCTCGGGCCCCACCTCGACCGACTCGGTGTCCTGCCCCGGCCGGACGACGACCCGCCGGCGCGGCTCATGCGGCCGGTGCTCCTGACGGCGCTCGCCGATGCCGGCGCCGCCCCCGACCGCATCGCCGAGGTGGTGGCGAGCGTCGACGCGTTGCTCGCGGACTTCGCACACGCCGATCCGGAGGTGTTGCAGTATGCGCTGCCCATCGCCGCGTTCACGGGCGACGACACGCTGCGGGCGCGCCTCGCCCTCGCCGTCGCACACGCCCCCACGCCCGCCCACCGGGCGGCCGCCCTCGTCGCCCTCGGCAGCTTCTCCGAGCCCGGCGTCGCGGCCTTGGCCTGGTCGAGCTTCTTCACGGACCTCCTCCGCGCCCAGGACTTCTTCGCCCTGATGCGCGGGGCGACCCGGTGCGACGAGACACAGCACGCCCTCTGGCGCTTCCTCGACGCCCGTTTCGAGGCCATCGCCGAGAAGATCGGCGACGAGGCCGCCGCGCACCTGCCGGTGCTCTCGGCGGGCATCCAGGACGCGGCCGGGCGCGCGCTGGTCGAGGCCTGCTTCGCCCTGCCGGCGCGCCGCAAGCCGGGCGCCGACCGCAACCTCCGGCAGGCGCTCGAGGACGTCGATCGGCGGGTTCGCCTGTGCACCCGCTCGGCGGGACCCTTCGCCACCTGGCTCGAAGCCGGTCCGCGCCCCCGCGCCTGACGAAATTCACACGGATCTCGCGCACTTGCCTCCTGCGCCCGCACCCGACGGGGTTGTGACTGGACGCCCGCGGTGAATCCCGGCAAACTTTCGCGAAGTCTTTTTCGGCCCAATGGCCTCACGCCGCACCGTTGGAGCGCTCCCCGATGCCCAGTACCGCGCCCGCCGCCGCAGGTCTTCGCCTGCTTCGCCACCTCCCGCTGGCCTTTCTGTTCGTCCTCGCCTTTCTCGGCTGCGGGGACCAGCTCAAGTCCGAAAAGGCGCCCATCCTGAAGTTCTCCCCGGAGCCGCCGGTCTTCTCCTTCCCGAAGATCCGCGTGGGTGAGGCCTCGGCGGGGGCGGACCAGCAGGTGTCGCTGCAGAACATCGGCGAGGGCACGCTGTTCCTGGTCGACTTCGCCCCCGACTTCAACGGCGAGGAGTTCGACCTCTACTACTTCATCGACGAGGACGCCGACACGCAGTTCGAGGGCGTCATCGGCGGCGAGAACCGCCTGCCCGCGCGCATGGAGGTCGATCCCGGCCACAGCCTGACCTTCGTGCTCAGCTACCACCCGACGTCCGACGCCCAGGCCGCGGGCGCGCTGCGGTTCCGCACGAACGACGCCAAGTACGGCAACGCCGAGCTCGAGATCATCAGCGAGGAGCGCGCGCCCGAGATCACCGTCGCCCCGACCGAAATCGACTTCGACCGCGTCGCCGTCGGCACGACGACGGATCCCCGGGACGTCGTCGTCACCAACATCGGCCAGGAGGTCCTCACCATCGAGGACGTCCGCCTGTCCGGCGTCGGGTTCCTCGTCGCGCTCGGCGAGACGGACATCACCGGCGGCGCGGGCGACCTGCTCGCGGATCCCGACGGCGACGGCACCCCCGGCCTCTCCCCGGACCGGTCGTTCACGTTGAAGGTTTCCTTCCGCAGCGAGGTCGAGAGCCCGGCGGAGGGCGTGCTCGCCATCCTGTCCAACGATCCCGAGTCCCCGACGGTCAACGTCTCGCTCGAGGCCAACGGCGCGAGCCCCTGCATCCGCGTCAGCCCGCAGGGTGACGACGGTCTCGCCTTCGGCGGCGTGCCCATCGACGGCCGCGCCGAGCGCGCCATCACGATCGAGTCCTGCGGCCTGCAGCCCCTGCGCATCGACAGCATCGCGATGTCCGACGACACCGCCGAGGCGATCTCGCTCGTCGAGGCCTCGGTCCCGCAGCTGCCCGCGCTCATGCCGGCCATGACCGAGGGCCAGCCCCTCCCCAACCGCAGCATCAAACTGCAGTGCAGCCCGGCGGACGCCTCGGCCTACGGCGGGTGGATCGTCGTGAAGAGCAACGACCCCGCCCGCCCCGAGGTCAAGGTCAAGGTCACCTGCCTCGGCGTGCTCAACGCCTGCCCCCGCCCCGCGGTCGACAACGACGAGTTCCGCGTCGCGCCGCTCGAGACGATCCTGCTCGACGGCGGCGCTTCGGTCGACGACGACGGCCCCGGCGGCAAGCCCGTGAAGTACCGCTGGATGGTCATGGGCCCCGCCGGCTCGAGCGCCCGCGCGGTCGAGCGCATCGGCCCCGATCCCCAGGCCCCCTACGAGGGCTCGACCCCGGACAACGAGGAGACCCCGACGGCCCGCCTCTTCGTGGACGTCGTCGGCACCTACACCGTCCAGCTCTACGTCGAGGACAACCTCGGGCAGGTCGCCCCGTCGGAGAACTGCCCCGAGCCCGTCGCGACGATCACGATCATCGCCGAGTCGGACGAGGACATTCACGTCGAGATGTCCTGGACGACCCCGGGCGACCCCAACGAGACCGACACCGCCGGCTCGGACGTCGACCTGCACATGCTGCACCCCCGCGGGCAGCGCTGGAGCAGCGCCCCGCTCGACTGCTACTACGCCAACCCCAGCCCGGACTGGGGCGTGCAGGGTGACCCGAGCGACAACCCGGCCCTCGAGCTCGACGACATCAACGGCGCCGGCCCCGAGAACATCACGCTCGACAACCCGGAGGACACCGAGGCCCTCGGCGCGCCCTACCGCGTCGGCGTGGACTACTACCGCGAGGAGAGCCTGCAGAGCTTCGACGGCTACGGCCCGAGCTACGTCACGGTGCGCATCTACCTCGGCGGCGTGCTCGCCTGGCAGAACGACGCCCCCAAGGAGATGGTGCGCACGCACGACTTCTGGGAGGTCGCGCAGATCATCTGGACGGAGAACGACCGCCGCGTGCGCGTCGTCGACCGGCTCAACTGATCCGCGCCCGCGTCACGCGCCTGACCCACCGCGGTCAGGGCCTCGTTTCCCTCCCCGATCTGCCCCGCCCCCTCCCTGTCCCCGGTACGCTGCAAGGCGAGCTCGTCGACCTCGAGGTCGAGATCGACCACCGGGGGCGCCGCTGGGGACGCCTCGTCGCAGTCGTCGAGCCGCACCCCGACCGCGTGTCCCCGGCATGTGCGCAGTTCGACGATTGCCCGGGCTGTCCGCTGCGCCACCTGGCACCGGCCGCGGCCGCCCGCCTGAAGGTCGACGCCGCTCGAGAGACGTTCGCCCGCCTCACCGGCCAGCCCGCGCCCCCTGGGGTGTTTCTCGCCCCCACCGGCCGGGACGCCTTTCGGGCACGCCTGGGCGCGACCCGACTCGGCGAGACGTTCGGCATGCGCGGCTTGCCGGGCGGGGCCGACGTCGATCTCCGGCGGTGCCCGGCGCAGACGCCCGAGAGTCGCGCCGCGCTCGAGACGCTCGTGGCCGATCTCGACGCGTTGCACTTGAGCGCCGACGTCACACGAGCGCACGTCGCAGCGACCGCCGACGGCGGGGTGCGGGTGGTGCTCGCCGCGGCGGATCGGGGGGCGCTTTCGCGCCTGCGCGACGCGCCGTGGCCCGAAAGGCCGGGGTGGGACCGCTTCGCGAAGGTCCCGGGCCCGCGCGATGGCGACCTCGAGTCCGGGGCCGAGCGCCTGACCGGTCGCGACACGATGTTCTTCGACAGCCCGACCGACCGCCTGCAGGCGACGCTGCCGGCCTGGGTGCCGCAGTCGCCGGGGACGCTCCCCGCGCTGCTCGAATGGCTCGAGACGCACCTCGAGCCCGCGGGCGCTCGCCTGCTCGAGCTCGGCAGCGGCGTGGGCACGTCGAGCCTGCCCCTCGCCCGCCGGGCGGTGAGTCTTTTGGGCGTGGACTGCGTCCGCGAGGCCGTCGCCGACGCAACCGAGAATGCGCGGCGCGCCGGGGTCGACACCGCCCGCTTCCGGCTCGGGTTCGCCGACCGGGCCGTACGGCGCCTGCTGGCCGGCGGCGAGACCTACGACGCCGTCCTTCTGCACGGAATGCGCGCCCCCTTCGGCGAGCGGCTGATGGACGCGCTGCCGGCCCTGCGCGCTCGTCGCGTGGCCTACGTGGCGCCCGTCACGGCGTCCCTCGCCCGCGATGTGGCCCGCCTGCGGGGATATTCGGCCGTCCGGCTGGATTTCCTCGACCAGATGCCCGGAACGGCGCACATCATGGCGCTCGGTCTCTGGCACCGGACGGACGCCGACGATTCCGCCGACGCGCCGCTTTCCGGTTGATACCCGCCAGCCCCAGCCCCAGATTCTCACATAGTTATCGGGTTCATCCCCTCCGCGCAGGTTTGTGACCGTGAGCCGCAGAACCCTCCTCATCGCCGACGCCGACACCGCCGCTACGAGCCATCTGACGCGACTCCTCGACGGCCTCGGCCTCGATGCCGCCGTCGGCCGCACGGTCACCGAGGTCCTTGCCCACCTGGAGAACAAGGACCGCCGCATCGACGCGATGTTCATCGATCTCGGCAGCGCCGAGCTCGGGGGCGCCCGCGTCCTGACGGCGGTCCGGGATCAGTACCCCGACCTGCCGGTGGTCATCTGCGCCTCGGGGGGGAGCAAGCCGGAGTTCGTGTTCGCCATCCGCAGCCGCGTCGTCGACTGGATCGACAAACCGGTCACGCTCCCGGCCGTGACGGAGGCCATCAAACGGGTGGCGCGCGAGGCGCGACGGTCGCTGCCGCGACCGGGCATGGCGGGGGCGGGCACCCCGACACCGGCCCCGGCCCCGCGCACCTTCGTGGCGGAGATCGCCCGACGGGTCCACGACGGCTCCATTGCGCTGCCCGAGATCCCGCAGGTGCTCGAGGAGCTGCGGCGCACGCTCTCGAACCTCGACGTCTCGCCCGGCGAGGTCCTGCGGGTCCTCGAAAAGGACCCCGCCATCGCGGCGCAGGTCGTGGCGACGGCCAATACGGCGGCCTACGGCGGCCGGGGCCGCATTCAGGACCTCCGCTCGGCCGTGGCGCGCCTCGGCAACCGCAGCATCGCAGGCATCGCCCAGGCGGCCGCCTTGCGGGGCCTCTTCGCGTTCAAGCTCCCGGCCTTCCGCAAGGTCTTCCAGCGCATGTGGTCGGCGCACATCCTCACGGCGACGCTCGCCCGTGAGCTCGCCGGCGAGGTGCGGGACCCGGATCCGGAGCAGGTCTTCATGGTCTGCCTGATGCACAACGCGGGCGAACAGTTCCTGCTGCGCATCATGGGCGAGATCTGTCAGAAGCAGCGCGAGCTCGTCGTCTCGATGGAGGAGGTCCTCGGCGGCCTGCGCGAGATGCACCCGGCGTTCGGAGCGGCCCTCCTGAAGAAGTGGGAGATGGGCCCGCTGTTCGAGCAGGTCGCCCGACGCCACCACGAGTCGGCGTACGACGCGCCGGAGATCGACGCGCGCACGCGGGCCGTGTTGCACCTGTGCAACCTCGCCGACCGCCTCGTCTCGGAGCGCGGACAGGGCCTCTACAACGATACACTGCCGGGCCCGGACGTCGACGTCAGCTTCGACGCGCTCGGCATCCCCGAAGCGCGCCGCCCGCACTTCGCGAACCGCGTGCTCGAGATCGCCGCGGACATCGCGCCGATGATCGGCTGAGACGACCCGGCGCCCGAGTCAGGCCGGGCGAGTCAGCCGCCAGGCCTGATGAATGCTGCGGTCGCGAAAGTCCTCGGGGATGGACTTCTCCGTGAGGTCCTCGGCCACGAGGCCGCCGAGCGCTTCGGACTCGAGCCGGAACCGCTGGTAGTTCGTCGAGAAGTACACCACGCCCCCGGGGGCGAGCATGCCCGCGAGCCGGGTGAGCATGGCGCCGTGGTCGCGCTGCACGTCGAAGACGCCCTCCATGCGCGCGCTGTTCGAGAACGTCGGCGGATCGAGGACGACGAGATCGTAGCGGTCGGCCTGCACGACGGGATCGTCCAGCCAGCGGGTGACGTCGGCGCGTACGAGGCGGTGCACTCTGGGGTCGAGTCCGTTGAGCGCGAGGTTGTCGCGCGCCCAGTCGATGTAGGTCTGGCTGAGGTCGACGCTCGTGCTCTGCCGCGCCCCCCCGAGGCCGGCGTGCACCGTGAACGCCCCGGTATAACAGAAGAGGTTGAGGACGCGCTTTTCCGCCGCTTCGGCGCCGACGCGCTGCCGCAAGGGCCGGTGGTCGAGGAAGAGGCCCGTGTCGAGGTAGTCGCGCAGGTTGACCCAGAACGCGGCTCGGCCCTCGTGGACGACGAAGCGCTCACCGGTACGGGCGAACGGCGTGTATTGCGCCGTGCCCTTCTGACGCTCGCGGCGTTTGACGTGGACCCCGCCCTCCTCGACGCCGAGGGCCCGCACAAGGGCCCGCACCATGGCGGCGAGCCAGGCGGCGTGCGCCTCCGGCGAGAGCGCATCGATGTTCGGGCGGGCGCGCTCGGCGACGTGCAGACGCCCCTCGTACCAGTCGACCACCAGGGGAATCTCCGGGATGTCGCGCTCGTACAGCCGATAGCAGGTGATGCCGTGCCGACGTGCCCACTTCTGCCGATGGGCCGCGTTCTTGCGCACGCGATTCTCGAACATCGTCGCGGCGGCGGCGAAGTCGTCGGTGCCGGCGCGGGCATTGGCCGGCGGGTCGGTCGGCGGGTCGGTCGGATCGCGGGTCTCTCCCATGACCGCGGATTCGACCCGATGCGCGCGTCGAGTTCAATCATTGCGTCGCCCGACCGATTTGCATAGCGTGCGCGGCCGTGCCCGTCACCGCGTCTGCCCTTCTCCGCTGGTTCTGGCAGGACTTCGTCCGCCGCCACGCGCTCCAGTTCGGTCTGGGCGTGCTCTTCCTGCTGGCCACCAACGCCCTGGCGGTCGGCATCCCGCAATTCGTACAGCACGCCGTCGACGCCCTCACCGAGGCGACGGATCGCGCGCACGCGGACACCGCCGTCCGCTGGGCGCTGGCCATCGTCGCCGCCGGCGTGGGCATCGTGGGGGTGCGCACGCTGAGCCGCACGCTCTTCTTCAACCCCGGCCGCACCGTCGAACTGCGCCTGAAGAACGCGCTGTTCGACCACCTGCTCGCCCTGCCGCGCAGCTTCTACGACCGCATGCGGCCCGGCGAGATCGTCAGCCGCGGCACCAACGACACGAACTGGGTGCGCGCGCTCGTCGGTTTCGGGACGCTGCAGATCTTCAACGTCGTGATGATGCTCATCCTGACGCTGGGGCAGATGATCCTGGCGGACTGGACGCTGACCTTGTGGTGCGTGGGCCCGTTGGTGGCGGCCTCGTTGATTCTGCGCGTGGCCGTGGCCCGCATGTTCTCGTTGACGATCGCGTTCAACAACGAAGTGGCCGCACTGAGCAATACAATCCTCGAAACCTACAACGGCATCGGGGTGCTCAACGCCTTCGACGCGGTTCCGGGGGCCGAGCGGCGGTTCGAGGCGACCAACGCGCAGCTCGAACGCCTGGCGACGGACGTGGCGCGGCATCGGTCGTGGAGCCTGCCGGTCGTGTCCCTCGTGGGCAATCTGTGCATCGTCATCGTGCTCTATGTGGGCGGCCTGCGGGTCGAAGCGGGCGACCTGTCGCTGGGTGAGCTCGCGGCGTTCACGGTCTACGTCAACCTGCTCGTCTCCGGCCTGACGACGTTCGGCTGGATGATCAACGCCGTGCAACGGGGGTATCTGTCGCTCGCCCGGGTGCACGAGGTCGCGACGGCGCCGCTCGAGCGCGAGGTCGTCTCGGCCGACGTCCCCCCGCCCGCGCCGCGGGGCTACGGTCTGCGCGTCGAGGGGCTGACCTTCGCGTACCCGGCCGCCCCCGAAAAGAAGATCCTCGACGACCTCTCGTTCGAGATCGCCCCCGGCGAGACGGTCGGCCTCTTCGGCCTGACCGGCGCGGGCAAGAGCACCCTGCTCGGCCTGCTCGCCCGCGTGCAGGACGCCCCCCCCGGCGCCGTGCGCATCTACGGTGAGGCCGGCCCCGCCGCCGCGGTCGACCTCGTCCGGACGGGCGTCCGCGACTGGCGCCGGCACGTGGCCTACGTCCCGCAGGAGGCCTTTCTCTTCTCGATGAGCCTGCGCGAGAACATCGCGCTCGCCGAGACGGCCGCCACGCCGGATGCCGCCCGCCTCGACGCCGCGGTGGCCGACGCCGCCCTGTCGGGCGACCTGAAGGCCCTGCCCGAGGGTCTCGACACGCTGGTCGGCGAGCGGGGCATCACCCTCTCCGGCGGGCAGCGCCAACGGGCCGCGCTCGCCCGCGCCTGGTATCGGGACTTCGACCTGCTCCTGCTCGACGACGTGATGAGCGCGGTGGACCACGCCACGGAGAAGCAGCTCATCGAGGCGACGTACCGGCGCTGCGCCCGCGCGACGACCTTGATCGTCTCGCACCGCTGTTCCGTCCTCGCCCGGGCCGAGCGCATCCTCGTGCTGTCGGAGGGGCGCCTGATCGCGAGCGGCACGCACGAGGCCCTGCTCGCCGACGCCGACGGGCCCTATGCGCGGGCCTGGCGGCTCCAGCAGGCGGCGGCGGCCATCGAAGAGACGGGCGACGCGCCGCCCGCCGCCACGGGGGCCCCCGCATGAGCGCCCCGAAACGGAAGCCCTCGGACTGGGCGCTCATGAAGCAGCTTTGGCCCTACGTCCGGGCCGACCGCACCTGGCTGTGGGTGGTGCTCGTCCTGACCCCCATCGGCGTCCTGCTCGGCCTGTGGCAGCCCCTGCTGCTGCGCGAGGCCATCGACGAGCACATCGCGGTGGGCCGCATGTCCGGGCTCGGCACCGTGGCCGCCCTCTACGTGGCCGCCGTGGGCCTCGGATTCACCGCCCGGGCCATCGCCCAGTACGGCCTCTCCGTCGTGGGGCTGCGCGGCCTGACGCGCCTGCGGCGGCACATCTTCGGGCACGTCACCCGGCAGGGTCAGCGCTTCTTCGACACCCGCACCACCGGCGCGCTGTTGACCCGCACCACCAACGACGTGGACGCCGTCTACGAGAGCCTGGCCATGGGGGCCATCAGCCTCGTGACGGACGCCCTGACCATCGCCGGCACGCTCGTCGCCATGCTGCTCCTCGACTGGAAGCTGACGCTCGTCGCCGCCTCGGTCGCGCCCGCCATCGTGTTCATCGTCGAGGTCTTCCGCCGCCAGTTGCGCAAGTGGTCGACGGTCATCCGGGCGAGCCAGAGCAAGCTCAACGGCTTCTTCGCCGAGCGCGTGCACGGCATGACGCTCCTGCAGCTCTACGGGGCCGAAGAGAAAGCCCGCCGCGACTTCCGCGCGCTGAACTTCGAATACACCGATGCCTACCGCCGCTCGAACTGGTGGGACGCCGGCCTGTACGCGATCATGGACGGCATGAGCGCCCTGGCCATCGGCATCATGCTGGTCTACGGGGCCGGGCGCACGCTCGAACCCGAGAGCGGCGTCACCGTGGGCCTGCTGGTGGCCTTCATCGACTACCTCAACAAGATCTTCGTCCCCATTCGCGAGTTCTCGGGCAACGTGGCCACCCTGCAGCGGTCGAGCGCGGCGCTCGAGCGCGTCTTCGACCTGCTCGGCACGCACGAGGAGATCCGCCCCGGCACCACCCGCGTCGACCGCCTCTCGGGCGAAGTGCGGTTCGACGATGTCGCCTTCGCCTACGGGCCGGACCGCCCGGACGTCCTGAAGGGCATCGACCTGACGCTCGCCCCCGGCGAGGTGCTCGCCATCGTCGGCGCGACGGGCAGCGGCAAGACGACCCTCGGCAAACTGCTGTTGCGCATGTACGACGGCTACCGCGGCAGCATCACGCTCGACGGGCACGAGCTCTCGGGCCTGGACACGACGGATCTGCATCGCAACGTCACCGTCGTCCACCAGGACTCCTATCTGTTCGATGGCACCGTGGCCGAGAACATCGCGCTCTGGGAGCCCGCGCTCCTCGCCGACCGCGCGCGCATCGAGGCCGCCGGGCGCCGCGCCTGTGTCGACACCTTCGTCGAGAGCCTGCCGGGCGGCTACGACGCCCGCATCAGTGAACGCGGCGGCAACCTGTCCTCCGGTCAGAAACAACTCCTCGCGTTCGCACGTGCGCTCGTGCGGGACGCCCCGCTCGTCATCCTCGACGAGGCCACGGCCAGCGTCGACTCGCTCACCGAGCGCCAGATCGACCTCGCCATCGACACCCTCTTCCAGGAGAAGACGGTCATCGTCATCGCGCATCGCCTCTCGACGATCACCAAGGCGGACCGCATCGTCGTCCTGCACCACGGGCGCATCGTCGAGCAGGGCACGCACGAGTCGCTGTTGCGGCAGAACGGCCGTTACAAGCTCCTCGTCGAGACGGGCTTCGCGCTGTAACGTGCGGGCGTCTGCCTGCATCTACACCGGAGACCCCATGAACCGACGCTTCTCCCCCGCCGCCCTTGCCGCTCTCGCCGCCTGCGCGCTGGCCTTCCCCGTGGCCGCGCGGGCGGATCTCCTGACCTTTTCGGCCGCCGGCAAGGCCCTGACGACCGGCGGCACGGGCTACCTCGCCGACGTCTGGGACGGCCCGTTCGGTTACGGCGTCGAGGCCGGCATCGAACTCCTCGGCATCGACGTCCTCGGCGAGGCGTACATGTTCGCGCCGGATCAGTATCAGTTCAGCGGCAACCTCGGCTTCGACATGGACTTCGGCGAGACGGTGCGCGTGACGCCCGGCGTGCTGGCCGGTGCCATCGTCTATTACCTGCCCGAGCCGACGAACCCGAGCGGGCTCGACGTCGACACCCTGCCCGCCAACGTCAAGGCGCAGATCGGGGCCGACAACCTGGCGAAGATCGACGCGAAGTACCGCGACTTCGCCGAAGACGAAGAGATGGCCAACCGCACGCTGACGGCCCTGACCACCCGCGCGCGACTGACGCTCGAGTACGCCATCCTGCCCCTGCTCTTCATCGGCGCCGAGGCCGACGTCGGCCTGCACTACCTCGTGAGCGGATCGGACGCGACGACGAAGGCCAAACGCGATCTCATCGCGTCGCAGAAGGCCGAAAATCCCACCGCGAGTGAAGCCTACGACGCCCTCGGCGATGCCATCGGGGCGAACGACAGTACCGAGATCGACCGCACCGGCCTGAACTACAGCGCCGGTCTTTTCCTGAAAGTGGAACTGTGAGCGCCCCCCGAGAGACCTATTACACCCCCGAGCACCTGCCGAAGTTCTCCACCATCGCGGAGGGCAACGGCGAGCTCGCCCGCAAGTTCTTCGACTACTACGGGGCGGTCTTCGCCGACGGAGCACTCACCGCCCGCGAGAAATCGCTCATCGCCCTCGCCGTCGCGCACGCCGTCCAGTGTCCGTATTGCATCGACGCCTACAGCACCGACGCCCTCGAGAAGGGCGCCGATCTCGAACAGATGACCGAGGCCGTCCACGTCGCGTGTGCCATCCGGGGCGGGGCCAGCCTCGTTCACGGCATTCAGATGCTCGAGCACGTCCACAAGAAGGGCATGTGAACGGCATGTTCGCCGCCGACGACTTCGTCGACCTCGCGACGCTCGAGGCCGGCCCCAAGCGGTCGGTCTCCCTGCGCGCGCGGCGCGTGCCCCTCGCCAGCCCCGAAGCCCAGCTCGCCCGCCTCGACGCGCTGCGCCTCGACGACGGCGACTTCGAGGCCCGGCTCGCCGAGACCGGCCGCGAGGGCCTGTATCGCCTGCCCCTCGAGTACTTTCAGGTCAACGTCGGCAAGCTTTGCAACATGACCTGTCGACACTGCCATGTCGACGCCGGCCCGGATCGCATCGACGAGCAGATGAGCCGCGAGACGGCCGAGGCCTGTGTCGACGCGCTGCGCCGCACCACCGCACACACCGTGGACATCACGGGCGGCGCCCCCGAGCTCAACCCGCAGTTCGAGTACCTCGTCGAACAGAGCGTCGCGGCCGGGCGGGCGGTCATCGACCGCTGCAACCTGACGGTGCTGCTGCTGCCGCGCATGCGACACATGCCCGAGTGGCTCGCCGAGCGCGGCGTCGAGGTGGTGTGTTCGCTGCCTCACTGGCGCGTGCGCAACACGGACGCGCAGCGCGGCGACGGCACGTTCGAGAAATCCATCGCCGCCCTGCGCCTGCTCAACGCCGCGGGTTACGGGCAGGGCGACCCCCGCCGCCGCCTCACCCTCGTCTCCAACCCGGCCGGCGCCTTCCTGGCGGGCAGCCAGCTGGCGATGGAGCGCGAGTGGCGGGCCGGCCTCGAGCGCGAGCACGGCGTTCACTTCGACCGCCTCATCTGTCTGAACAACATGCCCATCGCCCGCTACCTCGAGTGGCTGGAAGACACCGACAACCTGGCGGCCTACATGGCCCGCCTCACCGCGGCCTTCAACCCCGCCGCCATCGACGGTCTCATGTGTCGCAACACACTCTCGGTCGCCTGGGACGGCCGCCTGTACGACTGCGACTTCAATCAGATGCTCGACCTGCCCGTCGCCACCGGCGGTCACATCGCCGACTTCGACCCCGCGCGCCTGCAGGCCGCGCGCATCGTCACGGCCCGGCACTGTTTCGGCTGCACCGCCGGCGCAGGGAGCTCGTGCGGGGGCGCGACGGCGGGGGGGTGAGGGCGGGCGGGGCGACCGACGTTCCAAGCGAACGCGCGCATGACGGGCGAATGGACGCCGTCGCGGGTTTGCGTAAGATGCCCGCACGATGCGCGATCTCGTCTTTATCTGCTTCTCGAGCGAGGACCGGGCACTGTGCCAGGAGCTGGTGCACCACCTCGGGCCGCTCCTCGGCCCCCGACTCTGGTACGACGAGCGGCTGGCGGCGGGCGAGCTGATCGACGACGAGATCCGGGACAAGCAGGCGCGCACGCGGCTGGCCGTGCTGCTGGTGACGCCGAGTTTCCTCAACCGCGACTACGTCACGCGGGTGGAGCTCCCGAGGCTCGTCGCGGACCACCTCGGCGGCAAGCTGGTCATGGCGCCGGTGTTCCTGTCGGCCTCGGTCGCGAAGCGGTTCGCGCTCCCCGTGCCGGAGGGCGCATCCAAGCTGCTCCTGGGCGGGGTCAGCGGCTTCAACGGGCCGGACGACTACTTTTCCCAACTCCCGCCGGCCGAGCGTGCGCTCCGGTGGGCGGCGATCGCCGAGAAGGTCGACGAGCGCTTGGAGGCGCTGCTCACGCCCGCGCCGCCCGCGCCGCCAACGCCGCCAACGCCCGGCCCCGGGCTTCGTCGCCAACCGACGCCCGACGCGCTCCGACCGCAGCCCCCTCAGTTTGAACGCAAGTGGCTGGAAGTGCTGGCCGAAGGCCGGCCGAGCCCGCCGCCGCGACCGCCGACGGTGCTCACAGAATCGCGACCCACGGTCCTCGACCGGGACCGCGACGCCGCACCGAGCCAGGCGCGCCGCTGGCCCCCCCTGGCCATCGGCGGGCTGCTTGCAGCCGGCGTCGTGGCGGGTGCCGTCGTGTTCGCGCAGAAGTGCGACCCGCCCGACGAGCCCGCGTTCCCCGGAGTGTCCGCGCTGCCCGCTTCAGCGCCCGGAACCGGGCTCCCGGCGCCCGCGTTGGCCGCCCGAACCGGCCCGTCCGCAACGCCTCCGGAGCCTGTTTCGGCTCCTGCCCACAAGAAGCTGCCGGCGACGGCGTTGCGGCCTGCCATGGTACCAATTCGCGGCGGCACGTTCCGGATGGGCGCCGAGGAGAATCCGGCCGACAGGGGCTCGGGATACGAACCGGGGAGCGACGAAACCGCCCACGACGCGACGGTCAGCGACTTCTGGATGGCCGAGACGGAGGTCACCCAGGGCCAGTGGAGGGCGGTCATGGGAAACAACCCGTCCACGTTCCCCGCCTGCGGCGAGGCGTGCCCGGTGGAGACCGTGAGTTGGTGGGACGCGGCGGCATACACCAACGCATTGACCGCCAAGGAGCCGAGCCGGACCGCCTGCTATTCGTTGACCGGTTGTTCGGGCACGCCGGGAAAGGCGGGGCACGAGTGCGCCGACGCCCGTCTCGCTCCCGGCTGCACGGGCTACCGCCTGCCGACGGAAGCCGAGTGGGAGTTCGCCACGCGCTCCGGCACGCGGGCGGCGACCTACGCCGGGCCGCTCGTCGTGAAGGGTTCACATAACGCCCCAGTGCTGGACGCGATCGCGTGGTACGGTGGGAACAGCGAGGCGAGGTACCCGGGCGCGTTCGACTGCGCGGCCTGGCAGGACAAGCAGGACCCGCACGTCAGGACCTGCGGGCCCCAGCCGGTCCGCGGCAAGCAGCCGAACCCCTGGGGCCTCTACGACATGCTGGGCAACGTTTGGGAGTGGACAACCGACTGGCATGCCGACTACCCCGCCTCGTCGCCCGTGGACTACGTCGGGCCCGAGAGCGGCGACCACCGCGTCGCCCGCGGTGGTTCCTGGGGCAACGGCGCCAGGGGCGTGAGCGCCGCCAGCCGCAACGGGGGGACACCCGACCTCCGGGACGCCAACCTCGGCTTCCGCGTCGTCCTCCCCGCCCCCCGAGCTCGGCCATAGGCCCTCGGTCCTAGGTTCTAGGAGTCAGGGTCGACGTCGACCATCGGCAGCGGCGATGAACGAAAGCGTCGGTCTCCGGCAGAATCGGTACGTCGGCGGCGGCAGGGGGTCGGTCCGCGGCACGAGCGGGGCGACGGGCAAGACGCATCGCGTGACGAGATGATGCTCGCAACTGGACACGGCCCGCCATCGAGCGTATGTCCCGGCCAGAATCGCCGACGAAGGGAAGTTCTGATGCGCGTTTCACCCAGCTGGATCTGTCTGGCAGTCTTCATGGAGAGCCACGCGATGGCCCAACCCGTGACCTACGAGGGCTGCCGGGATGCGTATGGCCGTCCCGTCGCCTCGGTGATGAGCCCGGGCATCCCCGACGTCGCCATTGCGACCAGCGTCAACGGCGCGCCGGTGATCCTGTACAACCCGACGATCCTCTCCTGGGTGAGCCCGGCGACGCGGGTGTTCTTCTACGGCCACGAGTGCGCGCACCACGCGTTGGGCCAGGTGAATGGGACGCCATCGGACATCTCGAAGGAGCAGGCGGCCGACTGCTGGTCGGTGCAGACCCTCATGCGCGCCGGCATTCTGAATCCGTTCGCCCTGCAGGCGATTCAGAACGACCTCGCGCGCCTCGCGCCGGGCGACTGGCAGCACCTGCCCGGTGTGCAGCGCGCCATCAACCTCAACGCGTGCCTCGGCACCGTTGCTGCGCCGCAATGCCGAATGGTGAACATCCCCTGCCAGCACGTGATGCCCTGTCAGCACTTGATGATGACTCCGTATGGGCCTCAGCCGATGCACGCCGCAGACACGATGCACGCGGCAGACACCGTTCAACAGTGCCAGTGATGCCTCGGCCCCTTCGCGTCATTTCCGACGCGGTTTTCGGCTATGACGTCTTCATCTCGTACGCGCGAGCGGACGCCCGGGCGTACGCGGAAGCGCTCAGTGAGGCCCTCGCCCTGGTGGGCCTCAAGTGCTTTCTGGACCACCGGGAGCTGCCCGCCGGGGAAGCGCTGACACCGGCGCTCGAGCGCGGCCTTCGCCGCAGCATCGCCCTCTTGGTCGTCGCAAGCCCTCAAGCTGTGGATTCGACGTACGTTCCCCTCGAAATCGGACGGTTCACGGCCATCAAGAAGGCGAACGCGCTCGTGGTGCCGGTCTCCTTGGGGGCCACGTTGGATGCCACGCCGCCGACCCATCCGCTCCGGCAAGCCCTCGGCGAACGGATCTGGCTCACCGAAGACGCACCACTGACCTCCGGTCCGAGCGCCGCGCTCCTGGGAGCGCTCAGCCAGACCTTCCGGTTCACGCGACGTGAGAAGACGAGGAGCCGGCTCATCACGGGCATCGCGGGACTCGTGGCGGCCTCGAGCCTCGCAGCGCTCGGTTTCGGGCTCGCTCACAGCAATGAACAGGCCGCCCGCGCGCGCGCCGAGGAGGCGGCCGGCAGGAAGTCGAGCGAAGCTGCGTTCGAGAAAAAGCGCGGACGCGATCTCCAGGACGCCGCGCAGATCGCCCAGCGCCTCGACCGCGCTTCACGCACCACCGAAGACGATCCTCTCCTGGCGGCCCATGATCTCGCCCGTGCATTCGAAATCTCGGACCAACTGGATGGGGCCGACGCCGCATCCATCGAGCGGGTCGCGCGCGCATGGCGTGACCGTCGATGCCGTCATCGGCTCGGCGGACACACCAACAACGTGGTCGACGTCGATTGGGTCGGCAACACGCTCGTGACCGCCGCCTACGACCAGACTGTCCGGCTCTGGCAAACCGAGGGCTTTTCGCCCGTCGCGGATTTTCACCTCGACGCCACGCCGCGGGCCATCAGCCTCGGGCTCGGCGCGGGCGGGCTCGCCTTCAGTGTCGAGGGCCGAGCCGCGATCGGGTTCAAGGCTTTGCGACTCGGTTCGCCTGAACGGGCACCCGTGACTGTCGGCTCGGAAGCTGCCGACGTGCAAGTGGACCACGGCGACGACAGCGTGCTGTACCGCGCAGGTGGGCGACTCGGGCACATCGGGCGAGACGCGATGGCCACCACTTGGACCTGTCCGCTTGGACGGGTCCGCGACTTCGCACTCGACCGGGACTCCGGGACGATCGCGGTGCTGTGCGGCGGGAGCCGCGTGTCATCCGAGGTCCACATCGGCACGAACGAACGAGGCGTCGCGAGCCTCCGTCGTTTCGCCGCCGCGCCGAGCGGAAGCGTCGCCATCGCGCTCGTGAACGTCGGGCGAAGCTCGCCGTTCTGGCGGCCCCCAGGCACTTTGCCCGAGGGGGTGGTGGTCCTGACCGGGAGTGTGGACGGTACGGTGACCCTCGCCAACGGTGCGGAGGCGGCGGTCTCGGTCCCGATTGGCATCAGCGGCGTCGACGCCTTGCGCAGCGACGGGCGTACGGTTGCCGTGGCAACGAGCGACGGCCGGATTTCGATCCTGCGGCTGAGCAAGAAGCTCAAACACGACGAAGCACCCATCGAAACGGGGAGTCCGGTCGGTCGCATGGTCTGGGATCCACACGGATTCGAGCCCCGGAGACTCGCCGTGGTGGCGCGCGGCAATGAGCAGGTCGCCCGGGTGTACGAGGTCGAACGGCGACGCGGAGCCGCGCAGACGACAGCGGAATCTCCGTTGGGCGAGTTCAAGTTCGCACTTGCTCCGGGGGGGCGCCGGGCGACCCTCGCTCAGCTCGACCCTCCGAGTCTGTGGATTGAGGACTGGCCCTACGTCGACGACGACACACCGGACGAGGACAAGGTCCGTTCCTGCCCGATCACAGATGAGCCATTCTCGCTCGCGCCGCTCGGGTCGCCCGATGGGAGGCTCGTCGTGACCGCGACCCAGTCCGGTGACCTGAACGTCTGGAGTACGGCCGGTGCGGCATGTACCCAGGTCGCCGCGGTCGGCCTCGGAGGGGATCCCATGCGTACGCTGGCATGGTCCGGCGACGGGTCGACACTGGTGGGTGTCACGCGGGCGGGTACACCCCGTGTGTTCGATTGGAAGGACGCCCGCCTGACACCGGCGACGCGCGTCCCTCCGTTCGAACGCGCGGACGCCGTCGCCTGGGTGGAGGGCGCGCGCGCCTTTGCCGCCTACGCCGCGCGCCGTCGGGTCTTCACGTACTGGGCGCCCGGGAGCGGTACCTCCGGTGAGGTCCGGCTGCAGGCTGAGTCGATTCCGGCGGACGACGACGTCATGCTGCTGGTTCCGCGACCTGGCGCCGCGGCCGTCACCCTTGTCGGCATGAGCGGGCGCCTCGTTCACTTCGACCTGACCCGGCCTGCACCGGCCTGGAGCCAGCCCGGGACGGGACGGCCCATCTTCAGCGCCGCGTGGTCGCCAGACGGTCGCGTGCTGGCGGCCGCACGATACGACGGCCAACTGACCGTTCACGATGCCCTCGGGCGCGTTGTCTTCGTCGGGCGACCGCCCTTCGAGAAGCTGTCCACCGTCACCTGGTCGGAGGCGGGCGATGCCCTCTACCTGGGCGGACTCGGCGATGACCCCTTGATTCGCATCCCGTGGCCGAGCGTGGGCCAGCTTCGCGCCGAACTGGCCCAGTACATCGAGTGGGGTGCCAAGGCGCGCATGACACCGTCGGGCATCTGAGGGCGCCCGCGATCTTGACCGGCGCCCCGACCTGCGACATGAACGCCCCATGACGACGCGCGTCTTCATCTCCTACAGCCACGACTCGGAGGCGCACGCCGATTGGGTCTGGAGCCTTGCCGAGCGCTTGCGCCGGGACGGTTTGGACGTGCGCACCGACCAGGACGCCGATCCCCCCGCCGAGGGTTGGCCGCGATGGATGCTGGACAATATCAACCAGGCCGAGTTCGTGCTCCTGGTGTGCACGGCGGAGTATCGGCGCCGCTTCGAGAGCGACTCCACGGTGCCGGACGACGTCGGCAAGGGCGTGGACTTCGAGGGCTTCCTCATCACCGGGAAGCTCTATTGCTCGAAGTCGAGTCGGAAGGCGTTCGTGCCAGTCCTTCCCGAGCCGGGCGAAGTCGATGCCGTGCCCGAGGTGTTGTCGCAGCGGCAGATCTACCCGCTCCCGAGCCACTACCTGAATCTGTACCGCGTGCTCACCGGCCAACCCCGGCGGGCGCCCTCGCCGGTGGGCCCCGTGCGGCGCATGGCACCGGAGAGCGTTGCGCCGATGCGGGTCCCGAACGCGGAGGCGCCCGCGCCGAGTGCGTGGTCGGCACGCAGCGTGGGTGCGGCAGCCATGCTTGCCTTGGGCGCGCTCGGAATCGGCGCGGCGGCGGGGCTCACGGGCTCATCCTTGCTGGCGGTCGCGATCGTTGCGATGGTCCCGGTCACCCTCGCGTTGGGCCACCACGACCTCGCGAAGACGGAGATCGGTGCGTCTACCCTGGTCGGGTTGTTCGGGCCCCGCGCGGCGTCGGCTGCCAAAGTCGTGTACATCTCGGCGGTGGTCGCTGCTGCCGCTGGATTTTCGGCAGGGAGGCAGTGCCGCGACGGCGCCCCGGAGCGCCGGACAGAAATACACGGTTCGGCTTCGAACGCAGTTGGCGGCATTGAGGACGAAGTTCGAGCGGACCCCGCCGTGGAAAATGGCGCCAACGCCCCGGCTGCTGACGGTACAGAAGCCCGGGACGCGGCGCCAGCCGTAGCAGCCGATGCCGCCGAAGAAGGATGGGCCGTCACCAACGGGACGGAAACTCGATCGCGCACCTCCGCGCCATCTGTCTTGGCCGGGACTACTGAGCGTGAGCACAGCGTCACGGAGGCGCCGATATCGGACGAGGTTCTCGACGGGGTCCTGTCAGAATGCTCTCGTGTTCTATCAGACGGTATCTTCGAAGCCTACCAGGACGATAGCTCGTCCGCCGTCCAACAGGCAGTGCTCCACGAACTTGCGACCCTGGACTGGGGTGAGGCTCAGCGGGAGTTCTCGGCCGGCCTCGACATCCAGTACGGACTGAACTCGCTCAACGCGAAGATGAACCAGGAGCAGTTCAATGCGTGGAAGCGTGAGTATCGTTCGACCCATCGGACGTCAATGAACGAGGACAAGAAGACATCCTGGTATCAGTCGATCGTGAGCCGCGACATCGTCAACGCCTGGACGGAGTGCATCGACCAGGGCAGCAACCTTGCCATCGTGACGACCTACTTCGAGCCGAATTCGGTCAATCGCCGGCGCAGTGCCGACCAGGTCCTCGTGATGACGTTCCGTGGAGGGCCGAACGTGAACCAAGTTCCCGTTCAGATCAGCGACGTCGGTCCAAACGTGACAGTCGCCGCGGCATGCCCGGGCCTTCGGCGAACGCCAGCGACAATCAGTCACGGGGGACAGCACCGGTGTCGAGTCACGCTGCGATACCCACAGCGAGAGGCGCTCGTGCTGGTTCGGTTCGGCGAAGTCGAAAAGGCTGCCTACCTGCCAGCCGTCGACCCTGGCCTCCCCGTGGCGGGAAACGCCCCGGCTGCTGACGGACCAGAAGCCCTGGACGCGGCGCCAGCCGTCGCAGCCGATGCCGCCGAAGAAGGAGGAGGGGCCGTCACCAACGGGACGGAAACTCGACCGCGCACCGCCGCGCCATCTGTCTCGGCCGGGACTACTGAGCGTGAGCACAGCGTCACGGAGTCGCCGATATTGGACGAGGTTCTCGACGGGGGTCTATCAGAATGCTCTCGCCTTCTATCAGACGGTATCTTCGAGACCTACCAACACGACAGCTCGTCCGCGGTCCAACAGGCAGTGCTCGACCAACTCGCGACCCTGGACTGGGGTGAGGCTCAGCGGAAGTTCTCGGCCGGCCTCGACATCCAGTACGGACTGGACTCGCTCAACGCGAGAATGAGCCAGGAACAGTTCAACGCGTGGAAGCGTGAGTATCGCTCGACCCACCAGGCAT
>JAKLJY010000064.1 GCA_023150895.1 Myxococcota bacterium | reverse complement strand
CGGGCCCGACCGGCGTCCGCGCCGTTTCCCGCGCCGATCGCGCGCTCTGTACCGCGGCCCTGGACGGGGCGGTCCGCTGCCGGGGGACGGCGGGCGGCGCGGCATTCGACGATGTGTTGCCCGGCCTGCGCGGGAGCCCGCAGGTGCGCCACTCGGGCCGCATCGCATGCGGGTTTGGCCCGAGTGCCCCGCTGCGGTGCGTGCCATTGCCCCACCCGACGACGGGGTACGGCGGGGTCGCCGACGACCGGCCGGTTGCGCCGCGCGTGCCGGATCTCGACCGGGCCGACGAGGTCGTCGTGACCTGGGAGACGGTCTGCGCGCGGCGTTCGGGCGAAGACTGGCGCTGCGACGGGCGGTCCTTCGGCGAGAACATCGACGCCGGCCGCCTCGACGACGTCCTCGGCGCCGACGCGCTCGTGCTGCACGACGCCGACATCGGTTGCGGCCTCGACGCCGACGGTACGCTGCGCACCCAACGCAACGCGCGCGGCTTCTGCGGGGAGCAGGACCTGCGCGTCGATGGCACGGGCACGGACCTGCTCGCCGCGCAGCGGCCGACTTACACCGCCGCGTTCGCGCCGCGGTTCCGATTCGGGGCGGCCTTCGTCGAGTCGGGCGCCGATGGTGGGGGTGGCGGGGTCGTTCGTTTCGCCGGCGGCCTCGGTCTGCCCCTGACCTTCGGTGGCCCCGAGGGCTGGCAGGCGGGTCCGGCGCTCGATGTCGGCACGACGTCGTTCGACACGGTCGAACCGGCCGCCGGCCTCGCCGTCGTACGGGCCGGCGGACTCACCCGGATTGGCCTCGAGGGGCTCGGCGGGTGGTCGGCGGGCGACGGCTCGGACGGGGCGTTCGTCGAGGGCCGGCTCCGACTCGGGCTCGGAGAGTCCATCGGCTCGGGGTTCTGTGAGCGCGACTGTGGGCTGCAGTACAATGCCGGCGTCGATGTCATGCTCGCGCTGCGCCGACACATCGGCGCGCGGCAGGACCCCGTCGTGTCCGTCGCGGTCGCCCTCGACCCGGCGGCGATCATCGCACCGTTCGCGCTCTTGGCGACGGACTGGCGGTTTCACTGAGGGTGGGAGTCGCCATGTGTCCGCGGCCGGGGCTGCCATTCAGAACGGCGTCTCGCCGCGGGTGACGTCGATGCGGTACGAGACCGGTACCTCGGGGCTGCCCGGGGCGCGGGTGACGTGCAGCACGATCGACGTCCAGGGTTCTCCGGCGAGGCCGGCGACGGCGCCCGCGTCGAGGAAGATCGGAGCGCCGAGGTCGCCACAGGCCACGGGGCTGATCGGGATGGGCTCGGGGTCGATGAGCTCGACGTCCTGCACCCAGGTGTACCAATACATCTGCACACAGATTTCGCCCCCCGCCGGCGGCCCGCAGAGCGGGTCCGCGGTCACGGTGGCCGTGAGGTCGTAGTTGATGATCAGGGTGTAGAAGTCGACCCAGTCTTCATCACCGGACAGAAGCGTGAGACCGGACACCCCAGCGACCGCCACCGGCACGCGGCGGGCTTCGGCGACCCCTTGCTGCCACGTCTGGTTGGGCTCGAAGGCGTCGGCCGGGCAGGCCACCGGACACGCGCTGAAGGGCCCCCACTGTCCGCCGACACAGACGCGTGCGCGCTCCGGTGCGGGCGCCGGCCCGCAGGCCTCGGCTTCGCGCGCGCCGTCGACACAGACGTCGGGGTCGACACAGACCGACCACTCGCCGAAATCGATCCCCGCGCAGCGCCGGGTCTCTTGACCGCGTCCGTTCAGGCCACACGGGCGCACCTCGGATTCGCCGGGCAGGCAGCGTGGGGGTGCGGCGTCGGGGGTCCGGGCCGCGTCGGGGGTCGGGATCGGCGCGGCGTCCGTGATCGGGATCGGCGCCGCGTCCGCGGTCGGGGTCGGCGCGGCGTCCGGGGTCGGGGCGCCGTCGGGCGGGGGGGCAGCGTCGGGGTTCAGCGCCGAGTCCGGGGTTTGCGCCGCATCGGGGTTCGGCGCCGCATCGGGGTTCGGCGCCGCGTCCGGGGTTTGCGCCGCGTCCGGGGTTTGCGCCGCGTCCGGGGTTTGCGCCGCGTCCGGGGTTTGGCCGGCGTCGGGCGTTGGCGTCGCGTCCATACGCCCGGCGTCCGGCTTCGCGAAGGGCGTGCCGACGTCCCCGTCGCTCGCAGGTGCCGCGTCGGGGGTCGGAGGCGGCGGCTCGTGCGCGTCCGGATCGCCCGGCAGCGGGCCGCCGTCACGCTCGAGCGTCGGGCGACGGGCGTCGGGCCCGGTTCGGGCGTCGGGCGCGCCCGCATCGCCCGGAGTCGAGCGCGTGCCGACCGAGGTGTCGGTGCAGGCAGCGCCGAGGGCGGCGCACAGGGCCGCGAAGTGCCACCTGCGAGGGGTCGGTCGAATCGTTCCGTCGGGACTCACCATGACCGGAGGCTATGGGAAGCCCGGCCGACCGGCAAGCCGGGGCGCGAGGGCGCTGGCTGCGAACGGCGCTCACCGCGACGTCAGCCAGGCCCGGAAGTCGGCCTCGAAGCGCGCCTCGCTGCCGTTGAACGCCCGGGTGAACGCGGCGTCGTGGCTGTCGCCGCGGCGGAGCCCGTCCAGGTACTGCGCGATGCGGTGCATGCCGAAGCGTTGCTCGATGAACAAACAGGCCGCCGCTCCGAGCCGATATGCGATCAGGCCATCGCCGAGGCTGTGTCGAACACTGGCCAGCGCGGGCAGGGTGCCATTCCGGGCGCGGTCCCGCAGCTCCGCCCACTCGGCGCGACTGACGGGCTCCTGGTCCACGCTCGCGCGCCCCTGATAGCGGGCGAAACCCTCGTTGAGCCACGTCGCGCTCGTCCGCCCGGCCGTCGCGCGGTCGACGAGCGCATGTGTCAGCTCGTGTGCCAGTGTATCGCGCCCCTGCCGGTCGGCCGCGTCGCCCAGCGCGTCGTTGACGAAGATGGCGCGCTCGGCCGGCACGTAGACCCCGTAGAGCACCATGCCCGGCATGACACCGAAGCGTTGGTTGAACTCCCCGACACTCAGTACGAACACGGGGATGGGTCGGTCGGGCACGGTCGGCAGGTCACGCAGGATGCGGGTGAGCGCGCGCTCCAGCGTGCGCAGGATGTCCACACTGCGGCCGATGCTGCCGCCGCGCGACGTCTCGGGCACGCGCAGCACGAAGTTGTTCGAGCGCTCCACGTCGCCGGACTCGGCCATCGCCTCCCCGCGCGCCAGGGTCGAGAGGGCCCGCGCGGCGTCGTCGGCGGCGGGCCCGGACCGGCGCGCCGCGTCGGCGAAATGGCTGCGGGCGAGCGCGAGATCGCCTCTCCGATGCGCGGCCACACCGAGCAGGTGCAGGGCCTCGGTCGCCTCGGGGGCATCCCGCGGGACGGCCTGCAGGTGCTTCGTCGCGCGGTCCAGCTCGCCCGCCCGGAGGGCCGCCTCGCCGGCCTCGAGCAGCGCCGCCGGGGTCGTCTCGGGGCCGCCCGCCTGCACGAAATCCGGCGGGCCGCTCGGGGCGCTCTCCGGCGGGCCCGAAACGGCGGCGTCCGGGGCGACGGCGATCAGAATTCCCCGCGTTCCGGGTGACGACACCGGCGACGCGCCCTGCTCCAACCGGCGCGCCCAACGTTCCGGCAAGTCGGTGGCGGCCTCACCGTCCAGAGGCGGGCGGGTGCGCGGGGCCGCGGGCGGCCCGGACGGGCCGGGCTCGGCGACCGCTTCGGGGGCGGCGGGCGCGGGCATCGCGGGGGTCTCGAGCGCCCCGCCACGGCACCCGACAGCGAGCGTCAGGCCGCCGACGGCGACGAGCGCGGAGACGAAGCGGTGTGCTGTTCTCGGAGGCACGGCGTCCGACGCTCCCGTCGCGTTTGCCTGCGGCGAGTCTGCGCGCCGGGGCCCGCGGCCGCAAGCGGCACCCGGGGCGAGGAGCATGATTCACGACCCACTCCGCGTCGCCCGCCGGGCGGTCCGGCCCGAGGCCGGCGTTGCTCGCCCTCACGCTACGACGCGGGGTAGCGCTGTCGGGCTCGCGCCTTGGTCTCGGGCCGGCCTGCCTCGGCGTGCTCGGTCTGGAGTCGTGAATCATGCTCCTGGACCGCGCGGGTCCTTTGCCGCACCATGGGCGCATGCACGCCGCCCCGTTCGAGGCTCCCACGCTGTACTTCCACGGCACGAAGGCCGACCTGCGCGCCGGCGACCTCATCGGCCCGGGCTTTCGCTCGAACTTCGGGCCAGGCCGTGCCGCAAACCACGTCTACTTCGCCGCCACGCTCGACGCCGCCATCTGGGGGGCCGAGCTGGCGGCCGGCGAGGGCCGCGAGCGCATCTACCTCGTCGAGCCGACGGACGCGTTCGAGGACGACCCCAACCTGACCGACAAGAAGTTCCCCGGGAACCCGACGCGGTCGTATCGCTCGAAGCAGCCGGTTCGCGTCATCGGCGAGCTCTGGCTGTGGCAGGGGCACCCGCTCGAGGTCGTACAGGCCATGAGAGACAACGTCGCCCGCCTCGCCGCCCAAGGCATCGTGGCCGACGACTGACCGGCCGGCCGCGGCGCCCTTACTGCCCGGCCGCCAACCGCGCGTCGATCGCCGCCACCGCCGCCGCGTCGCCACGGACCGTGTGAATCTCGCGCAGGAGTTTGAGAACCCGCGTCGTCCGCGGTCCCTGCACGCGGGCGAGGGCCTGCTCGGCGGGCGCGCGGGCGGCCTCGGGGTCGTTCAGGGCGAGGTGAAGCTGCGCGAGACGGTAGGGCGGGTCGTACTCGGTCGGCAGGGCCGCGACGTTGGCCGTCAGGCGCGGAACGAGTTCGGGGCCACGCCCGAGGAAGGTATAGACGTCCACCAGCGCCATGTTGAACGTCGCGGCGTAGGCCGGCGAACCGGCCCCGTCGAAGGCCGCGTCGAGCACCGCCCGGGCCTTCTCGGCCACCGCCCGGGCCTTCTCGGCCTCGCCGCGCGCGACGCGCACCTCGCGAAGCATCCGCAGTGCATCGGCGCGGTCGTCCGGTGAGAGCGGGGCCTTCGCGTCGCCGGTGATGCGGGTCAGCGACTTCACAGCCGCGGCGCGCAGGGCCTGCTTCTGGCGCTCGGCGGCCTTGTCCGCCGCGGGGCGCTGATCGGCGCAGTCGAGTGTGATCGAGACGAAGTCGGCCGCCGATGGGCCGTCGGCCGGCGAAACGCGGGTTTCGAGGCCGAGTGTCACGCAGTCGTCGAACCGCTTCGCCGAAGACAGCGCGCCCGCGAGGGAGACCCGCGCGGCGGCCCGCCCGTTCCAACGCGCCCCGCCCGCCTTCAGCGCCTCTGCATAGGCCTTGGCCGCGGCGGTGTGATCGCCGGTGAGGGCGGCGCGGTCGCCGTCGCGCATGTGTCGACGGGGGTCGTTTGCCGCGAGCGCCCCGGCCCGGCCGCGCGCCTCGACGAACGCGCGCTCGCCCTCGGTCAGGAAGGCCGCGAACGCCTCGGGCGAGGCCGTCCCGACGTGCCGCGCCTGCACCGTCTCGGTGAAGGGGTCGACGATCAGGAACGTCGGCCACGCGCTCTGCGGGTATTTCGCCGTCGTCACCGTCGCGGCGGGCGTGTCCGTGTTCATGGACAGCCATCGGAAGCGCGGCGCAGCGGCCCGCAGGCCCTCCGCCGCCAGCACGGTGTGTTGCATCGACCGGCAGGAGTGGCACCACGGCGCCCACAGGTCGATCACGAGCGGTACGTCCGCCGCCCGCGCCGCGGCCAGCGCCGCGGGGTAGTCGTCGCTCACCCACGGGAGGGGCCCGGCGTGGGCGGCCGGGGTGGCTGAGCTCGTCGGGGCGCCCTGAGCCGCCGGGGGCGTCGCCGCGCGGGCGTCCGGTGACGCGAGCGGGTGGGCGAACGTCAGGAGAGCCGCCGCGGCGGCGGCGAGGGAACGGAGAACGGGGGGGCGTCGGGGCATGGCGCCATCATGCCATGCCCGCGGCGCCGTCGATCACTTCGGTACGGCCGGCGGGGTGTTGGGCTCGCAGTCCTTGCTCGTGATCTTCGCGTTGCAGGTCCAGATGTAGTTCGGATCCATGATTGGCGGCGCGACGATCACGCTGTCGTGCTTCTTCGTCTGGACGTTGCCGCGGCCACCGAACTCGTCCGAGCAGAAGGTCGTCACCGGGGCGCCGGTGCTCGTGACACCGAGGCGCACTTCGATGACCTTGCGACCCGAGGGCAGGTTCCCACCGTTCTTCGTGAGGGTGAACGACGTGGTCTGGAAGAGGTCGGCGGACTTCGGGGGCGCGGCCGGAGCGACGACGCAGGCGAACGTCGCCGGCGCGACCATGACGGGCTTGTCGACGGGCTTGACGACGGGGCCGGCGACGGCGGTTCCGGAGACGAGGAGGGCGCCGACGGCGAGAACGAAAACGGACTTCGACATGGGGAGAGGCCTTTCGGGAGCAGTACGCGCGACGGCGGATTGCCGACGTGCGGTGATCAGACGGAGCCGGGGTCGGAACATTTCACTGCGTTTTAATGTAGATCAATTTCGACGCTGCGGGTCCTTCGCCGTCATCGCCGCCGCGATCGTCGCGTCCGAGTGCATGGACGGCGACCCGAAGCGTGGCGCGACCGTCGTCCAATCCGGATTCTTCGCGCAGGAGGTCCGCTCTGGACGTGGCCCGCCGGCCCGCGAACGCGGTGTCGACGGCCGTGTACCGTGCGTCGCACTTCAGACCCATCGAGCGAAGCGGCGCGACACCTGCCGGCCCGGCGGGAAAGGATGTCGTCCAGTTCGGAAAAGCCTTCCGTCCAATCCGGAATATCCGAGTACGAAATCCGATCTGGACGTTGACGAATTCCAGAATGGACGGCAACCTCCGGACCATGGAGTTCAGCCGTCACCTCGCCCGCCGCATGGACGAGAGCCTCGCGGACACCCGCGTCGTGGTCATCGCCGGGCCCCGGCAGTCCGGCAAGACGACGCTCGTGCGGGCGCACTGTGCTGCCGGCGGGCGCGCGCTCATCTCGCTCGACGACACGACGACGCTCACGGCGGCCCGGAGCGACCCGACGGGCCTCCTGGCCGGCCGCGGCCCGGTCGCCGTCGATGAGATCCAGCGCGCGCCGGAACTCCTCTTGACCATCAAAAAGCGCGTCGATGACGACCCGCGCCCGGGGCAGTTCCTGCTGACAAGCTCGGCGAACCTGATGACGCTGCCCGTCGTCGCCGACTCGCTCGCCGGCCGGATGGAGATTCTGACGCTTCTGCCCCTGGCGCAGAGCGAGCTGGCCGATACGCCGTGCCGTTGGCTGGACGCCCTCTTCGAGGAGGCACCGCCCCGCCTGCCCGCCAGGGCCGAGCGTCTGGCCGGCCTCTCCCTGCTCGATCGCCTGCTCGCAGGCGGCTATCCCGAAGCCGTCCAACGCGGCAGTCCGCGCCGGCGGCAGGACTGGATGGCGGCTTACCTGGAGGCGACCCTGACGCGGGACGTGCGGGAGATCGCCCAGGTCAACAAGACCGAGGGGCTCGCGCGCCTGCTCCGTGCGCTGGCCGCCGTGTCCGGGCAGCTCTGCAACTTTTCACAGCTCGCCGGGGCGCTCGGGCTCGACCAGAAGACGGCGCAGCGGTACGTCGGTCTGTTCGAGCAACTCTACCTGGTGCGGACGCTCGAACCCTATTCCGCCAATCACCTGAGCCGCCTGGTCAAGACCCCGAAGCTGCACTTCCTCGACTCGGGTCTCCTCGCCGCGCTCGGTGGCCTGACCCCGGCCCGTCTGGAGCGGGCACCGACCGCCCGGGGTCCGCTCGCAGAGACGTTCGTCTACTCGGAGATGCTCAAGATCGCCTCGTGGTCGGAGGGTCGATACCGCTTCTCCCACTATCGCGACAAGGATCAGCGCGAGGTCGATCTCGTCGTCGAGAACGAGGCCTCGGACGTGGTCGGCGTCGAAGTCAAGGCCGGGGCCAGCATCGTCCCCGCCGACCTCTCCGGGCTGCGCCGTCTGGCAGAAGCAACGGCGGACAAGTTCCGCGCGGGCGTGATCCTGTACGACGGCGTCGAGACGGTGTCTTTCGGCGGCGGGCTGTGGGCGGTCCCGTTCGCCACGCTCTGGACGCCCGGCGAGCAACCGGGGTAAACGGATCAGGCAGACGCCCGCCGGCCCGCGAGCGCGGTGTCGACGGCCGTGCGTCGCACTTCGGACCCATCCCGGCGCGAGACGTCGACGGTGGATCAATCCTCGAGGGCGCGCCACCGTTGGGGTCTCGCGTCGGCCATCGGCTGGCACTCGACCCGGCCTGACCGGGGTTGCCGACACAGTTCTCCCGACGCGGAACAGAAATCGACGATCGGCTGGCCATCGGGCCCGACGTTCGTCGTCTCGAGCCACTCATCGAACCGCTGGACGTTGCCTCGTGGATTGTAGCACCGGATGCGGTCGTCCCCGGCTTCCGTGCACAGATTCGTGCCCCCTCGAAGCCGACGGATCCAGATGCGCGGCAAGCGCCGGTCGACGATGTAGACCCGCCCGACCGTGACCCTCCAGACCAGCACCTCGCCGAGCGCGGTCAATGCCGCGTACTCACGGAATCCGACCGTCGTCAGGGACTTGATGCCTTCACCACGAAACAGGTCGCCCGGGGACGCGGTGGCGTGCGCGTCCGGGCCGAGCGGCCAGCACCAGACCCCGCCCAGCGCGTCCAGGCCGCACGCGGACTCATCGGCCACGGCGAGGCTCGTGAACGGTGGGAAGTAGTGCGGCGCCGGGTTGAGGTACCGCACCGGCCCCCAGCAATGCGGGACGCCCCCGGCGTCCAGCGCACAGGCGACCTCGGACTCCATGGCGGTCGAAGCGGCCAGTCGAGCGATGCCGGACGGAGGACCCGCGACTTCCGCTTTTGGCCACTCGTCGTGCCCGAATCGCAGCATCGCCGTGACCCACGGATCGATCTCGAGAGGTTCGTCGTACGGCCATTTGAACCGGGTGACGAACCGACCGTCGGAGGCCAAGGTCGAGATGCCGTGTCGAGAGATGGCGACGTCCGTTGCCTTGCCATCCCAGCCGAGTTCGTCGTCCTCGAAGTCCGTGACTACGAAACCCGGAGCGTCGGTGTAACCCCAGGTCCTGTCGATGCGTCCTTCGAGGCAACCGAGCGTTCCGCCGTCCGAGATCCCACAGACCATGTTGGCAAAGCACGCGATCCGGTTGGGCACACCCGGCGGCGGCTCGGGGGCGGCCGAGACGCCTGCCGGAGCCGCGGTCGGTCCTGTCGCGCCGTCTTCGCTCGTTTCGCCCCCCGTCCCGGAACACGCGACGACGAGGGCGAGCGCGGGCAGCGCAGTCGGACCGCGCATGTTCGTCGCGAAGGTGCATCGGATTCGTCGGGCCATCTGGGCAACGTACGGCCCGTTCGTTGCCGTGTCACGCGACCGGGCGGCCCCTCACCCCCCAAAGGCCGAACAAATCCCCACGATCTGAGCCCCGTACTTCTCCACGAGCTTCGGCCCCATGCCGGAAACGCGGCGCAGGTCGTCGATGCGGGCGGGGCACTCGGCGGCGATGGCGAGCAGCACGCGGTCGGTCAGGACGCGGAACGCGGGGACGCCGAGGCGGCGGGCTTCGTCGAGGCGCCAGCCCTTGAGGGCGGCGACGAGCTCGGCATCGGCCTCGGTGTGTTCGAGCGCGGGGGCGGCGGGGTCGATGCCGGCGTCGGCCGGGGCGGCCTTGCGCAGGGCGGGGGCGCTTCGGGGCGCGGCCTTGCGGCTGCGGACGCCGGTCTCGGTCGCCTTCTGTTCGCCGCGAGCCGCCGCCTTGCGCCCGCCCTTCGGCAGGGCGAGCACGGGGGAGACGAGGCGAATGTCGCCGAAGGAGCGGCCCTGTGCGCGCCAGCCCTCGGCGGTGGGCCGCACGCGCTGGTAGGTGATGGACTTGCCGTCGCGGTCGAAGGTCTCGTCCTCGACGGTGACGAAGCCGGCGCGGGCGAGGCCGGCGAGCAGCATGTCGAAACGGCGGCGGTCCTCGGGTGTGTCGCCGATGAGTTCGCGACAGAGTCGACCCGCCGCCATGCCATCGTTCTGCAGGACGGCCCGCAGGATGAGTTCGAGCTGAAGCCCCTCGCGCGCGTCGGGGGTGTGATGCCGCACCGCGACACAGTCTTCGGGCGCGCATGCATCACACACACCGCAGGCCGCCCCGCGGTCGGTGCGATCACCGAAATACTCGACGAGGTGCACCATGCGGCAGCCATGGGCGGCGGCGAAGCGTCCCATGAGTTCGACCTGTCCCTCGCGGTGGGCGCGGGTGGCCTCGTATCCGGGCTGCCAGTCCGGGCGGCCGCGCGAGAGATCGTCGTCGGGGGTGACGTGCGCACCGCCGTGCATCCAGAGCTTGGCGAGCGCGGTGTCGAAGTCCTCGTCGCTCAGACGCACGCGGGCCTGCACCGAGGGTCGGGGCTGCGGTTCGTCGCCGAGGGCGGTGTAGACCTGCCGCAGCACGCTGGCCTCGGGGTAGTCGCGCTCGAAGAAGAACTCGTGCGTGCGGCGGTCGGCCCAGGAGTGCAGCAGCACGGCGCGGGAGGGGTTTCCGTCGCGGCCGGCGCGGCCGATCTCCTGGTAGTAGCCCTCGACGCTGGCGGGCAGCGCCAGGTGAACCACCGTGCGGATGTCCGCCTTGTCGATGCCCATGCCGAAGGCGATGGTGGCGACGACGACGTCGAGCTGCCCGCCGAGGAAGGCCGTCTGGATGCGGTCGCGATCAGCGGGGGACATGCCGGCGTGGTAGGCGGCGACGTGGAAGTCCCGCGCGAGCAGCTCCGCGGCCTCTTCGGCCTTCTTGCGGGTGGGCGCGTAGAGGATGGCCGGGCGACGCTCCGCCGGGGCGAGCAGGCGCCGCGCGGCCTCGGGTCGGTCTGCGGGCGTCAGCTCGAGGACCTCGATGGCGAGGTTCGTGCGCCGGAACCCCTGGATGAACGTGCTCCCCTGCGCCTGCAGGCCGAGCTGCACGGCGATGTCCCGCTGGACGCGCGGTGTGGCGGTGGCGGTGACGGCCACCACCGGCGCGGGGCGCAGCAGGGGCAGGCGCTGGCCGAGCAGACGGTAGTCCGGCCGGAAGTCGTGCCCCCACTGGCTGATGCAGTGCGCTTCGTCGACGGCGATGAGGGCCGGGGTGCGCCGCGCGAGCATCTCGGGGAACCCGGGCACGCCGAGGCGCTCCGGCGCGATGAAGAGGAAGTCGAGGCGGCCGTCGAGGTAGTCGCGGCAGGCCTGGCGCGAGGCGGCGCGGTCCCGCCCGGAGTGGATGCGCTCGGCGGCGAAGCCCCGCTCGCAGAGCTTCTGCACCTGGTCCTCCATCAGCGCGATGAGGGGGCTGATGACCAGGGTGGTGCCGCCCCGCGCGAGCCCGGGGAGCTGGTAACAGAGGGACTTGCCCGCGCCGGTGGGCATGACGAGCAGCACGTCGCGGCCCTCGACGGCGGCCCGACAGACGGCCTCCTGGTGCGGCCGGAACTGCTCGAAGCCGAAGGCCTCGCGCAGGAGGTCGCGCAGGCGCTCGGGGGGGGTCGGCTCGCGGGGGCAGCGCTCGGTGGCGACTGTTGGAGGCGACGGCGTCGGGGCCGGCGGGGTCGGAACACCGGCCGTCGGCGTCGGCGCGGCCTCGAAGGGCGCGCGCGCGGCGGTTCGGGCGGACGAGGTCGAAGTCGGGGGCGCGGGCGTCGGCACGGCTGAACGGCTCTCTCGAATCGTGGACACGGCCGGGGCTTGCGACCGGGCCGACGCCGAAATCCCGGCTGCCGGCGGACCGCGGAGTGTACCCGGGCGCCCGACGACGCGCCGCACGTAATCGGCGATGCCGGCCATGAACTCGGGCAGCGTCTCGACCCGCGCCGCGGTGGACAGGCCCGCCATCGCGCTCAGGCGGGCCTCCCACTGACCGGTCATCGCCGGGCTCTTGACCTCGTCGTCGACGGCCGCGATCAGGGCGACGCCCCGCTCGGTGGCGGCGAGCGCCTTGCCGCGGCGCTCGAGGTAACCCCGGGTGAGCAGCGTCTCGATCATGCTCGCCCGGGTGGCCGGCGTGCCGAGGCCGCAGTCCTTCATCGCCCGCGAGATCTCTTTCTCGTCGACGAGACGCCCGGCCGTTTCCATGGCGGTCAGCAGCGTGGCGTCGGTGAGGCGCGGCGGGGGGCGCGTCTTCTTGTCGTCGACGCGCACGGCCTCGACGGTGACCGGCGTGCCGGGCTCGAGCCCCGCCGGCAGCGCGCGGGCGTTGGCCTGGTCGTCGTCGACGCCGCCGCCGGCGCCCTCACCGTCGCTCCCGGTCGGCGCCGCGTCCGCGTCTTCGTCGACCGCCGCGGCCCCGCGACGCCGCTTGTTGGCCCCCCGTGCCGATGGGGCGCCCGGGGCGGTCGGGCGGCCGAGGTCGAGGGCCTTCCAGCCCGCCTGCTCGATGACCGTCCCCGAGGAGTGAAACAAGTCCGTGACCGGCTCGGCCGCCGGACCCGAGGCGACCTCGGTGACGACGGTGCTGACGGACCACACGAACTCCTCGTGCCAGGCCATCAGCAGGCGCCGGCACACGAGGTCGTAGAGCCGCCGTTCATCGGACGAGAGCCGCGTCTCGTGCGCGGGAGACAGTCGCGTCGTCGTCGGGATGATCGCGTGGTGGTCCCCGACCTGCGCGTCGTCGACGAAGCGCCGCCCGAGCGGCCGGGTGTCCGTCCCCGGCGCGATCAGGCCCGGATAGTGCGGCGTGATCGCCGCGACGACGCCCGGCAGATCGGCCGCCGCGACGGCCTGCGTCAGGTGCCGGCTGTCCGTGCGCGGATAGCTCAGCAGCTTGTGCTTCTCGTACAAGTCCTGGGCGAGTTGGAGCGTGCGCTGCGCCGTGAAGCCGAAGAGGCGGTTCGCGTGGCGTTGCAGCTCGGTCAGGTCGTAGAGCAGCGGCGGCGGCATCCGCTTCGTCTCGCGCGCCCGGTCGAGCACGCGGGCGTCGCCCCCGCGCACCCGCGCCGCGATCTCGTCGGCGAGGGGGCCGTCACCGGGCAGGCGCGTCTGGCGTGTCCGTTTGCCCGTCTCCGCGTCGACGACCCACTCGAAGCGCGTGCCGACGTAAGTGCGCGGGGTCTCGGGCGCGTCGGGTGCAGGCGGGCCTTCGGGCGGGCCTTCGGGCGCGGGCAGCCCGAACGTGGCGACGACTTCGCGGTAGGCCTCGGGCACGAAGTCCCGGATCTCGATCTCCCGCGCGACGACGAGCGCCAGCGTCGGGGTCTGGACGCGCCCGACGGACAACACGCCGTCCGCGCCGGCCCGCGCGCCGGGGGTCCGCAGGGCCATCGTGTAGTGGCGCGAGAGGTTCATCCCGACGAGCCAGTCGGCCTGCGCGCGCCCCGCCGCGGCGCGGGCGAGGGCGTCGTAGTGCGCGCCGTCCTCCAGCCGGGCGAAGCCGTCGCGGATGGCCGCGTCGGTCAAGGACGAGATCCACAGGCGCTTCCACGGGCGCTGGCAGCCCGCGGCGGCGTGCACCAGGCGGAAGATGTGCTCCCCCTCCCGCCCGGCGTCGGTGGCGCAGACGATCTCGGTCACCCCCGGGTCGCGGAGCACGCGCGCGACGACGTCGAACTGGTCGCGCGTGTCCGGCGAGACGACGAGGGGCCACGTCGTCGGCAGCATCGGCAGCAGCGCGGGGTCCCAGCGCTTCCACTCGGGGTGGATCTCGTGCGGCTCGGCCAGCCGGACGAGGTGCCCCACGGCCCAGGTGACCACGTAGCCGTTGCCGGCGAGCGCGGCCCCACCGTGGACGCGCTGCGTCGCCCCGAGCACCCGCGCCAGATCGCGCCCCACCGACGGCTTCTCGGCGACGACGGCGGTCAGCCCCCCGCCCCGGCCGGTGGCGAGCGTCTCCGGCGCCCGGGCCTTGCCGCGAGGGGCCGCCGCGCGCGGTTTCGACGCCCGCCGCGGGGCCTTCGGCCGGGTCGCCACGGTGCTCGGAGTTCGACCAACGCCCATTCGTGTCACCCCGTTGGAGGAGACCGGGGCAGGAGCCCCGGCCGGGGCCCGCCGCATCGGCGGGCCCCGCGAGCGCAGGGCGATTCACTCGCCCGCAGCGAGAGCGTTCGGGGCAGCAGCCCCGAACGCGTGTCTCAAAGAGAATAAACGAGCGTGCGGGCGACGGCGGCCGCCGGGCCCTCGTCGACGCCGATGCGGTGCCAGGTCGCGCCGGCGTCCCCGCTGAAGCGGAAGAAGAACTCGAAGCGGCGCGCGGGCGGGTTCATGAACTCGGCGAAGGGCAGGTCGAGTCGGTACTCGTGGTTGTTGCCGACCCGGCGGTAGTAGGTGAGCGGCAGGCTCTCCGGCTCGCCGGCGACGCCGTCCACCACCGGCCGGCGCAGCATCTCGGCGCGCAGCAGCGCAGGATCGCTGCCGTCGACGTCGGTGTGACCCGGGGCGTAGACCTCGGCGGTGATCTGACGACAGGCCGCGCGCTCGCGGTCCCAGGAGTCCACGTCGACGGGCTCCTCCATCGCGGTCGGGGGCGCGGCGCAGTTCGCGTCGCGGCTGAACAGCACGCCCCAGTTGCCGGCCCACTGCACCGGCACGGCCCGGGCGACGTCGCCGACGGTCAGGCGTCCGGCCGTGAGGGGGGCGAAGCCGTTGGGGCTGCCGTCGATGTCGGCGAAGACCCAGGAGACGCCCCCGTCGAGACTGTAGCGCCAGCCGAAGTCCCACTCGCCCGCGGCGGGGGCGGGCACGTCGAGCGCGCCGCAGCCCGCGCAGCAGGCCGCGCCGGCGCAGTATTCGTCGTCGTCGCCGACGTCGACGTTGAAGGCCCCGGGGAACCAGCGCCAGCCCGCCTCGGGGTCGCGGGGGTCCGAGCCGTCGGGGCCGTAACCGACCTCCGCGCGCACGCCGGCGCCGGCGCCGGGGCGATCCGTCACGCCCTGCTGGTAGATGCGTCCGTAGATGGACGGCAGGACGGCGTCGGGCGCCGCGGCGAGCTCGATGACGTGCGGCCACTGCAGGTTGCTCCACCAGGGCCCGGGGCCGACGACGAGCTCGCCGGCCTGCGCGGGGTCGTAGCCCTGCCCGTCGACGGTGCCGTCCCGGTCGCAGGGGACCCACGTCTCGCCGCCGTCGATGGAGGCCCGCCACGCGAAGTCGTAGCTGCCGCGCACCAGGACCGTCAGCGTCGCCGCGTACTCGTCGTCGTTGCCGGCCTGCACGTTGAAGATCACCGGGGCGTCCCAGGTCCAGGACGGGCCATCGTCGGGCACCGTGCCCCGCGGCCCGTAGCCGGCCTGCATCCGCACGCTCGGGTGGGCGCCCCGCCCCTCGGTCAGGCCCTCGGCGTAGACGCGGCCATACGTCCGCAGCGTCGGCATGCCCTCGGTGGTCACGAGCCGTGGCGGATGCTGCAATGCACAATAGGCCGGAATCACCCCCGTCGGGGCGTCGTCGACGATACCGTCGCAGTCGTCGTCGAGCCCGTTGGGGACCTCCGGGGCCGGCACGCAGGCCTCGCAGGCCGCGACCTCGCAGACCTCGCCCGCGGCGCAGGGCGTTTCTGCCCCCCACTCCGTGCAGGCGTCCCCGTCGTGCTGCCCGCAGGTGCGGTCGGCGGCCGTCCCCGCGCACTGCCGCTCGCCGACGGCGCACTCGTCGACGCAGTCCACCGCGCAGGCGCCGCCGGAGCAGCTCTCCCCCGCGGGGCAGGCGATGGCCGCGCTCCATTCGCGGCAGGCGTCGGCGTCGTACTGACCGCAGATCTCGCGACCGCCCGCCCCGCAGCGGGCCTCGCCGGCCGCACACTCGTCGACGCACACGGCGTCGCAGCGGCCGTCGGAGCACGTCGTCCCAGCGGGACACGGGGCCGCGATGCCCCACCGCGGGCAGTCCGCGACGGGGGCGCACGTCTGGAGGCCCTCGGGGGCGCACCGGACGGCCCCGACGGCGCACTCGGCGACGCAGGCGTCGGCGCACTGCCCGCCCGCACAGAGTTCACCGGCGGCGCAGGGCGTCGCGGTGCTCCACTCGGCGCAGTCGTCGGCGTCGAACTGCCCGCACTGCTCGACGGCCTCGCCCTGGCAGCGCAACGAGCCCGCGGCGCACTCGTCCTGGCATGCCCGCGCGCAGGCGCCGAGCGCACAGACCTCGCCGCCGGGGCAGGGCGTGCCGGCCCCCCACTCGGCGCAGTCGTCGGCGTCGTAGAGGCCGCAGCGTTGCACGCCGCCGTCGCCGCACCGCACCGCCCCTACCGCGCACTCGTCGGTGCACTCGCCGAGGGGCGCGCAGGCGCCGCCCGAGCACGACGTGCCGTCCGGGCACGGGGCCGCCTCGCTGAACTCGTTGCAGCCGTCGGCGTCGAAGTTGCCGCAGGTTTCGATGCCGCCCTGCGGGCCGCAGCGCACCGCACCGCGGGCGCACTCGTCACTGCACTGCGCCTCGCAGCGGCCGCCCGAGCAGACCTCGCCCTCCGGGCAGAACACCGGCGGGCTCCAGTCGGCGCAGGGATCGGCGTCGAAATCGCCGCAGGTCTGCACGCCGCCTTCAGCGCACTGGCGGGCCTCGCCCACGCAGGCGTGCTCGCACGCGCCCGAGGGCACGCACAGGCCGGCCTCGCAGGTCTCGTCGGCCTCGCAGGGCGTCCAGGCCGCCCACTCCAGGCAAGGGTCGGCGTCGTAGTCGCCGCAGCGCTCCGGGCTACCCGCCGGGCCGCACCGCAGCGTGTCGGCGGCGCACTCGTCCTGACAGGCGTCGATGGGCGCGCAGGTCCCGAGCGAGCACGTCTCCCCGGCAGGGCAGGGCGTGACGGCGCCCCAGTCCAGGCAGGCGTCCTCGTCGAACTGCCCGCAGGTCTGGGGCCCTTCGCCTGCGCCGGCCGCGTCGCCGCCGCAGCGGCTTTGTCCGGCGGCGCACTCGTCGGTGCAGGCGTCGAGGGGAGCGCAGGCGCCGTCCGAGCAGCTCTCGCCCTCGGGACAGGCCACCTCGGGGCCCCACGCCGCGCAGGCACCCGGCGCGCCGTCGACCGCGCAGGTGGCGACGCCGCCCGGCCCGCAGCGGGTCGTGCCGACCTCGCAGGCCGGCGTGCAGCCGCTCGCGTCCGGCGGCAGCGCGCCCCCCGGCCCCGCGTCGGCGGCCGTCCCGCCGGTGTTGCCGAAATCCGGGCCGGAGACGCCGCCCCCCATCGGGGCGCTGGCGTCGCCGCCACCGGGGCCCGTCGTGCCGCCGGTCTCACCCGTGCCGCCCGTGCCACTGGCCCCACCGTCGCCGTCGGCGTTGACGCAGGCCGCCGTCAACGCCCCACACAGAGTCGCAGAGAGGAGAATCGCGCGCGTCATGGTCGCACCTCCGGGCGCAGGGTCCGCCCGCCGGGGAGACGCGTCAAGGGGGCCGGTCCGGGTGACCAGAACACGCTCCCGGCACGGCCCTCCGCGACGCCGGGACACACGCCCGCCACCCGTGATAGCGTACGGGGCTGTTTTCCCCCTGCCGAGACGCCGTGACCGAGAAACTGCGCGACATCGTCGAGCCCGAGCTGCTCGCCCGCCTCGCCCACCTGTCCTTCCGCGCCCAACGCCTGGCCGAGGGCGTGCTGACGGGCATGCACAAGAGCCCGCACCACGGCGCGAGCGTCGAGTTCGCACAGCACCGCGAGTACGTGCCGGGGGACGAGCTCAAGCACATCGACTGGAAGGCCTACGCCAAGTCGGACCGCTACCAGATCAAACAATACGAAGACGAGACGAACCTCCGGGCCTTCCTGCTCGTCGATACGTCCCACTCGATGCAGTACGGTGCGCGGCGCGACAAGATCGGGCAGGCGGCCTTGCTGGCGGCCGCGTTGGGCTATCTTCTGCTGCGGCAAGGCGACGCGGTGGGCCTGCTGACCTTCGGGGACAAACTTGGAACCTATGTGCCCCCCCGCGCCCGGCCGGATCACTTCTGGAATCTGGTGCAGACGCTCGAGCGCGCGCCCGTCGGCGGGCCGACGGACATCTCGCGCGCCCTGTCGCACATCGCCGAGGTGGGCGGGCGCCGCGCAGTGGTCTTCCTGTTCTCCGACTGCCTGGAGTTCGACCTGAAGTTCGTCTCGCTGTGCCGGCAGCTCCGGCGCCGCCGGCATCACGTGCAGGTCTTTCAGGTGCTGCACCCGGACGAGGTCGACTTCCCCTTCGAGGAGCTGACCCTGTTCGAGGAGCTCGAGTCGCGGCAGACCGAGCTGGCGGATCCGCGCGGTATGCGCGAGCAGTACCTCGAGGAGATGCAGGCCTTCTGCGACGACATCCGCAAGCGCCTGCTCGAGGGCGATGTCGGCTACCGGCGCGTGCTGACCTCGGACGATCCCGAGCCCCTGCTGCGGCAGGTGATCGGCGGCGCCGGTGGCGCGGCGGGGCGGGGCTGAGCCATGGGGTTTCTCTCGCCCGCGCTGCTCGTCGGCCTGCTCGCCGCGCTCATCCCGCCCATCATCCACCTCATCCACCGGCGCCGGGCCGTCCGCGTCGAGTTCCCCGCGCTGGAGCTCATCCGCCGGGCAAACAAGAAGACGGCCCGGCAGTTCCGCATCAAGCAGCTCCTGCTCATGCTCGTGCGCAGCCTGCTCTTGGCCGCGCTGGCCTTCGCGATGGCCCGGCCGTACTTCAGCCGCGAGGTCGAAGGGGTCGCCGCCGCCGCCGAGTCGGGGGGCACCACCGTGCTCGTCCTCGACGCGAGCTGGCCCATGGCCTTCGATTTCGAGGGTGAGCGCCTCTTCGACCGGGCGCGGCTGCAGGGCGGGCGGCTGCTCGACGCCCTCGGCGGCACCGGGCAGGCCGCGCTGGTCGTGGCCGGCGCCAAGGTGACGGCCCCCGTGGCCGAGCCGACGGCCGATCTGGGCGCCGTGCGGGCCGCGCTCGACCAGACCACGCTCTCGCAGGCGCACGGCTCGCTCGCGGACGCCGTCACGCGGGCCTACGAGGTGCTCTCGACGGCCGCCCCCGCGGGGGGTCGCCGGGTCGTGGTGCTCACGACGCCGGCCGGGGCCGCCGCGCCTTTGCCGCAACCGCCCCCGAACAGCGGCATCGCGCTCTTGCCCGTCGACGCCGCGGGGGGCGCCGCGCTGGACAACCGGGCCATCGTCGACGTCGCGCTGCGACCGGCCCCGGAGGTCGGGCAGGGCATGTGGCGGGTGGACGCGCGGGTGGCCAACTTCGGGGCGACGGCCGTGGAGCGCCTGCCCATCCACCTGGAGGTCGACGGCGAGGTCCGCGTCCGCGGGTTCGTGACGCTGGCCCCGGGCGAGTCCGCCGTGAAGTCGTTCAATGCCGACGTGGGCGAAGCGACCGGGGGCGCCGTGCCGGCCGCCGTCGTGCTCGAGAGCGACGCCCTGACGACGGACGACCGCGTGGCCTTCTGGCTGCGCCCCGCCCCGCGCTTGCGCCTGCTGGCGGTGAACGGGGACCCCCGCCCGACGCCGCAGCGCGACGAGCTGTTCTACCTCGAGCGCGCGGTCGGCCCGGGTACGCAGGTCGGCGCCCGGGTCGCGCTGACGATCACCGCGCCGGACCGCCTCGACGACAAGGCCCTCGCCGACGCCGATGTGGTGCTGCTCGCCAACGTCGCCCGCCTGCCCGCCGCGGCCGGCACCACCCTCTCCGCCTTCGTGCGCGGCGGCGGCGGCCTGTGGGTCACGATGGGGGATCAGGTCGACCCCGCCCACCTGAACGAACGCATCGGGCCGCTTCTGCCCCGCGCGCTGCGCGAAGCCCGGCAGTCCGGGGACGCCGCCGCGAGCGCCGAGGGTCGGGACCGCCGCCTCGCGACACTGACGCAGTTCGAGCGCGGGCACCCCGTGTTGCGCGTCTTCCCCGATCCGGCCCGGTCGAGCCTCGCGCGGGCCGGCGTCGCGAAGTACATGCTGCTCGACCCCGCCCCGGATGCCGCCGGCGAGGTGGTCATGGCCCTCGACGAAGGCGCGCCGTTTCTGCTCACCCGCACGGTCGATCAGGGCCGGGTCGCCCTCTTTACCGGATCCATCGACCGCGACTGGGGCGACGTCCCCATCCGGCCGGACTTCGTCCCGCTGGTGCAGCAGATCCTGCGCTTCCTGAGCCGGGCGGCCAACGACGCGGCCCCGCTGCACCTCGTCGGCGCGACCGTCCCCCTGCCCGCCGAGGACCCCCGGGTCGGTCGGGTTCAGGTGCGCACCCCCGACGGCCGCCTCGTCGGCAGTGATCGGCCCCTGGCCCCGGGCGAGGCCTGGAGCTTCACCGAGACCGCCGCCCTCGGCCTCTACGCCGTCAGCCCCGATCCGCCCCTGCCCGGTCTGGAGACGCTGCCCGGGTTCGCCGTCACGGTCGACCCGAAGGGCGCCGATCTGCGCGCCGGCGAGGGCCGCCCCGAGGCCGCCCGGCAGAACGCCGCCGCGGCCGCCGAGGCCCTCGCCCCGCAGAAGCGCACCGAACTCTGGCACGCCGCGCTGCTCGGCCTCTTCTTCCTGCTCGCGGCCGAGGCGCTGCTGCTGTGGCAGCGGCGCACGGTCGTCGCCCCCCGCCGGTCGGCGGACGCGCTCGGGAACGCAGGCGCGCAATGACCGCGTCGGCGGTGGACGATCGCCTCGAGACCCTGTTCTACGAGCTCTTCGAGTCCCTGCCCCGCCAGGGACCGGGCGATTTCGAGAGCACGCGACGCGCGTTCCTCGCCTGCCGCCCCCTGCCACCCGAGCCGACGGTGCTCGACCTCGGGTGCGGCGCCGGCGCGCAGACACTGCACCTCGCCGCCCTGACGCCCGGGCGGATCGTCGCCGTCGACCGCCACGCGCCGAACGTCGCGACGCTGCGGCGACGCCTCGCCGAAGCCGGCCTGGGCCCCCGCGTTGCCCCCGTCGTCGGCGACATCGCTCGGCTCGGGCTGCCGGCCAGCGCCTTCGATCTGGTGTGGTCCGAGGGTGCGCTCTATTCGGTCGGGCTCCCGCAGGCGCTCCCGATCATCGCGTCCCTGCTTCGGCCGGGCGGGTTCCTCGCCTTCACGGAGGCCGTCTGGCGGGTGCCCGATCCCCCGCCCGAGGCCCGCGCCCTTTTCGCCGACTACCCGGCGATGGGCCGCGTCCGGGACGTCGAAGCACTCGTCACGGGCGCCGGCTTCACCGTGGTCGACCGGTTCCTGCTCCCGGACGCCGCCTGGTTGACCGACTTCTACACCCCCATGGAGGCCCGCCTCGCCGACCTCCGCGCGCACCACGCCCGCGATCCCGCTTCGTTGGCCGCGCTCGACGTACTCGCACGCGAACCCGAGCAACACCGCCGACACGGCTCTGCCTACGCCTACGGCTTCTTCGTCGCGCGCCGAGTTGCAACATCCCTGTAGAATTGTGATGCTACGGTCACGCCTCGCGTCCCGCGGGGTGCCATGGGGGGAATTGACAATGCGCAGGCTCGCACTCGCGTTGGCCGTGATCTGTCTGCCGTCCGCCGCGCAGGCCCTGGTCAACGAAATCGCCCAGGAGGGCATCCTGATGGACGCGCAGGGCAACCCCCTGCAAGGCGCCCACGCCATCCGCTTCCGGTTGTACGACGCGGTCCAGGGCGGCAACGTGTTGTTCGACGAGGAACACCCCAACACCCCGCTCACCGAGGGGTACTACTTCCTCGGGATCGGGAGCCGGGTGGCCCTGGATCCCGCGGTCTTCCGGCGCCCGGCGGTCTTTCTGGGCATCGCCATCGACGGGCAGGCCGAGCTCGCGCCCCGCCTGGCCCTGCGCAAGGTGCCCGCGGCCTTCGCCGCCGACGTGGCCACCAACGCCATCGGCGACATCACCCCACGGACGGTCACGGTCAACGGCCGCGAGGTGATCAACGCCCAGGGCAACTGGGTGGGCAACGTCGCCGGGCTACAGGGGCCCGCCGGACCGGCCGGGGCGCAGGGTCCCGTCGGTCCCGTCGGCCCGCAGGGGCCCGTCGGTCCGCAGGGGCCGGCCGGCGCCGCGGGACAGGCCGGGCAGAACGGCGCGCCGGACACGCCCCAGCAGGTGCTCGCCAAGGTCGTCCAGGTCGACGGGGCCGGCAGCGGTCTCGACGCGGACCTGCTCGACGGGCAGTCCTCGGCGGCCTTCGCGCCCAACAACGCCGGCGCCATCCGGGCCCTGATCCTGACCGTCGACGGCGCCGGCAGCGGCCTCGACGCCGACCTGCTCGACGGCTTCGACAGCGCGGCGTTCGTGCGCACGCCGGGCGAAACGCTCGGGCGCATCGTCCAGGTCGACGGCGCGGGCAGCGGCCTCGACGCCGACCGCCTCGACGGCTTCGACAGCGCCGACTTCCCCCGCACGCCGGTCCAGATCCGGGACGGCCTCCTGCAGGCCGACGGCGCGGGCTCCGGCGTCGACGCCGACCGCCTCGACGGCCTCGACAGCTCGCAGTTCCCCACCACCGGCCCGCAGGTGCGCGACCTGCTGCTCACTGCGGACGGCGCCGGCAGCGGCGTCGACGCCGACCGCCTCGACGGCCTCGACAGCTCGGCGTTCCTGCGCTCGAACCAGAACGGCACGCTGACGGGCAACCTGACGGTCACCGGTGACCTGACGGTCGGCGGTCCCATTTCGTTTCGCGTGACGAACAACGCCGGACAGCCCGCCGCCTGCGCCGCGGGGCTGACCGGTCAGATCTACTTCGACACCACCGCCCGCGAGTTCCGCGGCTGCAACGGCACGGCCTGGGTCACCCTGGACAACCAGGCCGCCCGCGCGGCCCTCGGTTTCATCGGCGGCTTCAGCGACCGCCGCGACACGCCCGGGTCGTTCTCGGACCTGCCGGAGCGCGTCTTCAACACGACCAAGGTCGACGCGGGCTCGATCTGGAAGATTACGTACGTCGACACCATCGGCTACCACATGGTCGGCCACAGCTGGGGGTGCCGCTGGCGCCTGACCGTCGACGGGGTTCCGACCCCGTACTTCAGCTCGCACACGCAGGCCAACTCGGGATGGCGTATCATGCCGTACAGCATGACGTGGTACCTGCCGAACATCGCGGCGGGCGCCCACACGATCCGCCTGCAGCTCGACCGGCCGAACGCCGGCTCCGTCAGTGAGTGCCTCGCCGGCTGGCCGAGCGGGGACACCGACAACTTCTTCACGGCGGAGGAGATTCCGGCCGACCGCATCGCCATCGTCCGGCAGATGCCCGACCGTCGCGAAACGCCGGGGGGCTGGACGGATCTGCCGGGGCGCCAGGTCAGCTACGTGAAGGCGGCAGCGAACACGCGGCTGGACGTCCGGCTCATGGACGTCCTGGGCTATCACATGAACGGGGGTCACAGCTGGGGCTGCCGCTGGCGGCTGACGATGGACGGCGCCGTCGTCGGGCGCCCCGTGAGTTCGCACACGACGCCAGGCTCCGGCTGGCGCATCTACCCGCGTGAGCTGAGCTGGCTGCTCGACGGGGTCGCGGCGGGCAACCACACGTTCCGCATTCAGGTGCTGCGCCCGGACGCCGGCTCGACGAGTGAGTGTCTGGCCGGTTGGCCCAATAACGAGGTCGCGAACACGTTTGTCGTCCACGAGGTCGAGACGGCGGGGACGGCGGTCTCCCGGGACTTCCGGGACACGCGCCTCACGCCGGGCGGGTGGTCCACGCTGGGGGGCCGATCCGTCTCCCTGGCCAAGGCCTCGGCCGGCACCACCGTCCGGGTCACCTACCAGGACGACCTCGGCTACCACGGCGTCGGACACGGGTGGGGCTGCCGTTGGCGCGTGCTCATCGACGGTGCCGTCGCCACGCAACCGGAGAACAGCCATACGAGCACCCGCACGGGCTGGCAGATCGACCCGGTCCGCCTGCAGTGGATTATCCGCGGGCTGGCGGCGGGGAATCACACCTTCGAGGTGCAGGTGATCCGCCCGGACCCCGGCACCACCAGCGAGTGTCTGGCCGGCTGGCCGGACAACGACGCCAACAACTACCTGCTCGCCGAGGAGATCCTGTGATGCGCACCCGTTGGACGAGCGTCGCGGTCGCCGGCCTGCTCCTCGCTGCGTGCGGCGGCGGCGGGGGGAGCGGCGGCGGCAGTGGTGGTGGCGGCTCGAACGTCTTCGACGTCGACGCCGAGGCACCGGCGGGGGGTGGGAGCGGCGGCGGGGGGTCCACCGGCGGGGCCAACGGCGGGGCGTCCGGCGGCGAGAGCACCGGCGGGTCGTCCGGCGGATCGGCCGGCGGTTCCGTCGGCGGATCCACCGGGGGCGCGAACGGCGGGGGCGGGTCGGTCGGCGGTGGCCTCGCGCCCGACGCCGGTCCGGGGTGCACCTGCCCGGGCGCGCAGACCTGCGACGCGAGCGGTGCGTGTGTCGAGCCCGACGTCTGTGCCGGCCACGAGGACTGCCTCGATCCCCGGGTCTGCGTCGAGGGTGCGTGCCGCGACATGTGCCGCGGCGACGGCGACTGCCCCGACGGCACCCATTGCGACCTCGGCACGCAGGCCTGCGTCGAGGGCGGGCCGTGCCGCGACGACGCGGCCTGCGGCGAGGGTCGGCGCTGCGAAGCGGGCGCCTGCGTCGCGACGTGCGTCGCCGAACCCTGCCCGGGCGCCCAGGTTTGCGAGCTGGCCACGGGCCTGTGTACCGAGCCCGCCGTCTGTTCCGCCGACGTCGACTGCCTCGAGGGCCGCGTCTGTCGGGACCAGATCTGCCTGACCCCCTGCGTCGAGAACGCCATGTGCCCGGGCGCGCAGACCTGCGTCGACGGCCGCTGCAACGAGCCGCCGGTGTGTCGGGCGGACGTGGACTGCCAGGCCGGCCGGGTGTGCAGCGGCGGGGTCTGTCAGGCGCACTGCGGGGGCGCGGGCTGCCCGGGCGACCAGGCGTGTGATGCCTCCGGCGTCTGCCTCGAGGCGAGCCCCTGTGACGCGGACGACGGATGTTTCGCCGGACGCCGCTGCGTCGGCGGGGCCTGCGAGTCGCCCTGCGTCGAGGCCGCCGATTGCCCCGGGGCCCTGGTCTGTGACGCCGGCGCCTGCGTCGAAGGCCCGGGGTGTTTCAGCGACGAGGGCTGCCTGCCCGGGCGTCGCTGCGACGCGGGCCGATGTGTCGACCGCTGCGACGTCGCCGGCTGTCCCGGCGCGCTGCGGTGCGACGGCGCGACCGGCCTGTGCGAGGAAGACGCCCCCTGCCGGGACGACGCGGGCTGTCTGCCCGGTCGTTTCTGTGTCGGCGGCGCCTGCACCGCCGGGTGTGTCGAGGCTGCGCAGTGTCCCGGCGCGATGGACTGCGTCGACGGGCGGTGCGCCGAGCCCGCCTTCTGTCGCGGGCCGCTCGACTGCCACCCCGGCCGGATCTGCACCCCCGAGGGTCTCTGCCGGGACGGCTGCGACGCGGCGCGCCCCTGCGCCGGCACGCTGCGCTGCGAGGCCGGCCTTTGTGTGGAGGGTGACGACTGCGCCGCCGACCGCGACTGCCTCGAGGGTCGCGTCTGCAATCAGCGACTGGCGATCTGTGCCGCGAGCTGCGCCGGTGGGGCCCCCTGTCCGGCGGGCGAGTTCTGCAGCCTCGAGGGCTACTGTCAGGCGCCCTTCTGCGGGGCCGACGCCGACTGCCCGGCCGGGCAGGGCTGTCTGCGGGGCACCTGCCGGGTGATCGAATGTCACCTCTCCGTCGAGTGTGCGGGCGGCGGGGTCTGCGTCGACGGCGACTGCGCCGCCGACGCCCCGGGTGCGTGTGCCTGCCCGGCCGGCTGGGCGTGCGAAACGACCGTTTGCACGCAGCCGGGGCGCTGCGCAGCGGGCGTCTGTCCCGCGGGCTGGGTCTGCGGCGCCGAGGGCACCTGTGGCCTCTGTGACGCCGACGCGGACTGCGGGGCCGGGCGCGCATGCGTCGCCGGGTTCTGCGCCGAGCCGGCGGGCTGCGCGCTCGACGTCGACTGCCTCCCCGGGCGCGTCTGCGGCCCGTTCGGTACGTGCGAGGGCGCGGCCTGCGTCGACGACGACCTCGCCCCCAACCACGCCCCCGACTTCGCCGTGGCGCTCGACGCGGCCGTCCACACGCGCCGCATGGCCTGCGCGGGCCGGGACGACTGGTACCTCGTCGGCGATGACATGGGCCTGCGGGCGACGGCCCGATTCGCCGCCGACCGCCGCCCCCTGGTCTTGGCAATCTACCCCATCGGTGGCGGCTTCGGCGTGCCCGTCGACGAGAACACCGGCGTGCCCGGCGAGAGCTTCGTGACGGCCCCGGCCGGGCGCTACCTGCTGCGCGTGAGCGCACCGCCGGGGGCCGAGGGTCCGTACAGCCTCGAGCTCACCGGCGGGCTCGCCTGCGTGGACGACGCCTTCGAGCGCCCCTGGCGCAACGATGCCCCCGCGCTGCCGAGCCGCCTGGGACTGGGGCGGTTCGACGCGACGCTCTGTGGTGCCGACGTCGATCACTACGTCGTCCCCGTCGCCGGGCGGCTGCGCCTGAGTCACGAAGGCGCCGGGCGGGCGACCGTCGACGGTGCCGCCCTGCCCCGCACGGTCGACGGCCCCGCGCTCGTCACGGTGGAGGGCGGGCCGGGGGCCGGGGCCGGCGGCGGCGCCTACGCCCTGACCATCGAGAGCGATCCGGCGCCGGCGGATGCCTGTGCGGCGGCGGCCAACGCCCCGCTCGGTGCAGATTTCGACGCGACGCTCGCCGGCGATGCGCGGGACGACTTCGATGCCGCCTGCCATCAGGCCGGCGGTCGCGAGCGGGTCTTCCGGGTGCGCGTCCCGAGCGCGGGCCGCCTCTCCGTGCGCCTGCTCGATTCGACGCCCGCGGCCGCGGTTCTCGTGTACCGCGACTGTGCCGACGCGCCTTTGACCTGCTCGGGGCCGATGGGCGACGTCTCCCTCGACGTCGTGGCGGGCGACTACTTCGTGGCCGTCGAGGGCGACTACGCCGGCCGGGCGCGCATCGACCACCGGCCGAACCCGGCGGCCTGCGAACGTCCGACCGTGCTCGAAGCGAACGGGCCGGTCGACGTCGTGCCCGAAGGCAACGTTCCGCCCTTCGAGGGGGCCTGCCTCGCCGCGGACGCGGGCGCGCGGCTCTATGCGTTCTCGCTGGCCACCCGCTCGCAGGTCTCGCTCCTGCTGACTGGCGGCGGGGCGGACGCGTTGCTCGGTCTCCGGTCGACCTGCGGCAGCGCCGAAGCGCAGGCGTGCAGTCCCGGCGACGGGGCGAGCCTCGACGAGGTCCTGCCCGCCGGGACGTACTTCGTGACCGTGCAGGGGCAGGGCCCGATGCGGCTGAACCTGCTGGTCTCGCCGCCGCCGGCGGGTTTCTCGGACGCCTGCGACGCGCCCGCCGCGCTCCTCTCGACCGGGGACGTCCTGACCCTCGAGGGTGACACCCGGGGGCGCATGGACGACGTCGCCGGCCTCTGCGGCGCCGGCTTCGGGACGTCGGACCAGATCTGGCGCTTTCGCCTGAATGCCCGCGCCGAAGTCTCGGTCCGCGTCGAGACCGACGGCTTCAACGCGCGATTCTACCTCGTCGACGGTCTCTGTGTCGCCGAACGCGCCTGCCCCGCCGCGGCCGACCTCAGCGTGCGCGCGACCCTGGAGCCCGGAGAGTACGCCCTCGTCGTCGACGCGGGGGATCTCGGACAGTCGGGCAGCTTCCGGGCGTTCGTCACGGCGAACTGACGGCCCCTGACCGTCAGTGCTGCCCGGGCAGGCCGGCCGCCGGCACGGCATGTTCGTCCGGGGCCAGCAGGGGCCGCGCCGGATCGCCCCCCCCGTAACCGGCCGGCGGAGCGCCGAAGGACACGTGGGCTGGCGGCGGGGCCGTCTCGGACAACGGCGGCAACGTGCTGCGGGCGGCGGGCGGTCGCGGCGTCACGCCTCCGACGGCGGCCGGCTCGCCACCGCGCGAGACCGGGTCATGACAGACGGCCTGAACGCAGCGGAGCGGCGCCTCGCAATCGTCGGTGCGACCGCAGGTGTCCCCCGCCCCCCCGGGACGGGGACTCCGGCACGCCGCGACCCCGAGGACCCCGAGGGCCAGGCACAGAACAAGGCGGCCGGCGGTCGCGGCGGGCGCAGCGGACGAACGTCGCATGTCGGGCACTCCCATCGCGGTCGCAGTGGACAGCGATCCTCGCAGAAGGCCGCTCGCGACGCCATGTCGCCCCGCATTGCACCCGGTTCGCCGGGGCGATAGGGTCGCCGGGTCGTTCGTCATCGCCCCCCGGAGGTCGGTTCATGCACGCATCTCGCCCCTTCGGGGTGGTCCTGACCCTCGGCCTGCTTTCGGCCTGCACGGCCAACAACCGCGAGTCCGTCACCGTGCTCGACGCTCAGGCGAGCGCGGGCGACGACGGCGGTGGCGGTGGCACCGGCGGCACCGGCGGGTCACCGGCCAACGGCGGCAGCGGCGGTTCGCCCGCCACCGGCGGCAGCGGCGGTTCGCCCGCCACCGGCGGCACCGGCGGCAGCGGCGGTTCGCCTGCTCCGGTCGACGCCGGCGCCGGGGGCACGCCACCCGACGCCGGCCCGCCTTTGCCCCCCGACGCCCGGGTCGGCCCCCCGGGGGACCGGGACGACGACGGCGTCCTCGACGGGGACGACAACTGCCCGGCTGCCGCCAACCACCCGCAGACGGATGGGGACGCGGACGGCGTCGGCGACGTCTGCGACGTCTGCCCGCAGCTCGCCGATCCCGAGCAGGTGGACACGGACGGCGACGGCAGGGGCGATCTGTGTGACCTCGACGACGGGGACGGCGACGGCGTGCCCGACCGGGATGACGTCTGTCCCGCGGTGCGCGATCCCGGCCAGGCCGACGCCGATCTCGACGGCATCGGCGACGCCTGCGACAACTGCCCGCAGGCGCCCAACTTCAGCCAGCTCGACGGCGACGGCGACGGGCGGGGCGACGCCTGCGAGGTCGAAGGCGACGACGACGGTGACGGCGTCCCCGACGGGGTGGACCTGTGTCCCCGCGACGTGGATCCCGCCCAGCGCGACACCGACGAGGACGGCCGAGGCGACGCCTGTGACAACTGCCCGCAGACGCCCAACTTCAGCCAACTCGACGACGACGGCGACGGCCTCGGCAACGCCTGTGACGGGGTCGCCCCCGGCCCCGACGCCGGCCCGCCGCCCGGACTGTGCGAGGGCGTCGCCTGCCCCGCGGGTCAGGCCTGCGATCCCGTCTCGGGCCGCTGCCTGCCCGTCCTGCCCGAAGGGCCCGTGCCCGGTGACCCCTGCGCCGTGGATGCCGAGTGCGCCGCCGGCGACGTCTGTTTGGCCGACAGCGGCCGGGCGGGGCGGGTCCCCGACGGTTTCTGCTATCGGACCTGCCTCGCGAACGGGGACTGCACGGGCGACAGCGTCTGTCGCAGTGACGGGCGCGGAGGCTACTGCGCCCCCATCTGCGAGGGCGACGCCGACTGCCGAGAAGGCTGGCTCTGTCGCCGCGGGGGCGACGGCGCGGGCACCTGTGTGACGGACTGTCGCGTCGCCGGCTGCGCCGCGGGCACCGCCTGCAACCTGGACACCGTGGCCTGCGTGCCGACCTGCCGTTGGCCCTGCGCCGCCGGCGAGACCTGCACCGATGGCCACTGCGTCCGGGCAAACGGCAGCTGTGACAGCGACTACCACTGTCCGGCCGAGACGCAGAGCTGTGTCGCCGGCCGCTGCGTCACCCGCGAGCTGGCCGTCTGCACGGGCAACGCGGGTCTGTGCGACTTCACCCAGACCTGCGTCCCCGGTGTCGGGGACGACTACTGCCTCTTCGCTTGCCAGACGAACGCGAACTGTGGCGTGAGCCGCACCTGCCAGGGGGGGTATTGTTACTACGCGTTCTGCGGCGGGGCCGACGGCAACGGCGCGCCGTTCGAGGCCTGCGTCGGTGCCGGCGACCCGCAATGGAGCGGGACGTGCGTGCCCCTCGACGCCTCGAGTCAGGCCAGCTCGGGGGTCGCCGGGGTGTGTTACGAGGGGGGCACGGCCCCGGTCGGCACCCCGTGCAACCTCGACGCGACGACCCGCGCGCTGCCCGACGTGGGCCTGCGGTGTGTCGGCGGCGCCTACTGTTACGGCGACGAGGACGAGACCCTCGATCCCGCCCCCGACCGGGACACGGGCATCTGCGCCCGAGCCTGCGACCCGCGCGCACCGGGCGTCTGCGACGCCGGCACGGTCTGCGTGGACTTCTCGAACCCGGACGACCCCCGGACGCTCGACCGGGATGAGACCCGCCCCTTCGGCCTCTGCCTCGTCTCCGACTGCACGCTGAACCCCGGTGGCGCGGATGCCTGCGGGGCGGGGCGCGCCTGCCGACCCTTCGGCCAATACACGCTGCAAGGCCGCTGCTCGCCCCGCGGCCCCGTCGCCGACGGTGCGCCGTGTTTCGAGAGCGCTGACTGCCAGGGCAGCGCGTGGTGCGTCAACGCCGGCGCGGGACGCGTGTGCCTGCCGCTGTGTGATGCCGATGCCGGTGGTGGCTGCGAGCCGGGGCAACTCTGCACCGATGTGGGGTCGTTCGGCGTCTGTCTGTAGACCCGCCTCCGGAGACGACGTGACCTCGACCCCAAGTCCCATCCTCGGCGCCCGCCCGCTCGGCTTCCCGTGGCAGACGGACGACCCGTTTCTCTTCTGCGTCCACCACGACGACGCCTACCCCGCCGGCAACGAACGCCTCGGCCCCGCCGCCTCGCTCGCCGGGCGACAGCTCGGCATGGACTTCGAGGTGCGCGACGGCTGGCGCATGTATCACGGCCTCGACGTGCCGGGTTTTCCGCAGCACCCGCACCGGGGTTTCGAGACGGTCACGATTCTGCGCCGCGGGTACGTCGACCACTCGGACTCGCTCGGCGCCACGGCGCGGTTCGGACCGGGCGACACACAGTGGCTGACCGCCGGCCGCGGCATCGTGCACTGCGAGATGTTCCCGCTCCTGTCGGAGTCCGCACCCAACCCGCTCGAGTTGTTTCAGATCTGGCTGAACCTGCCGCGCGCTTCGAAGTTCGCCGAGCCCCACTTCTCGATGCTGTGGGCCGATCGCGTGCCGCGGGTCCGCGGCGCGGGCTACGAGATCGTCAGCATTGCCGGCGGGCTGCACGGGGACTCTCCGTCGACCCCCGCGCCACCGCCGGACTCCTGGGCGTCCCGGCGCGAGGCGCACGTCGCCATCGCCACCCTCGCACTCGACGCGGGCGCGGCGTTCACCCTGCCCGCGGGGGCGCCCGGCCTCAACCGGACGGTCTACTTCTTCCGGGGCGCCGCGCTCTCGTTCGACGAGGCGCTGTGCGACCGCTCGGCGGCCATTCGTCTGCGCAGCGACGTCCCGGTGACGCTGACGGCGGGTCCGACGCGGGTCGAGGTGCTCGTCCTGCAGGGGCGCCCCATCGACGAGCCCGTCGTGCAGCACGGGCCGTTCGTCATGAACAGTCGCGACGAGATCCTCCGCGCCTTCGACGACTACCGCCGCACGCAGTTCGGGGGCTGGCCCTGGCCCGTCGACGGTCCGGTCCACCCCCGCGACGCCGGGCGCTTCGCCGCGGTCGGCGGACGCGTCGAGCGACCGGAGGGCTGAGGTCCTCCCCATGATCCCGCCCCCCGACGACCCCTTGCTCGACCCCATGACCGCGCTCGCCCGCGAGATCGGCGACGAGCTGCTTGCGATGCAGCGCGCGGCCGGGGCGCAGATCGGCGCGCTCGTGCTGCGGCGCAAGGGGGCGGCCGATCTCGTCACCGAGGCCGACGAGCACGCGCACCGCCGCCTGCTCGCGGCCCTGCCGGCCCTGTCGGACCTGCCCGTGGTCCTGGAAGAGTCGGCCCGGCACCGCATCCCGGACGGTCCCTTCTGGGTCTGCGACGAGCTCGACGGGACGATCAACTTCTCGCGCGGGCGTCCGGGCTGGGGCATCTCGCTGGCCCGCGTCGACGGAGTGCCGACCCACGGCGTTTTCTACCTGCCCGCCCTCGGGGTCCTCGTGCAGGCCGTGCGAGGCCGCGGCACCTGGCTGAACGGCGCGCCGGTGCGGCTCGGTGCGGGTCCTGTCGCGCTGACGGACGCCGTCGCCGGCTGCGAGCTCAACCCCCATCACGACCCCGTCCTGCGCCGGCGCTACGTCGACCCGGTCACGCTGCGCACCCTGACCACCACCGTGGCCGCCTGCGCGGTGGAGGCCGCCGCCGAGCTGCTGCAGGGCCGCACGGACCTGTACCTGAACTGCCGCGGCGCGAAGATCTGGGACTTCGCGGCGACGGCCCTCGCGGTGGAGGCGGCCGGGGGTGTCACGCGTAGCCTCGACGGCCGCCCGCTGTGCTGGGACGCCGTCGAGATGGGCGTGCTGTTCGCAGCGAATGCGGCGCTCGCCGACGCGGTACAAGCGGCCTTCGAGCCCGCCTGACGCCCGAATCGTCGCGTCAGGCCGTGCCCTGGCGGTACAAGCGCGCCAGGAGTGCGGAGTCCTGCGACGCCGCGCCGATGACGCCCATCTTGAGGGGGCGCCCGTGCATCCAGACCTGGTCGAAGAGCCGAAGCTGCGACATCAGCCACCGCTGGAGCGCCCGGTCGACGGGCGAGAGCGCTTCGCTGTGTGTGTCGTGCACGAGGTCGAGCAGGCACGCCGGGGCGAAGTCCACCGTCAGCGACCGGGCGTCCTCCCGCATGGCACAGGCCGCGGCGGTCATCAGCGCCTGATAGACCGCCCGGGCGGCTTCCCCGCCGACGCGCTCCCGGTGCTCGTGCAGCGTCGAGCCATCGGGCGCCTGCAACACGACCCGGAGGTCGTCGGCGGCAGCGCCCGCCATGCGGACCTCGATGCGGAATTCTCCGCGGGCCAGGGGGGTCATCGTGGCCTCCTTCCCGAGATGACTCTCGTTCGGAACACGGTGCTCACAGGCTCGCGCCGCGCGGGGCGGACGTCAAGGGGTGTCTTCGATTGCGCGGGTGGGGCGGATCGACGACCATCCGACCATGGTCGCCCGACCCTTCCAGACTGAAACCCGCTCTTTCGCCGACCTCCTCGGCAACGGCCGGGCCTACGCCGTTCCTCGCTTCCAACGCGACTACGCTTGGGACACCGACGAGTGGAAAGACCTGTGGGAGGATCTGATCGCCAACCTCGACGGAAAGCATCCGGACGAGGGGATGCATTACATGGGTTACGTCGTGACGCAGGCCCCCGACCCCCACGATGGGCTCGACCCGAAGACGGAGTGGCTCATCGATGGGCAGCAACGCCTGACGACCCTGAGCATCGTGCTGCTGGCCGGGATGCGATTGCTGTCGCTTTGGGCGGACGAAGGAAAAGGGGAGACGCCGGAGGCCAATCGCGAACGCGAAGCCGAGCTGAGACGCCGCTTCATCGGACACCGGGACCCCGCCGCGTTGACGACGACGCCGAAACTGGCCCTCAATCGGCTCGACGACGAGTTCTGGAGATTTCACGTCCTTCGAGCCCGTGCGCCCGCGAAGGGTCAACGCCTTTACCCTTCGAATCGTCGAATGTGGCGGGCGTTCGAGTTTTTCGAGCGCCACCTGAGCGAGACGTTCATCGGCGACGGGCGGGGTTTCGCCCTCACTCGTTTCCTGGCGGACCGCGTCGGCGACCAGCTCGTCTTCACGGTCATCACGGTCGACAACGACCTCGCGGCCTACAAAGTCTTCGAGACGCTCAACGCGCGCGGCGTCAAACTCTCGACGAGCGACCTCCTGAAGAACCACCTGCTTCTGGTCGTGGCTCGGGGCGCGCCGAGTGACCTGGAGCTCGCGGAACGTCTCTGGACAGAGGCGGCCAAGGCGCTCGGTTCCGGTGAATTCCCGACGTATCTGAGACACTTCTGGAACGCGGGGCATCGGCCCGTTCGTGCGGCGGGGCTCTTCCGGGAGGTGCGGGCAGAGACCAAGGACGCGACCGCCGCACTCGAGCTCCTGCAGGCACTGTTCGAACAAGCGCCGCTCTATCGCGGGCTCGACACGCCGGCGGCCCCGCTCTGGACACGTGAACAGCGGCCATACGTCGAGGCGCTTTCATACCTTGGTGCCTCCCAGTTTGCCCCCCTCGTGATCGCCGCCGGTCGACGCAGCGTCGAAACGGATGGGATGACCGCGATCCTGCGGATCTGCCTCGTCGTCACGCTGCGCCACCACGTCAGTGGACTGAATCCGTCCGCGCTCGAGGAAGCCTGGTCGAACGCCGCACAGTCGGTCCTCCGCGACGGATTCCTCGGGACGAAGCGCCTCATGCCACACCTGCGTCCCGTGTATCGCGACGATCAGGCGTTCGAGCACGATTTCTCGCTCTACGCTCGGGACGTTTCGCGCCATCGGATGTTGCTTCGGTGGATGCTGTGCGCCCTCGAAGGCGCCACGGGCGCCCCGCGCCCCGATCACGACGAGCCCGGGCTCACGGTCGAGCACATTCTCCCGCGCAACGCCGACACGGCCGACTACCCCGCTTTCGACGAGGAGGTGCGCGATGACTACGTGCATCGACTCGGGAACCTCGCACTGCTCATCGGGAGTGGAAACCGAGACGCGGGGAGCCGGCCGTTCGCCGAGAAACGCCCGATTCTGGAGACCTCTCAGTATCGGTCGACGCGCGCACTCGCCGCGTTCGAGGACTGGACGCCGGCCGCGATCCAGCACCGGCAGCTCGAAATGGCACGCCACGCCCGCCAGATCTGGCGACTCGATACGTGACCGACCCCGCCGTGCCGTCGAACGGGGGGTCGGCGGCTCACACCGTCGCGGTCGCAGGCGACCCCGCCTCGCCTGTCGCGTCGGCGTCCGCGTCGACGGCGGCGCCGGCGATGGGGACCTCGCGCCAGGCCGAATGCATGAATCGGGTCGCCTCGACGAGGGCGTGACCGAAGCCCATCGACTCGTGGGGTACACCCTTGCGGGCCGCCCACTCGTGCACGATCCGTGCGGCGGCGGGCATGCGGGCGTGCGCCATGCGCGGAAACAGATGGTGTTCCACCTGATGATCGAGCCCGACCATCGCCCAGGCGGCCCAGCGCGGCAGGCGCAGGTTGCGGGTCGTGCGCAACTGAAGGCTCCACGGATCCCCCGGGCTGAGGAAGACGGGCATGCCGAAGTGCGCACCGACGAAGATCGCCGCGAGGTACAGGCCCGAGAACATCCACAACGCGACGTAGAACGTCACCGTCGGCACGAACCCGAAGGCGAGGCCGGGGAGAACGATCCAGCAGAGGTAGTGTCCCCCGAGGGCAGCCAGATCGAGGGCCACGGCGCGTTCCATCCCCCGGGCCCGGATGCGACCGTAGAGATACTGCAGGCTCTGCACGCGCATTGCGAAGACGAGCAGCGCCGTCAGCGGCCAGAAGCAGTACCCCTGGCAGTAGCGGTGAAAGAGGCGGCGCACCGGGCCGGCGGCGTCGTAGTCGACCTTCGATGAGGCCATCGGCCAGAGGTCGAGGTCCGGATCACTCGCCTGGAGGTCCGACCCCTTGAGCGTCGCCCCGACGACGTTGGGGTAACCATGGTGCCGGACGTTGTGCTTGTGAGACCAGTACATCGCCCCCAACCCCCCGAGGAGCGGGAACGCGAGGTGCAGCATGAGGCTGTTCTCCGTCGCGCTGCGCGAGAGGCTCTTGTGACCGCCCTCGTGTCCATAGAGGGCCGCCACCGTCAGCGCCAGCGAGGCCAGCGGCAGCGTCAGGCAGGAGAGCCAGAGGGGTCCCTGCACGGCGACCGCGCCCAGGACGCCGCCGACGACGAGCAGCACGAAGAAGCGGCGCCAGGCGGGCCCCGAGTCACGCTCGAATGCTCCGCTCGCTTCGAGGGCTTCGCGCAATTCCCGGACATCGGCGGAGGTGAGGCTGGTCATACCGCCACCATACGCGGGTCTGCGTCCGGTTGTATCCTTGGTTCGTGTAGAGTTTCCCTGTCACGGGCGCGCGCGAGGCGGTCCACCGGCGGCGCCGGTCGGGCCATGTCATCTCAATCGCGCATCTTGCGTGCGGCCTTGCTGCGCGACTTCCAGAGCCGGCGGTGCGCCTCCATCAGCAGACGGTCGTTCTTGCGCGCCTCGAAGGCCGCCTCGCGGCGCAGGGCGGCCCACTCGGCGAGGCGCTCGGGTGCGAGCGTTCCATCCTCGACGGCCGCCGCCAGGGCGCACCCGGGCTCGCCCTCGTGGCGGCAATCGGCGAAGCGGCAGCCGCCGGCCAGGGCGTCGACGTCGTCGAAGACGGCCGCGACGCCGGCCTCCGCGTCCCAGAGTCCCAGGCTGCGCATGCCCGGCGTGTCGAGGAGCAGGGCGCCTCCCGGCAAGCGGAAGAGTTCGCGCCGCGACGTCGTGTGGCGGCCGCGCGCGTCGTGGGCCCGCACGCCCCCCGTCGCCTGCCGGTCGTGGCCGAGCAACCGATTGGCCAGCGTCGACTTGCCGACCCCGGACGAGCCCACGAGGGCCAGCGTTCGCCCGGGTTCGAGGTAGGGGGCCAGCGCGTCGAGGCCGGTGTCGTGCAACGCGCTGACGGGGTGCACGGGCCAGCGCTCGGCCAGCGCCCCGAGCGCCTCGACGCCCGATCCGGCCGTGGCGAGGTCGTCGGCCTTGTTGAGCACGAGCACGGCGCGCGCGCCCGAGTCGTGGAGCTGCGCCAGGTAGCGGTGCAGCCGACGGGGGTTGAGGTCCCCGTCGAGGCCGCTGACGAGGAAGACGGTGTCGACGTTGGCGGCGACCGACTGCGGCGCCTCGCGTCCGCCGGCGGCGCGTCGAACGAAGAGGCTGCGGCGGGGCAGGACGTGGCGGACGACGGCCAGCTCACCCTGCGGCGGGCGCTCGCAGAGCACCCAATCGCCCACCGTCGGCAGCGCCTCCGGGCCGTGGTCGAGGCGCCAGGCGCCGGGCAGCCGCGCCGGCACGACGGGCGCGTCCGGCGCGGTCATCAGGTCGAACGCGTCGCGGTGGGCGGCGCAGACGCGGGCGGTGGTCAGGTCGGGCCGTTCGGCCGGCTCGGCAGAAACGTCGGCATCGGCGGCGACGCACGCGACGCGCCCCGCCTCGAAGAACGCGTCGAACCCCAGCGGGGCGAGCGCGTCGAAGTCATTGAAACACAATGTGAATCTCTCCCGGGGTCGTCACGACCCCAGCGCGGTGAACGTCTCGTGACGTCGAGTGCGGGGAGAGCGAACGTGCCGGCGTTCAGCGACCGGCGATGGGAAGGGCTCGCCCCGCGATTCCGTGTCCGGTGTGGGTGACAGTCATGGCGGGGTCCTTTCCATAGGGCACGGGGGCCGTGAGAAGTCGAAGCATGACGGACCGCGGCGCGAATCTCCAGCGGCGGCGAACCGGTCAGGCGCTGGCGATGCGGCAGACCGCGTCGAAGAGCATCTTCAGGCCGAACTGGAAGCCATCCACGGGGATGCGCTCGTCGTCGCCGTGATAGAGCTCCGAGAACTTGATGTCGTGTGTCGGGTCGAAGCGCACGGGGCTGAAGCCGTAACAACGCGTCCCCAGGCGCGACCAGGACTTCGCGTCCGTGAAGCCGGGGATGACGTAGGGGATGGGGATGCCGTTGGGATCGTGGTCGCGCACCGTCTCGCCGATGGTACGGAAGACCTCGGTGTCCGGGCTCGTCTCCGTGGGCGGGGCCTCCTTGATCACTTCGAACTCGAGGTCCGGGCCGCTCAGGGCGCGCAGCTCGGCGAGCAACTCGGTGGCCGACGAGCCGAGGGCGATGCGGCCGTCGAGCTCGGCCGTCGCTTCGCCGGGGATGACGTTCGTCTTGCTCCCCGCCCGCAGGACCGTCGGACTGATGGTGTTGCGCAACAGCGCGCTGAAGACGTTGGCCGACGCGCGATCGGGCATGACCTTGTCGAGCACCGTCTGGGCCGTGGCGCGGTGCAGCAAGAGGGGCAGCACCTGCTTCGCCGGCACCGGCTGATGGGCGGCGAGGGCCTCGACGAAGCGCCGGACGGGCTGCGAGACGTGCAGCGGCATGCGCCCGCGGCCGATGCGCGCGATGGCCTCGGCGAGCCGCACCGTGGCGTTCTCGGCCGTCGGGATGCTGCCGTGCCCCGGCTTGCCCCGGACCTTGGCGCGGATCCAGCAGATGCCCTTCTCGGCCACCTGCACCGGGTAGAACGTGCGGCCGTTGAGGTGCAGCGTGAAACCGCCGAGCTCGCCGAGCGCGTACTCCGCCCGCACCTTGTCGGCATGGTGGTCCACCAGCCAGCCGCTGCCGTGGTCGCAGCCGACCTCTTCGTCGGCCACGCCGGCGAAAATGACGTCGCGCTTCGGCTTCACGCCGGCCCGGGCGAGCAGGATCAGCGTCGTGGCGCTCATCGCCGCCATGTTCTTCATGTCGATGGCGCCGCGGCCGTAGAGGTAGCCGCCATGGATCTCCGCCCCGAAGGGCGGGTGCGACCACCGCTCGGGATCGGCCGGCACGACGTCGAGGTGGGCGCCGAGCAGCAACGGGGGCTTCTCGCCCGTGCCCTTCAGGCGCACGACGACGTTGCCGCGCCCCGGCCCCGGCGAGAGCACCTCGGGTTCGAGCCCCTCGTCGGCCAGGGTGTCGGCCAGGAACGAGGCGCAGGCGTGCTCGTTGCCCGGCGGGTTCGTGGTGTCGAAGCGCAGCAGCGTGCGCAGCAGCTCGAGGGCGGTGGGGCCCTCGAGGGACCAGTCGATGCGCGAGACGAGGGGGTGTGTCGACATGGGGCGTACCTTACGCCGGCCGCCGACGGGGGTCGATGCCCGCGTTCGGGGGCCGACACGGTCGAGTGTGGGATTGCGCGGTCACCCTTGACACATTTGCGATGACTCACTAGCTTTCGTCGCACCGATGAGCCCACACGGCTGCTGATCATCGGGCCCTGGTACTCCGAACTCGGACCCGGCTCCGCGCGACGCGCGGGGCACAGCATGGGATTTGCAGCCGTGTATTCTCGAGTCTTCAAGGCCCTGTCCAGGCAGGGTCTCGCGGTCACGCGCCGCGATCAGACCTGGCATGTGTCGCGCACCGACACGCCCGACGGCGTGGCGGCGGAGGTCTTGCTGCCCGACGGGTTTCCGATCGAGGGCAAGGCGCTCGCGCAGCTCATGGCGTTCGCCGGGGCCACTCACCCCGACGGGCATCGTGTGTTGCGGGCGTGTGCCACGCCGGATTTCCATCCCGGGGACGTCGTGCCGGTCGGCGCCGTCGTCGTCACCCCCCCGGACATGGTGCTGTGCGAAGCCATCGGCACCGACATCAACTGCGGGATGCGCCTGCACGTGGCGGATCTCACCCTCGACGCCTTCATGGAGAAGAAGCATGAACTCACGACCCGCCTGAAGGGCGACCTGCTGCTCGGCACCCGCGATCTGCCCCTGAAGGGTGCGTCGATGGCGGCGCTGTTCCGGGACGGTGTGATGGGCTTCACGGCCGCGACGCGCACCGCGCCGCGCGGTCAGCTCGCGCGGTCTGATTTCGATCAGATCGAGCGCGAGACGGAGGCCATCTACGACCTCGGCAGCTACGCCGGCGCGCTCGACTGGGCGCCGCCCGGCCTGCTGCCGGGCCGGGACGAGACCCTGCGCGACGGCGGGCTGGCCACGGTCGGCGGCGGCAATCACTTCGTGGAGTTTCAGGTGGTCGACACGCTGCTGGACCGCCGCCGGGCCTGGTCTCTGGGTCTGAAGGCGGGACAGATCGCGTGCATGATCCACTCGGGCTCCCGCGGGGTGGGCGTCTACGTCGGTCGTCGCTGGAACGACAAGGCGCGCGAGGCCTGGCCGCCGACCCACCGCCACCCGGAGAGCGGGCTCTTCCCGCTCGTCGGCGCGGCGGCGGCCGAGTACCTGACCGCCATGCAGACCGCCGCGAACTACGGCTTCGTCAACCGGCTGCTCCTGGCCGAGATCGTGCGTCTGCGCATGCGCGAGGTCTTCGGCGCCGAGCTGGCGATGCCCCTGGTCTTCGACGTGCCGCACAACATCGTGTTCCGGGAGAACGGCCTCAACGTGCACCGCAAGGGCGCCACGCCGGCCCACGCGGGTCAGCCGGTGCTGATCCCCGGGTCGATGGGGCATCCCTCGTACGTGCTCGAAGGGCTCGGGAATCCCCGCTTCGCGTGCTCGGCCTCGCACGGGGCCGGGCGGGCGAAGACGCGCAACGACATGGTGCATTGCTGTGACGACGACGCCGGGCTCGGGCTGACCGGGGTGGAGTGCATCACCCTGCGGCCCGAGCGGCTGCGCGAGGAGGCCCCCGCGGCCTACAAAGACATCGGCCCGGTGGTGGACGTGCAGGTCCGCGCGGGCATCGCCGCCCCCGTGGCCCGGACTCGTCCGCTCATGACCTTCAAGGCGTGAGCGGGCGGCCCGGCCGCGGGGGATCGTGTATCTTCGGCCGGCCGGCGTCGCGCGTCGGCGGTCTCGTTCGCGTACCGAAACCCGTGGAGAGCCAATGCCGATGACACTGCCGACGACTCGAAGCCTCGCACGTGTGGCCGCGCTCATGGGGGCGCTGACGAGCGCCTGCGGGGACGGCGGCGGCGGTTCGCCGGCGGCGGGCGGCACGGTGACGCCGGATCAGGGTCCCCGGGGCGGTTCACCCGCCCTCGACGACGCCCGCCCCGCGACGGGCGGCGCGACGGATCTCGGCCTGGTCGACCTCGGCGGGCCGGTGGTCGGTGACGCCACCCCCGACGCCGCGCCCCCCTGCTCGCCCGATCTGCGGGGTTGTGTCGAGCCCGGCGGCCCCGCCGTCGTGGTCTGCGGCGAAGACGGCCGCACCGCCGTCGAGCTCTGCCCCGAGGGCACCGTCTGTCTCGGCGGCGAGGGGCGCTGTCTGCCCGATCCGGCGACCTGTGTCCCCGACACGCGGATCTGCCTCGACGGGCGCACGCCGGCCCGCTGCGTGGCCGGCGAGGGCTGGGTCGCCGAGGCGGCCTGCGCCGACGGGGGCGGCTGCAGCGGTCCGGGCGAGTGCGTCTCGGCCGCCTGCGCCGTGGCCGAGGAGCGACGCAGCTACCAGGGCTGCGCGTTTCTGGCGACGGACCTGCCCAACGCCGCCTGGTGGCCCGGCGGCGGCACGCCCGAGGCGCCCCTCGGGGTGGTCGTGGCCAACCCGCGGGCCGACGCCCCCCTGCGCGTGACGGCCCGCGACGCCGCCGGTGCGCTCGCGGCCCTGGTCGCCGAGATCCGCATCACCCCGCCGGTCCTGTTCGCGCAGGTGCCCCCGGCCACGGTGGCGACCGAGATCCGGGACGCGGCCGGCGCCGTGACGAGCCGCGCCTTCGACCGCGCCGAGAACCTCGAGGTTCCGCCCGGGGGGCTGGCCGTGTTGCTCTTCCCCAACCGGGGCACCACCGAGGTCTCCCGCATCGGCCGGCACGCCTGGCACGTCACGACGACGGAGCCCGCGGTCGCGTACCAGTTCGGCCCGTACTGCTGCAACTACAGCTTCTCCAACGACGCCAGCCTGCTTCTGCCCGTCGGTGCGCTGGGGACGGACTACGTAAACGTCGGCGTGCCCTCCTGGGCGGACCGCCCGACGCCCGAGTTCGAGGACCCGCAGGGCCTGCCCGCGACGCTGACCCTCATCGGCACGCAGGAGGCGACGCAGGTGACCATCGAGCTGCCGCGCGGGGCGGGCGTGCTGCCCGTACCCGGCGGCCTCGGGGCGGGCGTGCGGGTCGACGCGGCCGCCGGACGGGTCGAGGCCACCCTCGGCCGCGGCGAGGTCCTCGACCTGCTCAGCGATCCCCCGCAGATTCGCGGGCCGGACCAGGACCCCATCGGGGTCGACCTCTCGGGGGCCCGCGTGCGCTCGTCGGCCCCCGTGGCCGTGTTCACCGGGCACACCTGCAGCTTCTACCCGCAGTCGCAGGGGGCGTGCGACCACCTGGAGGAGCAGCTCTTCCCCGTCGAGACGTGGGGCGACCGCTACCTGCTGACGCCGACGAAGCTGCGCACGCAGGCGCCGCAGCTCGCGACGGAGGCCACGTTCTGGAAGTTCGTCGCCGCGGAGGAGACGCGCGTCACCCTCGGCGTGCCCCTCGAAGCCCTCGATCCGAGCCCGCCCGGCTTCCTCGGCGTGCCGGACTGCGCCGGGCTCATCGAGGGAGACGGCCGCAGCTTCACCCTGGCCCCGGGCGCCGTCTGCGAGTTCGGCTCGCGGGCCGCGTTCGGCGTGTCCGGCGACCGCCCCTTCTCGGTCCTCGGGGTGATGAGCGGCGAGGCCTCCACGGGTCTTCTGCCCGGCGGCGAGGCCGGTGATCCGGCGATCTTCCTGCCCCCGCCGGAGCGGCAGTTGCGGTTCACCTACTCGTTTCTGACGCCCGCGACCTACCACAGTGACTACGTGACGATCGTGGCCCCCGTCGGGGCGAACATCGAGCTCGACGGGGCGCCGGTCGACCTCGCCCGCGGCGAGCGCGTGCTCGGCGAGGACTGGGTGTACGTCCACGCCCCGCTCGCCGACGGCCCGCACCAGATCACGGGCGACCAGCGCACCGGCATCGTCGTGTACGCCTACGACGACTGGGTCAGCTACGCGTTCACGGGCGGGCTGGATCTGGTCAAGCGGTGAGCGGCCACGCCCGTGGGCGTGCCGGGGCGCGCGGGGTGCCCGAGGCGCCGCACGCAACCCCTGTGCGGCTCCGCCCCGGCGCGCCGCCCGTGA
>JAKLJY010000063.1 GCA_023150895.1 Myxococcota bacterium | reverse complement strand
TCAAACTGAGCGGTCTCGCCATCAACCTGCCCGCTCGGCCCCGTCTGTCTTGACCCACGGATATCCTATGAGGCCCTGAAACTGATACTGCAGGTAGTATTCGAGGCGCTCGTCGCTGTGTTCGAGGTGTGTCTCGTCGTCGATCTCGACGGACTCGCGCACGCCGAACCAGCCGAGTTCGCGATCGCTCATGCGCACCGACAGGCCACCGCGGAACGAATGTACGGTGTCGGTCAGTCCGGCCGGGTCGTTCAGCGTGAGCTGCAGATCGGTGAACTCGTAGGAGACGTTGATGCGCGTGATCGGCAGGTCGGCGTCCTTGCGGTAGAGCGTGATCTCGTCGCCGAGGTGCGTGCACTCGTGAAACCACGGCAGCCACGAGACCGAGAAGTTGCGCACGAACCCCGTGTCCGAGAGATGCCGCATCACGGCGAACCGCGGCCCGCCGAAGCGGTAGTCGGTGTTGATGACGGGCGCCGTGACGGGGTCGAACATGTCCTCCAGCACGTGCACGCTGATGGGCAGCATCGCGCCGAACGACCACTCGCCCCAACGCCGCGCGTAGAGGGGCAGCACCGCGCCGATGTGCGCCTCGACGATGGGCCGGTCGAACTTCTCGGTCTCTTCCGTCAGGTTGAACTCGCTGTAACTCTTGCTGTACCCGAGCTCGACTTTGAGCTGCGGACTGTGAATCTCGGCCACGGACGGCCGCGCGAACGCCGCCGTTTCGAGGAGCCCCGCCGTCCAGTCGTCGGCGGACTCGGCGGATTCGGCGGCGCAGGCAGCGCCCGGGAGGCCGGCGCCGAGCATCGCGCACGCGCCGGAGAGAATGAAGGACAGTTCTCGAATGTGCATTGCGTGGAGATACAGCCGCCGCGCCCGGCGCAGAAGACTCTGCGGTGACCCTCCGGCATGATCCCGGGCAATCGCGCCGGGGACCTGCGTTGCGGTCTCGCACGCCGGCGGCGCAGAATCCGCGCCCCATGCTGCTCGAACACCCACCCGAATCCCTGTCCGCCGTCGCCTCTGCCGTCTTTTCCACCGCCGCCGCCGAGGGGCGCGAGGCCCTGCTCGAACACGAGGTGTACGCGCTGCTCGACGCCGTCGGCCTGCCCGTGCCGCGGCATCTCTTCGTGCCGGCGGGGGGCGCGGTCGACGCGGACGCGCTGCGCGCCTTCGTCGCGGGGGCGCCGGGGCTCGTCGTGAAGGTCGTATCGCCGCAGGTCCTCCACAAGTCCGACGTCGGGGGGGTGGCGTTCTGCGTCGCCGAGCCCGAGGCCGCCTTGGCCGCCTGTGCGGGGGTTCTCTCCGAGGTCGCCGCCCGCGCGCCCGGCGCGGCCGGCACGCTGCGCGGCTGTCTGCTGGTCGAGCGCGTCGCGTTCGCGTCCATCGGTTTCGGTGCGGAGCTTCTGTTCGGGTTGCGGCGCACACGCGAGCTCGGGGCGGTGCTGACGGTCGGCGCCGGTGGCCTCGACGTCGAGCACCTCGCGGCGCGCCTGCCTCCGGATGCGGCGGCGGCGACGGTGGCGGCCGAACTCTTCGAGCCGGCGGTCTTCGCGGCGCAGCTCGCGCAGCTCGCGGTCTACGGCAAGATGGCCGCGCCGTTCCGCGGTCGACCGGCGCTGATCGCCCCGGACGTGCTCGTCGAGACGGCGCAGCGGCTGGCGTGGCTCGGCGCCCTGCGCGGGCCGTATGTCGTCGAGGAGCTGGAGGTCAACCCCTTCGTCGTCCGTGCGGGCGCGCTCGTGCCCCTCGATGGCCTGTGTCGCTTCTCCGTGCGGCCGGAAGCGGCTCTCCGGGCGGGGCCCGATGGCGCGGCACGGACCGCCGCCCCGAAGGATCTCGGGCCGTTGCTGCGTCCGTCGACGATCGGTCTCATCGGCGTCTCCGAGAAGATGAACCTCGGCCGGGTCATCCTGCGCAACGTGCTGGCGGCGGGGTTCTCGCCGGCCGCCGTGACCATCGTGAAGCCCGGACTCGAACGGATGGACGGCTGTCTTTGTGTGCCGAGCATCGAGGCGCTGCCTGCCCCCGTCGATCTGTTCGTTCTCACCCTGGCCGCGGAGCAATGTCCCGACGTGATCGCGGCGTTGACTGCGCAGCAGAAGGCCCGCGCGGTGATCCTCATCGCCGGGGGCATGGGCGAGACGGAGAACGGCGCGGCGATCGAGGCGGCGATGCGGGCGACGCTCGCGCAGGCCCGCGCGGCCGGGTTGCCGGCGCCGGTGGTCAACGGCGGCAACTGTCTGGGCATCGTCTCGCGGCCGGGCGCCTATGACACGACGTTCATCCCCGCACACAAACATCCGCCGGCGGCACCGGCCGCACACGACGCGCCGGGCTCCGGGCTCGCCCTCGTCAGTCAGAGCGGCGCGTTTCTGCTGAGCCGCACGAGCAAGCTGCCGCACCTCGCGCCGCGCTATCAGGTCTCGCTCGGCAATCAGCTCGACGTGACGGTGTCCGATCACCTCGCGGCGCTCGTCGACGATCCGGGCGTGCGGCAGGTGGCCGTGTACCTCGAGGGCCTGCAGCCCGGCGATGGCCTGCCCCTGGCCCGCGCCGTCCGTGCGCTCACCGGCAGCGGGCGCGATGTGTTGGTCTACAAGGCCGGGCGCAGCCCCGAAGGCCGCGCCGCGACGTCGAGTCACACGGCCTCGGTGGCGGGCGACTACGGTGTGTTCCGGGCGGTGATGCGACAGGCCGGCGCGGTGGTCGTCGAGTCGTTGCGGGCATTCGAGGCACATCTGACGCTGCTGACCGCGCTCTCGGGCCGCCCCGTGCGCGGGCGTCGCGTCGGCCTGATGAGCAACGCCGGGTTCGAGTGTGTCGTGCTCGCGGATCAGCTCGCGGGGGGACTGACACTCGCCGCCTTCGCGGATGAGACCCGCGCGCGCATCGCACGGGCCCTGCACCGGCAGGGCATCGACCGCCTGCAGGACGTCCACAATCCGCTGGACGTCACGCCGGTGGCCGATGATCTCACCTATGGCGACTGCGCGGCGGCGCTGCTGGCCGATCCGGGCGTGGACGCCGCCGTGTTCGCCAACGTGCCGATGACCGGCGCGCTGAACACGCTGCCGGCATCATCAGGGCTCGAACACGGGGAAGACCTCACCCGGCCCGGGGGCTGGGCGGATCACATGCGCCGCGTCTTCGCGTCGTCGGACAAACCCATGGTGTTCTGCATCGACGCGGGCGAACGCTACACACCTCTGGCGACTTACCTCGCGGCGGCCGGCCTGCCGGTCTTCCGGCATGCGGACGAGGCGGCGAGTGCGTTGACGGCCTTCATCGACGCGCGGTTGCGCTGACCCGCGCGTTTCGGGCCGGGCGGCGTCAGTCCGCGAGGGCGTATCGCACGGCGGACAGCAGCGCCGCCGTGGTGAACGGCGTGCGCAGGACCCGGTACCGCACGGGTAACGGGGGGGGCGTCGGGGGCTCGCGCATGGCGAGCAACACGGGCAAGCGCAGGCCGGCACCGTCGAGGGTCTCGCAGACCGTCGCGCCCGGCAGACCCGAGGCGTCCCCCTCGGCGAGCAGCAGACGGAACGCGCCCGGGGTGGCGAGGGCGGCGTCGAGCGCAGCCCGCGGCCCGACGTGGCTTTCGACTGCGTACCCCTCGCGTTCGAGGACGCGGGCGACGAGGTCCGAGAGCTCGGCGTCCGAGTGTCCGAGCAGCAAGCGTGCGACCTGCGCCGGGGGCTGCGTCGGCAAGAGCAGCCGAAACGCCGCCCCGCCGCCGGTGTTCCAGGCCTCGAGGCGGCCGCCGGCCTCGGCGAGCATCTGGGCCGACGTCGAAAGACCGAGCCCCGTGCCCTGACCCGCCGGTTTCGTGGTGTAGAAGGCCTCGAACAGACGCGGCATGACGTCGGGCGGCAGGCCGGGGCCGTCGTCCTCGAAGATGATCTCGGCGGCTTCGCCGGTCGGATGCTCGCCCCGCCCCGTGCGCTCGGGCGCGGCGTCACCGGCCATCGAAAGCCGCACGCGCACCCGGCCTTCGCGACCGTCGAGGGCGTCCCGGGCGTTGGCGGCGAGGTTCAGGAGCACCTGAACGACGCGATCTTCCTGGATGCGGGCCCGCAAGACGCGGTCACCGGGCTCGACGACGAGCTCGATGCGTTTCGGCAGCAGCGCCCGCAGGAGGTCCGTGCTGCGGATGAGCACCGCGCGGAGGTCGACGAGCACGGGCGGGCCCTCTTCGCGCCGCACGAAGTCCAGCATGCGCCGGATGAGGCGGGCGGCTTGGGTGCCCGCGCGGTCGATGCGCTCGGCGCCCTGCCGGACGCGGTCGGCGTTGGACGCCTGCAGGGCCATGCCGCGGCCCGTCGAGAGCACCGCGGAGAGCAGGTTGTTCAGATCGTGCGCGAGTCCGCCGACGAACTGCCCGACCGTCTCCATCTTCTGCGCCTGCGCGAGCTCGATCTCCAGACGGCGGCGCTGCTCCTCGGCGTCGAGGCGGGCCCCGATGTCGCGCGTCATGCAGATGATGCCGCCGTCGTGATTGATCGTCAGGCTGACCTCTTGCCGGACGACGCCGCCGTCGAGGCGATGGCCGACGGCGTTGCCGCGCCAGCGCGCCCCCGGACCGTCGAGGTTCGCGAAGACCTCCGTCTGGAATCGGGCGACCTCGGCGGCGTCGTAGAGCAGCGTCCAGGGCTGCCCGAGGACCTGCTCGAGCGCGGTGAACCCGAACATGGTCAGGTGGGCGTCGTTCATGAACGTGAACCGCCCCTCGGCGTCGGTCAGGGCGATGCCGTCCTGCGTGCCGGCGACCGCCTCCGAGAGCCCGTCGAGCTGCGACCGGGCAGCGGCACGCGTCTGCGTCACGTCGAGGAGCGTCAGCGCGACCATGTCGCCGCCGTCGACCGGATCGACCCCGCGCGCGGCCCGCCACGCGGCGATCCGCGGCCCGTTTAGCGTCTCGATGCGCGCTTCGCCGCTGACGACGTCGGCTCGACTCAGCGGGTGCCTCAGCTCGTTCGCGGCGACCGTCGGGCCCAGCAGGCTCTCCAGCGACGGTCGCTCGCCGAGCAACGCCTGCGCCGCGGGGTTGGCGAGCAGAAGGTGGCCGGTCGGGAGCGCGAAGAGCAGCACCGGCGCCGGGTCATGGCGCAGGGCCTCGATGAGCCGGGCCTCGTCGGGCACGGGCGCGGACAGCGGCTCGGCCTCGACGAGCATCGCAACGTGCCCGTCGGCCGTCGTCACGCCCGTACACTGGCAGACCATCGTCGTCGGAACGCCCGCCGGGTAGAGCGTCCAGCTCTCGCTGATCGCCTCGTCGGCCTCGAAGGCGGCGCGGTAGGCCGCGAGACGCGCCTGCACGGCCGGGCTGATCGGGCCGAGGGCTCGCGCGGTCAGCGCGTCGGGCGACTCGGCGCGCCACAGGGCCGCGGCGGACGGGGACGCGGCCACGATGCGGTGGGCATCGAGGTCATAGACCCAGACCGGGCGTCGGAACGCCGCGAGGACGTCGGGGGTGGGCGCTGGCGGGTGTGCGGGCCTCAAACCGCAACAGTGTAGCAGAGGCCGCGGCGCCGACATCGCGGAAGCGTCACTTGCAATCGATGACGCGCCGCGTCATGGTCGAAACACCATGACCAACACCATCGACGCCGCGCTCAGCATTCTCAATGGCGCGCTCGGGGAGCGCCTCGTCGAGCGATATCCCGGGTTGTCGACCGAGATGTCCTGGGTCGGTGCGGCCCCGCAGGGCGCCGAACTCTGCGTCTTCGTCTATGGACTCATGTGTACCGAGACCATCTGGCGCATGCCCGACGGGAGCGACTACGGGCAGCGTCTGCAGCGCGACACCGGCCTCGTGCCCGGGTACGTGCGCTACAACACGGGCCGGCCCGTCGAGCGCAATGGTGCCGATCTGCTCGCGCTGCTTCGGGCGCTGCCGGCGGACGCGGGGCTCTCGTTCGTCGGGTTCAGCATGGGCGGTCTGGTCGTCCGGTCCGCCCTCGAGCGCGCCGTTCGGGAGGCGCCCGAGGTGCGCGCCCGCGTGCGCCGCGTGGTCTCCCTCGGCACGCCCCATGGCGGCGCCCCCCTCGAGCGTCTGGCGCGCGGCCTGCTGCGGGTCGTCGCCCGCGTCGATGACCCCTATGCGCGGCTCGTCGGCGAGCTGGCGGCGCTGCGCAGCGACGGCATCCGCGACCTCGGCGATCCGAGCCGCGCCGCGTGGGCGCACGAGATCCCGCAGTACCTCGCCGCCGGCACGCGCGACGTCATGGTCCCGGTGGGAAGCGCGACGGCCCCGTTCGCCGCCGGCCCGACGGATGAACGACTGCGCGTCTTCCCCGGTCTCGGACACCTCGACCTGGCCCATCACCCCGAAGTCTACGAACAGATACGCCGCTGGTGCGTCGAGGACCCGACGTCCGAAGCCCCCGCGCAGGAGAGCCGCCCGTGTCCGAACTCGCGCGAGTCCGCAGCCTGAAAAACCTCGTCGTCGATGCCGTCGACCACGGCGCCGCCGCCGTCGAGCGGGTCCACCTCGACACGGCGGCCCGTCCGTTCGCCCTCGGGGGCGAGGCCTTCGGCCCCGTGAAGATGGCCCACGACGCCGCCGTGCGTCACGTCTACGGTCAGATTCGGGGCGTGACGCGCCTCGTCGGCCTCTCGCTCGACGTCGCCCTCGACGTCGTCGAACGCCGTCGCACGCGCTGAGCCTAGGAGCTTGTCGCCGTAACCGATGCCGATGCGAGGTCGCTCGGGTCGAGGCGACCGCCGAGCGCGCCGGTCGCGACCGACCGAGCGCTACCCGTAGGTAGCGCGACCGAGGGAGTGAAGCCGAAAGCCGGCGGGCGGCCGACACGGGCGACCGCAGCCGGCGGGCGTTACGGCGACATGCTCCTCGCCCGGCGGCAAAGGCCGCCAGGGCTCAGGCCGGGCGGGTGTCGGCGGTCAGCAATCCGTGCGCGACGAGCACGTCGGCGATGGCGCGCGCGCGCCGGAAAGGCACGCCGATCGTGTCGGCGATGCCGAGCAGATCGTCGCCCCCGTCGGCGTAGGCGAGCAGGTCGACCTGCGTGCGGGCGTGCTCGGCGGAGCCTGCCCGGCTGAGATCGGGGTAGAGGCCGCGCCGGCCGAGCTGCGGCTCGCAGGGGTGCACGGCGCGCAGCACCTCGTTGCCCTCGAGGACCTCGACACAGCGCCAGAGGGCCTCGAAGCCGCCGGCGAGGCCCGCGGGGGTGACGAACGAGAGGTCGTCGAGCGAAGTGTGATACTCCGGGTAGGTGCCGTACTTGCTGCGCATGACGGCGGCGACGGGCAGATCGACGCCGGGGCTGCAGTACTGACGCTCGTCGGAGCCCCGGTCGAGGAAACCATACGTCTGGAAACCGCCCGGCGCGTGGTGATTCAGGACATGTTTCGAGACGCGGTCGGCGAGGGTGTGCCCCCGGCGGGACGGCAGGTAGCCGTAGGCCCGCTCGTCGCCGACGCAGGTCACGACCCATCCGGCACGGACGCGCGCGCGCAGATGCTCGAGGTGTCGGCTCAGGTAGACGATGGCGCCGATGGTCTCCGGCACGAATACGAAGCGATAGGTGAACCGCCGCCGGGGTCGGGCGGCGAGCGCGCGGGCGAGCGCCGCGGTCACGACCGGGCCCGAGAGCTCGTTGTTGGCCATCGCCGGATGGCAGGTGTAGGTGCTGAACAGGATCTCGTCGGGCCGCTCCCCCGGCAGCACGAGGTCCGAATAGGTCAGGGAACCGGGGGCGAGGGTGCTGTCGATGCGGACGTGAAACGGCCCCGGCCCGAGGGCGTCGCGCTGGCGCTGACTGAGGCAGAACCCCCACCGCGGCGTGTAATACGACGTGACGTATGGGATGGCGTCGGGCTGTTCGGGCAGCGAATAGAGGTGCGGCTCGAGCTCGGCGCGGGTCAGCACCGCGTCGACGGGCAGCGAGTACCCCATGACGTGCAGCGTGCTGTCGGCGAGGTCCACGAGTCGGGGCCGATCGGCCGCTCCCGACGACCCCGACGACCCCGACGACCCGGCGGCCGCGATGAACGCGTCGCGCAGGTTCCACTCGTCGGGGACGACCCAGTCGAAGGCGGGCGTCCCACTCGGGACTTCGTGCGTCACGAGCGGTGCCCAGGTGCGCAGGAGATCATGCGTGCGTCGCACGCCGTCGCCGGTGAGGCTGCGGGGCAGTGGCCAGAGCCGCGCGGCGAGCGCATGCATCTCGCGGCCGAGCGCGTCGAGCGAGTCAGCGTCCATGGCGCGCACCGTACCCCGGGCGGGCGGGGGGCGCAAAACCCCGCCAAATTGCCCGCCGCGCCGGCATGTGCGACGATGTGTGCCAGGAGAGCCCGATGACCTTCAAAACCGAGCAGGAAGCCTTCTGGCACGGCGATTTCGGCGACGCCTACACGCAGCGCAACAGCGGCGCGGCCATGCTGGGCTCGGCGACGGCGTTCTTCGCGAAGGCGCTCGCGCGGGCACACGGCCTCGGCTCCGCGCTCGAGCTCGGCGCGAATCGGGGTGTCAACCTCGAGGCCCTGCGGCGCCTCTTTCCCGCGCTCGAACTGCATGCCGTCGAGATCAACCCGACGGCCGCCCGGGTGCTCGCCGAGACGGTGCCGGACGTGCACCTGACGGTGGGCTCCCTGCTCGACTACCGTCCGGACGCGGAGTTCGACCTCGTGCTCGTGAAGGGCGTGCTCATCCACCTCGCGCCCGACGTGCTGCCCGAGGTCTACGCGACCCTGTACGCGAGCTGCCGCCGCTACCTGCTCGTCGCGGAGTACTACAACCCGACGCCGGTGACCGTGACCTACCGGGGGCACGAGGGCCGGCTCTTCAAGCGCGACTTCGCCGGCGAGCTGCTCGACCGCTACCCGACCCTGCGCCTGCTGGACTACGGCTTCGCGTACCACCGCGATCCGCTGCACCCGCAGGACGATCTGACGTGGTTTCTCCTGGAACGGAGCCCCGATGGCGACGCCGCCCCCTGACCCGACGCCCGAGGCGGTCGCCCGGTGGTTCGGATCGCGGTTCACGCGGGCACTCGACCTCGCGCCGCTGCCCGCCCCGGCGCTGCGGTTTCTTTCCGGGCCGTCTCTCGTTTGCAGAACACGCCTCTCGTTCGCGGGAGATTCCGGTTCGCAGACGGTCGACGCCTGGCGGCTGCGGTTCGGCGAGGTCTTCGGGCCCTGCAAGGGCGGCGTGCGCTTTCACCCCGGCGTCGACGAGGCCAACCTGACGGCGCTCGCCGCGCGCATCCTGCTCAAGTGCGCCGTCAACGGCCTGCCGCACGGCGGCGCGGCGGGCGGTGTCGCGGTCGATCCGCGCAAACTCGGGGCGGCGGGCCGCGTCGCGCTCGCCCGCGCCTATGTCACCGCCTACGCCGACCTCATCGGCGGTGATCGCGACATCCTCTCGCCCGACGTCGGCACCGACGCCGGCCTCATGGCGGTCATGTCCGAGACGCTCGACGCCCTGCGACGGCGCTTCGAGCCGGCGGCGATCAACGGCAAGCCGCCCGGCCGCGGCGGCGTGCCGGGGCGTCACGGGGCGACGGCACGGGGCGCGTTCGCCGTACTGGACACGCTTCTCGAAAACGGGACAGGCCCGGGGCCGGCGGCGCTGACGGGCCTGACGATCGCCGTGCAGGGGTTCGGCGCGGCGGGGAGCACGTTTGCGGTCGAGGCCGCGCGCCGGGGCGCCCGGATCGTCGCGGCCGCCGACGCGTCGGCCTGTCTGCACGCCGCGGCGGGGCTGCCCGTCGATGCGCTCGTCGCGTCGAAGGCCGGCGGCCGGGCGTTTTCGACGTTCGACCACCCGGGCGTGACCGTGGCCGCGCGTGAGACCGTCTTCACCCCCCAGGCCGACTGGCTCGTCTGCGCCGCCCTCGGCGGGGCCGTCGACGCGCCGATCGCGGCGGCGCTGCGGTGCGGGCTCGTGGTCGAGATCGCCAATGGTGCGGTGGATGACGCCGGCGACGCCGTCCTGCAGACCCGCGGCGTGACCGTCGTGCCCGACGTCGTCGTGAACGCCGGCGGCATCACGGTGAGCCACTTCGAGTGGGTCGTCGGCCGCACGGGCGCCCCGCTGACCGCCGAGGAGGTCGCCGCCCGGCTCGACCTCCGCATGCGCGAGACCGCCCGCCGCCTGCGCGAGACCGCGACCGCGGCCGGGGTCCCGCTCACCGTTGCCGCCCAACTCCTCGCCATCGACCGCCTGCACGCGGCCCTGGAGTCGCGAACATGAGCTCTGCCGGTTACCTGCACTCCGCCCGTTCCCGCGTTGCCCGCCTGCCCGAACGTGAGGGCTTCGTCGTGCTCGACGCCGAGACGGCCGCCGCCGCGGCCACCGAGGCGCATGCCCTGCGGGTGGCCCTGTCGACGATTCGCCTGGCGCGCCGGCTCGGCGTGGCACCGACCCGCGCGTTCGACCCCGAGCTGCTCCCCTATGCCGACGACCATGACAACACGGTCTTCGACGCACCGCTGACGAGCGCCTTGTTGGGCAGCCGCGTACGCTTCATGCGGGGGTGGAAGCAGTACCAGAGCTGCGTGAAAGGCTATAACGGCCTGGGGCTCATCGCGGAGCTCGTCCTGGCCGATCTCGACGCGCAGACGCGCTGGGACGCCGCCGCCGCGCTCGCCGAGCGCCGTGCGTTCGTCGCGAGCCGGCGAGACGCGACCGGCGCCCCGATCTTCGACCCGGGGGAGGTCGAGGCCCTCTCCGCCGAGCAGCTCGGCGCCGTCGACGCGCAGGATCTGGCCGTCTGGCGCGTCTGTGCGACGCGGACGATCGTGTGCTCGACGTCCTCGAACATGGGCATCTCGCTGCACGAGATTCTGCGGGCCATGCAGGCCACGCAGGTGACGGTGGCCGGTCGGACGCTGCCCTTGCTCGGGCTCGACGAAGGTCGGCTCATCATCTGGTGTCCGGACGAAGAGGCCGACTTCATGAACCCGGAGAAGACGGCGTTTCTCCGGGCGATCGAGGCCGAGTCACCGCCGCTGACCACGCTCCACACCTACATCAACCGCCGGCAGCGCGACCCGGGCGCATTGCAGGATGCGCTGACGCTCGGCGGCTACTTCTTTCCCACGAACCCGCAGAGCGCCGACGAGCTGCAGAACCTGCTCGCCAACGCGCTGCGCACCCTGGCGGCGACCCGCGGCGTGCCGGAAACGGCGCTCATGGACGTCCCCGAGGTGCAGCGCATGCTGACCACCCTCGGCTGCCGCATCGAGGCCGAGCGCGTCGTGGTCACGCGGGGCGTCGAGAGCGGCCTCTACGGGCTGATGGCCGCGTATCTGCTCATGCTCGAGGAGACCCTGCCGCTCGACGGCGTCACGGCGATCTCGACCTGGAATCAGGCCAGCATCGGGGCGGCGCTGGCCGGGGCCGTGCTCGCCGACGAGGCGCTGCGCGACGTCGAGCGCTTGCCGCCCGGCGTCCGTCGCCTGCTCGCCGAAGTGCTGCCCGCGACCGCGCGCTGGCTGGGTCGGCATCGTCTCGGCCAGACCATTGCGACGCGCATCCACGGCGTCTTCGACATCGCCAACCTGCAGTCCCTCGCGCAGTTGCTCGGCGTCACGGTCGAGAAGCACCTCTCCGGTCGCGGCATCGCTTACGTCGGCCTCGGATCCAGTTCGTACGCCAACGGCAACCGTTGTTTCGAGATTCTGAAGCGCAGTCAGGGTCGCGGGGGCCCGTTCGGGGGCAAGGCGACGTTCCACCCGACGACCCACACGGTCAACCCCGTGGCGCAGGCCCTCGTGCTGGCCGAGGACCTCTATCGGCTCTGGGTGCGGCGCCACGCCGCGGGGGCGACGGCGGCGGAGATCGTCGCCGAGGCTCGCCTGCGGGTGCGCAAGCCCGAGCCCGCCGGGGCCGCGGCCCTCTCCGGCTACCTGCTCGCGCGCCTCGACGGCGGCTCGCTCTCGGTGGCCGAGCTCGCCTGGTCGTTGCGCCTCTCCGGCTTCGACGCGGCGCGGTTCTTGTGGCTGTGCGGGTACAGCCCGGACGCGCAGGGGGCGGGCTGGTTCGTGCAGGAGGCCAGCGAGGAGGGCGAGCTCATGGAGGGGCTGGCCGAAGCGCTGCTGAACTGTCTCGAGCTGCCCATCGAGGAGCTCGAGACGCTGGCGGCCGAGGAGCGCGCGCACAGTCGGGCGAACTATCGCCGCGCGCCGCTCGATCCACCGCCGTTCGAGGCGCTGGAGCCCGTCGTCAACCTGTACCTGACCGGCGACAACACGGCGCAGCCGGACGAGGCGCTCCTGGCGGCGCTCGTGGCCGAGTTCGAACTGCGCGCCCAGGACCTTTCGCGGGTGGTGCGCGATGCACCGGGCGTGCGCGCGACGGCCCCCGCGATCGCGGCCGCGAGCGCCGTGCCGCTGCCCCCGACGTCGTTGCTCGATCTGCCGGGTTTCGCGCGCGAGATCTTCGTCCGCAACGCGACGCGCACGTTCTTGATCGACACGCTCGCCGCGCCCGCGCAAGTGCTGACCTATGCCGACGTGCACGACCGCGCGGCCGCGCTGGCCGGGCGCTTTCTGGCCTTCGGGCTCGGCCGCGGCGACCGCCTCGCAATCCTGCTGCCGAACGGCGCGACGCTGGCCTGCACCTACTTCGCGTGTCTCATGTCCGGCGTGGTGGCGGTGCCCGTGAACCCGGCGCTCTCGCCGCGCGAGATCGGTGCGGTGCTCGGCCTCTCGGGTGCAAAACGACTGCTGACCGTCGACGCGCTCGCCGGCCGGCTCACCGAGGCGCCCGCGGCGGAGGTTCTGCCGCGCTTCGGCCCGGACGAGGCGCCCCCCGAGGGCGCAGCCACCGCCGGCGCACCGTTCGAGCCGTTCGCGGGCGCGTCCGCGGACGACCTCTTCCTGATCCTGTTCACGTCGGGCACGACGAGCCTGCCGAAGGGCGTCGTCCACACCATCGGCAGCATCCTGGGCAACGCCGCGACGTTCAACGCCGTGATGGGCTTCGGTGCGGGCCTGCGCATGCTGCACATCTGGCCGATGGCCTACAGCAGCGGCATCCTGAACACGCTGATCTCGCCGTTCATGGCCGAGGGCTCGGTCGTTCTCGTCCCGGCCTTCGACGCGCGCTCCGCGCTGGCGTTCTGGCTGCCGGTGATGGCGCACGGGGTGAACACGCTCTGGCTCTCGCCGACCATGGCGGCGGCGCTCAACGCGATCGACCGCGATCCCAACGGCCCGGACTACGCGCGGCGGGCGATTCAGACCGTCTGCTGCGGGACGGCGCCGCTCGCGCAGGCGACGCGCGAGCAGTTCGAGGCGAAGTACGGCGTGCCTCTGATGGAGAGCTTCGGTCTGACCGAGACGATGATCCTGACCGGGCAGTCGCCACGGTACAACAACCGGCCGCGCTCCGTCGGCCCCGCCCTGCCCGGGGTCGAGATCACCATCGGGGCGTTCAAGGAGGGGGACGAGAGCGACGGCGAGGCGGCGCTCGGGGGCGAGATCCTGGTCAGCACGCCGCACCTGATGCAGGGGTACGTCGACCCGAAGTCCGGTGGAGTCGACTGGCTGCCGCCGGGCACGTTCTTCCCGACGGGCGACATCGGGCGTTTCGACGGCGAGGGCAACCTGTTCATCACCGGCCGCAAGAAGGACCTCATCATCCGCGGCGGGCAGACGATCAGCCCGGCGGCGGTGCGCGAGGTGCTGCTCGGCTTGCCCATGGTGCAGGACGCCGTCGTCGTGGGCGTTCACAGCGCTTTCTACGGGGAAGAGGTCGGGGCGGCGCTCATCCTGCGCAGCGGGGTCGACCTCGAGGCGGTGCGGGGGTCCATTCTGCAGGCGTGCCGCGAGCGCCTGCATGCCGGTGCGGTGCCCGGCGTGATGATCTCGGTGCCGAAGTTCCCCCTCGGATCGACGGGCAAGATCCTCGGCCGCGAGGTCAAGGTGATGCTCGAAGCGGCGGTCGCGCAGGGGCGCGGGCGGACATGATCGCGGGTCTGAGTCACGTTGCGCTGCGCGTGCCGGCCCCCGACATCGCCGAGGCGTTCTTCGCCGGCCGAGGGTGGCGGCGGGCCTTTCACGACGCCGGCGTGCGTGTTCACGATACGGAACGCGTGTTTCTTGAACGAGATGCGCCGCCCACCCAGACGATCACGCTGCTTCGCCACGAAGGCGGCGGCCCGGCGTTGGAGTTGCTCCCCGGACGGACACCGACCGCGCTCGACGTCCCGGCGGCGCGCCTCGTGCTCGTGGGGCCCCAAGCCGGGGCGACCCCCGTGCCGGGCGTCGAGCTCGCCCCGGAGCCGGCGTCAGCGGTCGCGCGTCTCGTCGTCCCCGCGGCGTGTGTGCCCGTGCTGCGAGCGCTCGGTTTTTCGGACACGCCCGAGGGTCTTCTGCGCCTGCGTCGCCCCCTGCCGTCGCTCTGCCTCACGGTCGAGGTCGACGCCGGCTTCACCTCGGCGCGGGCCGCGCGGCTCGACGATCCCGGCCCGGTGGTGGTCGGCCTGCTGACGACGGCACTTCTCGACGACGCAGAGGCCGTCGGCCGAGCCTGCGATGCGGCCCTCGAGCGCACGCCACCCTTCGAGGTCGCGGTCGGCGGGCGCACGCTGCGGCTGGTACTGCTGCGCGCGCCGGCCGGCCCGTTGATCGAACTCGTGCAGGCCGTTTGATGGCCGATGCAGGGACGGAGACGCCGCGATGTCCGAAACCATGAACGACGAATCCCTGCTCGCAGCCCTCGAAACGCTCGCCGCCGACGTGCCGGGTCTCGCGCCGGGGGTCGCCGTGGCGGTACCGGCGGTGCCGGACGTGCTCGACGGGGCGACGGGTGAACGTGCCGCCGTCGACCCGGGGTCGATCTGGCTCGGCGTCGAGCATCGCGGCGAGCGTGTCGGCGAGACGGCCGAGAGCGCGCGGGTCATCCGCACGCGGCTGGCGGCGCTCTGCCCCGACCGCGCCGTGCGGGTCGAAATCCTGCGCCCGGGATGGCTGCCGCGGGAGGGCGACCCGCAACGCCGACGGGCAGAGACCATCTCCCGACTCGATGCCCGGGCGCACTTGCGGGCGAGTCGACGGGCGCTGGTCGTCGGCGAGCACGGCGAGAACGTGCCCGCCCCGACGCTCGACCTCTTCCGGGCGTTCGGACATGCGAGCCGCATCCGGACGCCGGTGGAAATTCACGGCCCCGGCCGACTCTCGCTCGGGAGCTTCGTCAGCCTCGGTCGATACGGCAAGATCCTGTTGCTCGAGGACTTTTCGATGCTGCCGGGCTTCGTGCGGCAACACTACCCCGCCGAGACGGTCAGCCCGGAGGCGCCCGGTTACCTGCGCCGGGCGCCGAGCGTGATCATCGGCGACGGCACGAGCCTCGGCGATGCGTTCTTCATGACCTCCACCTGCCGCATCGAGCTCGGGCGGCATGTCATGTCCTCCCAACGCCTGTTTTTGTCCGATTGCCTGCACCTCTACGACGATCCGACCATCCCGGTGATCTTGCAGGGCAACACCGACGGCAATCCCCTGGTCATCGAGGACGGTTGCTGGCTCGGCATCGGCGTCAGCGTCGTGCGCGGCGTCCGCATCGGGCGTCACGCGGTCGTGGGCGCCGGCTCGGTCGTCACGAAGGACGTGCCGCCGTTCGCGGTGGTGGCGGGCGCGCCGGCCCGCATCGTGCGGTATCAAACGCCGGACGCGCGCGGCTCGGCCCGTTCGTCTGGCGTGCCCGGTCGGGACGCGGTGGTGCAGGCCGTGCGGGATGTGCTCGAAGACGTGGCCGGCCACCCGCTCTCACTCGACGACGACCTCGGTGAACTCGGGCTCACGCCCCCCGTGGTGGGGCGGGCGCTCGACCGCGGTCTGCCCCGATACCTCGGCCTGGCACGCGGCCTGCGGGCGCCGCTGCCGGTCACGGGCGAAGACCACCGCACCGTGCGCGCCCTCGGGCACGCCGTGCACGCCGCGCTGGAGACCCCCTGAATGCGCACCATCGACCTCTCGCACCCCATTCACGACGGCATGCCGACGTTCCCGGTGGCGTGGCACCCCTATGTGGAGGTCACGCAGCTCGGGCGGCACGGCATCGAAGCTCGCGAGACGCGCAAGATCGTGCTCGGCACGCATACGGGCACGCACGTCGACGCGCCGCTGCACTTCGTCCCGGGGGGGAGCCCCGTCGACGCTCTGCCGCTGCCGCTGCTGACGGGGCCGGCGCGCCTGCTGGACCTCGCCCCCTGGACCGAGAAGCAGGCGTTCGACGCGGCGTTCCTGGCCGCGGCCCTCGGGGAGGGCGACGCGCCCGTGCCCCGCCTCGTGCTGCGCACCGGGTTCTCGCGGCTGTGGGGCACGCTCGCGTACTTCACGCGCAACCCGTTTCTGACCGCGGACGCGGCGCAGTACCTCGTCGACCGCGGCGTGCGGCTGCTCGGCATGGATCTGCCGCAGATCGACAGCGCGGATCACGGGCGCGGCTGCTCGCCCGACTCGCCCAACCACCGCATCATGCTCGGCGCCGGGTGCCACTTCGTGGAGAACCTGACGAATCTGGAGCAGATTCGCGGGCGCATCTTCGAGTGGATTGTCGCCCCGCTGCCCCTGCGCGGCGGAGACGGCGCCACCTGTCGCAGCCTGGCCATCGAGGACGATCCATGACCCCCATCGAATTTCTCGTCGACTACTTCGAGTCCCGCGGCCTCAGCCTGGGCACCGCCCTGGAGGAGAAGCTCGCCGTCGACTACCTCGCCCGCGGCCTCATCGACTCGATGGGGCTCGTGTCGCTGATCATGGCGGTCGAGGAGGCGTTTGCGATTCAACTCGGCGCCGAGCACATGCAGAGCGACGCCTTCCTGACCATCGGGGGCCTCGCGGGGCTCATCGAGGGCCTGCGCGCCACGGCGGCGACGCCGGGAACCTGAGCATGGCCTTCGTCCCCGGCGATTGCCTCGTGCTGCCGGCCACGCCGGGCCGATGGATCGTGCTGAACGTGCGCACCCGCACGGCCGTCGGACTCGACGATGCGGCGCTCGCGGCCTGGCAGGCGGGCGCGGCGGACGACGGCGGTGGGGGCCGTGTGTTCACGGACGCGGGCTGGTTCTCGCAGAGCGCGTGTTCGCTGCACGACCCGACGCGGATTCGTCGCGATCCGGCCGAGTGGGGCGACGGCACGGTGCTGACCGGCGCCGCGCTGCGGGCCGCCCTTTTGCAGCGATTCCTGCTCGTGGAGGACGCGACGGCCTATGAGCGCCTGTTCGAGCGGCCCGCCCATGCGCTCGACCGCGGACGCCTCGGCAACTTCCACGATCAGCTCGGGCGCCACCTGCTGCTCGAGCGCCGGGTGGACCCCAACGCCTGGTGGGTCGGACAGAAGTTCACGGCCGAAGGCGAGGTGCGGGGCGATACCGCTTACGGCACCGTGCAGGCCCCGGCCCTGGCGGCGGCGCTCGCACGCTTCGTGCGGCCGGGGGACCGCGTGCTCGACGTCGGCTGCGGCACGGGCTACTACGCCGTCGAGATGGCCCGCTGCGGGGCGCTGGTGCTGGGCATCGATCCGGACGCCGGGCACCTCGAGCGCGCGCGGGAACGGGCGCGGACTGCCGGCGTTCCGGAAACCGACGCGATGTTTTGTATCATGAATCTCGCCCGCGGGGCGGGCTTCGCCGACCTGTCCGACGGGACGTTCGACGTCGTCTTCATGAGCGACGCGCTGCTGTTCGCGTTCGTGCCGATCTCGCCGAAGGGTGTTCGTGACCCGGATGCGGTCTTCGCGGAGATCGCGCGCGTCCTTCGGCCCGGCGGGCGATTCGTCAGCGTCGAACCCCACGGCGACTTCTACCTCGCGCCCTGGCTCGGCGATCCGGCGCGGCCGTTCACGGTGCTCACGGAGCATCGCCGTCGCCGTTTCTCGTCGGCGCCGACCCTGGGCGAAACGGCTCGGGTGGCGTTCGCCCACGGGTTCGCCCTCGTGGCGCTCGACGAGCTCTATCGAGACGCCACCCGCTCGACGGGAGATGCGCGCGCCGATGGGTTTGCCGACGAGTTCCCCCTGTGGGCCGTGTCGGTTTACGAGAAGAGGGTTTTGAAAACGAGAGGCGTGGTCGATGCCCGCTGAACGCTTCGTCTATTCGACGAGAGATGTCGTCGGTTCGCTGGACGTTCTGGGCATCGGGCCCGGGGATACACTGCTCGTCCACGCCTCGCTCGGCCGTCTCGGCTTCCCCGAGGGCGCCCGGGACGTCGACACCGCGTGTCGAACGGTCTACGGCGCGATCCGCGAGGTCATTGGACCCCGAGGCACGCTGCTGACCCCGAGCTACACCTACTCGGCGGGCAAGGGCGAGGTCTTCGATCCCGACGCGACGCCCGGCACGGTGGGGCCTTTCGGCGAGTACGTGCGCACGCGGCCCGGCGCCCGGCGCTCGCGCGAACCCATGCTCGCCATGTCGGGCATCGGGCCGGCGTGCGAGGCCCTCTTTGCCGATCTCGAACCGACGAGTTACGGCGAGGGCTCCCTCTACGACCGGCTCTGCACGTCGGACGCCATCTGCCTCACGATCGGGCTCGACCTCCATTGGGTGACGCTGCGGCATCACATCGAGGAGCACGCGAGCGCGCCCTTCCGGCGGGTCAAACACTTCGACGCCCGGCTGCGCGAGCCCGACGGCCGTGTCGTGACCGAGCGGTGGGCCTACTACGCCTCGCCGTTCCTGCCGAACTGCGCGCCGGACGGCAACCGGCTCGCCGACGAGATGCGCGCGGCGGGGCTCTTGCGGGCGGCGCCGGTGGGCATCGGGCAGATCATGGCCATCGGAGCGCGCGCGTACCGGGTGGCGTCGATGCCGCTCTTTCGAGCCAACCCGTGGCTGACCGCCAAGGGGCCGCCCGTCGACGACGCGACGATGGCGGCGCACATGAACCGGCCGGCCGCCCCATGACCGCCCCCACCGAGCCCACGGACACCCCCAACGCCACCCGGCTCTGGACGACGCGCGAGCTGGCCGGGCGCGCCCTCTGGTACGCGGTCGAGGGCACGGTCTTTCGCCACAGTCCGCGCACGCTGTACGGCTTTCGTACCTGGCTGCTGCGCCGGTTCGGGGCCGACGTGCATCCGACGGCACGTCTGCGGCCGACGGTCACGATCGAGGTGCCGTGGCATCTGAGCATCGGCGAACACACGATGGTCGGAGATCACGCGATTCTCTATTGCCTCGGGCGCGTGCGCATCGGCGCGCGCTGCACGGTGAGTCAGTACGCGCACCTCTGCGCGGGCACGCACGACCACACGCAGCCGGCATTCCCGCTGATCAAGGCCGACATCACGCTCGGCGACGACGTGTGGATCGCCGCCGACGCCTACGTCGGTCCGAACGTATCGGTCGGGGACGGTGTGGTGCTCGGGGCCCGGTCGAGCGCGTTCGGCGATCTGCCGCCGTGGACGATCTGCGTGGGGCTGCCGGCCCGCCCGGTCAAGCCCCGCGTGCTTCAGGGTCGCTCGCCGGGCGCCTGAGCGGCGACGGCGAAAGTCCCCCGGATCTCAGAGAACGCCCTCGACGCACATCTGGAAGTTCGCGAGGTCGCACACCCCCGGCAGCCACTGGTAGATGCACTCGAAGATCTGCTGCGTCCCGGCGGGGTTGTCGATGAGCGACTGCTGGCAACCCTGCAGGCAGTCTTCGCTGGGCGCACAGGCGTCGAGCACCTCGCAGACGGCCTCGCAAGTGAACAGGTTGCTCAGGAAACACGCCTCGGCGTCGGCGGCCGCGCAGTCCGGGCCGAGGTCGGCAAGACAGGCCCCGACATCGTCGAGGTAGCCCGCATCGGTGGTCGGGCTCGTGACCGCGCCCGTACACCACGACGCACATCGACCGGCGTCACCGCCGAAGGCTCCGCACCCCGTCGCCTGGTCGCAAACCTCGTCGCAGACCGGCAGCGGGCCGACGACCGCGCAGTCTTCGATGACCTGGCAGCTCGACACGGCGGCGCAGCCGGCGAGGCTGGCCGCGGCGGCGGCGTCTTCGGGGCAGGTCCGCTCGCACGCGAAGGGGTCGAGGGTGGCGTCGCAGGTCGCCCGTGCCGCACAGGCGGCCGCGCAGTCGACCGACGCTTCCGGATACTCGGCACCGAGGCAGGCCGCGACGGCGTCGCAGCGACGGGGACGACGCCCGGCGTCGAGGACGCACCCCGCGGTCTCCGGGGCCGCACACGCCGCCTGGCAGTCGGCGTAGGGCGTCAGGCCGCAGCCTTCGACCTCGGCACAGACGGCGTCGCAGGACGCGGGCAAGCCCACGGCGGCGTCGACGCAGGCCCTGAGGTCCGGACAGGCCCCGTCGGCGCGGTTCAGACACGGCGTCGCGTTGGCGACGAGGATGGCCGTTTCGGGCGACTGACCTTCGGCGCAGGCGAGGACGCAGGCATCGAGGCCGCCGGCATCGACGCACTCGGTCGTCGCGACGCAGTAGCGCAGGCAGGCGTCGTTGCGGCCCGGGGCCGTGTTGTTCCAGCACGCGACCGCGCCGAAGGGCGAGAGACAATCGGGGGCCGCGAGCACGCAGGCCGCGCGCTCCGCCGTCGCCGCCGGATCGCGGGCGGCGGCGTCTTCACAGGCGGCGACGCACTCGGCCGAGGCGATGGGGTTGGAGGCGCCGTTGCACGCGTTCACCGCGCCACAGACCTCGGCGCAGTAGGCCACCACCGGGCTCTCGCAGGCGGCGACCGCATCACAGACCCCGTCCGCGGCGGCGACACAGTCCCGCCACGCCTGGCGGGCGGCGCTCCCGAAAGAAGTGTCGCAGTCCGCGCGACACGCGGCCTCGTCGTCGGCGAGACCACAGGCCGCCAGATCGGCACAGAGCGCCGCACACTGCCCCTCCGGCGAGCGCGCGGCGACACAGGCGTCGAAGCCCTCACAGGTGTTCTCGAGGGCGCAGGGGTAAAGGGCCGAGACCCGGGCCTGCGTCAGCGGCGTCACGTTCTGCAGGTCGATGCACGCGACGAGACAGTCGCCGCGCTCGTCGTCGCCGGCCGGCGCGCAGGCCAGGTTGGCGGCGCAGAGTTCAAGACACGTCGCGTCGACGGCGGCGCGCCCCTGGCCATCGAGACAAAGGCCGAGCACCTCGTCGATGGACGGCGGACAGACGTCGCGGATGAGGTCGTAGGCGCAGGCGACCAGTTCATCCTGCCGCACGTCGCCCCCGAAGATCTGAACGAGAACCTCACAGGGGAGTCCGGCGCCCCACTGTGCGTCGCAGCGGTCCCAGGCGGGGCAGAAGACCGCCAGATCCACCGCCTCGGGCGCCGCGACATCGGCCGGCACGACGCAGGCGGTCACGTCGTCGCACGTCTCGGCGTTGCGCACGCAGTCCGCCGCGCGCAGCGCGTTGACCCGCCCGGGGCCGAGGGCGCCGCAGGCCGCCGCGCAGTCGTTGCCGCCGCCGGGTGCCCCGCACTCGGTCAGGCGATCGCAGTGCGCCGCGCAGCCGAGGTCGGCCGGATCGGGCACGCAGCTCACGAGACCGCCGCAGTCGAGCCCGGCGTTGAAGGCGGAATCGACGAAACAGGCCAACCCGGCGAGGCGGGCGAGGTCGGCGTCGTCCGTCGGCGGTGCGTTGCAGCCGCGAACACAGTCGAGCCAGTCGCCGTTCGACCCGCCGACACAGAGCGTCGTCGCCTCGCACGCGGCGGCGCAGGGCGTCCCGAGGCCGAAGGGATCGAATTCGCAGCCCCAGACATCGTAGGTCCGCCCGGTCGGCGAGTCCGGGATGGCATCGCGCGGTGCAGGCACGGGCACCGGCGGCTCGTCGGGCCGCACGGGGCCGACCTCGCCGTTCGGCTCGCCGCAATCCCTGGCCGAGAGCGTGCAGGCGATGCGGGTGCGGGTGTAGACCGGATCGCGGAACGCGTCCGTCTCGCAGGCGTTGCGACAGGCCACCTCGTCGAACTCCACGCCGCAGTCGAGGCGGCGGGCGCAGTGCTCGGCACAGCCCGGCGGGGCCGCATACGTGCACGCCACCCGGTCGGCGCAGCCGGCCCCGCTCCCGCGGCAGACGAGCCACTGCTGCCAGCGAACCGATGCGAAGTCCTCCGCGCAGGCCGCCGCGCAGGCGTCCGCGTCGGGCTCCTGACCGCAGGCCGCGGCCTCGTCGCAGGCGGCCGCGCAGATGGCCTCGGGTGCGTTCTCGGTCTCGCACGCGACGAGCTCGTCACACGTCGCCGCGAAGGCCCCGCAGTTGATGACACCGGAGAGTGCCGCAATGGCCGCCTCGTCGATCAGGGAGGCGAAACACGCCTGCGTGCAGGCGGCGACATCCTGGCCGTCGGGCAACAGACCGCAGACGCCCCGCGCCTCACACGACGCCGCGCAGTCGGGCTGCAACACGCCGCCGAACAGACACTGGAAGATCGCGTCGACGCCGTTGATCGGGCACCCGCCCGCGAAGGCCTGGGTCAGACACGGCGCATAGGCGTCGAACGTCGCGCCGGGCGGCAAGAACTGCGGAATGAGCTGCTCGCACGGCCCGATCTGGAAATCGAACCCGCAGGTCGTCCACTCCTCGCAGAACGCGGCCTGATCCAGCAGCCCCCCCGCTTCCGCGCAGGCCGTCGCCGTCTCGCACGTCTGGCCGGGGCGCCCGACGCACTCGAGGACCTCGCGCTGCCGGAGCGCGGCGAGGGGGTCGTCCGCGGTGAGCTGCGAGAGGCAGTCGGCCGCACACCCGCCCTCGGTCGCGAAGCCGCAGCCCGGCGCAATCGCGCAGTAGTCGTCGCAGACCGGGATGGCACCGGAAACGCAGGCCGAGAAGGCCGGCGCGTCGCAGGTCAGGGCATAGACGTGCGGCGCGCAGACCGTGATGGCGCCGGCGAGATCGCCCGCGCACAGGGCCTCGCAGGCGTCGGCCGGCAATGCGGCCCCGCCGGGACACGAGGCCGCCGCCGCGCAGGTCGCCGCACAGTCCGGTGCGGGCACCTCGCTCGTCGGCCAGCCGCAGCGCGCGACGGCGTCGCAGTCGTCGCCCGCCCGCTCGACGCAGCGACGGAAGACCCGGGCCTCATTGCTCGGATCGGCCTCGCAGGCGCTCGTACACGACGCCGCATCGAAGGGCCCGTGCTCGGGGAAACACCCGAACACGAGGTCGCAGGCCGGCCCGCAGGCCAGGGGCTCCTGCGGGGCCGCGTCCGGATCGGGCGGGCCCGCGTCGGGCGTCGGCTCGCCCCCGGCGCCCCCGGTTGCGCCGCCGGTGCTGCCCCCGGTCTCGCCACCCGTCGCGCCGCCGGTGCTGCCCCCGACGTTGCCCCCGGTGCTCGCGTCCGGCGTCACGATGCCGCCGGTGCTGCCCCCGGTTTCGGCGTCGTTCTCGGTGCCCGGCGTGTCGCCGTCCCCCCCACCGCAGGCGGTCGCGATCAATGTCAGCAGTGAGAGCGTCGCCGTGCGGGCGCGGTGCCTTTTCGTGAACATGGTGCGGGCCTCCCGACCCGGTGCCGCCCGGTCGGCGGCCAAGGGAAGAAACGATGGCCGCGTGATACTGCGGCCCGCGAGGCGGGATCAACCGCGCGCCGACGATTGCGGCGGCCTCGGCGAGCCGCCGCCGGTTTGGACTTCACGGGCACGGGCGGCCTTGGCAGAGTGCGCGGCCATGAACATCCTGGAAGCCGCGATTCTGGGCCTCGTCGAGGGCCTGACCGAGTTCTTGCCCGTCAGCTCGACGGCCCACCTGCTCGTCGTGCAACGCCTGATGGGGCAGGGGGGAGACGAGGCCGGCAACGCCTTCGCCATCGTGATTCAGGCCGGTGCCATCCTGGCCGTGCTCGGCCTGTACCGCGAGCGCGTGCGCCGGGGTCTCGCCGGCGTGCTCGGCCGCGACCCCGAGGGCCGCGCCTTCGCACGGGATCTCCTCGTCGCGTTCGCCCCGGCGGTCGTGATCGGCGGCCTCTTCAACAACGCCATCGAGCGCGTGCTCTTCGGCCTGTGGCCCATCGCCGTCGCCTGGATTCTGGGCGGGGCGGTCATCCTCGGCACCCAGCGCTGGCTCAATCGGCGCGAGGGCCTCGAGCTGCCCGAGCTCGGCTGGCGCCGCGCGCTCGTCATCGGCCTCGTGCAATGCCTGGCGATGTGGCCGGGCACGAGCCGCAGCTTCGCCACCATCCTCGGCGGCCGCCTCGTCGGCCTCACCCTCGCCGCCGCCGTCGAGTTCTCGTTCCTGCTCGGCGTCATGACCCTCGGCGCCGCCACCGCGCTCAAGCTCGTCAAGAACGGCGGCGTGCTGCTCGAGGCCTACGGCCCGCTCAACCTCGCGGTCGGCCTGCTCGTCGCCTGGCTCTCCGCCGTGGTCTCGGTCAAATGGATGGTCCGCTGGCTCGAGACCCGCAGCCTGGCCATCTTCGGCTGGTGGCGCATCCTGGCCGGTCTGGGGGTCGTCGGGTTGCTGGTTTTGGGGGGGTAAGGGACGCCGCTGGAATTCTGACCCGCGAGAACATTGCCGCGCGGCCGCGAACGCGAAACAATGCGCGGGCCCATGAGCCGCTTCTTCCTCGGAATCAATACGGTCGAAGACGTCTCGTTCCTGAAGATCTCGGGGACGATCGACGAGGACAACACGCTCGCCGGCAGCCTGAAGAAGATCGAGGGCCGCACGGTGGTCATCGATCTGAGCGGGGTCGAGCGCATCAACAGTTGCGGCGTTCGCGACTGGGTGAACTGGCTCAACGACCTCGAGGCCGCCGGCAAACAGGTCGTGCTGGTGCGCTGCAGCCCCTGCATCGTCACGCAGATCAACCTGGTCCACAATTTCACCGGGCGGGGGCTCGTGAAGAGCTTCTTCGCGCCCTACTACTGCGGCAAGTGCGACAAGGAGCAGCTCAAGCTGCTTCAGGTCGAGTCGTTCGCCGGGCACGCCAACCCGCGCGCACCCGCCTGCCGGGCCGACGGCTGCCAGCAGGTCCACTGCGAGCTCGCCTTCGACGACATCGAGGCCTCGTACTTCGCCTTCCTGCCGCGCAGCGGGGGGCAGGTCAAAGACGAGAAGCTGCCGAAGCTCATCGACGGCCTCTCGCCCTCCATCAAGGACCGCATCAAGCGCCTCGATACGGTCGAGCAGATCTCCGGTGAGCAGAGCGGCGCCCCCGGCAGCGCGCAGTACTCGCCGCTGACGGTGACGTCGACGTCCCTGAGCATGAATCTCGGCCGCGAGTCGATGAGCGGCACGCTGCCGCCCCCGACGGATCTCGACAAGGCCCGGACGGGCGGCACCTTCAAGGGCCTGCTCGTCGCAGCGCTGATCCTGGTCCTGGCCATCGTGGGCTACGTCGTCTACTACGTCGGGGGGCAGTGACGATGCAGCCGCTGCTCTCCATGCTCGAGCGCATCGGTCAGGTCTTCGTCGACCCGTGGCTCGTGGTGGACAAGAACGGGCAGGTGGTGGAGATGAACCGCCACTACCACGCCCTGTTTCCGCGCAACGTCGCGCGCAAGCTGCGCGGCAGCGCCTGCTGTCAGCACCTGAAGCTCGGCACCTGCGAGCAGGAGTGCCTCGCGCGCCGCTGTCTGCGCGATCACGGTCACGGGGCGGTGCGCTACGACGAGATCCCGGCCCGCTTCGAGAGCGACGGCGAACAGGCCTCGCGCCGGTTCATCGTCAGCGCGGTGCCGCTCGCCGGGGGCGAGGACGCCGACGCCGATCCGGATCTCGTGCTGATCCTGCTGCGCGACGTCTCCGATCAGGCCGACGTGCAACGCAAGTATCAGGACGTCCTCGCCTCCGAGGCGCGCGAGAAGGAGAAACTGCGCGCCGAGCTCTCGCGCAAGACGAAGGAGCTCATGGACGCGAATCAATCGCTGAACCGCATGCAACAAGAGCTCATGGCCTTCAAGAAAGGACTCCTCGGCTAGTGTTCAAGGCCCTCGAAAGCCTGCCCATCCGCGTCAAGCTGATGGCGACGACCATCGCGCTGCTCACCTTCACGGTGGGGCTGTACGGCGTGATGAACGTGCGCGACCTGCGCCGGGTCCACGACGAGAGCCGCACCGAGCAGCAGTCCATCATCCTGCAGGGCGTCACGGCGGACGCGCTCAACGTGACGACGGCGCTGTCGAGCACGGCGACGATCTTCCTGGCCAACTCCGCGTATGCGGACCTCAAGGCCCTGGCCGGTCAGCTTCGGCAGGGGGACGAGCGCCTCGTTTTCGTGCGCGTCGTCGACGGCGACGGCAAGGCGGTGGCGGCCGAGGGGGACGCGGCGGGCGCGCAGGCGGGCCTGTCGGCACAGACCGAGCGCGCGCAGACGCGGGGGGCGGCGAAGCTCGAGTTCTTCGGCAAGGCGGGCACGGGCGCCGAGCCGACGCTCATCGTGGCGACCGTGCCGCTGCAGGGCCCGGGCGGCGAGGCCGCGGGTCGGGTCGAAGCCGGCTGGTCGGTGGCGCAGATGCTCGAACGCAACGCCGCCATCGCCGCACGGGTCGAGGAGCGCAAGAACCGCAGCGTCGTCAACGCCCTGTTCGTCGGCGGTCTGATCGTTCTGCTCGGGGTGGTGCTGAGTATCCTGCAGAGCCTGCGCATTTCGCGTCCGCTTCGGCAACTGACGGACAGCGTCGAGCGCATCGCGCACGGCGAGCTCAAGGAACGCGCGCGCATCTCCACCAACGACGAGATCGGCGTCCTGGCCCGCAACTTCAACTACATGGCCGAGCGCATCGGCGTGTTGCTGACCGAAACGAAAGAGAAGGCGACGCTCGAGAAAGAGCTCGAGGTCGCCCGCGTGATTCAGGAGTCGCTGCTGCCGCCCTCCCGGCTCATCGACAAGGGTTATTTCCAGTTCCAGGGGTACTTCAAGAGCGCGAGCATCTGCGGCGGCGACTGGTGGAGCTTCTCGGACCTCGTCGAGGACAAGCTGCTGGTGCTCATTGGCGACGTCACCGGGCACGGGGTCAGCAGCGCGATGATCACCGCCGCGGCGAAGAGCTGCTGCGACACGCTGCGACACGTCACCGAGGGCGAGCTGACCTGCACGTTCCTGCTCGAGGAGCTCAACAAGACGATCTACGAGGCGGCGAACCGCAAGTTCGTGATGACCTTCTTCGCGACCATCATCGATCCCCGCAATCGCACGCTCACGTTCTCCAATGCGGGGCACAACTTCCCGCTTCTGTTCCGGGCGCACGCGCAGGAAGGCGAGCCCGCGGTCGTTCCCCTCGTCACGCGCGGCAACCGCCTCGGAGACGTCATGGAAAGCCGGTTCCTGGAGCGCACCGTGCCCTTCGAGCCCGGCGACGTCATCGTCTGGTACACGGACGGTCTGACGGAGGGCATGAGCAAGAACGGCGAGGAGTACGGCGAGAAGCGCATGCGGCGCAGCATCACCGCCACCCTCGAGAAGGGGCCGGACGCCATCCTCGAGCGCATCCTGCGCGACGCCGAGGCGCAGTTCGTCAACTTCGCCCGGCCCGAGGACGACATCACGCTGGTGGTCGGCAAGTTCACCGAAAACCGCGTCTCGGTCAGCCGCACGAAACCGCAGCCGCCGCCGGCGCCGGGCGCGTGAGGATCATGCGCCGCGCGGCCCGGCTCGTGCTCGCGTGCGCGTTGACGGCCTGTGGCGGAGGCGACGCGGCCGGCGCAGGGCAGGGGGTCGCCGAGGCCGACGCCGCCCGGCAACCCGATGCGCAGGTCGCCGTCGGAGGCGATGCGCAGCGGGCCCCGTCGAGTGACGGGGCGGTCGACGTCGATTGGTCGAGCGCCACGGACACGGGACGGCCCGTCGCCGGAGATGCGCTGCGACCGGCGACGGACGCGCCCGCGGCGGACGCGCGTCCCACCGACGCCCACGACACCGACGCCGCACCGATACCCGACGCCGCCCTCGCACGGCCCTGTGTCGCCACCGTCGTCCTCCACGGGTACGAGATCTTCGCCTACGAGGCCAGCCACCCGGATGCCACGGCGGCGGAGCGGGGCCTCGACGCCGCGGGGGTGTGCAGTCGCCCCGGGGTGCTCCCGTGGACGGATCTGACCGTCGCGCAGGCCCGAACGGCGTGCGAGACCATCGGCTTCTCCCTGTGCACGAACGCCCAATGGCAGGCGGCCTGCTCGGGGCCCGACATGAACCTCTATCCGTATGGCGGCCCGCACGTCGACGCGCTGTGCAACGACCACATCGCCGGGGGCAATGCCCTCGAACCGACGGGCCAGCGGCCGGACTGCCACACGCCGACCGGCATCTACGACCAGTCGGGCAACGTGTGGGAGATGACGGCCGAGGGGGAGCGCCGCGGTGGCAGCTGGCGGGTCAACGCGTCGACCTACCAGCAGGAGTACGCGGGGTGTTTCGAGTCCCTGTTCATCAACGAACAGTACGCGGACGCCGATCTGGGCTTCCGCTGCTGTCGCGAACGGTGACGGGCGCTCGAATCAGGGCGCGCTGACGGGCGCGGCGGCGCTGGCCGGCGCAGCGGGGGCCTCGCTGGCCGGGGCGGCGGGCTTCGCGCACTTGCAGTCGGCGCCCGACTTGCCGCAGTCGCAGGCCGCACCCGGCTGGCCGCACTTGCAGTCGGCGCCGGACTTGCCGCAGTCGCACGGGGCGGCTGCCGCAGCGGCCTTCGCCTCGCCGTGGCAGGGCGCCTCGGCAGCGGCCTTCATCTCGCCGTCACAGGGCTTGTCGCAGGGCTTCTCGCCCGCGGCCTTGTCGCCGTGGCAGGGCTTCTCGCCGGCGTGGTGCGCGCCACCGCAAGCGGCGGCCAGGAACAGGGTCAGGGAAAAAAGCAGGAACTTCATGCCTCTCGATCTCCTCTTCGAACGTTCGTTGCGGGGCTGGAGCGACCGCTCGGGCGGACGCGGACGGGCGCTTTGTGACGCAACCGTAGAAAAAATCAAGAGATTCCCGCCCGCGGCTTGATCCCGAGCGCGAACGCATGCTCCCGCAGCCACGGAACCCCGGCGGCCACGAACCCGGGGTTCTCGGCCAGGATGTCGTCGTCGCAGAGTTGGGTGATGGCGAAGCGCGTCCCGAAGCGCGCGTGGACCTCCGGGGCGCCGACGCTGAACGGCGGCCCGGCCCGCAGCGCCTGATCGTACTCGATGGTGATCGTCAGACCGCGGGTGCCGGCGGGCAGCGTGGCGCACAGCGTCTCGGCATACCGCGCCCGCATGTCCTCGGGCAGTGCGATGAGCGACGCCCGGTCGTAGAGGCCGGCGACGCCCGTCATGTCGAGATGCTCGAGGTCGAAGACGTCGCCGCACGCGATGGCGATGCCCCCGGCCTCGGAGACGCGAAACGGCCCGACGTCGCGTGTCGTCGGCGTCAGGCCGGCGTCGGCGAAGAACGCGCTGACGGCCAGGGGGCTGCACTCGACGCCGAGGACCGCGTGCCCCTGCGCGGCGAGCCAGGCCATGTCCAGCGTCTTGCCACAGAGCGGCACGAACACGCGACCGCCGGGCTGGACCCGGGCGTCGGCCCAGTACCGCGTCAGGTACGGGTTCGCGCCCGGTTTGTGCCAGCCGGTCTCGCCCCGCTCCCAGCGACCCATCCAGAACTCGACGTCCATCGCTCTCCCTGCTCCGGTCGGTCTCCCGGCGCGCGGCGGGACCGCCCCGCTGCGCCGGCGCAGTAAATTGCGCGTCGGCGGCAGAAGCAATAGTGTCCGCGCCATGTGCCCCGCATGGTCCCGACGCTGGTCTCTGGCGGCGCTCGTCGCGACGGGCGCGGTCGCGTTCGCCCCGGCCACCGCCCAGGCCCAGGGGCGCTACCAGCCCGAGGGGGCGGCGCAGCGTCACTTCGCCGAGGGGGAGCGCCTGCTGTCCGCCGCCGAGGTCGCCCGCGCCGCCGGGGACGCGGCGACGGCCGAGGCGCGCACCCGGGAGGCCGCCGACGCCTTCGAGAAGGCGCTGGAGGCGGACCTCGCCTACGTCGACGCCCTCGCCAAGTTCGGGCTGGCCACCTACTCGACCGGGCAGTCGGAGCGGGCGATCCCGCGCCTGCGGGCGGCGGTCGAGCGGTCGCCGGACAGCCCCGAGCCGGCGTTCTGGCTGGGCAACCACTTGCTGCGCGCCGGCCGCGCCGCGGAGGGGCTGCCGCACCTCGAGCGGGTGGCGCAGCAGGCGGAGGCGTTCCCCGAGGCCAGCCTGGTCCTCGGCACGCACTACTACAAGGCCGGTGACCTGCCTCGGGCGCAGACGGCCCTCGAGACCTACCTGCGGGTGCGGCCCGACGACGTGCAGGCCCGGGGGACGCTCGGGAACGCCTACTTCAAGGCCGAGAAGTACCCGGAGGCCCTGCGGGCGTTCGAGGACGTGCGGCGTGCTTCGCCGGACAACATCCAGGTGCAGATCAACCTGGGCACCTGCCACTTTCAGCTCGGCAACTACGAGAAGGCCGTCGAGCTGCTGACGGACGCCCTGCGCCGGGAACCCAAACGCGAGAGCGTGGTCTTCAACCTCGGGCAGGCCTACTTCCAGTGGAAGAAGTACGCCGAAGCCGCCGCGCAGTTCCGGACGTTCGTGGCGATGAAACCCGACGGCTTCAACGGCCACTACTTCCTGGGCAGCTCGCTGTTCGAGCTCGGGCCGACGAAGGACGCCGAAGCGTTGGCCTCGTTGGGGCAGGCCGTCCGCCTCAAGGGCGACGTGGCGATCGTGCACTACAAGATCGGGCTCATTCATCTGCGTCGCGGGGCGCTCGACGAGGCGCAGAAGGCGCTCGACGTCGCCCGCCGCCTGGCCCCCGCCGACGCCTGGGTGGCCTCGGCCCTGGGGACGCTCGCCCGAAAGCGCGGTCAATGGGACGCGGCGGCCACGCTGCACCAGCAGGCGGTCGACGGCGCGCCCGACAAGGCCCGCCTGCAGGCCAACCTCGCGCTGACCCGCGCGGGGCGCAAGCAGTGGCCCGAAGCCGAGGCCGCCGCGACCCGCGCGCTCGCGCTCGACGCGACCGACGGTTTCGTCCGCGACGCCGCCGCGCATGTCCTCTCGGGGGCGGCACGGGCCCGGCTCGGCAACGGAGACGCGCCCGGTGCGGAGACGTTGCTGCGGCAGGCCGTGGCCGCAGCGCCCGGCACCGCCCTCCTGCGCGCGAACCTGGCCGTGGCCCTGCAGGCCGCCGGGCGCTCCGCGGAGGCCCAGGCCGAGGTGGAGGCGGCGACTCGGCTCGCCCCCGCGGACCCCAGCGTCCAGATCTCACGGGCACGGGTGCTGCTCGCCGCGGGTAAACCGGCGGAGGCCCGGACGGCCGCCGAGTCGGTCCCGGCCGCGGCACAGGCGCCCGCCGGTCTCGCCGTGCTCGGCGCCGCCGCGCTGCGGGCGGGCGATCCGGAAGCCGCGGTCCGCGCCCTCGAAGCGGCCGTGCGCGCCGTCCCGACGGATGCCACGTCGGCGCGCAACCTGACGGTCGCCCATCTGTCGCGCGCCGCCCGCGAGCTGCGCGACGGCGGCGGCGCGGCCGGTGCCGAGGCGCTCAAGGCCGCGCTGCGCAACGAAGATGCCCTCGACGTCGGCCTCGCCCACCGCGCCCACTATCTCGCGCTCATCCTGGCGCTTCGACGGGGCGACGCGGGGGCCGCGGCGACCTGGCAGGCGAAGCTGGCCGCCGTGGAGAAGGGCGACGCGCGGTCGGCGCCCTGGCTCGCGAGCGCGCCGCCCGGGCACCTCGACCACCTGGCCGCCTTCACCGCGCTGCTCAACCGCCGCGAAGATCGCGCCGTCACTCTCCTCGAGGGCAGCAAGGCCCTGCGCAACAAGGGCGGGGCCGAGGCCCGCGTTCTGCGCCGGGCCTACGAACGACTCGCCGAGAAGGCCTGGGCCGGGGGCGCCTTCGGCGAGGCCGCCAAACACCTCAAGGCCGCGGCCGCGCTCGGTCGGGACGCCGTGGTCGACCACAACCTGCTGGCGGCCGAGCTGCGCGCGAACCGCAAAGCGAAGCTCGAGGCCCGCCTCCGGGCGCTCACCGGGACGGTCCCCGAGGCGTGGTTCAATCTGGGCATCGCGCTCGAAGTGCAGGCCCGTCACGAGGACGCCTACAAGGCGTTTCAGCGTGCCGGGCAGCTCGGCGGTCCGCACGCCGCGAAGGCCCGGGACCTCGCCGAGGCCAAGCGTCGCATCTTCGGGTTCGCACCATGAACGACCGTCGCCGTTTTCTCATCCGGGGCATCGGTCTGTCCGCGTTGTTGCTCGCGTTCGCAGATTCGACCGCGCACGCCCAGAGTCCGGCGGCACCGGCCTCCGGTCCGGAGCCCGCGGCGGGGACGGCCGTCGCCGTCGGTGTCTACATGCCATCGGTCTATTTCCCCGACTCGCTGTCGCGGGCGCGCTACGCCGAGACGCTCGCCCGCGGACTCGAGAGCGCGCTCGGGCAGCCGGTCCGGGGCCGCGCATTCGGCGCCGCGGGCGAGTTCCAGGCGCAGGTGGCCGCTGGGGCGGTGGACTTCGCCGCGGTCGACGCCGCGTACGCGCTTCAGCACGGCGGCCTCGAACCGCTCGCGCAAGCGCAGTCCGGGGGCAACCCGGCGCGCCCCCTCATCGTGCTCGCCGGCGGCGGCGCGGGCAGTGTGAGCGCGCTGGCGGGGCAACCCATCGTGCTGTTCGACGTCGGCGCCAATGAAGACCGCTTCCTGTCGAACTTCATCTTTCAGGGGCAGGTCGGTCCCGACTACTTCAAGCGCGCCAAGCCCGTGCGGGACGCCCAGGCCGCCCTCTCCGTCGTGCAGCTCGGCAAGGCCCGCGTCACCATCGGGTACGAGGGCTCGGGGGGCGGACTCTCCCCCGTCTTCACCAGCCGCGCGGCGCCGTTGCCCGTTTTCGTACGTGTCCGGGCCGTGGACCCGGCGGTTGCGGCCGCCGTGAAGAAGGCCATCGTGGGCCTCGCCGCGCCGACGGAGGCCTACGACGGTTTCGGGCCCTACAACGGGGGCAGCGCGGCGCTCACGGCGCTGCGCTCCGCGCTCGGCAGCCCGCCGGGCGGCGCCACGACCGAGCCCGTGCTCGCGAGCCCCGTCGGCAATCTGCCACCCCCGACGAGTCACCTCGACCCGGCGGTCCCCCCCGCGCTGGTGCAGGAGCCCCCCGCGGCGGACGCGGTCTTCGTGCCGCCCGCGCCGGCGGACGCCTTCTGATGCACCCCCACTTCTCCGCCCTGCTGATCGGCGACGCGCTCCGGCTGCGCGCCGCCTCGCGGGTGGTGGTCTGCGCGGGCGGCCATGCCTCCCACGAGCCGGACGTCGAGCGCGGCGTCCTGCGCCTCGGGGAGCGCCCGGTGACGTACGCGCTGCTCGATCTCGCGGCGCTCGGGGACGCCCCCCTCGAGGCCCTCCGGAATCTCCACGCGGCGGCCCCCCAGACGACGCTCCTGCTGCTCGCCCATCCCTCGCCGCCCCCGTGTTTCCCGGAGTTGCTCGCCGAGCCGTGGTTCGGCCATCTGCTCGCCCTCGAGAGCCCCTGGTTCATGGAGGAGCTCGCGGCCACGCTGCGCAAGCTCGAGCGCGGCGGGGTCCTCGGTCTGCCGTGTTACCTGCCGTGGGGCGCACAGATTCAGGAAATCCGGCTGACGTGCAGTGACGACAAGGCGACGGCGCTCAACCGCATCGCCGAACACATGGGGCAGCTCGGCATCGGCGGCCGTGTGATGCGTCGCCTGCAAGACATCGCCGATGAGATGATCATGAACGCGATCTACGACGCGCCCCTCGACGCGGAGGGTCGGCCGAAATTCGCGCATCTCACCCGGCACACACCGGTCGCCCTCGGACACGCCGAACAGAGCACGTTGTCTTTCGGCAGTGATGGCCGCACGTTTGCGCTCGGCATCCGCGATCCGTTCGGTGCGTTGAAGGTCGAGACGCTGAAGGGGTACGTCGGCAAGGGCCTGCGCCGCGGCGACGACCAGATCGACCAGAAGGCGGGCGGGGCGGGCCTCGGCCTCTACCTGCAGTTCGACTTCATGGGGAGCATGGTGCTCAACCTCGCCCCCGGCCGGGTCACCGAGATGATCGGCCTGCTCGACATCCGCGGCAGTTTCCGCGACCTGGCGACGGCACCCAAGTCGTTCAACTGCTTCGTCGCGGAGTGAGCCGGCCGACCCCCGGCCGATTCACGGACCCGCGCTCACCGGCGCGCCCTCGCGCTCACTGCGCGATGGGCAGGCGGGCGAGGTCGTAGGGGTTGCGGCCGTGGGTGATCATGTAGTGCATGAGCCCGCGGCTGGGATCCATCGAGGCGTCGACGACCGTATTGGCCGTCCAGTCGGCCTCGACGAGCCACACGCGGCCGGCGCCGAGATCGCGGTAGGCGAGCGTCACCGCCTGACTGTTGGGTCCGCCGAGGCGGGTGATGCCCGGGTAGCCCTGCATGTCATACCCGCAGCCGCGGCGGTTGGCGGCGGGCGGCGTGTGGCGATTCTCGTCCCAGAAGCTCTCGAGCGGGTTCATCTGGAAGTACGGCGCCACCGCGTTGCGGCAGTCGCCGACGGCCACGCCGGGGGGCACGTTCGTGCCGAAAACGGCGTTGAAGACCTCATCCGAGCTGCCGAGCTCGGTGATGACGATGCCGCCGTTGCGCACGTACGCCTGCAAGGCCGCCGGGTCGAAGAGACCGGGCTGCGCCACGGCGCCGCGGGTCATCAGGATGGCCTGCGTCTGCGCGTCCGGCGCGCAGCCGGCCTGCAGGTCGAGTGCCGTCCCGCCGCGGAGGAATTCGGTCACGTCGCGCGTCGAACCGCCGCACAGGAGGAGATCCGGGCGCAGGGGGAGCGGGCACGGGTCCTCGAGGGCGGGCAGCGGTGAGAGCAGCGCGTCGCGGGCGGCGTTCGCCAGGAACGTCGTCACGGCGGGCTGATCGATCGCGTCGGCGTAGTCGAAGTTCGCGAAGACGACGCTGCCGCCACAGTAGCGGCCGCGCTGCACGGCCGGGAGATCCACCGCCGGGAAGATCTCCCCGTCGCCGGGGAAGGTCGCCACGGTGCGCAGGTAGGTGTTCTCGCCCTCGACGGGGTGGGTGTAGACGAAGTTCTCGGTGCCGTCTCCGGCGCGCAGCGGCGCCGCGACCCCCGCAAACAGGGGATCACCCGCGGCGAAGTTGGAGACGGGGGTGTCGAGCCCGGGGCCGACGCCGCCGCTGACCTGCCCGGGGTAGAGTGCGATGTTCGGCCGGGCGCCCTCGCCATAGACGAAGTCGCCGCCATAGTCCGAGACCAGCAGGGCGGCGCCCTCGGACTCGCTGATGATGCTGCCGCCCTCGTAGGCGAACGTCGCGATGGCCTCGGCGAGGTCCGGGCTCATCTGCGCCCAGTCGAAGGCGTAGCGACCGAGCACGAGCGCCTCGTAGACCCGCACGTCGATCCGCGCGGCCACGTCGGGATCGGCGTAGTCCAGCGTCTCGGCCGGGACGCCGGCGCTCCGCAGGGCGGCCGCGACGTCGGGCCCCAGCACCGCCACCCGGCGCCGCTCGCGGGCGAACATGAACCACTGACCGGTCGCCAGGCCGGCGCGGCCGCACTTGCGGGCGTTGTCGTCTTCGCCCCAGTCCGTGCCGTCCGAGCGGTTGTCGCCCATGCCGCGGCCGTCGAAGTCGACCGTGAAGTCGCCGGTGTCGCCGCAGGCGTCCTCACCCTCGAGGTACCCGAAGTTCCACTGGTCGCCGCGCGGGCGGGTGTCGCCGGTGACGTTGTTGCGGCGCGCGGGGGGCGCCATGTCCTGACCGGTGCCGTCGGCCTCGTTGAAGCAGCTCGTGGCGTCGGAGCTGGTGATGATCTCTTTGTACCAGCCGGTCCGGTAGAACGAGAGGTCGACGGTCATGGGCGCGTCGGCCGCGCGCACGGCGTCGCGGCAGGCGAACCGCAGATCGAAGCGGTCACCCATGTTGCGCAGGCCCTCCCACACGAACGCATGCCCGGCGACGGGCGCGAGGGTGGCGAGATCGGCGTAGTAGGTCGGCGTGCCATCGTCGTTGAACGTCGTCGACACCGTGCTGCCGATGAGCGACCAGCCGCCGCCGTCGGTCTCCATGTCGCAGTACAGGTCGACCGGGGCGGCCTGACCCGTGGGCTGGATGCGGTAGACGCCGCTCTGGCGTTCGCCGCGGGCATAGGCGTCCAGGCAGGTGGTGTAGACCGTGCAGTTGCGACCGTCGTCGACGGCTTCGTTGCAGTCGTTGTCGAGGCCGTCGCAGAGCTCCGGGCCGGGCGCGCCGGGCACGGCATTGCAGACGAGCTCGGCCTGGACGCACTGCACCACACCGGCGCGGTTGCAGGCCCCGATGCCTTCGCTGCAGGCACCGCCCGCGTCGACGGGCGCGTCGTCCACGGTGCCGTCGCAGTCGTCGTCGGCGCCGTTGCACGTCTCGTCGGCGGGGGGCAGGGGGACCGCCCCGCAGACCACCCCCTGCGCACCGGCGCAGACCGTCAGACCGACCGCTTCGCACGCACCCACGCCGTTCTGGCAGTCGTCGCCGACCCCGGGCAGGGCGCCGTCGTCGACGGCCGCGTCGCAGTCGTCGTCCACGCCGTTGCAGGTCTCGGCCGCCGGGGCGCCCGGCACCGCATCGCATCGCAGCGCGCGCTGCGCGAGGTCGCACACGCGGCGGCCGGCGCGCGTGCAGGCGCCGACGCCGTTCTGGCAGGCCTCGCCGAGGCCCGCGACGTCGTCGTTTACGCCGTCGCAGTCATTGTCGAGGCCGTCACACGTCTCGACGGCCGGCGCCCGGGGCACGGCGTCGCAGATCAGGCGGCCCGCGGCGGCGTCGCAGACCTGGCGACCGGCCGAAGCGCACTCGCCGACCCCGTTCGAGCAGGGCTGGCCGGCGCCGGGGGCGTCGTCGGGGGCGCCGTTGCAGTCGTTGTCGGCGCCGTCGCAGACCTCGGCGCCCGGCAGGACCTGACCATTGCACGGGCCGTAACCGCTGCCGTCCGGCAGGCAGGCCTGGTTGCCGCCGCGGCAGACGCCGACGTTCTGGGTGCCCGCGGGGCCGGAGTAACACGCCCGGCTCGTGCCGGGGATGCACGCGCAGACCGCGCCGCCCGGGGGATTGTCGACAGTGCCATCACAGTCGTTGTCGAAGGTATCGCAGATCTCGACCACCGGGAGCACCTGCCCGACACACGCGCCGAAGCGTCCGTTGCCGCAGGTGGCGAAACCGCCGTGGCAGAGACCGACGCCGTTCGTGCCCGCCGGACCGTCGTAACAGGCGCGGGTGAGCGCGCCGCCGGCGTCGTCCTCGTCGGTGAAGCCATCGCAGTCGTTGTCGGCGCCGTCGCAGATCTCGGCGGCGGGGCTGAGGCGACCACGGCATTCGAGCGCGCCGCCGTTGCAGGCCAGCGTGCCCGCCGCGCAGACGCCGGGGCGACCCGTATTGCAGTCGCCCCCGCCGCCGGGGTTGCCGTCGTCCACCGCCCCGTCGCAGTCGTTGTCGAGGCCGTCGCAGATCTCGTTCTGGGGGGCGGACGGCTGCGCGCCGCAGACCACGGCGCCACCGACGCCGCAGACCAGCGTACCGCCCGCGCGGCAGGCGCCCGTGCCGACGGCGCAGGCCGCGCCGAGGTTCAGCCCGTCGTCGACGACGCCGTCGCAGTCGTTGTCGATGGCATCGCAGACCTCGGCCGTCGGGGCGCGGGGCTGCACGCTGCACGTGACGCCGCCGTTCGCGCCGCAGACGCGCACGCCCGTCGCGGCGCAGGCACCGACGCCTACCGTGCAGGCCTCGCCGAGCGCGAGACCGTCGTCGACGGTGCCGTCGCAGTCGTTGTCGCGCCCGTCGCAGATCTCGGCCCGGGGATCGCCGGGCTGCGCGCCGCAGGCGATCTCGCCCGTCTCCGCGTCGCAATAGAACACGCCGCGGGCGTTGCAGTCGCCGACACCGGCATTGCAGGCCCCGCCGACGCCGGCGATGGCGTCGTCGTCCCGCCCGTTGCAGTTGTTGTCGAGGCCGTCGCAGAGCTCACCCGTCGGCAGGACCTCGCCCTCACACGGGCCGAAGCTCAGGCCGTCGGCGGCGCACGTCTGCGTCCCCCCGCGGCACAGGCCGACGCCCTGGGTGCCGGCCGGTCCGCCGTAACACGCCCGGACCTCGCCGGGACGGCACACGCAGCTCCCGGCGGCCACATCGTCCGTCGCGCCGTTGCAGTCGTTGTCCCGCGAGTCGCAGAACTCGTCGGCGGGGAGCACCTGCCCTTCGCAGGCGCCGAATTCACCGCCCGCGCAGGTCGCGACGCCGCCCTGACACTGCCCGCGGCCGTCGGTGCCCTCGGGGCCGTCGTAACACGGGCGGGTCAGTCGCATGCCATCGGGGCCGTCGTCCGGGACGCCATTGCAGTCGTCGTCGAGGCCGTTGCAGGCCTCCGGGCTCGCGCCGGTCTGCTGGGTGCAGGTGACCGCACCCTCGACACAGGCCGTCACGCCGGGCCCGCAGGCGCCGGGCAGGCCGGTGTCACAGGCCTCGCCGCCTCCCGGGTTCTCTTCATCCGTCTCGCCGTCGCAGTCGTTGTCGACGGCGTCACAGACCTCGACGCCGGGCTCGCCGGGCGGGGCGGAGCACACCACGCCGCCCGCCTCGTCGCACTGAAACACACCCGCGGCCGCGCACGCGCCGACGCCGACCGTGCAGGCCTCGCCCTGTCGCAGCCCGTTGTCGATTTCGCCATCGCAGTCGTTGTCGACGCCATCGCAGACCTCGACCCCCGGCTCGACGGCCGGCGCGCGGCAGACGACCTCACCGTCGGCATCGCACGCGAGCACGCCCTCGACGGCGCAGGCCCCCAGGCCCGTGCCGCACAACGCGCCGATGCCGAGACCGTCGTCGACCTCGCCGTTGCAGTCGTCGTCGACGCCGTTGCAGCGCTCGACCTGCGGTTCGAGGGGGACGGCGTCGCAGACGACACGGGCCTGCGCGGGATCGCAGACCGTCGCGCCCAGCGCGCCGCAGGCGCCGATGCCGGCCCCGCAGCGCACACCCGTGCCCGCGATCGCGTCGTCGTCGGCGCCGTTGCAGTCGTCGTCGGCGCCGTTGCACGTCTCGACCCCGGGCAGCACCTGTCCTTCGCAGGGGCCGAAGCCGGTGCCGTCGGGCAGGCAGATCTGCACGCCCGCGGCGCAGGCGCCGAAGCCCTCCGTGCCCGCCGGGCCCGAGTAACACGCCTGGCGTGTGCCGGGCTCGCAGGCGCAGCCGCCCTCGACGTCGTCGACGGCGCCGTCGCAGTCGTTGTCGCTCTGATCGCAGATCTCGATGGCGGGGATGACTTCGCCTTCGCAGGGCCCGAAGGCGCCCCCGGGGCCGCAGATGCGCAGGCCGTCGCGGCACAGGCCGACGCGGACCGTGCCCGGTTCGCCGGTGTAGCAGGCCTCCGTAAGCGCGAGGCCGTCTTCGCCTTCGTCGATCTGTCCGTCGCAGTCGTCGTCGATGCCGTTGCAGGTCTCCGGGGCGGGCAGCACCTGGCCGCCACACGCGCCGGGCGAGCCGTCGAGACAGATCGCCAGGCCCGCCGCACACGCGCCGACGCCGAGAGCTTCGGGCGGACCGTCCCAGCACTCGAGGGCGAGCGGACCCGCCCCGTCCGCGTCGATCTGCCCGTCGCAGTCGTCGTCGAGACCGTTGCAGGTCTCGAGCCTCGGCGTCCCGGGGGTCGCCCCACAGAGCGTCCCGAGGCCGTCGGCGGCGCAGACCGTGGTGCCCGGCGCCTCGCAGGCGCCGACGCCCGAGACACAGTCGGTGCCGACGTCGAAGCCTTCGTCCGTCTCGCCGTCACAGTCGTCGTCTCGCCCGTTGCACTGTTCCGCAGGCGGCGTGCACGGCCCGTAAACGCCGTCGATACATGTCTCGGTGCTGTCCGCGCAGGCGCTCTCGCAGGCCCGGACCTCGCCGGGCTCGCAGGGGACGGCGGCGTCGGGGACCTCGCCGTCGGGGGGAGGGGGCGTCGCCCCGTCCGGATCGGGGATGCGGGCATCGGCGGGGGGCACGCGCGCGTCGTCGGGGTCGGGCGGGGGACCGTCCGGCTCGGGGGGACGGGCGTCCGGGCGCGGGCGAGCGTCCGGCCGGGGCTGCCCGTCGAGGACCGTCTCGCCGCTGTCCGGGCCGGCGTCGACCACCGGCTCACCGGAGCCGCCGCCGGCATCGCCCGGACTGCCACCGCCACCGCCGCCGCCACCATCACAGGCGATCATCCACAGCGCCGCCCAGAGCAGGGGGTGCCGGGTGGACAGACTCGAAATCGACATACGCTTCTCCTCGACGCGTGGGGGCACCCTGGCAGGATCGGCATTCGCCGACCCGGACTCAAGTTTCGGGTGGGTGCAGCGTGACACGGAGTTGCTCTGCGGCGCCGCCGCCCCGAAACTGCCCGGATGGTGCATCCCGTTCGCCTTCCATCGCTCGCTCTCGGGGCCGCCCTCGGCCTCGTCGTCCTGGCCGCCTGCCAATCGGGCGAGCTCGCCGCCGAGTCACCCGGGGCGCCGCGACCCCCCGACGCCACCCGTCCCCACGCGGGCCCGACGACGGACGCGGCCGCGCCTTCGGGGTCGCCGGACGTGGCGCCCCCGACCGCCTCGCCGGACGCCGCGCCCGTCGAGCGCCCCGCCGACGGCGCACGGCCGGCGGTCGATGCCGCATCCGCGGCCACGGACGCAGACGACCGTCGCCCGGACGCTTCGAGCATCGACGTCGACGCGAGCGGCGCACTGCCGGACGCCGGCCCCGGGCCCGACGCCGGCGACATCGGGCCCTGCAACCGCGAGGGGGGACGGGTCTGCGGCGGCAACGGCGTCGGAGGTGATCCGCTGGTGGTCTACACCTGTCGCAACGGGCGCCGCGTGCCGGTCGAGCGCTGCGAGACGGCCTGCGACTGGATGCCGCCCGGGGTCCCCGATCGCTGCGTTCGCCCCATCGAGGACCTCCCGGCCGAGCTCGTCGACGCCCTCGACGCCGTGCCGTACGTGGAAGGCGCGTGCGTCGACGTCGAGCACCCGGGCTGGCCCCACGCCGCCCGGCGGTGCGACTACTCGGCGGGGCCGCTGTCGTCGCGGGTCGTGGTGGCCAACCCGTCGCCGCGCCGCGTGGCGCGGTGGATCATCGACGCCGCGGGGATCCTGCCCACGCTGGACCGGCGGCGCGAGACCGACCGGGCCACCTGGGTCGAAGGCCTTCTGATCATCGCCAACAAGGTCATGGCCCAGTCGTCGCGGATCTTTCCCCTCGAGGGTGGCGTGATCGAGAACATGGGAGACGGCTGGGTCGAGTACCCGTTTCTCCACGGCGTGACCGACGGCTGCTCGACGGGGTGTTACTGCCGCATCAACTCCCTCCACCGCACCGAGTACTGCGCCTACCAGGCGGCGATGGCCCGCGAGACCGAAGCCGCGTGCCTCGCGCGCGTCGGGGAGCGCGGTCTCACGGCCGCCTGGGGCGAGGTCTGCCAGGGCAATCACGCGCGGGCCTGGGACAGCGACGTGAACGAACACTTCCGCGCCCGCCTCTGGGCGGCCCGGGGCGCCGTGCTCGGCCGCTGCGAGGGCGACTGCCCGGCGGCGACGTTGCTCGCCGCGCTGCGGGAGGAGCTCCCCTGAGCGCCCGCCGGAGAATCATCCGCCGGCCGTGCCATGGTTGACCCGCTCCCCGTCGCGCGGGATGCTGACCGCGTGCGTCCCCCTCCGACCCACTCCAGAACCGGGACCCGCCCGCGGGTGATCGCCGGGATCGTCGGGTTTGCCGCCCTGTCGCTCGGCGCCTGCGCGGCTGCGTCGCCCGAGGCCGACGAGGACGCCGGAGAAGGGGGCCGCGCACCCCCCGCGGCGCCGACCGCCCCGGGGACGGGGTACACGCCCCCCCCGACGACGCTCGATGCCTTCGATCCGGGCGGCGGCGCGGACGCCGGTGCCGCGACACCGCCCGACGCGGCGGCGCCGCCGACCGGCTCGCCCGGCACCTGCACGCCCGGGCTCTGCCTGACCTGCGACGCGGCCGGCCGCGGCGTCATCCCGCCCGACGACGAGGGCTGCCCGCCCGTCGAGTGCGGCCTGCTCGATCGCTACGCCGTGGAAGTCGTCGAGGGCGTCGCGGTGTGTTTCAAGCAGGTCCACTTCCCCACGGGTCGCCGGTGTGTCGCCCCGGGGCAATGCAAGTCGGTGCCCGATCCGGTCTCGTGCGGGGACGTCCGACCGACCGAGACGGTGCGCGCAGGGAGCGCCTGCGAGGTCATCGAGGGCTGTGTCGACACCACGCCCGGTACGCTCGCGCCCGCCGGCGAGGGGCAACCGTGCGAAGAAAGCGGCATCTGTCGCCCCAACGGCATGTGCGATACGACTGTCGTCGACCAGTGCCCGGGCTACGGCGGCGCACAGATCTGCGATGCGGGGGTTCACGTCACGGGGGAGCGCTTCTGTGACCTCGTCTCGACGGCGGCGAACTGCCTCGCGACGTGTCAGATGTTCGGCAGCGCCTGCCTGGCCGGGTTCTTTGCCGACGCCGCCGCCCCGTGCGCGCAGGGCGAGCCCGCCGGCTGTCTGCACGAGGCGCCGAACCTGCGCTGTCGCTGCCAGACTCGCTGACGCCGCGGTGCGCCTCGGGGTTGCAACAGACTCCGGGCAGCGAATAGGGTCCGCACGCAGTCGGTGGCCACGGGCGGCGCGAGTTCGCGTGCCCGCCCGGGCAAGCACCCAAAGACGGAAGATGAGTACGAGGTTTCAGGATGACCATGAAGTTCCGGGGGATTCT